>NZ_BLTI01000008.1:0-886483 GCF_017312445.1 Novosphingobium sp. PY1 | reverse complement strand
ACTTTTGCTCCGCCGTTGACACGATCATGAGTACTTTTCGGCTCATGCAGTTCTCAAAAAGCTGCCTCTGGGCGTTAGGCAGAAGAGATCTTGCATGCGCGTGCGTTATTGCCAGGGCAATGTTGGAAAACAGTGCAGCCTTTGTCGATGCTGCTCGAACGGTACATGCCACAATTAGCAAGAGCACGCCGTTCCCAGACCTAAATTCAGATTTTGACAATACGTTCGTCACATCGACAGCACTGGAGGAATACTGCTTGAAGGTGGTTTTTGCATCGAGACTTCCAGAGTCTGACGACATCTATTCTTCAACCAACGTCCTGACCATCCTGAAACGGATTTCAAAGAACTCACAAGCGGACTTCCTTTATCGGACATACGAGCTTTTGTCAGAGGTTTCGCACCCAAATTGGGCAGCGCGGTCATTCCACATCTCAGACTCAAAGGCAGGAGATTGGAAGGGCAACGAACTGCGGACCATCACACACGCGGCTGATGCTGGATGGCCGGTTATACTCGAGCCTACAGTGGCGGCGCTGTCATGGTCCAGTGCAGCACAGATCTCCGCATTTCAGCTTATGTCTGAGGCAATTGCTCTTGTCTTGGCCAGATTCCCGGAAAGCAGATGACCGAGCGGGGAGAACTGATTTTATGTTAAGTGGGGTGAGGTGCCATCCACGCTCTGAGATAAGGTGAGGCCCCGAGGACAAGTCCTAAAGAGGCGCCCAGCCAAACTCCTTTTCGATTGCCGCCCGATATTCAGTAGCGATCTGAGCGGGAGCTCTTCGTATGTATTCTTCAGCACAGGCCCTCACTGCTGACGAGGTGCCATGCAAATAGCCCAAAGCATCGCTGAGGGAAGGTACCACTCCCCTGCTATCTTTATCGAGACCTGGCTTCAGAGCAGTCCAGATGACTGCCTCGATACCCCGTTGGGAAGCCCAATCGCCAACCTGGTTTGCTTCTTTGTGGCGAGAGCAACGCGAATTGCTCCACAGACCGATCGAGAACTTGAAGTTCCTATCCGAGATGCCTTCTCGCTCGGCCAACGCTTCCACCCCGCTATCGATGGACGAGACATTCAGCTCGGCCCAAAGAACGGTAAGAGGCTTCGCGCCCTCGGTTATTGCCAAAGTCAATCGGCCATCAGCGGAAACGCGCGAAAATTCAATTGGAAGCTCCGGCCCATCGCCAAGCCAGTTTCCTGCCAAAGGCAAAGTACGCGGACTCCAGATAAGCGAACCCCAGCCTAAGCAAGCAATCATAGAATTGTTCCCAATCAGTACTTTATCAAAATCAAATATTTCCGGTCATTTCATCAAACATTCCATCGAACCGATGCTTCCATGCTTCATGGGCTTGGACGCGCCCGAGGATCGCTTTCTTTTCGGAGGCGAAGAATAGTAATTCAACATTGTTGAATCCCTTGCGAACGAGCGTGCCGAGACACTCGACTAGCTGGCGATCAAGGGTTTCTTGTTGTTCGAAGGGATCGACGTCTTCGATCATGTGGCCAATCAGACCGATGGCAAAGGAAATGCCTCGCTGGACTATCGTGCCCGAAAGCTCCCGCGCCCGCGGACAAGTCTTTTTGGTGAAGGATTCGTCATCCGGTGCTCCACCGAGGATCAGCTCGATATCGCGCAGGGCCTTTCCATTTACCCAGGCGATCAAAGCTTCGAGAAGAAGGTCAAGATCATCGTTTGTAAGCTCGGCGGTCTTGTTCTTCCCGCAGGCAGTTAGGATGCTGCGCGTGATGTCGGCCAGAAGTGCGTCTCGGGCGTCCCGGTCTTGCTGAAACCACATTATCATCCACTTCAGCCAATCGATGACGGTGGTGGGCAGCGATCCGACTTCGGCAGTGATTCTTGCCTTAAGGTCGATTAGCAGTTTTGCGGACAAGCCGCTTTGCGATGAAAGTACCGCTATGCTTTGATCGACACCATCAATCTCTTCACTTGTGATAGCTTGCCTCAGAGCCTCGACCTTGGCGTCAAATTCTTGTGTTTCTGCCTTTTGCTTCGCTGCGAAGGCACCGAGCGACTTGCGCAAATCGAAGAGGTGCGCTGCTTCGCTCGCCTCATCCGCGCTGCGCAGGACGGCCATCCGATTGATCGTGTAATTGACATCGGGATCAGTCATCTGACCTTGCGTCACGCGATCGAGGACAATTTCGAGCGGATCGGAAACAGTCACACAATGATCGTCCTCGGGCAGAACGGCCTGAAGTTTCTCTACGACTTTCATGTCGAGCGGCTTATCTCCGACAAAAGAGATAATCGGCTCTGGAATGAGGAGTACCAAACCGTTAGCAAGATGACCTGCTCGCCCTGCCCGAGCGGCGGCGTTCAGAATCTCGTGTGCTTCGAGGCTTTCTCTACCGCCTTTGTCGGTGTCGGCACGCTTGTCTCCCGCCAGAATTGCAAGTTGCGCTGGCAAGTTAAGACCCTGAGCCAAGGTCGGAGTGGCAACGATAACCCGGGCACCGTTGTGCCGTTTGAACATGCGCTCGGCGATGTCTCGTTCAAGTCTTAGCATGGCCGAATTGTGAGGGACCGCTGAAGCTGGCCCCGAGAGCAAGGAATGACTCAGGTCGCCAAGTTCGGCCTTGAGGGCATCCCAACGTTCCTGCTCCACCGGACTGATATCGAGCTGAAGCGGCAAGATGCCTGAAATGTCATTCGCAACCGAAATGGCGTCGCGCTTTGTGTTGACGAACACGATTGTTTTGAGACCGCGCGCGGCGGCTGCGCCAGCTAACTCGACTGCAACCTGATTGGCATTCGGGGTGAGCTGAAGTGGCCCGTATTTCAAATGTCCGCCAAGCTTGACCTGACTTTCGAGAAGCTGGGTCGTGATACAGTGAACAGTCGATTCCTCTTCGGACAGCCAGTTATGCTGAAGCCCCCATATAGCGTAAGGAGTTGCGTTGAGCTCTCTTGCCGCAGGAGCCCGCAAGTCCTTAGCTTGCTTCTTCTTTTTTTTGTTCTCGGCCTCCTGAACCTTAAGCGCACGATCGCAGGCATCACCAAGCTCCTTGCCATCATAGATGATAACGCCTCTCGCCTGACGGCTTGGCTTCCAGAGCAAATCTACGGAGACTGCCTGCCTGCCAGTGAGCTCTTGAAGCCACAGCGCTAATTCGTCGCCGTTCTTGAGCATCGCGGACAGGAAGAGAAGATCGGCATCCGGCGCAACATGGCTAAAGCCAAGTACGCAAAGCATTGCATCGAGAGCGCGACGAATTTTTCCCGTCTCGGGGCTCAACAAATGGCACTCGTCAAAAACGAGTAATCCCACGTCCTTGAAGGCATCAGGAGCAAATGAAAGCATAGCCAGACACCGTTCGGGCGTCATGACTTCAATGTCCTGAAATACCGCGTCTTCCTGCATCAGCAGGTCAAAATCACTTGATACGACCGAGCCGAAGAGCTCGCTCGGAAACATCTCCTGTAGGTCCTCTGTCAACTGATCGACGAGGGCGTGCGTTGGCGCAAGAAAAGCGACCTTCTTGCCGCGTGCTAGCACGCCTGCAATCTTCAAAGACGAGACCGTCGTTTTGCCAGCGCCAGTCGGAAGGATAACGACCGAAGAGACACCTGTTTGGTGAAAGCCCCTCTCGATAGCTTCTCGGTGATTGGACCAAACATAGGGAAACTTTTCTGCACGGAACCTGAGCCATTGCTCCCAGACTTCAGCGTTCGCCCCAGACGGAGCCGAGACATTCAGCAGGCTTGCGTGGGCGATCGATCCTGCAACGGTGAGCAAGAGAGAAGCGAGATGGTACGGCCCAGGAAATGTAACGATCAGGCCTTCGACTGCACTTGCCGCTAGGCCATCATCAGACGATGCGAGAGTGAGGACGCGCTGGAATGCGTGGAGCGGCCCATCGAATCTCCCGCCTGTCTGCTCGGGAACGGGCACGCGAAGCATTTGCGCGGCGAGCATTTCAATACCAGTGGAAAGAGCTTCTAGCAAAGCGGCGAGCGCGCGGTCGTCCAAGTCGAAGTAGGCGATTGGCCGACGCCATCTCGTCGCCCGTTCCAGAATTTGAGTGAGCCGCCCCTTTGCAAGGTCTACGATGTGCTCTGAGAGGATCGTAGCCTCGTAGCTCTGTCCGGCCCGCCCCGTCTTGATATTGGCAGCGGCTTCATTGGCATCTGCGTATTGCTCGGAGGCTAAGAACAGGACTGCCGCTGCCAAAGTGGGGTCGAGACGATCACGATTGATGTTGGGCGGCAACTCTTCATCGGCGCTTGCAGCCACCTGCCTTCTGGCGAGGATTTGCTGCGCTGTTCCTGCAACGAAAGCCGCCGCTGCGCGGGACGGCCCTTCGCGTTGCAGCGAAACAACCAGCTCATAGGTGTCGGCAATCCGTTCGAGGCTCCATGCGCCTTCTTCTTGATCTTCCCCTGCTACAGCCCCCCTAAGGCGGATCGATGCCAGTTCCGCATAGTGCGTGGTCAGGATTGCAGGGAGCTCGTCAGGATCGAGACCTGGTAGCTCGGGTGCAGATCGCAGCAGACTGGCAGTAGCAGCATCAAACACCGGCCTCTCCTTCACCTTGAGTTTCGATATATGCGATTGCCAGCCCTGCAAGCTGGTCGAACCAATCCCGCAATTCTGGGGGAACGACTAAGCACGCACCGAGTCGCTGAGCTTGGTCGATATCGCCGATCTCATTGTAACCTGAGAAAATTTCCTTGCGGCCATTTTCGCTATCGAGTGCAGTCGTGATAGCGAAGGCAGCCCGATAACGCCGCTTCGTTCGATCAGTGACAGCCGCAGCAAGCTGGGCCGCTGCTCCGTCGTCAATGCCTGCTCTGCCGAGCAATGCAGTTGCGGCGGCGATGATCTCTGCGCTTCTCTTGTTATCGTGACGATCCCGAAAGGCTGGAATCACCTTGTATTTGAAGGTCGAAACGGGATCGTCAGTGCACTTGTCCTCAAAGACCGTGGTCCTGTCGATCTGCGACTTGTCGCCCGACAGTTCCAGCATCAATCCATCGAGCCCTTGTGAAGTGGCGCTCACATGAGGGTCTTTCATGTAGGCGGTTTTCCCATACACCTGACGCGCTGCAATCCACGAGATTGCCTCGAAGATGAAGCCGTCCCGCTGCCAACGCGGATAACCTATTCGCGGTGTTTGCTTCTCCTCTTGAACCGTCAGCTTGACCTTTGCCTCGGCCCTCAACTCGGGGATGGTGAAGGCTGGAATCGTGGGCAGAATCTGGGAGAGAATATGACTGGCCTGCGCAGCTTGCCCCATAGCGATAATCGCGATCAAACCTGCAAGCTGTTCGTCATCATCAACTTGCCAGCGTTCGCCCGAACAATAAGCGTCGATCTCACACTCGGCAGTATTTAAGGGAGGCATATTATTCCTCTTATCCCAATCTGGATTGGCCGAGCTGGTCGCCGAGATCTATCAAACTCATCGCACCACTAAGCTATTAAAACATATTTCAAAATATGACTTTTCGCTCGGGACTGACAACCCTCATGTGGGGTGGATCACGCGCAACCTAATCTTCCCTGCCTCGAAGAACCAAAAAATGCGCCACAAATTCATTCGACTTCCCGAGCAAAGCGAGCATTGGTGCTTGCACTGAACCACGGCTTTTGAACTTGGCCGCAGCCCCGACGTCCGATGCGTGACGGGGCCTTGGGTGGTGGGAGCGACAATCGGGTCGCTCTGAACCAGGAGAGCCACCCATGACCAAGACAGCGACAACGAGGAAGATGACTAAGACCGACAAGGTCGTGGCATTGCTGAAGCGCAAGCAGGGCGCATCGCTCGAGGAACTCACCAATGCGACCGGTTGGCTGCCGCACACCACGCGGGCAGCCATGGCCGGTCTCAGGAAGAAGGGGCACGCCATTGAGCGCACGAAAGTCGATGGCGTGAGCCGTTATGCGATCGCGACAGGCGCGTGATCGTGGCGAAGCTGAAAGATCAGCTGGCTGCCCTGACGGAGATGCAGCGGCAGGAACTGCAGTCGGAATGGGAGCGAGTCTACAAGCAGCCCGCTCCCACCCTGTCGGCTGACCTGATCCGTCTGGGGGTCGCCTATCGGTTGCAGGAGAAGGCTTGCGGCGGTCTCTCGCGTGCATCTCTCGCCGAGCTGAACGAGATCAGTGCGGGGCGCCCCACCATCAAGCCCGGCACCCGCCTTGTCCGTAGCTGGAATGGCAGGACCATCTCGGTCGAGGTCGGGGAAGACGGGTTCGTCTTCGAGGACCGCCTCTATCCGTCACTATCGGCCATTGCCCGCGAGGTGACCGGAGCACACTGGTCCGGCCCCCGCTTTTTCGGACTGCGCGGGCAGGCAGCCAATGGCTAGCCGGGACGCAGGCGGAAGCGGCGGTAAGGTGCGCTGTGCCATCTATACCCGCAAGTCGACCGAGGAAGGACTGGAACAGGAGTTCAACAGCCTCGATGCCCAGTACGAGGCCTGCGCGGCCTATGTCATGAGCCAGCGCCACGAGGGTTGGGAACTGGTCAAGGACCGTTACGATGATGGCGGCTTCTCGGGTGGGACGATGAAACGTCCCGGGCTCCAGCGATTGCTTGCCGATGTCGCCGCCGAGAAGGTCCAGGTCATCGTTCTCTACAAGATCGACCGGCTGACTCGCAGTCTGTCAGACTTCTCGCGCATCGTCGATGTGCTCGACAAGGCTGGGGCCAGCTTCGTCTCGGTAACCCAGTCGTTCAACACCACAACCAGCATGGGCCGGCTGATGCTCAACGTGCTGCTGTCCTTTGCTCAGTTCGAGCGCGAGGTCACCGGCGAGCGCATCCGCGACAAGATCGCGGCTTCGAAGAAGAAGGGCATGTGGATGGGCGGGCCCGTACCCCTTGGTTACGAGGTGCAGGACCGAAAGCTGGTCATCAACGCAGGGGAAGCTGCCAAGGTTCGCCATATCTTCGAGCGCTATGTCGAGATCGGCGCAGGCCAGCCGTTGCTCGACGAGCTTCGGGAGCAAGGCATCCGGACCAAGCGGAGGGTTTACAAGGACGGATCCGTCAGAGGCGATGCTCCTTTCACACGCGGTTCGCTTTTCCACCTGCTCAAGAACCGGATTTACCGCGGCGAGATGGTGCACAAGGGCAAGGCGAACCCGGGCGAACACGAGGCGATCATCGGCGGGGACCTTTGGGAGCGTACCCAGCTCCGTATCGCCGAGAACACGGTCGAGAGGAAGCTGCGCCGCAACGCGAAGGAGGCGAGCCTGCTTGCCGGAATGATAGTCGATGGCCTCGGGCGGAAGATGAGCCCGAGCCACACGGTCCGGAAGGCCAAGCGCTATCGCTACTATGTCACGCATGCCGCAGAGATCTTAAACGACAATCCTGCGTGGCGTTTGCCAGCGCACGACATCGAGAAGCGGGTGGTCGCCAAGCTGGCCGAGTTCCTTTCCGACCAGAAAGCCATCCGCAAGCTGGTCGGAACCAGTGAAGCTGGGCAGTTGTCGGCTGCCATGACGCGGTGTGGGCGCACGGCGGAGCAGTTGCAGAGCAGCACCTATCATCGCCGCACCAAAGTTCCCGCTCTCGTCGAGCGGGTCGACGTGACTGATGATGCGCTCAGGATCACGCTATCCTATCTTGGCTTTGCGGATTTGCTCGGGCTCCAGATCGACGCGCAGAGGTTGCCTCTAATCACCGCTCCAGCCTCCCGTGTTCGGAAGGGCAAGGAGATCAAGCTCGTCATCTCCGACGGTACCGGAGCAGAGCGCGACGAGACGCTGGTATCTCTACTGCGCGAGGCACTGGCGATCAGAGAAGAGGTTTTATCAGAACCTGAAATGACCATTGCCGAGATCGCGGCATCCAGCGGGCGTTGCCGAAAGCGGATGACGCGGTTGTTTCGCCTCTCATGGATCGCGCCCGAGATCGTCGATGCGATTCTGGCTGGGCAGCCGCCGCAGGCACTGACTACCAGGTCGCTGCTCACAGCCGATCTGCCCTTGGACTGGTCGGATCAGAAGGCCGCCTTGGGCTTCTAGCGCTCAAGGCAAGTGAGGTCTGGAAATCGGCCTCCTGAGACTGAGGCCGGAAATCCCGCAGGAACGACCCGATCCGCCAGTCTCACGACCTCATTTAGAATGCTGAGCCCACCAAAGCCCGCGGAAATGCGGGCTACAAAGGCCCCATCGCGCGAATGCCTTGGAAGTCTGGCGATTTTGGGAGTGGGTGGTGCCGCAGAAGGGACTCGAACCCCCGACCCCAACATTACGAATGTCGTGCTCTACCAGCTGAGCTACTGCGGCATGCCCGAGGGTTCGACATGGTTCGGACCCGGGACAGGGGGCGGCCTTTACCGGGGCGAATGGGTTCGTGCAAGAGGGTTTGCGATATCGTTTCGGGATAGCGCGTTTTGCGATGAAAGCCTCTGCGGGCCGGGCCAGCGGGGAGTGTGTCCAGGCAGCGACCGGTCGCTTGGCTGAAATGCGGAACGGGACCGGGAGAGAGGGACACTTCCCTCCCGTTCCCGTTCCGCGTTCCCGTTGCTGCTCCCGCCTTGCGGCAGGTTGGGCGACGGGAACGGTCACCTCGTGAATGACTGGTCTCGCGGGACATGTCCCGGAGGGCTCGGATTGGAACGAATCTATCCGGGCGCTGCTGACGCGCGTAATAGTATTACCGGGGCGGTAAGTACAACGGAAATATTGCGACCCCAAGACTGCTTCAAATCAGGGCAGGTGCGAATCGTCGACAAGGGCCAGCAGTGGCCCATAGCCATCCATCATTTGGGCAGTCGGGGGGGCTGGGGGGTGGTCGCGACTTTGTCAGCGGCGATGCAGCTCTCGCTTATGGGACTTGGGCGCGCGGCACGCTCGATTGTGTCTCGTCCAGACGCAGAACGCCGGCGTGCCTCAGTCGGCCGTGCTGGCCGAGGGTCCCGGTACGGGCTTTGCGAACATTCCGAGTATGCCGAGCCTGCAGCAGCGCGCGCCGGTCAGTGTCCCGGGGCGACGCGTGCATGCTATCATGAGCGGTTACTCGCTGCGGATCTCGGTCAGTCGGCGCTCCCATGCCAGGGCATGTTCGACGATCGTGGGCAGGTCGGCATAGCGGGGCTGCCAGGGCAGGGTGGCCTTGATCCGCCGGTTGTCCGAAATCAGCGAGTCCGGATCGCCTGCGCGGCGGCCTTCCATGCGCCTCTCGATAGTCCGGTTGGTCACGCGGTCGACGGCATCGAGCACGTCGAGCACGGAGAAGCCCTGACCGTAGCCGCAATTCATCGTCAGCGAGCGTTCGGGCTGCGCAATCAGCGCCTCGAGCGCAAGGACGTGGGCATTGGCAAGGTCCGATACGTGAATGTAGTCGCGCACGCCCGTGCCGTCCGGCGTGTCGAAGTCGGTTCCAAAGACCGCGACGTGGCTGCGCTTGCCGAGCGCGGCTTCGACGGCAACCTTGATGAGGTGCGTGGCCCCGGCGGTCGACTGGCCGGTACGCGCCTGCGGATCGGCGCCCGCCACGTTGAAGTAACGCAGCGCGCAGTAATTGAACGGATGCGCTTTGGCGACGTCGCCCAGCATGATCTCGGTCATCAGCTTGGACATGCCGTAGGGATTGATCGGCGTCTTGGGGCTGTCCTCTGTCACCGGCGAAACTTCGGGGATGCCATAGGTTGCGGCGGTCGAGCTGAAGATGAAATGCGGCACACCGGCCTTGACCGCCGCGTCCATCAGCGCGCGGCTCTTGGCCGTGTTGTTGTGATAGTACTTGAGCGGGTTCTCTACCGATTCCGGTACGATGACCGACCCGGCGAAATGCATGATCGCCTTGGTGCCCTGTTCGGCGAAGATCCGGGCAAGCAGTTCGCCGTCCTCGATATCCCCTTCGTATAAGGCCACGCCTTCGGGAATGGCGAAGCGGAAGCCCGTCGTCAGATTGTCGATCACGGCGACCGGCCAGCCGGCATCGACGAGGGCGAGCACGGCGTGGCTGCCGATATAGCCAGCGCCGCCGGTGACGAGGACGGGGAGTTTCTGGGTCATGTTCGGGCTGTCCGGAGATTGGTGTCGGTCGAGACGATCGAGATTGAACTTTATGGCTTGCGGGCCATGGCATATGGTCCATGTTGCAACGCGTCAAACGCCTAGTGGGAGATGCGTCCGCTACGGGGCATTCCGTCCCGGTCATTCACCCCGATCAGGTTCCGGCCCGGCGCGGCTGCGCATTTCAAGATGGGAGCATGCATGGTTTCGCAATACCCGACGGTCCTTGTCACCGGCGCGGCCGGCTTCATCGGTGCCGCGGTGGCAGAAGCATTGATGGCGCGCGGGCAGCCGGTGATCGGCATCGATTCGATGAACGACTACTATCAGGTCTCCCTGAAAGAGGCCCGCCGGGATCGTCTTGTCGCGCGGTTCGGCAATCACTTCACGTTCCACACTCTCGACTTTGCCGACATGGAGGCCACGCAGGCCGCGCTCGCGCCACATGATTTCGGCCTGATCGTGCATCTGGGCGCGCAGGCGGGCGTGCGTTACTCGCTGGAAAACCCGCAGGCTTATGTCGCCTCGAACCTGGCGGGCCACGTCAATATGCTTGAGATCGCCCGCGCCCGGCAGGTCGGGCACATGGTCTATGCCAGCTCCAGTTCGGTCTATGGCGGCAATGAAAAGCTGCCCTTCGCGGTGGAGGACCGCGCGGATCACCCGGTATCGCTCTACGCCGCGACCAAGAAGGCGGACGAACTGATGAGCGAGACTTACGCTCACCTGTTCCGCATTCCGTTGACCGGCCTGCGCTTCTTCACGGTCTATGGTCCCTGGGGGCGTCCCGACATGGCCATGTGGAAGTTCACCGAGCGCATGCTCTCCGGCCGCCCGATCGACGTCTACAACCACGGCGAGATGCAGCGCGACTTCACGTATATCGACGATATCGTCGGCGGCGTCCTGGCCTGCCTCGACCGTCCGCCAGTGGACGACGGCCGGGAAAAGGCTGGCGGCAGCGTCAAGCCGCACGCCCTCTACAACATCGGCAACAACCGCAGCGAACGCCTGATGCGTCTCATCGAAGTGCTGGAAGATGCCTGCGGCGTGAAGGCCGAACTCAACCTTCTGCCGATGCAGCCGGGTGACGTCCCGGCCACTTACGCCAACATCGACGCGCTGACCCGCGACACCGGGTACGCGCCGACAACGCCGATCGAGATCGGCGTGCCGCGCTTCGTGGAATGGTACCGGGGGTATCTGGACGTCTGACTGCAGATCGATGAAGCGAGGGCTGACGTCCCGGGCGGGTAGCCACCCGGGGCCGATCAGTCAGGCTATGGCGCAGTTGAAGTGCGCGACGATCTTGCGGTCCAGCGGCTCCTTGAACCGGAGGAGCAGCTGGCGGGCGGTCTTGCGGATGGCGGTGGCGGGGAAGGGGCCGATGGCGCCGATCCACAAGGTACACTCCCCGTCGTCAAGGGCCGCGGGAGCTTCGATTTCGAGGTCGCAGCCCGAATCGGCGAGGCTGGAGATCCGCACGCTTGCGCACGCGCCCGAGTGAACGCATTCGCCGTAAACAACCGTCTTCATTGCCTGCACTCTGCCCGCCTGCCGGGCCCTCTCGTTTCGTGGCGGTTTCGGGCCGGGCGCCAGGGCCTGCCCGATTCCCGTCATCCATGTTGCGAGAGGATAATCGCTCTTGAGGTCAATTCGGTTTCACTCGTGTGTCGAAATCGTGATGGGCAACGCGGTGCAAGCGGCAGGCTGAAGGCAGGGCCTGCCGCTGCACGGTGACTGGCGGTCAGGCGGCCTCGTCGATCTTGTCGCCGTTCGTGCCATTGCCGTCTGCCTGCCCGAACAGGGCGGCCACGAAGTCCTCGCGCCAGCGCAGGACGTCTTCGTCGCGAACCGAGGCGAGCAGCTTGGCATGGCGCTGCTTGCGTTCGCTCAGCGGCATGTCGAGCGCGCGCTTGATCGCCTCGCTGACGTGCTCGATCGAGTGCGGATTGACCAGCAGGGCCTCGGTCAGCTGCTGGGCGGCGCCGGCGAACTGCGAGAGGATCAGGACTCCGGGATCTTCCGGGTCCTGCGCGGCAACGTATTCCTTGGCGACCAGGTTCATGCCGTCGCGCAGGGGCGTGACGAGTCCGATGTCCGCGGCGCGGTAGAACCCGGCCAGGTGGCTGCGCGGATAGCCGCGGTTCACGTAGCGGATCGGTACAAAGGCGACATCGGCGTGGGCGCCGTTGATATGGCCGGTCTTGCGTTCCAGGTCCTCGCGGATCTGCTGGTAGCTGGCGACGTCTCCGCGCGAAGGCGGGGCGATCTGCAACAGCACGACATTGCCGGCCTGGTCCGGGTTGTCGGTCAGGAAGCGGCCGAAACTCTCGAATCTCTCGCCCAGCCCTTTCGAATAGTCGAGCCGGTCCACGCCGATCATCAGCTTGCGGCCGCGAATGCTGGCCTTGAGTCGCTCGTAGGCCTCCTGCGCTTCGGCGCTGCGGGCGCCTTCGACGAATTCGTCGTAGTCGACGCCGATCGGGAACGCCTTGGCCATGATCTTGCGGCCCTGATACTCGACCGTGCCATCGTCGGTGATCGGCAGGCCCATTTCCTTGCTGACGTAATGCATGAAGCTTTCCAGCCACTCCTGGGTCTGGAAGCCGATCACGTCGTATTCGAGCATCGAGGCGACCAGCCGCTCGTGGAAGGGCAGCGAAACCAGCAGGCGCGTGGGCGGCCAGGGCGTGTGCAGGAAAATGCCCATGCGGTTGTTGATGCCCTTGCGCCGCAGCATCGAACCGAGCGGGAGCAGGTGATAATCGTGTACCCACACGAGGTCGTCAGGTTCGATCAGGGGAATCACGCTGGTGGCGAAGCGGGCGTTGACGCGTTCGTAGCCCTCGCCGAAGCTGCGGTCATACTCGGTCAGGTCGATGCGGTAGTGGAACAGGGGCCAGAGCGTGCGATTGGCATAGCCGTTGTAGTATTCGTCGATGTCCTGCGGTTCCAGGTCGATGGTCGCGGTCGTGACATCGTTGATCCGCTGCATGTTGAGGTGACCGGTGAATTCCTCGGTTTCTTGCCCCGACCAGCCGAACCAGATGCCGCGATGTTCGCGCAGCGCCGAATTGAGCGCCACCGCCAGTCCGCCCTGCGCACCCGCAGCACCTGCCGCCTTGGGCACCGAAACCCGGTTCGATACGACAATCAGCCTGCTCATACTTCCGTCCCCTGTGACGCCCTCTGGCGCCGATCGGTCCCGGCGCGTCAGCGCCAGTCCCGCCAAGACCGCGACAGTTGCCCGGCGCAGTTTATGATACCGACAAGCGAATAGGTCTGGGGGAAGTTCCCCCACAGCTCGCTCGTCTCGAAATCCATGTCCTCCGAGAGAAGGCCCGACTTGGTGCGATGGCCGAGCATGGCCTCGAACAGACGCCGGGCTTCTTCGTCCTGGCCGCTGCGGTGCAGGGCCTCGATCAGCCAGAAGGTGCAGATGTTGAACGCCGTCTCGGGCAGGCCGAAATCGTCCTCGTTGGCATAGCGCAGCATGTGCTCGCCCCGGCGCAGGGACTTCTGGACCGCCTGCAGCGTCGACTGGAACCTGGGATCGGCTGCATGGACGAAACGCAGCTCGACCATTTGCAGCAGGCTGGCGTCAAGCTGGTCCCCGCCGAAACTGGCGACATAGTATCCGCCCGCGCCGCCATCGTCGAGGTCGGGGCCTTCCAGCCTGTACCAGGCGCCTTCGTCGATGTTCCTGCGGATCGTGTCGGCCCGTTCGCGCCAGAGCTTGTGGCGGTCTTCCAGGCCAAGATGCTGGGCGGCATTGGCAAGACGGTCGCAGGCGGCCCAGCTCATCACGCTCGAATAAGTATGGACCGCGGTGCGGGTGCGCAGCTCCCACAGGCCCGCGTCGGGCTGGTCGTGGGTCTTCCACGCCATCTCGCCCACTTCTTCCAGGCTTTCGAAATCGTCCATGTTCGCCATGCGCAGCAGCCGGCGGTCGGAGAAAGCCTGGATCGATGGCAGGACGATCTGGCCGTAGCAGTCGTTCTGGACCTGGTAATAGGCGGCATTGCCCACGCGCACCGGGCCCATGCCGCGATAGCCGCACAGGTCCTTGGCCTCCCACTCGATGATCTCCTTGGCGCCGCTGACCGCGTAGAGCGGCTGGATCGCGCCGCCCTCGGCATCGTCGACGATGTTGCGCAAGTAGGCGAGATACTTCTCCAGCACGTCGAGCGCGCCCAGGTGGTTGAGCGCCTGCACCGTGTAATAGGCGTCGCGGATCCAGCAGTAGCGGTAGTCCCAGTTGCGCTGGGTGTTCGGCGCTTCGGGAATCGACGTGGTGAGGGCGGCGACGATCGCGCCGGTTTCCTCGTGCTGGCACAGCTTGAGGGTGATCGCGGCGCGGATCACCGCATCCTGCCAGTCCATCGGGGTGGCAAGGCCGCGCACCCAGTTGGCCCAGTAGGCCTCGGTCAGCTGGCACATGGTTTCCAGCTCATGCTGGACATTTCCGGCAAAGGGTTCGTCCGGGCCGAGGAAGAAGTGCATCGGTCGCTCGAGGCGGAAGTAGCGCTCGTCGAGGACATAGCCGATGGGCGCATCCGTGGTCAGGCGCAGGGTGTTGCGTTCGACCAGGTAGCGGATGTGGTTGGAGCCATGGGTGATGTGGGCCAGCTGGGCGCCGTAGCCGCTCATCGGCGTGAGCACGACCTTGATGCGCGGCGAGCCGTGGACCGGGCGCACGATGCGGGCATAGGCCACCGGGCGGTAGGTGCGCCCAGAGCGCTGGAATCGCGGGCAGAAGTCGATCACTTCGACGACGCCGCCGTGAACGTCCTCCAGCCGCGTTACCAGGATCGGCGTATTGCGCATGTAGTGCTGGCTGATGGAGACCTGCTCCTCCAGCTCGAAGCGCCAGGTGCCCGCGTCCTGCCCATCGTCACCGCGCAGCAGCGCGCAGAAGGTCGGGTCGCCGTCGACGCGCGGGACGCAGCCCCAGACGATGGCGCCGGATTCGTCGATCAGACCGCTGACCTGGCAATTGCCGATCGGCCACAGTTCCAGCGAGCTCATTCGGGGCGTTCTCCTGCTTGGCCTGCATTTTCGGTATCGGGTGACTTTCCGGCTGCACCGGCCGGGATGTCGGCGTTGGCGTCGGCGATAGCGCGGGTGAGCCACGCGTGGACCTCCTCGACGCTTTCGAGCCGCCAACAGGCCGCCGTTTGACGCATCGGGCCGACCAGGATGCCTTCGCCGCCCATTGCGGTGACGGCCTTGAAGGCATCTTCGTCGGTCACGTCGTCGCCGATGAAATAGGGGGTCGAACCGGCAAAGCGCGGCATGTCCATGAAGCGCGCGACGGCGCTGCCCTTGTCCGATCCGGGCATGACCACTTCGACGACCATCTTGCCGTCCTTGACGCCGGCGCCATGGGCCTCTGCCAGATCGTGCGCCAGGGCAAGGAGCGGCGCGCGCATTTCCGGCTTCCCGCGATAGTGCACCGCCATCGAGAAAGGCTTGTGCTCGACCAGCAGTTCGCCGTTGTCCCGGGCGAAAGCGCCGAGCGGGCGGGCGATCGTTTCGGGCAGCGGATCGGCGAGCGGGTGGATTTCGGCATTGCGGCAAGGACGAAACTCGCCGCCGTGGGAGCCGGCCATCGCAACGTCGACCGGACCCAGCAGGCGGTCCAGCGCCTCGAGCGCTCGGCCGCTGACCAAGGCGAGGCGGCCTTCGAGTTGTTCGCCCAGCGTCTCGATCAGGGCGGGCAGGGCCCTGGCGACCTCGACATGGTCAGGATGGGCGGCGATATCGACGAGGGTTCCGTCGAAATCGAGGAAGAGGGCGGCCTTCGAGGAAAGGCGCAAGGGGGGCGGCTGGGACAGGTCGTCGGGAGACGATCCGCGCAGCGCCAGCTTCAGGCTGTCGCTTTCGTCTGTCATCGCAATGACCTTTGCATCATCTGGCACACAGGCCAACCCCCAGCTCCGCAAAAATGCCGCTTTGCAGCAACGATCGGGTGAAAGGCCGGTTCCCCGGTTGAAATGCCGGGTCGCGGTCGCCATTGTCCGCGCGCTGCGAACCGGGCGCTGCCGTTCCGGTTCTTCTATCACTCCATGCCAGAGGCACGCGGGGAGGCACCGATCCAGACGCTCGATTCCATCACTACGTTCTTTGCCGGTCAGCCGGCCGCCTATGCGCTTGTCTCGCTGGCCGGTATCCTGCTGGTCGCCTGGTTCGCCAACTGGCTGGCCAAGAAGCTGGTCGTGCGGCCGGTGACGATGATGATCGCGCGCACCCCGCTGCGCAACGAGGCGAACGACGTGCGCAAGCTCGTCACCCACCTCGCCAACGTGGTGCCGGCGGTCATCCTGCATCAGGGGATTGCCGTGATCGCGGGCCTGCCGCCGCAGGCCGTCGTGCTGGTGCAGGTCCTCTCGCAGGCCTTCATCATCTTTACCCTCGCGCGCGCGCTGTGCGATCTGCTCGAACTGGCCAACGATGCCTATGAACTGAAGCCCGAGGCGGCGAGCCGGCCGATCAAGGGCTATCTGCAGGTCGCGAAGATCCTGATCTATGCCGCCGCCGCGATCCTGATTGTCGCGGCGCTGATCGGCCAGTCGCCGCTACTCCTGCTGTCCGGTCTGGGCGCGCTTGCCGCGGTGATCATGTTGATTTTCCGCGACACGATCCTCTCGCTCGTGGCTTCGGTACAGCTGCGCTCCAACGACATGCTGCGCGTGGGCGACTGGATCGAGATGCCGCAGCTCAATGCCGACGGCGACGTGATCGATATCGCGCTGCACACCGTGAAAGTGCAGAACTTCGACAAGACCGTCACGACGATCCCGACGCACAAGCTGATCTCCGATTCCTACCGCAACTGGCGTTTCATGCGCGAATGGGGCGGCAGGCGCATCATGCGTTCGCTGCTGATCGACCAGACCACCATCGACTTCCTGAGCCGCGAGCAGTGGGAGGACTTGCGCTGTTTCATGCTGCTTGAGCCCTACATGGCCGCAAAGGACAAGGAGCTGGCCGAGTGGAACGCGCAGAATGCCGTGCGCGAGGGGGAGGACGACCGCCCGGTCAACCGCCGACGTCCGACCAATGTCGGCACCTTTCGCGCCTACATGCTTGCCTACCTCGAAGCGCACCCGCGCATCGCCCGTCGCGGCACGCTGATGGTTCGCCAGCTTGCGCCGACCGAAAAGGGCCTGCCGCTGGAGATCTACTGCTTCACCGATACCGTCGACTGGGGCGAATACGAGAGCATCCAGGGCGATATCTTCGACCATCTTCTTGCAATCCTGCCGCAATTCGGCCTGCGTCTGTTTCAGCATCCCAGCGGGCGCGACCTTGCGGGGTTGGGTGAGCCGTTGCGGGGACGGTTGGCTCCATTGTCGACTGATTAAATGACGCTTGAGTGTGCCGCTGAGTAGTTTACCGGATCTTTCCTTGCGCAAGGCGCAAGTGTAACTCCAATGAACCGGTTGCGCCTGACTGCGACCGGCAATACTCGCGACACACGCTTTTCCGTCATTTCAGAGGCCCATGCCTACAATCGTTCCAGTCATTTTGTGCGGAGGCAGCGGTACGAGGCTGTGGCCGCGCAGCCGTGCCGCCAAGCCCAAGCCGTTCCTGCCCCTGGTAGGCGAACAGACCCTGTTCGAAGCCACCCTCGCGCGATGTCCTGCTGTTGCGGGGTTTGCCGGGCCGATTGTCGTGACTGGAGCCAAACACCTCGATCATGTCGAGGCGCAGCTGGGCGGTCGCGCCGATGCCAAGGTCATCGTCGAGCCGGCGGCGCGTAATACGGCTGCCGCCATCGCGCTGGCCGCCAATCGGTTGCCGGAAGACGCGATCATGCTGGTGTGCCCCAGCGACCATCATATCGGCAGGCCGCAGGTCTTTGCCGAAGCAGCGCTCAAGGCCGCGGCGCTGGCGGAAGAGGGCTGGCTGGTCTCCTTCGGGATCGAGGCGACCGCGCCGGAAACCGGCTTCGGCTACCTGAAGCGCGGCGAACCGATCGACGAGAGGGGCTTCAGGACAGCGCAGTTCGTCGAAAAGCCGGATCTGGAAAGGGCCAAGGCCTTCCTGGCCGATGGTGGTTACGCCTGGAATGGAGGCATTTTTGCCTTCCGGGTGGGTGACTTCCTCGCCGAACTGGCGGCGCATCGGCCACAGATCGCACAGGCAGTGCGCGAATCTGTCGCCCAGGGCCGGGAAGAGGGGGCACGCTTTCATCCCGACGCCGAAACGTTCGCTGCGACGGAAAGCGATTCTGTCGACTATGCGGTGATGGAAAACACCGAGCGGGCGGCCATGGTCCCGGCCGACATGGAGTGGTCGGACATTGGCAACTGGCAGGCCTTGCACGATGCGTTGAACCGTGACGGCAACGGCAACACCGTGCGCGGCGCCGACGCCGAACTGGTCGATTGCCGCAATGTCCTGGTCGACAGCGATGGCCCACGAGTCTCGGTTATCGGGCTCGAGGACGTGATCGTCGTCGTCGATGGCGACGACATCGTGATCACGACGGCCGCAGGCGTGCAGAAAGTCGGCAAGCTTTCGGGCGCGGTCAACCAATAGTCGAGTACTCCCATGGTGCGCTTGCGGACGCGTTCGTGCTGCGCCATGCAGATGAAATCCTGATCCGGCATGGCGCTTGTTCCCGCCCGTGCGAAGGCCGGACCATGAAAGGTTGATAATGAAGCAAATCGTGGCATTCGATCTCGACGGGACTCTGGCTCTCAGCAAGCAGCCGCTTACCGACGAGATGGCGCAGGCCATGGCCGATCTTCTCGAAGTCGCTCAGGTTGCGGTGATTTCGGGCGGTGACTGGCCGCAGTTCGACAAGCAGGTGGCCAGCCGGCTGCCCGGTCATGCCGACCTCTCGCGCCTGTGGATGCTGCCGACGAGCGGTGCCAAGCTCTATGTCCATCGCGAAGGCGGCTGGAACGCCGTCTATGCCGAACTCTTCAGCGACGAGCAGAAGCAGGCCATTCTCGATGCCTTCGACGCCTCGCTCGAAGCGACCGGCTTCGTGCCCGAACAGACCTGGGGGGAGCGGATCGAGGATCGCGGAAGCCAGATCACCTTTTCCGCGCTTGGCCAGCAGGCGCCGCTTGAGGCCAAGGAAGTCTGGGATCCCGATTTCGCCAAGCGCAAGGTGATCCAGGCCGACCTGATCCAGCGCCTGCCCGGCGTTTCGATCAATCTCGGCGGGGCAACATCCGTTGACGTGACCCAGCCCGGTGTCGACAAGGCCTGGGGGCTGCGGCGCCTGTCAGAGCATAGCGGCGTCGAGGAGCGCGACATTCTCTTCATCGGCGATGCCATTTTCCCGGGCGGCAACGACTATCCCGCCAAGGCGATGGGGCTCGACACGATCTGCGTGCGCGATCCGGCCGATACCGCCAATGTCATTGCGGCCATCGTATCCTGCCAGAAGCTGGCCTGACTGCGCTGGAGGCAGTGACCGGTCGATGGCGGCTCCGGCCGTGAACGCGGGGCCCCGATGCCGGCTTTCTACCTGACATTCATCGGCGTACTTCTCGCGGGGTTCGGTGCGCGCGATCAGGTCACGATCGCCGGACTCACGGCGCGGCAGGGGCAGCGTCCGGGCGTGTTGCTGGTCGCTCTGGTTTGCACCGGCTTGACTTCGGCATTGGCGGCATGGGCAGCCCTGAAGATGCTTCCCGTCCTGCCGCCGCCGGCGCGTGCGATCTTTGCCGGGATCGCGATCGGTTGCGCGGGTCTGGAATCGATGATCCTGGCGCCGCGCCGCAAGCCGAAGGAGCCGACCAATTCGCTCGGTGCGCTCGGCCTCGTGCTGGCCGCTGCGCAAGTGACCGACGCGGTTCGGTTCCTGATATTCGGCCTCGCAGTAGGGTTGGGCGCCCCCTTGGCGGCAGGCTCCGGCGGCTTGCTTGGCGGCCTTGTCCTCTCCATCTTTGCATGGGCGGCACCCGGCGTTCTCGATCGACCACTGGCGAAGCGCGGGCGCCGTATCGTCGGTGCCGTTCTGGTGCTGGTCGCCCTGGTGATCTTCCTGAGGGAATTCGGGCTACTGTGATCGGAATATCCGATTGAACCAAGTCTTTTAATGCGCGTTTTGGATTATATATTCGGATCAACATTACAGCACGAGGGATAACCATGACTTCCAAGGACAACGTACAGGCCGCGCTTATCGACAGCCTCAACGGGCTTCTGGCAGACACTTTCGCGCTCTATGTGAAGACCAAGAACTTTCACTGGCATGTGAAGGGCCCTCAGTTTCGTGACCTGCATCTGCTGTTCGACGAACATGCGACGGAAATCTTCGCGCTGACCGACCTTGTGGCGGAGCGCGTGCGCAAGCAGGGCGGAAAGACCCTCACCAGTCCCGATGCGATCTCGGCCAAGACCCGCATCAAGCCTCAGGATTCGACCGACCTCGATGCGATGGCGATGGTCAGGGAACTGCGTGACGACAATCTCGCCTATGTCGAGCGTCTGCGCGAAGTGAAGGCCGCAGCCGGCGAAGCGGGCGACAATGCCACCGACGGCATCGTCGACGACTGGACCGATCAGGCCGAACAGCGCGCCTGGTTCCTGCGCGAAATTCTCGCCTGACGGAGAAATGGCGGGCGGCGATCCGGTTCGCCGCCCCCATCAAGTCCATTTCCGGGACGGGCAAAAGGCCCTTCAACCCCCACGACAAATTGATCGCGCGCTGCTAGAGCGCGTCGATGCCCAAGATCCAGATTATCGAGAACGCCGACGACAAGGCGATTGCCGAATGGTTCGCGCAGCGCCTGCGGGCGGCCCTGTCGCTCACATCCGACCAGATCGCCGTGACCGTGCCGGGCGGATCGACGCCGTTTCCGATCTTCGACCTGCTGGCGAAGATGAACCTGCCCTGGCACCGCATTGCCGTGTGGCCGGGTGACGACCGTATCGTCGAAGAGGAACATCCCGCCTCGAACGTCGGCAAGATCCGCTCCCGCCTCGAACCGGTCGGGGCGCAGATCGTGCCGTTGACGGAGGACGCACAGCCCCCGCATTTCGCCGTCGCGTGGTTGGGGATGGGCGGTGACGGGCACATTGCCTCGCTCTTTCCGAACACCGATCCGCAGGCCAACGATCGCCATGCGGTGCGGCGCCTGACGCCCGACCCGCTTCCGCCAGAAGCGCCGTTCGATCGCGTGAGCCTGACGATCCCCTCGCTGCTCGACAGCGACGAGATCATGTTCGTCATCCGCGGCGCCGACAAGCGCGCGGTCCTCGACGGCGCGATTCGGGGCGAGCACGATCTTCCGGTCGCCCGCCTGCTGGGCGCTGCCCGCCACAAGGTGACCTGCTTTTGCTGACGGGATTGCCAGCGCCGTTGCACCGCGGGCTGTACCGTCTCGCATATAGGGTGCGGCGCATGATCTGGACCCTCCGGCGGCCGACCGTCGAGGGCGTTCGCGTGCTTGCGTTCGATGCGCGCGGCCATTTGTTGATGCAACGTCACTCTTATGGTCCGGACGACTGGATGTTTCCCGGCGGCGGCTTGGATAGGGGCGAGCATCCCCTTGTCGCCGCCGAAAGAGAGCTTCGCGAGGAGACAGGCTGCAAACTCGACGGTGCGCGTGAGATCCAGACAGTAGTCGAGGACCTGTTTGGCGCCACGAACATTGTCCATGTCGTGATCGGACGAACGGACAGCGTGCCGGTGCCCGACGCTCGTGAGGTCATCGAGGCAGAATTCTTTCCCCTCGATTCGCTGCCCGAGCGCATGACGGACGATCTGCGGCAGGGTCTGCAGCTCTGGATGGAAACGTACAGGCGGGCCTGCGCCGAAGGGACGCCCGCCTCAAAGTAGCTCCAGGGACGAACTGGCGGGGGCCGGACTGGCCCTGACGATCTCAGAGCAACGAGAGTTGTCCGTCCTTTGCGTCCCTTGCGACGGCTTCTTCGCGTTCGAGGGCCGACAGGGTCAGGCCCATCAGCCGGATCGGCTGGGGCAGGGGCATGAGGTCATCCAGCAGGGCATGGCCGATCTGTCCGAATTCTTCCTTGCCCGTCACGAAATGGGAAAGCGACCGGGCGCGGGTGATCGTGCGGAAGTCGGCGTAGCGCAGCTTCAGGGTGACCGTGCGCCCGCGCGTCTCGGCGCGTTCGATGCGGTCCCAGACGATGTCGATGATCGAGTCCATCGTTTCGCGCAGCGCATCTGCCCGGGCAATGTCCTCGAAGAAGGTCCTCTCGCCTCCCACCGACTTGCGTGGGCGATTGGCGCGGACCTGCCGCAGGTCGACACCGCGGGCGGCGCGGTAGAGGTATTCGGCAAAGCTGCCGAAATGCTGGCGCAGGAAGTGGATGTCCTTCCCGCGCAGGTCAGCACCGGTTTCGATGCCCAGTCGCGCCATCTTTTCGGCCCCGCGCGGACCCACGCCGTGGAAGCGGCGCACCGGCAACATGGCCACGAAGGCCGCGCCTTCTCCGGGGCGTATCACGCACAGCCCGTCCGGCTTGTTCTGGTCGCTGGCCAGCTTGGCAAGGAACTTGTTGTAGGAAACTCCGGCGCTGGCGGTCAGCCCGGTTTCGGATTTGATGCGGCGGCGGATTTCCTCGGCAATGCGGGTGGCCGAGCCCAACCCCTTGAGGTCTGCGGTAACATCCAGATAGGCTTCGTCGAGCGAGAGCGGTTCGACATGCGGCGTGTACTCGTGAAATATCGCCCGGATCTGCTGGCTGACGGCGCGATAGACTTCGAAGCGCGGCTTGCGGAAGATCAGGCCGGGGCATTGCCTCGCCGCCCGAGTGGAAGGCATGGCAGAGCGAACGCCGAACTTGCGCGCCTCGTAACTGGCGGCCGCCACGACGCCGCGCCCGGATGAGCCGCCGACTGCGACCGGCTTTCCGCGCAGCTCGGGATCGTCTCGCTGTTCGACGCTGGCAAAGAAGGCATCCATATCGACATGGATGATCTTGCGAAGGCCGTCGGCCTCTTCCTCGCCGTCTGCCGATTCTCCATCACGCGGTGACATGGGCATCGATATAGGGCCGATGGCACGCAGGATGCCATCATCTGTTAGAATTTGCTGGCAAGGTGAAAATTCTTGCTGCAATGCGCAATCCTATGTCGACCCCCCAGGCAAAAACGGATTCTGTTCCGAGCTCCGGCGTGGAGTTTGTCATCCTGCTCGCGTCATTCCAGGCGCTGCAGGGGCTTGCGATTGACGTCATGCTGCCGGCGCTCGGGTCGATTTCAGCCGATCTGAAGCTGACCGATCCCAACGATCGCCAGCTCATAGTCGGCGTGTTTCTCATATGCAGCGGGCTGGGCTCTCTGATCCCCGGCTCGCTGGCCGACCGTTTCGGCCGCAAGCCGGTGCTTACCTTTTCCCTGTGCGCCTATGTTCTGGCATCGCTCGCCTGCGCAGTGGCCTCGGACTTCACGCTGCTGTTGGTCGCGCGGGGTCTGATGGGGGGCTTGAGCGCTGCCCTGATGGTCATGCCGATGACGATCATCCGCGACCGCTTCGAAGGCGACCAGATGGCGCGCATGCAGTCGCTGGTGGCAATGACATTCATGGTTATTCCGATGATCGCGCCGATGCTGGGACAGACGGTCATGCTGTTCGCCGGATGGCGCTGGATCTTCGGTATCATGGCAGTGCTGGGTACGGCCGTGATGATCTGGATGCTGCTGCGCCTGCCCGAGACGCTCGATCCTGAGCACCGGCAGGAAATTCGCCCGGTCGTCATCCTGCGCAACATGGCCTCGGCGCTGACCGTGCGCGAATCGATCGGCTATATCGTCGGGATGGCGCTCGTTCAGTCGGCGCTGTTCGGTTACATCAACAGCGCGCAGCAATTGGTCGGAGAGCATTTCGGGGCAGGCCTCATGTTCCCGATGATCTTTGGCGGCATGGCGCTGGTCATGGCCGTCGCCAACTTCGCGAATTCGCGCATCGTCGAACGCTACGGCGCACGGCGCGTCTCGCAGTCTGCTCTGATCGCCTACATCGTCGCCGCAGCCGTTCATCTGGGCATAGCGATGAGCGGGTCGGACACCTTGTGGGTCTTCGTGCCGCTGATGACATTCAGTATCTGCATGATGGCGTTCATCAGCGCCAACTTCCAGTCGATCAGCCTGCAGCCTTTCGCTCGTACCGCGGGGGCGGCTTCTTCGATCATGTCTTTCATTCGCCTTCTGGTCGGCGCTTCGCTCGGCGCGCTGATCGGCCAGGCCTATGACGGGACGGCACGGCCGATCTTCGCCTCGATGCTGGTGGCCGGCGTAGTCTCCCTGGCAGCGGTGATCTATTCGGAACGCGGAAAACTGTTCCGCAGGCTCAACTATCCGCCGGGCTACTACCCGCCGGGCAAGCGGCCCTGAACCGCGGCCCGAAACAACTTCTGCAGGTCATCGCACCAGAGGACCACTCGATAGCAACGCGGTTGCTGGTCGGCTTCAGGGCAGGCAAGGTCTTCCTGCAATTGCGAATTGCCCCATTGCAAATCGCGCTGCGGCCCTTCGGGTTCGTCCTTTACAGAACGCCCTGCGCCTTCAATTGGCGGCACGGGTCGATGGGACGTTTGGGCACATGAATAGCCGAATGCACGGCTGCGGGCGTGGCTAGCGCCGTGCCAGTGCGGCCAGTTCCCTGCGGGAAAGCGCAGGGTTCGCGGCCGGAGCGGGGGTAAGGCACGCTTCACCGAAAGCCTTGAGCAGCATCCCCAGCTTTTCCGGTCGCGTGGTGGTGACCCGGTGGTCCCAGGCATGTGCGCCCAGCGCTTCCACCTTGCGCGCGATGCCGCCGTAGATGTTTGCCGCGGACAACACCGCCCAGCGCTGGCGAAAGGCGAGGCGGGTCGCGCCGACGCGCGCCGATGCCTCGTAGCCGCGGGCCAGCTCGCAGGCCCGTGCCACCATCGGCACGAGGGCATGCCGGTAATGCGGCTTGGTGACTTCGCCGGGCGGAATGTCCGCCTCGGCCAGCCATTCGACCGGCAGGTAGCAGCGCCCGGCGGCATCGTCTTCCCAGACGTCGCGCACGATATTGGCCAGCTGAAAGGCTATCCCCAGGTCGCAGGCCCGGTCCAGCGTGTCGTCGTCATCGGGAGAAACGCCCATTACGGCGGCCATCAGCACGCCGACGGCGCCCGCGACGTGATAGCAGTAGCGCAGCATGTCCGCCTCGCTGCGGGGACGCCATTCGGCCGCGTCGAGCGCGAACCCGGCAATGACGTCCTCGATCATCGCGCGGGTGAGGGGCACTTCGCGCAGGAGCTGGGCCAGCGCGTCGAACGCCATGCTGCCGGTCTGTTCGCCGGCGATGGCCAGTTCGGTCAGGGTCCGGATCGTCGCCAGCCGCGCCTCGGGATCGAGCCGGGAGGCGCCGGGGATGCTTGCGTGACCGTGGTCCTGGTTGTCGGCGATGTCGTCGCAGGCGCGGCACCAGGCGTAGAGCAGCCAGACGCGTTCGCGCGTGGTGCGATCGAACAGGCGACTGGCCGCCGCAAAGCTCTTCGAGCCCTTGCGGATCGACTGGCGCGCCGCCGCGACGAGTTCGCTGCGTGTCGCGGTCATGCCGGGATGGCGGGGCCGTTTTCAGTCGGATCGAGGGTCACAGGGTGTCCGGGTTCATCTTGGTGATCGGCGTGATCGGTTCGTGCGCGTGCATGCGTTCGAGCAGCAGGTCCAGTTCGCTTTCGGCCATGATGATGCCCTGGTGGGCGGGCCGTACGAAGCCGACTTCGGCCATGTGGCGATTGAAGGCGAGCAACCCGTCATAGAAGTCGAAGGCGTTGAGCACGCCCACCGGCTTGCTGTGATAGCCAAGCTGGGCCCAGCTTACCGCTTCCCACAATTCGTCCATCGTGCCCACGCCGCCGGGCAGGATCAGGAAGCCGTCGGAAAGACGGGCGAAGGCGGCCTTGCGTTCATGCATCGTGGCGACCACCTGCAGCTCGGTGCAGTCGTAGTTCGCGACTTCGCCGCTGACGAGCGCCTCGGGGATGACGCCGATGACTTCGCCGCCTGCAGCCAGCGCCGAGGAGGCGATTGCGCCCATCAGGCCAAGCCGGCCGCCGCCATAGACGACGCCGATGCGGCGGCGGGCGAGTTCCGCGCCGACGCTGTGGGCGAGCGCAAGATAGCGCGGATCGGACGGGGAAGCGGAGCCGCAGTAAACGGCAAGGCGTTTCATGTCAGTCGTTGCTCTTCAGCTTGATCGGGGTGTTGTCCGCCATGTTGCGGGTCTGCCACGCCACCTGTCCGGCGAACGAGATCAGCTCGGCCAGCGGCATCACCGTCAGGTTCTCGACGCCGTAGTCTCCGGCGAGCAGCGCATCGGGCGTGAGGGTATAGACTTCCTCGGCTTCCGGCGGGCCCAGGCGTTCCTGCGCGGCCTGCACCAGCTTTTCGGCCTGCCAGACCAGCGAGACTTCGGGGTCGGCCAGGTACTGGCGCGCCTGTTCCTCGCCGCCCAGGCAGATCAGCTCGCGGGTTTCCGGGTCGAGGTAGTGGATCGTGCCCGCGGTGTCCGAAAGCAGCAGGTGCCCCATGCGGCTGACCGCGATGATCTCGGCGAAGTCGACGCCGGTCCATCCCCAGTCTCCGCGCAGGGCATTCATGACGCGGTTCATCGCAGGTCCTCGATCATCAGTTTTGCCGTTGCCTTGGCAGACCCGACGACGCCGGGAATGCCCGCGCCGGGATGGGTGCCGGCGCCGACGAGGTAAAAGTTCTTGAGCTGGTCGTCGCGGTTGTGGCCGCGGAACCAGGCGCTCTGGGTCAGGATCGGCTCGAGGCTGAAGGCGCTGCCGTGGAAGGCGGACAGGTCGGTCTCGAAGTTCTTGGGCGCATAATGGAATTTGGTCACGATACGGTCGTCGATGTCCGGGATCAGGCGGCGGCCGACCTCGTCGAGGATGCGGCGCTCCAGGATCGGGCCCACTTCGTCCCAGTCGATCGGCAGCTTGCCCATGTGGGCGACCGGGACCAGCGCGTAGAACGTGCTCTTGCCCGCCGGAGCCATCGACGGGTCGGTCACGGTCGGGTGGTGCAGGTAGATCGAGAAATCCCGAGGCAGCACGCCGTGTTCGTAGATGTCGGAGAGGAGTTCGCGGTAACGCGGCCCGAACAGGATGGTGTGGTGCGGAATGCCCGGCCACGTTCCCTCGAGCCCGAAATGGACGACGAACAGGCTGGGCGAGTAGCGCTTGGTGGCCAGCTTCTTGGCCATGGCCGTGCCGCGCGGCGAATCGGAAAGGAGCTCGCGGTAGGTGTGCATGATGTCGCCATTTGAGGCGACCGCATCGAAGTGCTCCTTCCAGCCGCTTTCGGTAACGACTTCGGTCGCCTGGTCGCCCACGGTAAGGACCTGCACGACCTTGTCCCCCAGCCGCACCTTGCCGCCGAGCCGTTCGAACAGCCGGGTCATGCCCTGTGCCAGCTTGTTGGTGCCGCCCCGCGTCCACCACACGCCGCCGTCCTTCTCCAGCTTGTGGATCAGGGCATAGATGGCCGAAGTGGTCATCGGGTTGCCGCCGACGAGCAGCGTGTGGAACGAAAGCGCCTGACGTAGGCGTTCGTCTTTCACATAGGCCGAAACCATCGAATAGACCGAGCGCCATGCCTGGTAGCGGGCCAGCGCCGGGGCGGCCTTGATCATGCTGGAAAAGTCGAGGAACGCCTCGTGGCCGAGCCTGACGTAGCCTTCCTGATAGACGCCCGCGGCGTAGCGCAGGAATTCCTCGTAGCCGCTCAGGTCATGGGGCGAGATACGCGCGATCTCGCGGCGCAGGGCCACTTCGTCGTTCGAGTAGTCGAATACCGTCCCGTCGGTCCAGTTGAGCCGGTAGAACGGCATGACCGGCATCAATTCGACGTCGTCGGCCATGTCGCTGCCCGAAAGGGCCCACAGTTCGCGCAGGCAGTCGGGATCGGTCACGACCGTGGGGCCGGCATCGAAGGTGAAGCCTTCGCGTTCCCAGACGTAGGCGCGCCCGCCTACCTTGTCGCGGCCTTCGACCAGCGTCGTCTCGATCCCCGCGCTCTGGAGGCGGACGGCAAGGGCAAGGCCGCCGAACCCGGCGCCGATGACGCAGGCCTTCTTCATGCTTGCGCTCCGATGCGAGGGGAAAGGTCGGCCAGTTCGCGACCGGCGCCGGCAAGGCTGGCGATCGCGGCGCCGATGGGCACCGGCGGCTTGCCGGCCAGCACGCGGACCATGTCGGCGGGCGTCGAGCGCCCGGCATAGAATCGCTCGATCAGGCTTTCGGGCAGGCCGTAGAAGCGTTCCAGCATTCGCCAGCGCTCAAGCGGCCGGGCCGCGCCGAAAAGCATGCGTGTCAACATCCGGTAAAAGCGTCCTTTGCGCCAGTGCTGTGCTGCCCATGCATGACTGACCCTTCCTAGGCGCTGGCCGGAGAGATTGTCGAGTGTCGTAAGATACATGGCGAAGTCTACAGCATGGGGAATGGAATACGAAGTGAGCGGGTGGACAAGGGCGGCGCGGGCGCCGGCACGGGCCAGGCCGGGAGCCGTTCCGCGCTCGTTTTCGCGCCAGAACGCCTCGAAACTTCCCTTTGCGATGACCGGCAGGACGCCGGTTTCCTCGTAGATGACGTTAGCCGTATCCCAGTCATTGGCAGCCGCATAGTCGGCAATGCGCGTGCGGAGCAAGGGCAGGTCGAGGTCCGGGCTGTCCGAATAATATGTGTCCTCGATGAAGACCTCGGTATCGGAAAAGGGCAGGCAGTAGACGAAGCGATAGCCGTCGAGCTGCTCTACCCGCGCGTCCATCACGATCGGTCGGTGCAGTCCGTGCGGACGGCGGAGGCGCAGGCGACGGCCCATGAATTTCTGCCAGCCGCCGGCCAGGTGCGCCATGCCCGAGGCGCCGCGTGCGTCGATGACGGCGCCTGCGGCGATGGTGCGGCCATCTTCCAGTTCGACCGATTCGGGCGCCGCCGTGCGCACGCGTGCGCCGGTGACGATGGCCCCGGCGGGAAGTCTTGCGCGGACCGCGGCATCGAGCTTCTCGCTGGTGATGCTGTTGTACGGCGTGCCCAGATCGCGCGACCGGTTGGGAAAATGGACCGCGTAGCCTTGCCAGGCCGCAGCGATCAGAGGTTCAACGAGGAAGCCGTGTTCGGCGGCTATGTCACTGGAAAAGAAAGACCATACGTGATCGCCTCCCAGCCTTTCACCTTGCTCGACCAAAGTCACGCGCAAGTCCGGGCGCCTTGCGGCCATGGCCATGGCGATCAGGCTCCCGGCGAGGCCACCGCCCAGAATTGCCAGATCGCAGTCGTTCGGTGGGCTGGAAGTCTGCTTCATCGATGTCACGTTTAGGGACAGCGTGACTTTACCGCAACTTGGCATGATTGCTGCTTTGCGGCATGTTCAGGATGATGGACGATGAACTGAACGTCTGCGAAGCGACGCCGGCCGATGCCGGGGGCATAGCAGAGATCTATGCGCATTATGTGCTGGAAAGCACCGCGACCTTCGAAACCGAGCCTCCCGATGAGGCCGAGATCGCGCGTCGTCTCTCCGACATCGTCGATGCCGGCTATCCCGTTCTGGTCACCCGCGATGCGGGCGGGCGGGTGCTGGGTGTCGGCTATGCCCATCGCTACGGGCCGCGCGTGGGTTATCGCTACAGCGTGGAGACCACCATCTTCGTGCGCCCTGACAGTCTGGGCCGCGGCATCGGCGGGCGGATGCTGACCGCGCTTGTCGAGGAATGCGAAAGACGCGGGTTCCGGCAGGCGTTCGCGGTTATCGCCGCCAGCGAGCCGGCTTCGGTTGTCCTTCATGCCCGGGCAGGCTATCGGCCGGTGGGAACACTGGCGGGCGCCGGCTGGAAGCATGGGCAGTGGCTCGATGTCTTCGTGATGCAGCGACAGCTTGGCGAGGGGGCGGACAGCCTCCCCGGTGAGGTCCCGCCAGAGTAGCATCGGTTTCGGATGTAATATTGACGCCCCCATGAAACATCGGGCGTAACTATGCGTTGCGAAAGCGAAATTGGAGGGAAACCCATGAATATTTCGCGAAGCCTCGCGCTTCTGGTTACGGCCGCCGTTATTCCTGCGACGCCTGCTCTTGCCGACGAGGCGCAGGACCGGGAAGCCATGATGCGGGATCGCATCACGGTCGGCGTCGGCGCCATATATGGGCCGAGCTACGACGGTTCGGACGATTATGTCATCTCGCCGATCCCGATCGTGCAGGGGCGGGTGAAGGGCATCACCATCTCGCCGCGCCCGGCCGGTCTTGCCCTCGACGTCATTCCCGATGCGCCCGATGCCAAGATCGGCTTCGCGCTCGGCCCGGTGGCGACGATCTCGCGCAATCGCGCCAACCAGATCAAGGACCCGGTCGTGCGCGCCGCCGGAAAGCTCGATACTGCGGTCGAACTTGGGGCCAGCGGGGGCGTTTCCGCCTATCGCCTGCTCAACCCTTACGATTCGCTCACCTTGGGTGCCGATGTGAAGTGGGACGTGGCCGGAGCCTATGGCGGCATGACCTGGGCGCCATCGATCACTTATATAACGCCGGTGAGCAAGGCGGCGCTGGTGACCCTGGCGCTCAGCGCCAAGCACATCGACGACGACTATGCCGATTACTACTATTCGGTCAGCCCGGCCCAGTCCAATGCGAGCGGCCTGCCGCAGTTCCAGGCGAAGGGCGGCTGGGAAAGCGTGAGCGCGACGATGCTCGTCGGCTACGATCTGTCCGGCGACTTGCGCGATGGCGGCTTCGCGCTGTTCTCGATCGCCAGCTACTCGCGCATGCTGGGCGATTCCAAGGATACGCCCTACACCTCGCTGCGCGGCGATGCCGATCAGTGGCTGGCCGGGCTGGGTGTCGCCTACAGCTTCTGACGATCAATCGGGTTCTGACGATCAATCGGCCAAGGCATCGCTGACCCGGCGGCGCAGGTCCGGCAGGACCACCTCCTCGAACCAGGGGTTCTTCGCCATCCACAGCCTGCTGCGCCAGGCCGGGTGGGGGAGGGGAAACCGGCCTTGGGGCGCATCCTGCCAGCGCCGCACCGCCTCGGTCAGGTTGGGCGCGAAGCCGCGCGGCAGATAAAGCTTCTGGGCATATTGTCCCACCAAGAGCATGAGGCGAGCTTGCGGCAATCGGGCAAGCAGGCGGTCATGCCAGAGAGGCGCGCATTCCGGGCGCGGGGGCTTGTCGCCGCCGCTGGCCTTGCCCGGATAGCAGAACCCCGAAGGCATGTGCGCGACCCGTGCGGGATCGTAGAAGACATCGCGCGTCATCCCCGTCCAGTCGCGCAGGCGATCGCCGCTCTCGTCGTCCCAGGGGCGGCCGCTGGCGTGGACCTTGCTGCCCGGTGCCTGCCCGATCACCACGATGCGCGCACTTTCCCCGGCCTGCACGACAGGACGCGGCTCGTGGCCCAGCGCCTTTTCACAGACGCGGCAGGCCGCGATTTCGGACAGGAGATCTTCGAGCGCTTGCGACATTCCCTGCATGGATGGGGTTCGCACTGCAGCTGCGCAATATTTTTCCCCGTCAATTTGCGGTACCCGGTCTTAACCAATGCGGCGTAGGACTCGCCGTCTGGACAGCTCAGGAAGAAAGGGAGAGGCATGATGGTCACGGTCATCCTCAGCGCCCGGCCCAGCCTTCCCGCGGGCGAGTTGCGCACGCAGCTCATGCGGGCCGCGCCCAGGTTCGGCTGGACCTGCGGCGATCATGACGATGGCAGCGCCTACTGCTCCACGTCCTTTGGGCGCGAGGTCCTGCTGATCGGCCGCAGCGCCGGTGAAGTCGTGATCGTGCCGCTGCGCCAGCTGGACGACGAGTCGATTCCCGACGCCCCGCGACGGGGTTGTGCCATCGTGATCGGGACACCGACGAGCGAGGATCAGGCGCTGTGTGAGCAAATCGCCTGTGCGGTGGCCCTGGCCCTTGCAGGGACCGAGCCCGAGACCGCCGTCGCCCGCTTTGGCGAGGGCATGCCCTGGCTCGACGCCGAAGAAATCGCCTGGCTCGACCAGAAGGTGCATGACGGGCAAACCATCGCCGCGGCGCTGGGTGCACCGGCCATGCCGTGTCAGCCGGCTTGCCCAGGCGATGCGCACGCCGCAGCCGGGAGCGTCGATCTGGCCGAATTGCCATACGATGATCTTCTGCCCCACCAGCGCTCGGAGCGACTGGGCTTCGACATCGTCGGGCTGGCCGAGATCGAGGCCGGAATTGCCGAGGCCATGTCAGATGACCCGTCCGAGCACCTCGCGCGCCTGCTGGACCAGTCGCTGCCGCCTCCCTTCTTCCGCGAACTGCCCCGGCGCGATCGCCTGCCGACGATCGTCCCGCTCTTCGCTGCGCATGGTCTCGACATAGACTGGGACATGCTGGCCGAGGGCCTCGCCTCGATCGATGACGAAGGCGAGTGGCAGGTTGCTGCCCAAGGACCCGACCGTGGCCGGATCACCGGCCGCGGCTGCGCGATTTCGATATCGCATGCGCCCGCGCCTCTGCCCGCGTGGATGGTGGAGCGCGCGCTTTATCGTAGCTTCTGGTGCGAACCGGGCGAGGGACTGCGGAACCTGCGCCGTCATGCCGGACATGCCGTCATCGCCTGCGACCTCGACACCGAGGTCGGCGAGTTCGTGGACATCCGGCAAAGCGCCAAGGTCATGGCGATGGTGCTGGCCGTGGTGGCGCAAGGGGCACTGGCGCAGGAGGCCTTCTGCGGTGTCTATCTCCCGGCCCATTCGTGCGCCTACACTGCCGGGGACCTGCCTGCCCTTGTCAGTCCCCTTGCCAATGACGAAGTGCCGATGCGCCTGTTCCTCTGGACAGCGTTCCATTCGACCGAGGCGGACGCGGTATCCCTGTCCACCGCGGGAATGCTGCCTTTCGTCGGCCGCGAGGTGGAGGCCTGGAACGCGCCGGGAACTCTCGATTTCGTCGCCGAAAAGCTGAATGAGGTCATGCGCTACCTGCTGACCGAGGGGCCGGTGATCCGCCACGGCGATACCTTCGGCGACGATGCGGGCGACCTGTCGGTGCGGATCTGGCACGATGAAAGCGCGGAGCCTTCGCGCCAGAATCCGGTGCCGGTGCTGCTGATGGAACTGGCAGGCCCGCCAGTTTCGAGCGTGCCTCATCCCGACCCGGTGCCCGGCACATGGCCCGCCACGATCCTGCACAGCCGCCAGCCACCGATCGGCTTCGCCGCGCCGCGCCGGGTCCCCGGCGGTTTCGGCCGCAAGGGGCTGTAACGCCCTCCTGTCCGGCTTCCGTTGCGGCCCAGCGGACACCCGGCTCAAGGGCCTTCGGATCATGCCAAGTCATTGATGCCTTTACTGTGCTCCGGTCGAGGTCCATCGTACTGGCGGGATCGGCTTTTGGGATGGAGGATTTGAATGCCCGATCTATCGCTTGCGCCGGCCTGGACCGCGCTGTTCCTGGGCCTGTTTGCGCTCTTCGCTGGGATCGGTGAGCTGCGGCAGGCCGGCCACTGGCAGAAAATGCTGGAGGAAATCGGCGCTTCGCCCGCACTCCAATTGATTGCGGCACTGCTGGAGCTGTTCCTTGGCGCGGCTATCTACATCGTCAATCCCTGGGCTTCGACTGACTGGCTGTCGGGTGCGATGAGCGTGCTGGGCGGGCTGATGATCATCGAGGCGCTGGTCGTGCTGGCCTTCTCGGACGTCTACATGGCCTTCTGGCTGCGCCGGTTCGGGCCCATGTCGAAACTCTGGGCCTGGCTTTCGATCCTGATCGGCATAACAGGGATCGCGGTTGCCATTCCGCACTTCTGAGCGCGACTAGCCGCGCTCACGCATGAGCGATGACGAATAGGGGGCGACCAGCGCCTTCGCCCGGTCCCATCCGCCGTTGAGCCACAGGTCGAGGGCTTCCGGGCCCGGTGGCAGGATTACCGGCATCGAATCGCGTCCGGCGAAGCGCAGGGCGGCGTTGGGCTCGCATGTCAGCAGCGCGAAGCCCGGGATTTCGCTGTCCTTCCAAACCGCGGCCATTGCGAAGATCGGCTGATCTTCCAGTGCGAACCAGCACTGGCGACGCTTGCCTTCCCGGTCGCGGGTGGCGCCCCATTCCATGAAGGCAGTGCAGGGGACGACGCAACGAAACTCGCTGTTCCTGAGATTGCCGATCCAGAACGGGCTTTCGAGATTGCGCACCGAGAGGATGCCGTGGCGCGGGGCGTCGTGGACCGCGGGCGGCGGCGGCACGCCCCACAGGCGCGGCACCATGCGGCGCGGCTGCCTGCCTGAAGGGCGCGGCCCCGCGATCATTTCCCGCCCGGCGGTGATGACCGGCGCAAACTGGCCCGGCGCGACATGGCCACCGGCCCAGGGGTCGTCGTTCGCGCGGGCGCCGAACTGGCGTGCAACCGCCTGTGCAGGCGCGTCGAGGCGATAAAGCATGGGCATGTCTTGCAGGGTCCCTAGACGGACGCACCGCACCCGTCTATTGTCCGCCCACCCCCGGGGAGCCAGCAAGGCTGAGAGTTGTGGGTATGCTCCACAAGACCCGTTGAACCTGAACCCGTTAGCACGGGCGGAGGGAGTGGACAGCCGCATCGGCACATCCGCGCCCTATCCGCTCACTGGAGAGAAGCGCTTATGGCCGACATCAATTCCAAGCTGGAAATCGGCGTAACCACCGGGCCCATCCGCGGCTCGAAGAAGATCTACGTCCCGGCCCAGTCGAACCCCTCGGTCAAGGTCGCCATGCGCGAGATTTATCTCGAACCCTCGAGCGGCGAGCCGCCGGTGCGCGTCTATGATACCTCGGGCGCCTACACCGATCCCGACGCGGCAATCGACATTGCCGCCGGTCTGCCCGCGCTGCGCCGCGAATGGCAGCTCGCCCGCGGCGACGTGGAGGAATACGCGCCGCGCGAAGTGAAGCCGGAAGACAACGGCCAGCTCGGCCCGGATCGTTCGGGCGGCGTGCCCCCGTTCCCGACCGCGCTGCGCAAGCCCCTGCGCGCCAAGGCCGGCAAGAACCTCTCGCAGATGCATTACGCCCGCCAGGGCATCATCACGCCGGAGATGGAATATGTCGCCGAGCGCGAGAATCTGGGCCGGGCGCGCCTTGCCGAGTACAACCGCTCGGGCGAGAGCTTCGGCGCCTCGATCCCCGACTACGTGACGCCCGAGTTCGTGCGGGACGAAGTGGCGCGCGGCCGTGCGATCATCCCTTCGAACGTCAATCACCCGGAAAGCGAGCCGATGGCCATCGGTCGCAACTTCCTGGTCAAGATCAACGCCAACATCGGCAATTCGGCGGTTGCCTCGGACGTTGCCAGCGAAGTCGACAAGATGGTCTGGTCGATCCGCTGGGGCGCGGATACCGTCATGGACCTGTCGACCGGGCGCAACATCCACGACACGCGCGAATGGATCATCCGCAACAGCCCGGTTCCGATCGGCACCGTGCCGATCTACCAGGCGCTGGAAAAGGTCGGGGGCATTGCCGAGGAACTGACCTGGGAGATCTTCCGCGACACCCTGATCGAACAGGCAGAGCAGGGCGTCGACTACTTCACGATCCACGCCGGCGTGCGCCTGCCCTACATCCCGCTGGCAGCCAAGCGCATGACCGGCATCGTCAGCCGTGGCGGTTCGATCATGGCCAAGTGGTGCCTTGCCCACCACAAGGAGTCGTTCCTCTACGAGAACTTCGACGAGATCACCGAGATCATGAAGGCCTACGACATCGCCTACTCGCTCGGTGATGGCCTGCGTCCCGGCTCGATCTACGACGCCAACGACGAGGCGCAGTTCGCCGAGCTCTATACGCTGGGTGAACTGACCAAGAAGGCCTGGGAGCAGGACGTCCAGGTCATGATCGAAGGCCCCGGCCACGTGCCGATGCACAAGATCAAGGAGAACATGGAAAAGCAGCTGGAAAGCTGCGGCGAAGCCCCGTTCTACACGCTTGGGCCGCTCACGACCGACATCGCGCCGGGCTACGACCACATCACCAGCGGCATCGGCGCGGCCCAGATCGGTTGGTACGGCACGGCGATGCTCTGCTACGTCACGCCTAAGGAGCACCTCGGCCTGCCCGACCGCGACGACGTGAAGGTCGGCGTGGTCACCTACAAGCTGGCGGCCCACGCGGCGGACCTTGCCAAGGGCCACCCGGCTGCGCAGGTGCGCGACGATGCCCTGTCGAAGGCCCGTTTCGAGTTCCGCTGGCGCGACCAGTTCAACCTCAGCCTCGATCCGGACACGGCAGAGCAGTACCACGACCAGACGCTTCCGGCCGAAGGCGCCAAGACCGCGCACTTCTGCTCGATGTGCGGGCCCAAGTTCTGCTCGATGAAGATCAGTCAGGAAGTGCGCGACTTCGCCGCCAAGCAGAACCAGCCGAGCACCGGGTTCCTTGCCGCTGACGAAGCGGAAAAGGGCATGGAAGAGATGTCCAAGGTCTACAAGGAAAAGGGCAACGAACTGTACCTGCCCGCTGACGAGGCCGAGTAACCCTCGCCGGTTTCCAGCGTCTATTCTGGGCGTGGCGAAGGTGCCGGGATTGCATGATGACCAGGAGCCATGGGCGGGAAAGTCCCGCCCATGGCTCTTGACCGGCGGACGGACAGTGCCCAGCTACGCGCGATGAACCGGCCCGATGTCTTTCACGCCCATATTTATTTCGACCCTGCCGAACTGGAGCAGGCCCAGGCGCTTGCCGAGCGGGTCCGTGTGCGCTTCGGCGTGAAAGTCGGCCGCTTCCACCAGCGTCCGGTCGGGCCGCATCCTCGCGGCAGCTGCCAGTTGACCGTTCCGGGTGAGGTCTTCGGCGACTTCACCACCTGGGCCGCCGTAAACCGCGGTGCGTTGACGATTTTCGGCCATGCAGAAACCGGCAACGACCTGATCGACCACACCAGCCACGTCGTCTGGTTCGGCCCCTCCGAGGAACTCAACCTTTCGCAGTTCATGTAGGGCTGGCAACCCATGCGGGCCTGCCTGCGTTGCCTTGATGAATGTGCCGCGCGGCAGCAGGAAGAGAGGAGCCCGCCATGTTCGTCGCCGCCTACTGGTGGAAAGTCCATCCCGGCAAGGAAGAGCAGTTCCGGGCAGCCTGGCGCCGCGGAACGGCGCTCATCCGCGAAAAGTACGGCTCGCTCGGTTCGCGCCTCCACTACGAAGCCGAAACGGGCCGCTTTATCGGCGTTGCCGAGTGGCCCGACCGCGAGACCTGGCAGCGGGCCTTCGATGCGCGGATGGTCTATGACGAGCCGGACACCCGCGCCGCGTTCGTCGATGCCATCGGTGATTGGGCGGAGGAGCCGCTGTTGCTGATGGAGGTCACCGACGATCTGCTCGAGCGCGAAGGCTAAGGCTATCGACGGACCCGGCCGCAGGCCGGTGAAAGCCTGGATCTACCCGCAATCCCATCGCAAAAAGGCGCGGATAGGCAGCGCCCGGCAAATTGCGCGCGGCGCGTAAAGCGTTATGCATCGCAGCGGGCCGCAAAGGGATGTCATGAACCAGTTTGCCAATTCCGCCGCCGAACTTGCCGTGCGCACGCGACGCGCTGCCTTCAATCATGCGATCGAAAATGGCGACCTGGCTGCCATTGCGCCCATCCTCGGGCGCGACTGCGTGATGGTGACTGGATCGGACAGTGCCGTGATTTCGGGCCGCAACGCCCAGCTCAAGGTCTGGAAGCGCGAGTTCGCGAGCCCGGCCCGGGCGATCTACACGCGCACGCCGGACCGGGTGGTCGTTTCCGCAGTCGAGCCGATCGCGCTGGAGTATGGGCGCTGGCAAGGCCTGGAGGACCGTTCGGGCAAGTCGCTGGGCAGCGGTAACTACACCGCGAAATGGCGCGAAGTGCTGGGCGAGTGGGTCATCGTGGCGGAGATCTACGTCACCCTCGCGTGAATCGGCGGGCGCAGTCGCTTAACTTCGACAGCTAACGACCGTTTTCATCTTCAGGACGGCGGCTCTGCAGGGCCGGGCCGTCAGGTTGAAGATCGCGAAAACAGGTACGGCAATGCTCAGCAAGATGAACGCTTCGGTCCCACTCGCCCAGTGCTGGTACTTGCGCAAACATGTGCCGGCGGGCCGCAGGCACCGCGAGGACGACGGGGTGCTGCACTGCACCTGCCGCTATTGCCAGCGCCCGATCAAGTCGCGCGGGGGTAAGATCTGGGATCTTGCCGAGGGTTTCGACCTCGATGCCCTCGCCGAGGCCGGCCGCAACCGGCACTTCAGCGTCGTGGACGTGATCGATGACATGGTAATTGCCCGTTATCCCATCGACCGCGAGGCCGGCGACGAGGATGTCGCGGAGCTCTTGGCAAACATCTGCGAGAAGCATGGGGTCGAGGACGCTGCGGGCGCGATCGAAGTGCGCCTGGTGCAAGGGCAGGGCGGCACGCGCCGGCTGCACTGACCCCGCGCGCCCCGATACCGCGACGCGCATGTGCAGATACCAATAGAAAGGGCGCCAATCCCGGGGGATGGCGCCCTTTTCATGCTTGCCGTGCGGGCCTTGCGGCCAGCCGTGAAGGCTTACTTGAGCTTGGCGAGAGCCTGGTCGGCATCGGTGACCTTGAAGTTCACGGTGCGGTAGTTGTAGGTGCCGGTCACGCGTTCGCCCGAAACATAGAGGCGGAACGGCACGCCGCCCGAAGCGGTTCCCTTGATCACGGTAACGTCGCCCTTCTGCTCGGTGGTGTAGGCGTAGTCGACGCCTTCGTGCGAGAAGTTGCGGGCATCTTCGGCCTGAGCGGCAGCCGGAACGGCAACGAGGACGGCAGCGGCGGTGAGAACGGTCTTGAACATGGCAAAGTCCTTTCGTCGGAGTGCAGGAGTTTGCCTCGGGCACCCTTGTGTCTTGTTGCATTGCAGCATGTCGAGCTGAGCAGCGATTGGCAAATTCGATTGCTGCAGCCATTGTTGCAGTATTTGCAACTATCTGCACAATGACCTGATAAACGTGATTTTTCGCGGATCTTCGCCGATTTTTGCCTCTCTGCTGCGGAATTCGATGTTCGGCAGGTGAACAAGGATATGCTGCATGGGCGAGATGCCCGTTGCGAATCCCTCGTGCTGCAGATGCTTGCTAGACCGCGTGCGGCAGCGTAGGCCCCGTTCATGATCGGATCACGAGCCCTGTTCGTTGCCCGCCGGGGCCTGCTTGCCGCATCGCTGACGCTCGCCGCTTGCCAGCCGGGCGCATCCGACGTTCCGGGTGACAGCAACGATCACCGGCCATGGAATGGAATAGCCAAGGATGAGGTCGTCCACTTCATCGGTACGGAACCGTTCTGGGGCGGGAAGGCCGAAGGAACGAGCCTGACCTATACGACACCGGAAAATCCGGAAGGTGAAACGATCGCCGTTGCACGCTTTGCCGGTCGCGGGGGGCTCTCTCTCAGCGGTAGCCTCTCGGGCGGCGAAATGACGCTGGCAATCACGCCGGGCGAATGCAGCGACGGTATGTCCAGCGCAGACTATCCTTTTGGCGTAACCTTGCGCATTGGCGATGAGGCCCGTCAGGGTTGCGCATGGACCAGGAACAATCCCAGGACGGGTGGGGAGCGGGGTTAGAGCCCCTCGCTCAGGCGCGGTATCGAGATTGCCGCGGCGCTAGCGGTACGCGCGGCAGCAGCGACGGCGGCTTCAGCCCTGGTGTCCACCTTGACTTCGTGCATGGCGGCGCGCACCGGCTCGATGACGCGGTGCCCGGCGATGCCAGTCAGGGCCGGCTCGCCCTGCGTCGTAGCTTTGTCATCGTACGACACGGCATCGCGGTAATCTGCGTCCGGATCGCGGGTGTATGCGGTATATTGCATGGCATCGGCGCTGGCGCCTTCCAGCCAGTCGCGATCTTCATCCATCGACTGGCGGATTGGCGGGTAATAGGAAACGGCCCAGCGCGGCGTCGTGTCGGAAGGGGGGCTGAGGTCCTCGGGTCCAGCCTCGACGTAGTACGTCGCTGCGGAAGGATTGAAGCGCACGCCGTAGCGATCGCGCCAGTCGGGCCCGAAGGCCGGCTTCATCGCCGTGGGGATCGTCGCGCCTGCCAGCGTTCCCAAGGTGACGGCGCCGAGCAGGGCGCCAAGGATCTGTGTCGTACCAGGCAACTCGCCGTCTCCGGTTGCCCCCCTCGAAAATCGGTAACGCGCCAGTGGCCGGAGCGTTCCGGCCACTGGCCTGCGGGCTCAGCCGGCCAGCGACTTCTCCAGCGTGACTTCGCAATTGAGCAGCTTGGAGATCGGGCAGTTGGCCTTGGCATCGTCGGCGATGCTCGCGAAGTCCTCCTGGCTGATGCCGGGGATCGTGGCGCTTAGCGAGAGTTCGGACTTTGTCACCTTGAAGCCCGCACCGTCCTTGTCGAGCGTCACCACGCAATTCGTCTCAAGTGTGCCGCCATCGTGGCCCGCCGATGCGAGCGCAAAGCTGGTTGCCATTGTGAAGCAGGCGGCATGGGCTGCGGCGATGAGTTCCTCGGGATTTGTGCCCGGCTGGCCTTCGAATCGGGTTCCGAAACCGTAAGGTTGGTCGCTCAGGACGCCGGAGCGGGTGCTGATCGCGCCCTTGCCGTTCTTGCCGAAGCCTTCGTAGCGCGCGGAAGCGGAATTGGTGGTCATGGCCGGGCCTTTCTTGCCGAGTGGACAGTACGGGCACGTAACGTAGACAAAGCTGTGGATGTTCCCGTGTAAAACCGCGAAGTCGGACGCTGCAATCCATTGCGCAATGCAGCATCCGCAAGACAGTGCCGGTTCCGATCCTCAGCGGCAGCGGAGCGGGCCCAGTGAGCGAGTGCAAGTATGGCTGTTGCCGCAAGCCCCGCATATCCGGGAATCGCATGTGCGGGACCTCGCTACAACTGCGACCGAAAGGCCCTGCGCCTCGCGCGAAAACGTGCGCAAGAGTTCTGTCCCGTTGTTTTTGCGATGCAAAAAGGGATCGGATCGGCGATAATCCCATTGGGGACTTTTGCATTGCTTATGGCAATGTTATGTTCACCTTTACCAATAAGGCAGTCTGCTAAGACGGAATTGCCAGGGAAGAGGATGTCGTCTTGAAGCAATTCATGGCAGACCAAAGACAAGGCTTCGCTCCTGGTGTTGGCGCTCGGGCTATCGTGTCCGGCTGGATCACCGGGCCCGTGAGCCTGCAGCGATGACAGGCACCATTTCTACCAGCGACATATCGGTTCCCCGAGCAGACGATCTGGTCCTGCTCTCGGCATTGCCACTGTGCGCACCGGCCGGATTGCAGACCGGCGGGCAGCGGTTGGCGCTTGTGCCGGGTGCAGGGCAGATCGTCTATCGGGAAGTGCCGGCGCGCGCATGGCGTCGGAATACCGTGAGTCCAGATGCATAGGTCGGATACAAGCAGGTAACGCTGGTTCGATCGAAAACCCGCAGAGCCATTCGGGTCGCGCCGTAGGCCGAGGGAACGGGGAGAAGCGCAAGGCGTGGCAGGAAACTGCCGCGCCTTGTTGCGCTGGCGCAAAGTTTTCCTGCGCCGATGCCTTTATGTTGCTTTCATCGGGACGGGCCGGACGCATCGGTCGGTAGCCCATCAGGGGATGGCAATGGCATTCGTGACGATGTTGGAAAGTGCGACTCGGCAGGGCCGCCCGGTTGTTGCAGCCATGGGAGTGCAGGGCCTTGGCCTGGCCGTGGCGAAGTCGCGGGGCAGTCGCTTCGACGCGCAGCGCAAATGTCCGCATCTTGGCTTCGGGGTCTGTCGCGGCAGGTTGGAACGCGGCACGCTCACCTGCGAATTGCACCGCGCCTAGCCGTGCGGCTTCCGGTCAGTTGTAACCGCGTCCCATCTTGAAAGGCTGGCGCGGTTCGGTGAAGATCGAGCCCGCCGTCATCCGCGTGCCGCGCAGGACGAGCACGACCGTATCGCCCGCCTCGATGCGCGTGTCCTCGGCAGGGTGGACGTAGCTCTGGCCATTGGGCCGGTCGATCTGGACGAGGAAGAACGCGCCGCAGGCCCGGCGCTCGGCTTCCCCGACCGTTGCCCCTGCCAGCGCCGACTTTTCCGGAACCGTCACCGCCTCGATCTCCAGCCCGAATTCGTGCAGGCCGCGCTTGAGATCGCGCACTTGCGGGGCTTCGCCCAGGAAACGCGACGTCGTGGGATAGACGATCATCTCGGCGATCCGTTCGGCCCCGATATGGGTGGGCAGCACCACCTTGTCGGCCCCGGCGTGGATCAGCTTGCCTTCGGTCGTGGGATATTCGCCGCGGGCGATGATTTCCATCCGCGGATTGAGGTTGCGGGCCGAGAGAGTGATGAAAACATTGAGCGCATCGTCGGGCAAGACTGTCGCCAGGACCCGGGCGCGTTCGATCCCCGCTGACTTGAGCGAGGCTTCATCGGTGGCATCGGCCTTGAGTGTCAGGTGTCCTGCCGCTTCGGCCTCGGCTATCTTGGCCGGGTTGCGGTCGACGATGATGAACGGGGTTCGTGCGCGTTGCAGCTCTATGGCAAGCTGCTTGCCGATGCGGCCGTAGCCGCAGACGATGGCGTGGTTGGTGAGGCGGTCGATCTGGCTTTGCATGCGGTCGATCCCGAGAATGTTGCGTATCTGGTAATGCGCGAAGACCTGGACGAGGGCACCGGTCAGCACGATCATGCCGGTGCAGCCCAGCACGATCGTCGCGATGTCGAGCGTGCGCAGCCAGGCGGTGTCGATCGGGTGGACTTCGCCGTAACCCACCGAGAAGATCGTGAGGATGACCATGTAGGCGGCGTCGCCGAAACTCCAGCCGGATGCGACGAAGCCTGCGGTGGCGAGCACGAAGACGGCGAGGACGAAGATCGCCGCGCGCACGAGGTTCTGCAGCGGCGAACCGAGTACGCGGCGGGCGGCCACGTCTATGCTGTCATACTCGCCTGCCATGCGGCCGGACCCCCGAAATTCCCCGACAAGGAGACTGCGCGAGCGGGCCGGACTTGTCCAGCGTCCGTCAGCTGCGTGGCGACCAGTCGGGCGGGGCCAGTTCGAAGCCCGAGAACTCGAATCCGGGCGCGACCACGCAGCTTGCCAGCGTCCAGCCGCCGATCGGCGCCGCCGCCTGCCAGAGGCCCGGCGGCACGAGGACCTGAGGCGCCTCGCCCGACAGGACATTGCCGCCCAGCACGGTTCGGCTGACAGGGCCGGCTTCATCGGGCGCCATCTCCAGCGTGAGCGGATGTCCGGCATGCCACAGCCACAGTTCGGCGGCATCGACGCGGTGCCAGTGGGAGCGCTGGCCTGCCTCGAGCAGGAAATGGATGGCCGTGGCACCAGCGCGCGTTCCAGGCAGGGCGTCGGCGCGCCAGGTCTCGCGGTACCAGCCGCCCTCCGGGTGCGGTTCAAGGCCGAGGCGCGCGACGATCTGCCCAGCGGTCGTATCGGCGTCGCTCATCTGTCGTGCTTCCCCTTCTTCAGGCTCGCGCGGCGGCGAGGATCATCGCGGCACCCTTTTCGGCGATCATCATCGTGGGCGCATTGGTGTTGCCAGACGTGATCGTGGGCATGACCGATGCATCGATGACCCGCAGGCGATCAAGTCCGATAACGCGCAGCTCGGCATCGACGACCGAGCCCATCGCCGCGGTACCGACCGGGTGGAAGATGGTCGTGCCGATGTCGCCTGCCGCGCGCTGCAGGTCTTCCTCGCTCTGGTAGGCGGCGCCGGGGCGCACTTCCTCGGGGTTGTAGCGGGCAAGGGCGGGCTGCGCGACGATGCCGCGGGTCACGCGGATGGCCTGGGCTGCGACGCGGCGGTCTTCCTCGGTTGATAGGTAGTTGGGGCGGATACCCGGCGCCTCGGCCGGATCGGCGCTGGCGATCCGGGTTGTTCCGCGGCTCTCGGGGCGCAGGTTGCATACGCTGGCGGTGAAGGCGGGGAAGGGGTCCAGCGCGCCGCCGAAGGCTTCGAGGCTGAGCGGCTGGACGTGATATTCCAGGTTGGCCGTGGCGTAGCGCGCGTCGCTTTTCGTGAAGGCGCCCAACTGGCTGGGAGCCATCGCCATGGGGCCGGTGCGGCGCAGGACATATTCCAGCCCGATCAGCGCCTTGCCGAACAGATTGGCGGCGCGCTGGTTGAGCGTGGCCACGCCCGAGACTTTCCAGGCGCAGCGCAGTTGCAGGTGGTCCTGCAGGTTGCCGCCGACTTCCGGGCGGTCGACCAGAGGGGCGATGCCCAGCGCAGACAGGTGGGCTGCATCGCCGATGCCGCTGCGCTCGAGTATCGCGGGTGAGCCGATTGCGCCTGCCGCCAGCACGACTTCGCCGCGCGCCCTGGCCGTGCGCTGCTCGCTTCCGACGCAATAGGCGATACCGACCGCGCGTCCGTCCTCGACGATCACCTTGTCGACGAGGGCACCGGTCTCGATCTTGAGGTTCGCGCGTGAGCGTACCGGACGCAGGAAGGCATCGGCAGCGCTCCAGCGCCAGCCCTTGCGCTGGGTAACCTGGAAGAAGCCCGCGCCTTCATTGTCGCCGCGATTGAAGTCGTCCACGGCGGCGATCCCGTACTCGCTGCAGGCCTGCTGGAACGCCTCGAGGATCTTCCAGCGCAGGCGTTGCTTCTCCACGCGGAGTTCCCCGCCGCTGCCGTGGTATGCGCTGGGCCCTTCGAAGTGGTCCTCGGCCTGCTTGAAGTAGGGCAGTACCTCGTCCCACCCCCAGCCGGAGTTGCCGGCCTGCCGCCAACCGTCATAGTCGGCTGCCTGTCCGCGCATGTAGATCATGCCATTGATCGAGGAGCAGCCGCCCAGGACGCGCCCGCGCGGATACTTCAGCATGCGTCCGTTGAGGCCCGCCTCGGCTTGCGTGGACATGCACCAGTCGGTTCGCGGGTTGCCGATGCAATAGAGGTAGCCCACCGGGACGCGGATCCAGATGTAGTCGTCCTTGCCGCCTGCTTCGAGCAGGAGGACGCGGTTTCCCGGGGCCGTACTCAGGCGATTGGCAAGCACGCAACCGGCGCTGCCGCCACCGACGATGATGTAGTCGAACTCTCCCATGGCCTCGCAGTTAAGCTGTTCGACCGCTGCGATCTACCGGCAAAGTGTGTAGCTGGCTGCGATCCGGGCGATCTTGGCCGTTCCGGTATTGTCGGATTTCTTTACGGTGACGGAAAGCTAACAGTATGCAGGTGATGTTAAGCGCAAACCTTGCGTATTCCAGCTGCTTCCGTTCCTGTTAACACTTCTGCAAGGGATTGTACCTAATCCTTCGGCGTGCAGGGGGATGGCGGCCATGTCGCCATTTTTGACAGAAGCCGCTGGCGCTCGGGGACGAAGCTTTGTCGGGGGGTAAAGCTTCGGTCCGGGGGGATCGCGATCGCTGAGATCGCGTTCGGCATCCGCCTCCGCCGGCGGCTTCTTCCCCTGTAGGCTTCAATCGAACTGACTCCAATATTTGCCGGGGCTTGTGCTTTGCGGCGCGATCGCGTCTGTTCGCGGCATTCTTCGGTCGAATGAGGGAAGCCATGCGATACAAAGCCTTGCGCACAAGCCTGCTCCTTGCCCTGGCCGCGTCCCCCGCTGTTGCCATCGCCGCGCCCGATCCGCAGCAGGTCGCCTTGTCGGCCCTGCGCGAAGCCCCCGTGTGGGACGGACACAACGATGTGCCCGAGCAGCTGCGCGAAAGGCGCAAGGACATCCTTGCAGGCTTCGACTTTACCGACACGAGCGGAACCGCCGATCCGGGGCACGATCTGCAGGCGATGCAGACGGACATTGCGCGCCTGCGCAAGGGGCATGTGGGCGCACAGTTCTGGTCGGTCTATGTTTCGGCCAAGCTGGACGACCAGCATGCGGTGCAGGCGACGCTGGAGCAGATCGACGTCGCAAAGCGCCTGATCGCCGCCTATCCCAAGGACCTGATGTTCGCGACAAGCAGCGCCGATGTGGCGCGGGCCATGAAGGCGGGCAAGGTGGCTTCGCTGCTGGGGATGGAGGGCGGCCAGTCGATCGGCGGATCGCTGGGCGTACTGCGGCAGATGTATGCGCTCGGCGCGCGCTACATGACGCTCACGCATTTCAGGAACACCGCCTGGGCCGACAGCGCCACCGACACGCCCGAGCATGGCGGGCTCACCGAGTTCGGCCGCGATGTCGTGCGCGAGATGCAGCGCATGGGAATGCTCGTGGATCTCAGCCATGTAAGCGCGGCGACCATGCGCGATGCGTTGGAGGTCGCGCGCGCGCCGGTGATGTTCAGCCATTCCAACGCGCGGGCGATCAACGGCCATACGCGCAATGTCCCCGACGACGTTCTTGAACTGCTGGCGAAGAACGGAGGGATCGTCATGGTCAATGTTTTCCCGACTTACGTGGTCGAGCCGACCCGCCAGTGGCTGGCGGCGCAGGCCGGGGAAAAGGCGCGGCAGGCATCCCTGCATCCGGGCGATCCCGAGGGCGCGGAGGCGGCCCTGAAGGCCTGGGAAAAGGCCAACCCGATGCCGCGCGGCTCGATAAGCGACGTCGCCGACCACATCGAACATGTCGTCAGGGTCGCCGGGATCGACCATGTCGGGCTGGGCGGCGATTTCGACGGCGTCGATGTCACGGTTGCGGGGATGGAAGACGTGTCGACTTATCCCGCGCTGTTCACCGAACTGGTGCGCCGGGGCATGGCGAAAGCGGATCTGGAGAAAATTGCCAGCGGCAACATGATGCGGGTAATGAAAGCGGCTGAAGCCTACGCGTCAGCCCACCGCGGTGATCCGGCCATCGAATCGCCGACGACGTTCTGACTGCGCCTGCAATCCGGCGGCCGAAGTCTCGTCCGCCGGACACGAGCCGTGTCTTATCCGCCCAGCGCGTGCTGTTCGGCCGTGACCGGCCAGCCCTGTGCGGGGCGTTCGGATACGGCGCGGGTGATCCAGATCGCCGACATGGCCAGGATCGCCAGGGCCAGACTGCCGATCAGTATGTAGCGCACGATATGGGGCGTGGAACCGCCCCGCGCTTCCTCGGTGTCCAGATGAACTTCTTCGCCAATGCGTTGCATAGTCGCTCTCTCCCGCAGGCCCGGCGACTGTCTGGCGCCGCTTTTGAAAATCGGGCCTACCCTTGGAATGTAAGCCCGCTGACCGGTTCCCGCAAGGCGCGAATCGGGTGGCCTCAGAGGCGGGGCGCCTAGCGCAGGTTGAGCAGTTCCAGCGTGCGTTCGTCGCGGCGCCCCTGGCAGAAGGCGTCGAGAGCATGGGCGAAGCATTCGCCGCCGCCGGCCGCTTCGAACAGGGTCATGCAACTGCAGAATTTCATCGCGTCGACTTCGCCGAGAATTGAAGTCGCACTGCGTTTCCCGGCCCAGATCAGCATCGCTTCGGTGCAGGCGGTGAGCCGCGGGGCGAGTACCTCGTGCGCCAGATATTCCCGGGCTTCGGTAAGGCCGGATATGGCGTAAAGGCGGGCGGTCTGGCTGGTGCCAAGGCCGTCGATCTGGGGGAAGATGAACCACATCCAGTGGCTCATCTTGGCGCCGTCCTGCAGTTCGCTGAGCGCCTGGGCATAGAACGCCCGCTGAGCATCGACGAAGCGTTCAAGGTCGGCCACGCGAATCTCCCCATCATGGCCCCGCCTCTTGCAAAGGGTGCGGGAGCCGGGAAGCATGATAGTGATTCGCAGCCGAGCTGTCGCGGGCGATGTCAGCTCATGCTGTCGCCCTGCACGGAAGCTGCTGCAGTCGCGCTGTTGCTGCCTTCGGGATTGTCGTCGGTCAGCGCGCCGGTGATCCAGATCGCCGAGAGTGCGACGATCGCCAGCGCCAGGCTGATGACAAGGACGTAGCGCACGATATTCGGCGTGTTGCCGGCGCGGGCTTCGTCCTTGTCGATATGTATTTCTTCGCCACGGGTTTCCATGGTGCGTCTCCTTTATCGGGTCGGGACCTTTTTCGTGGCCCTTTCCCTAGGCAACGCACCATGGCGAACACCGTTCCGGCGCGATTGCCCGCGCCGGGAAAGTGGATCAGTCGCGCAGCAACTCGTTGATGCCGGTTTTCGAGCGGGTCTGGGCATCGACCGTCTTGACGATCACGGCGCAGTAAAGCGACGGTCCGGGGGTGCCGTCGGGCAGCGGCTTGCCGGGCAGCGAGCCGGGGACGACAACCGCGTAGGGCGGAACCTTGCCGATGTGGACTTCGCCGGTCGCACGGTCGATGATCTTGGTCGATGCGCCCAGGAACACGCCCATCGAGATCACCGCGCCTTCGCCGACGATGACGCCTTCGGCCACTTCCGAACGCGCGCCGATGAAGGCGTTGTCCTCGATGATGACCGGGCCGGCCTGCAGCGGTTCGAGCACGCCGCCGATGCCGACGCCGCCCGAGATGTGGACGTTCTTGCCGATCTGGGCGCACGAGCCGACGGTCGCCCAGGTGTCGACCATCGTGCCTTCACCGACGTAGGCGCCGATGTTGACGAAGCTGGGCATGAGCACGACGTTCTTCGAGATGAAGGTGCCGCGGCGGGCGACGGCGCCGGGTACGACGCGGAAGCCGGCTTCGCGGAACTTCGCCTCATCCCAGCCGTCGAACTTCACCGGCACCTTGTCGAACGCGGGCGAGCCGCCGGCGGCGCCGGGGACCGGGGCATTGTCATTGAGGCGGAAGCTCAGGAGAACGGCCTTCTTCAGCCACTGGTTTACCTTCCAGCCACCCTGGCCGTCGGGTTCGGCCACGCGCGCGGCGCCCGATTCGATAAGGCCGAGCGCTTCGTCGACGATCTTGCGAACGTCGTCGCTCTTGGGGGTGACGGTGTCGCGCGCTTCCCAGGCGGCTTCGATCGCGGTTTCGAGTTCGGACATCTTGGTATTCTCCGGCAAGGGTACGTTCGTGGCGCGCCTAGAGCGTGGGCGCGCGCAGGACAAGTCGATTGAGGGTTCCGGCCCGAACGCTCAGGGCGTCATCAGTTCGCGAACGAAGCCGATCAGGCCGGTCTGGCGGGCGCGGCGCATCCGTTCGGCGGCCAGGATCTCGCGCACCTTGTCGAAGCAGGCGTCGATATCGTCGTTGACGACGACGTAGTCGTAGCCGTCCCAGTGGCTGATCTCGGAACGGGCGCGTTCCATGCGCGCGGCGATCACGTCCTCGCTGTCGGTGCCGCGCCCGGTCAGGCGGCGGCGCAGTTCGTCGATGCTGGGCGGCAGCAGGAATACGCGCACGACGTCGCGCTCCAGCTTCTGGTAAAGCTGCTGCGTGCCCTGCCAATCGATGTCGAACAGGTAGTCCTGCCCTTCCTTGAGGCCCGCCTTCACTTGCGCCTTGGGGGTGCCGTAGCTGTTGCCGAACACCGTGGCCCATTCGAGGAATTCCTCGTCGGCGACCATGCGGTCGAACTCTGCCTGACTGACGAAATGGTAGTCCTTGCCATCGACTTCGCCCGGGCGCGGCGGACGGGTGGTGCAGGAAACCGACATGCAGATGTGCTCGTCACGTTCGAGCAGCATGCGCGAAATCGTCGTCTTGCCGGCGCCCGAGGGCGAGGACATGATGAACATGAGGCCGCGCCGGGCCAGCGAGCCGCCGGCGGCTGCGTCTTGGATGGGGTGGGATGCGCTGTCCATGCCCCCCGATGGCGGGCGGGACGCTGCAAATCAAGAGGGCTGCGCAATCGCGGTGCGGTTGCTCACGCCGGTAGCGACTTAGGCGCTGTCAGGACTCTTCGCCGTCCTCGGCCATGTCGGCGAGCTTTTCTTCGCCTGCGGCCTGCGCAGTGCGCGCCTTGCTGCGGTCGTAAAGCGTCTTGGCGATCAGCCCGCCGCCCACGACGATGGCGCCGGGGATCGAGGTCATGGCAACCCTTGCGAGGGTGCGGTGAAGCATCGTCTCGCCCATCGTGCGGCCCTTGAGGATCGCACTGGCCTTGCTGGGGGCGAACTTCTTGCCGAGCAGGGCCTTTTCCACTGCGCGGCGCGCAAGGAAGGAGCCGCCGCGAAGGGCGATGTCGGCAATCGCCAGGTTGGTGTGGTCGTTGGGGCTGGGGCCGACGAGTTCGCGCGGGGAGGGCCGCGGCTTGCGCTTGCTCTTCCTGCTGGATTTGCCCGGTGCCACGGTTTCGGAGGTAGAGTCGGTCTGAACCATTGCCGGGGTTTCGGCAGCGGTCGCGGCTTCAACAGCCGCGTCGCTTTCGTCCTGCCCTGTCTTCGTGGCCATCGAGACTGCCTTCCCGGGGCCGCTGGCCCCGCCTACTTCTTCTTGCCGAAATCGACCGAAACGACGTTCGATCCATCCTCGCTGGGAGTAATGCGCGAGGCGACATCGCGTTCCGAACCGTCGTTCCCGGCCATGCCGGGCATGTCCTCTTCCTCGTCCTCGGCCATGGCCTGGAACTGCAGGCCGAAATCGACCGCCGGGTCGACGAAGGCGGTGATCGCCGAGAAGGGGATGTCCAGTTTCGCGGGAAGCTGGTTGAAGCTCAGGCTCACCGTGAAACCGTCTTCGCGCACGCCCAGGTCCCAGAACTTGTTCTGGAGGACGATCGTCATCTCGTCGGGGAAACGGGCACGCAGATCGTCGGGAATGCTGACGCCGGGGGCCGTCGTCTTGAACGTGATGTAGAAATGATGGCTGCCCGGCAGGATGCCGTTGGCGGCTTCCACTTGGCCAAGAACGCGTCCGACTACGGCGCGCAGGGCTTCCTGTACGATCTCGTCGTATGGGATCATGCTGTCTGGTGGCGTATCGTTCATCGCGCCCTACGTGCGCATCGTTCATGTTGCGGTCAAGCTTGTTGACACGCCTTTTTAACTGTTCCGCGCACTTATTCCAAGGTAAACCGTCCGTGATACAGGGAAATGCCGCGTACTCGCCCCTGAGCGTTCGCGCGTGATTGATTCCCGCAGATACAGGTCTATAGGCGCACGGCATGCGCACAGCTTCGATCAATCGCAAGACCCATGAGACCGACATCGCCGTCGAAGTGAACCTCGACGGTACGGGCTCCTATGACGTTTCGACCGGGATTGGCTTTCTCGATCACATGATCGAGCAGTTCTCGCGCCATTCGCTGATCGATATCACCTGCAGGATCGCAGGCGATCTGCACGTCGATCAGCACCACACCACCGAGGACAGCGCCATCGCGATCGGCCAGGCGATTGCCAAGGCGATGGGCGACAAGGCCGGGATCGGCCGCTACGGCGACGTTCACTCGCCGATGGACGAGGCACTGTGCCGCGTTTCGCTCGACATATCCGGGCGGCCCTATTTCGTGTGGAAGGCCGCCTTCACGCAGGAAAAGCTGGGTGAGTTCGATACCGAGCTGGTCGAACACTGGTTCCACTCGATCTCGCAGGCGGTAGGCATCACCCTGCACATGGAACTGCTCTACGGCACCAACAACCACCACATCTGCGAGGGGCTGTTCAAGGGCTTCGCCCGGGCCATGCGCACGGCGGTGGAACTCGACCCGCGCAAGGGCGGGGCGATTCCATCGACCAAGGGGATCCTCGGACAGGACACGCTGTGATGGCGAGCTTCATTCTCTCGCTGCGCTACATCGCCCCAATCGAAGCCGTGGATGCGCTGCTGGCCGAGCATGTCGACTGGCTCAAGGCGGGGCATGAAGCCGGCCATCTCATCGGCTGGGGCCGCAAGGTCCCGCGCGAGGGCGGCATCGTCTTTGCCAGGGGCGAGAGCCGCGAAGCCGTCGCCGCGCTCGCCGGGAACGATCCGTTCGTCAAGGGCGGGGTCGCCGAAGTCGACGTGATCGAATGGGCGCCCACGTTCCTGTCGACCGGGATCGAAGGGCTCGCCGAATGACGCTGGCCCTGATCGATTACGGTGCGGGCAATCTCCACTCTGTAGCCAATGCCCTGCGCGCGGCAGGGGCGCAGGACGTCAAGGTTACCGCCGATCCCGCCGTCGTTCGCGCGGCCGACCGTATCGTTCTGCCCGGCGTCGGCTCGTTCAAGGCCTGCGCCAAGGGGCTCTGGGCGATCCCCGGCATGGTCGATGCAATGACCGAGCGGGTCCACGTGGGCGGTGCGCCGTTTCTGGGCATCTGCGTGGGCATGCAGCTTCTTGCTACCCGGGGCCTGGAACATGGCTCCACCATGGGCCTTGGCTGGATTCCGGGTGAAGTGCGCCTGATCGAGCGTACCGATCCGGCGATCAAGATCCCGCACATGGGCTGGAACGACGTTTCGCTCGGCCGCAAGGACCCGGCGCACGGGCTGGTCGAGGCGGGCGAGGCCTATTTCCTGCACTCCTATCATTTCGTGCCCGAAGAGGGGCATGACATTGCGGCGATGACCGACCATGGCGGCGGACTTGTCGCTGCCGTGGCCCGCGACAATGTCGTTGGCGTGCAGTTTCACCCCGAAAAGAGCCAGGCCTTCGGCCTCGCGCTGCTTTCCCGTTTCCTCGATTGGAAGCCTTGAAATGATCGTATTTCCCGCCATCGACCTCAAGCAGGGCCAGGTCGTCCGCCTCGCCGAAGGCGACATGGCGCGCGCCACCGTTTACGGCGACAACCCGGCCGCGCAGGCGATGCTCTTTGCCGATGCAGGCTCGCAGTTCCTTCATGTCGTCGATCTCGACGGGTCCTTTGCGGGCAAGGCCGAGAACCGCGAAGCGGTCGAGGCGATCCTCGAGGTGTTCCCCGGCCATGTGCAGCTCGGCGGCGGCATCCGCACGCCTGAGGCGGTCGCGGGCTGGTTCGAGCTGGGCGTCAGCCGCGTCGTCATGGGCACGGCCGCGCTCAAGGACCCGCAGTTCGTCAAGGACATGGCGCAGGAATACCCGGGCGGCATCGTCGTCGCCGTCGACGCGCGTGACGGCATGGTCGCGACCGAGGGCTGGGCCGAAGTGTCCGACGTCTCGATCGTCGACATGGCCCGCCGCTTCGAGGATGCGGGCGTCGCCTCGCTGCTGTTCACCGACATTGGCCGCGACGGCCTGCTCAAGGGCTGCAATGTGCAGGCGACCGTCGATCTGGCCCGCCAGACCGACCTGCCGGTAATCGCTTCGGGCGGCGTGAAAGGCCTCGACGACATCCGCATGCTGACCCTGCACGAGAACGACGGCATCGAGGGCGTCATTACCGGACGCGCGCTTTACGACGGCCGCCTCGACCTCGCGACCGCCATCCAGATGGCGCAGAGGGGCTGAAGCCATGACCGTCCGCGTCCGCGTCATTCCCTGCCTCGACGTTGCCGACGGCCGCGTGGTCAAGGGCGTCAACTTCGTCGACCTGAAGGACGCGGGCGATCCGGTCGAGCAGGCGCGCGCCTATGACGCGGCCGGTGCGGACGAGCTGTGTTTCCTCGACATTTCGGCCAGCCACGAAGGGCGCGGAACGCTGCTCGACATCGTCCAGCGCACCGCGGAAGTCTGCTTCATGCCGCTGACCGTGGGCGGCGGCGTACGCACTGCCGAGGACGCGCGGGCGCTGTTGCTGGCGGGGGCTGACAAGGTCGCGGTCAACTCCGCCGCCGTTTCGCGCCCCGAGGTGGTCGCCGACATCGCCCACAAGTTCGGCTCGCAATGCATCGTCGCCTCTGTCGATGCGCGCAAGGTGGGCGAGGGGCGCTGGGAGATCTTCACCCATGGCGGCCGTCGTCCGACCGGCATCGATGCGCTGGAGCACGCCCTGAAGCTGGCCGAGCTGGGTGCGGGCGAACTGCTGGTCACCTCGATGGACGGGGACGGAACCCAGAGCGGCTACGACCTCGAACTGACGCGCGCGATTGCCGATTCGGTTTCGGTCCCGGTCATTGCCAGCGGCGGCGTGGGCACGCTCGATCACCTTGTTCAGGGCGTGACGCGCGGCCATGCAAGCGCGGTCCTGGCCGCCTCGATCTTCCACTTCGGCAAGCATTCGATCGCCGAGGCGCACGCTGCCCTGCGCTCTGCGGGACTTCCGGCACGGGCCTGACACCGGCCTTCGCGCGTTGAGCTTTTGCGCCGGCAGTGATCCACATCGGGACAGGCGCCGATAGGTGCTTGCTGCCCCCTCCGGATGATCGGATGGGCGCAGGACACTTCGACTCCGTGAGGCTCTTCCCCCCGTGCGTTACACCGGTCACTGCATTTCGCTTGCCACATTGATCGCCCTGCCGGTCCCCGCCTTCGCCGCGGCCAGCGTGCCGTTGCCCGAGCCGAGCGGACTTGCCCTGCTGGGCATCGGCCTGGCCGGTCTGGCCCTGGGGCGGCGGCTGTCGTCGCGCCGGTCCAAGGACTGAATTCGCCCGGGACTTTCACAGCGGCTTGACCGCGAAGGCGCCTCGCCGCATGGCTTGGCGCATCATGACGAGTCCGCAATCCCAGAGCGGGGACACCCTGTCCCGCCTCGAAGCCACGATCGCGGCGCGCCGCGCGGCCGATCCCGAAACCAGCTATGTCGCCAAGCTCAACGCCAGTGGCCTGGGCAAGATGTCCCAGAAGCTGGGCGAAGAGGCGACCGAAACGATCATCGCCGCGCTGGCGCAGGGCCCCAGGGAACTGATCGGCGAAGCCGCGGACCTGCTGTTCCACCTCATGGTCCTGCTCGGCGCCAGGGGCGTGCCCCTTGCCGATGTCCTGGCAGAGCTTGACCGCCGCGAAGGCGTCTCGGGCATTGCCGAAAAGGCATCGCGCCCCAAGGACTGAATTTTCCCTCAAGACGATCAACGCCTTACGCGGGAGCCCTGAGAATGCCCATCGACCCCAAGCAGCCCTACGACGAGAACAACATCTTCGCGAAGATCCTGCGCGGCGAGCTGCCCTGCACGAAAGTCTACGAGGATGACCACGCGCTCGCCTTCAACGACATCCGTCCGCAGGCGCCGGTCCATGTTCTGGTGATCCCCAAGGGCGCCTACGTCTCCTGGGACGATTTCACCGCCAAGGCCGACGACGCCGAGATCGCCGCCTTCATGCGTGCGGTCGGCAATGTCACGCGCCAGCTCGAGCTGGACGGGCCGGGGTATCGCCTGATGGTCAACATGGGCGCCAACGGCCACCAGGAAGTGCCGCACCTGCATGTCCACATTTTCGGCGGCCGGCAGTTCTTCCAGATGATCTGCGAGTAAACCGGCGCCGGTCGGAGAGATATCCACACCCATAGGGCCGATGTGGCGTTGCTGACAGGCGGTAAGCTGCCGCCTGTCCCTTTGCAGTGAGGGAAGGCCCCGCTACACATCCGCGCTGCATGATGGCCATTCCAGAACCCAGTTGCGGCACGATCGACCTCGGTGTCCATCGCTATGCCCTGCGCGTGTACTATGAAGACACCGACGCGGGCGGGGTCGTCTATCATGCCAATTACCTGCGCTGGTTCGAGCGTGCCCGTTCCGACCTTCTCGACCTTCTCGGCATCGACCAGCGTGCTGCGCTGGAAGCGGGCGAGGGGCTCTATACCGTTGCCGAGGCAACGTTGCGCTACCGCGCCCCGGCGCGCCTTGGCGATACCGTCGTCATCGAGACCTTTCCCGAGACGGTCGGCCGCGTCGCCTGCACGCTGAGGCAGGTGGCCTGGCGCGGCGAAACGCGGCTGTGCGAAGCCGTCGTCAAGGTCGGGTTCATCGGTCCTGATGGACGACCGCGCAAACAACCTGCCGCCTGGCAACATGCATTCGATTCGCTCGTCGACGGACGCATGCTCTCTCAATCTCCCGCCACAGGCCCTGTTTCTGGCCTTGAATCCGGCCCGGAAGGACTAGAATGACTCTCGACCTGCTTGCTTCTGCCGTAGCGATCAGCGGCGAAACCGATCGGCTAAACCCGATCAAGCTGTTCCTTGACGCGGACATCGTCGTTCAGGCCATCATGTTCGGCCTGCTGCTGGCGAGCATCTGGGTCTGGATGATCATCATCACCTTCACGATGCGCATGGGCGGGGTCCAGCGCCGCTGCGACGAGTACGAGGACGGCTTCTGGGAGGCCGAGAACTTCGAATCGTTCCAGAAGGAGCGCGCGCGCCGCAACGTGCCGCTCGGCAAGGTGGCTGGGGCCGGACTGGCCGAATGGCGCCGCAACGCCCAGTCCCGCACCGTCGATCACGAAGGCGCACGCCAGCGCATCGCCCTGGCCATGACCTCGTCGCTGGGTGAAGAAGCGGATGCGCTGTCGGACCGCCTCAACTTCCTTGCTACCGTGGGTTCGGTCGCGCCCTTCGTCGGCCTGTTCGGCACCGTCTGGGGCATCATGAACAGCTTCTTCCAGATCGGCCAGCAGCAGAACTCCTCGCTGGCGGTCGTCGCGCCCGGCATTTCCGAAGCGCTGTTCGCCACCGCCATCGGCCTGTTCGCGGCGATCCCGGCAGTTATCGCCTACAATCGCTTCTCGCACCGGGTGAACTCGTTCGAAGCGCGCATGCAGCGCTTTGCCGACCAGCTCCACGCGGCGCTCACGCGCCAGCTCGAACAGCGCTGACGGAGCCCGGCCATGGCAATGGGACTGTCAGGAGGTGCAGGACGCGGACGGCGCCGGGGGCGCGGAACCCGTGCGCCGATGGCGGAGATCAACGTCACCCCGCTGGTCGACGTCATGCTCGTCCTGCTTATCATCTTCATGGTGACGGCGCCCTTGCTCAAGGCCGCCGTACCGATCGAGCTGCCCGACAGCCGGGCCAAGGCGATGTCGGAGGAAGCCGCGCAGATCACGCTGAGCATCAAGCGTGACGGCGTGATCTACTTCGAGGAAGAGGCGCTCGCTCCCGGAGAGCTGGCCGAACGGCTTGCCGCCGTGACGCCGGGGCCCGACGGCAAGAAGCCGCTCGTGACGCTGCGGGCCGACAAGGCACTGGATTACGGCACCGTCATGGGCGTGATGGGCGAACTCAACCATGCCGGTTTCACCTCGATCTCGCTGGTGACCGGCGTCAGCAGCCGTTCAGGCGGCTGAGCTAGGGTTCGCATCATGGCAATCCTCGGGCTGCGCAGGGATGAGAAATACGGACTTGCACTGGCAATCGCGCTTCATGCCGCGGTTCTGGGCGCGATGTTTCTCGACCCGCACACCGACCGGGTCGTCCATCCGCCCGAGCGGATCGAAGTCAACATCAGCGACGATTATGGCCTGACTTCGACCTCGCCCGATCCCAACAGCCAGGCTGCCGCCGACGTCGCGCCGACCATCGGCGAGGCGGCTCCCGCGCCAGCTCCTGCGCCGGTTCCGGACATAAAGCCTTCGCCATCGCCGCTGCCGCCTGAACCCAAGGCCAAGCCGGTCGAGACCAAGAAGGCACCGGAAAAGAAGAAAACCGAAACCAAGTCCCCGCCCAGCCGCAAGAGCAGCGCGATCGACAAGATCGTTTCCAGTCCGAGCAGTTCCTCGTCGAAGTCCAGCGCGACCACGACGAAGAAGACCGGCGGCAGCCGCGTCGGTTCGGACTTCCTCGAAGGCGTGAGCGGCGCGCAAGCGACGCAGGGCAAGGGCGCGCCAGCGGCCGAGATCGGTCCGGCGGTGCGTTCCGCGCTGTCCGCAGCGATCACACGCCAGCTCAAGCCCCACTGGCAGGCGCCGCAGGGACCGGAGGCCGAGGATCTCGTGACTTATCTCGCCTTCAACCTCAACAAGGACGGCACGCTCGACGGACGGCCCAGTGTGGTGCGCCAGACCGGCATTACCGACGTCAACCGCAACCAGGCTCCGCGCCACGCCGAACAGGCGATCAGGGCGGTCCAGCTTGCTGCGCCTTTCAATCTTCCCGCGGAATACTACGATGCATGGAAACGCGTATCGTCGTTCAAGTTCGACAAGAGGCTATCGCAATGACCCCCCGGATACTTTCGCTCGTCTCGGTTCTTGCGCTTTGCGCGGCAGCCCCTCTCGCCGCGCAGGACACCGCGCCTGCCCCGGATGCCGGGGGCGGGCTCGTCTCGGACGATGGCGGCCTGACCGGTTCGGTCTCCGACGACAGCGACTGGCAGGACCTGGGCATTGCGATCACCACGTTCGCGACTGACGCTGACGTGCCCACGCAGACCAACGCGGGCTCTACATCGGCGCTTGGCCGTGCCCTGTCGCAGGTGGTTGCCGCCGACCTCAAGAACAACGGCCTGTTCAAGCCCTCGGGCCCGGCCGGCCTGCCGCAGCCGGCCTTCTCGGAAATCCAGACGCCCAACTTCCCGATCTGGTCGGTCCGCAGCACCGACATGCTGGTGCAGGGCTATGTCCGCGCCGCCGCGAACGGGCAACTTACCGTGGGCTGCTACCTCTATGACGTCGCCCTCAAGCAGCAGCTGGCCAAGGGCGGCTGGCAGGTCGGCCCGGCCGACTGGCGCCGCGCTGCGCACAAGTGCGCCGACATGGTCTATTCGCGCCTCTCCGGCGAAAGCCCGTTCTTCGACTCGAAGATCGCCTACATTGCCGAGACCGGCCCCAAGGACCACCGCATCAAGCGGCTGGCGGTGATGGATTCGGACGGCGCCAACCACCGCTACCTGACGAGCGGGCAGGCAACGGCGCTGACCCCGCGCTATTCGCCGGACTATTCGAGGATCCTCTATCTGTCCTACCTCAACGGACAGCCGAGCATCTATTCCTACGACCTGGCGAGTAACAGCCAGAAGCTGATCGTGCGCACCGGCAATCCCACGATGGCGCCGCGCTGGTCGCCCGACGGCAAGTGGGTGCTCTATTCGATGTCGATGGGTGGCCGCACCGACATCTACCGCATTTCTTCGGCAGGGGGCGGCACGCCGCAGCGCCTGACCAATGGCCCCGGCATCAACATCGGTGGCAGCTACTCGCCCGACGGCAGCCGGATCGTGTTCGAAAGCGACCGTTCGGGCAGCCAGCAGATCTACGTGATGAATGCCGACGGTTCCAATCAGCACCGCATCAGCTTCTTCGGCGGCCGTGCGGCAACGCCGGAATGGAGCCCGCGCGGCGACCAGATCGCCTTCACCCACATTGCCGGCAACCTGCGTATAGCCGTGATGAGTCCGGACGGGCGGGGGATGCGCTACCTGACCAATTCGTGGCAAGACGAGGCGCCGACCTGGTCTCCCAACGGGCGCATCGTCCAGTTCTTCCGTACCGAGAAGAACTCCGGAATTACCTCGATCTGGCAAGTCGACCTGACCGGCCGGAACGAACGTAAGCTGCCCACTCCGGTGGGCGCGTCGGACCCCGCATGGGGTCCGGTTCGTCCCTGAGCGCGCTCTGCACTTATACGGGTGCGCATTCAGGAAACCTTTGTTAAATAGTGAACGGAACTTTAGCCGATGCCAGCCATTTCATTTGGCTGTGCAGCACAGGAGATTGCCCCATGTCTTCTACCCAACAGACGTCTCGCTTCTCGAAGCCCGCTTCGACGATGCTTCTCTTTGCCGGGGCATTGGCCATTTCGGCTTGCGCTTCCAAGGCGCCCAAGGAACTTCCGCCCGAGCCCGGCCCGGCCACCACGACGCAGGCTCCGCCCGCCGATCTCGGCCCGACGCCGGGCAGCCAGGCCGACTTCCTCGCCAAGATGAGCGGTTCGGACACGATCTACTTCGACACCGATAAGTACGACATCGACGCGATGGACCAGGAAGCGCTCGCTAGGCAGGCGCAGTGGCTGCTGCAGTATCCCAACAAGCGTGCGACCATCGAAGGGCACTGTGACGAGCGCGGCACGCGCGAGTACAACCTTGCCCTGGGCGAACGCCGCGCCAATGCCGCGATGAACTATCTCGTGAGCCTGGGCGTGGATGCCGCGCGTCTTTCGACCATCAGCTATGGCAAGGAACGCCCGGTCGCGCTCGGTTCGAACGAGCAGGCGTGGGCGCAGAACCGCCGCGCGGTCACTGTCACGATCGACTGATCGGCTTACTTTCCAAGATTGAGAAGATCGCCCGGGCTGTCCAGCAGCTCGGGCGTTTTCACGCTGGCACCGATCTTCTGACCGCTCATGAACTGGACCGGGCCCAAGGGCTCACGCGCGACATTTTCGCCGAACAGCACATAGATCGCCATCATCAGGATGGAAAAGCATGCGGATATGGCCAGCCGTTTGCTCATGGGTGCCTCATAATACTAAGCCAGGTTAGTATACTTATTCCGAGCGACGTCTGCAATGCAGCAAGGGCGGGAGCAGTAGGCGGTTTCCTGCGATTTACAAGACTTGCATCGCCATCGAGTCGCAGCGTATCGCTCAGGGGATGAGCCGCGCACGCAGATCCATGGACTGGGGATTCCCGCGCTGGCGCGGCTACGAGTCCGCGCGCGAGGCCGCGCAGATCCGCCTGTGCGATCGCCACGGCTGCTCGGAGCCGGGCGATTGCCCCGCGCCGAAAAGCCCCAGCAGCCCGGATCGCTGGTACTTCTGTCAGAAGCACGCGGCCGAGTACAATGCCGGCTGGGACTATTTCGCCGGTCTCACCAAGGAAGAGGCCGCAGCGCGCGAAAAGAAGGAACGCCAGACCCACGAGGGCTACCAGGAATCCTCGCACTATGGCTGGGCCGGTTCGGGTGACGGCAGCCGCAGCGGCGATGAACTGCGCGCGCTCGAAGCATTGGGCCTCGAACCCGATGCGGACTTCGATGCGGTGCGCAAGGCATGGCGCACGAAAGCCAAGGAAGTCCACCCGGACGTCCGGCCCGGCGATGCCGAAGCGGCCAAGGCCTTCCAGACTTACCAGCTCGCCTATGAAGTCCTGCGCGCGGCCGAAGAACGGCGCGAATGGCACGGCTGAGCATTTCCGTGCGGAATTGCGGATAGAGAGCGGGATCCCCGCCTGCGCGGGGATGACGACGTAGTGGAACTGCCGCAGGGCGAACGCCCCCCTGCGGTGAATTACGTCCCGATCAGCAGCGAAACCAGCCAGACTACGCCGACGATCAGCGGCGCGCCGGCAAGGTCGAGCAGCAGGCCCGACTTGATCATTCGCGGCAGTTCGATGCGCCCGGTTGCCCAGGCGATGGCGTTGGGTCCGGTTCCGGCCGGGAGCATGAAGCCCCAGCTTGCGGCAAGTGCGGCAGGCATCGCCAGCAGGATCGGATCGGCCCCCAGCGCGACCGCCAGGCTCGCAACGACCGGCATGATGCCGCTGGCCGTTGCCACGTTGCTGGCAAATTCGGTGATGACGATGACCATGGCGGTGATGGCAAGGGCGACGAGGGGCAGGGGAACCGCGGAGAGCGGCAGCAGCGAACGGCCCAGCCAGTCGGCGAGCCCCGAGGCGCCCATGCCCTCTGCCAGCGCGAGGCCGCCGCCGAACATCATGATGACGCCCCAGGGCGCGCGATTGGCCTCGTCCCAGTTGAGCAGGGGGCGCCCGGTTCCGTCCGGCACCACGAAAAGCAGCAGGCCCACGGCAACCGCGATCGTCCCGTCGGTCAGCGATCCCTTGGGCAGGACCGGGGCGATCAGCGGTGTCAGCATCCATAGCGCGAAAGCCACCGCGACCAGCGGCACGAGGCGGCGTTCCGGCTCGGTCCAGGTGTGATGCACGGCGATGGCCCGCCGCGCCCCGCCAACGTCGAAGGGGTGAGTCGCGACCGCCTGCATGCGTGCGATGATGAAGGCGGCGAGCGGGATGCCCACCAGCACCACGGGAATGCCGATCAGGCTCCAGTGCGCGAAACTGATGTGCAGGCCGATCATCGAATCGAGCAGGGCAACGGCGATCGCATTGGTCGGCGATCCGACGATCGTGCCCAGGCCGCCGATCGATGCGGCGAAGGCGATGCCCATGGGCAGGGCGCCGGCAAGCCCCTGGCGCTCGTCGTCCGCGATGCCGCCTGCCTCGATCACGGCCAGCGCCATGGGCATCATGATCAGCGATGTCGAGGTATTGGAAATCGCCATCGACAGGATCGCGGCAGCCATCATGAAGGCGAACAGCAACCGCCCTGCGCCGCCCCTGGAGCCGAGCCCGTCGAGCAGGGCGAGCGCCAGTCGCCGGTGCAGCCCGGTGCGCTCGATGGCAAGGGCGATGAAGGCGCCGCCCAGGATCAGGAACAGGGTGGGGGAATAGTAGCTGGAAGCCGTCTCGCCCGCTGTCATGACCCCGGCAAATGGCAGGACGAGGAACGGGGCCAGCGCGGTCGCGGTCAGCGGCAGGGCCTCGGTCATCCACCAGCAGGCCATCAGGGCGACCAGACCCGCGACGGTCCACGCCTGCGGCGGCATGCCGCCCGGTTCGGGCAGCACCAGCGTCGCCCCGAACAGCACAAGACCCGCGATGAATCCGATCCGCTTGGCATTCATGCCGATGTCATCCCCCATTTCCCTTTGGGGGACTTAAGCCACAAATCTCAGGATGATGCGAGGGGGGAGAAGCAGGGCGCCCACTAGCTGGCCGACATGCTGGCGCATTTCCCTTGGATCGTTGCCGCAGGTCATCTTCGGCTCTCCCGCCATAGAAAAAGGGCGCACCCGGCGGGTACGCCCTTTTTCTTCGGCAATGCCGGGCGGCGCTTATTTGGGCGCCAGCACCATCAGCATCTGGCGGCCTTCCATGCGCGGATAGGCCTCGATCTTCGCGATCTCTTCCACGTCGGCCTGCACGCGGCGCAGCAGGTCCATGCCCAGCTGCTGGTGCGAAAGCTCGCGGCCGCGGAAGCGCAGGGTGACCTTCACCTTGTCGCCATCGCCGATGAAGCGCTGAACGTTGCGCATCTTCACGTCGTAGTCGTGATCGTCGATGTTCGGACGCATCTTGATCTCCTTGATCTCCTGCGTCTTCTGCGTCTTGCGCGCTGCGTTGGCCTTCTTCTGGGCCTCGTAGCGATACTTGCCGACGTCGAGGAACTTGCACACCGGCGGGTCTGCGTTGGGCGAGACTTCTACCAGGTCCAGGCCGACGTCGGCCGCCTGTTCGATAGCCTCACGGGTGTACATGACGCCAATGTTCTCGCCGTTCTCGTCGATCACGCGGACCTTGTCGGCTTGGATGAAATTGTTGTAGCGCGGTCCGCTCTTGACCGGTGGCGTCATCATGCGCCGGGGTGGGGGTGCTATAAGCGTTCTCCTGAGTCGTCTTCGATTTACGTGCGAATGGGCGCTCAATAGTGCGATTTCACCCGCCAAGCAAAGCGGGAATTCGCAAGATTACCATAGAGCCCGAGCCGAATGCACGGCTTATGCACGTCTATATGGGCCTTCAGGCGTCCGCGCGCCAGAGGGGATAGGCAATCAGGCGTCCCGTTGCCGTTACCAGCGCGTCGATCGCGCAGGCCGGTTGCATTGCCGAAAGTATCGCCGGATCGGCCGCGTCCATGCCGCCGGTCAGTGCACCGAAAGCAGGCAGAATCAAGCGGTTGTCGCTGCGCACCGCGCAAGGGCGGGCGATCCTGCGGCCCCGGGCGGAAACGATCAGGCGGGGATGATAGTGCCCGGAAAGCTCGGGAAGTCCGGTCGCTTTCTCCGCCTTGTGACGCAGGACGAGGCCTGCCACTTCGATTTGCGCAACCCGCGTGCCCCCGGCCTCTGCGCCAAGGCCGGGATCGTGATTCCCGATGATCCACACCCAGTCCAGCGCGCGAGTCAGGGCATCGAGCATGCCGCGGGCATGGGGATCGAGCCGTCCTGTGCCCTCGCTGTCGTGGAAATTGTCGCCCAGCGCGAAGACGCGCCGCGCCCCTGTCTGCCGCACCGCATGCGCCAGCCGTTCCAGCGTCTCGCGGCTGTCGTAGGGCGGGAGCATCTGCCCGCCCTTCGCGTAGTAGCTGGCTTTCTCGAGGTGGAGGTCGGCCACCAGCAGGGCCTGTTCGCGCGGCCAGTAGATCGCGCAGCCCCGCGATCTGGCAGCGCCGACAAGGTGCATTTCCTCTGACTGGAACGAAAAGGGAACCATGGCTTTTCCTTGCCGCAGGCGGCCCGATTTGGCAAGCGGCGGGCAAACAAGGATTAGGCATGACCGACTGGACCCCTTACACCCTGCGCGCCCGCACGTGGTTCGAGACGCTGCGCGACAGGATCTGCGCCGAATTCGAGGCGATCGAGCGAGAGGCCGGTTCAGCGGCTGCCTTCGACTATACCCCGTGGAAACGCTCGGCAGTCGAAGGCGGGGCCGAGGGCGAGACGGGCGGCGGCATGCGCGGCCTGATGAAAGGCAAGGTCTTCGAGAAGGTCGGCGTCAACGTCTCGACCGTGGTCGGTTCGCTGTCCAGGGATTTCGCGGCCACCATCAACGGAGCCTCGGCCGAACAGAACGCCTTTTCCGCGACCGGCATCAGCCTCGTCGCGCACATGGCCAACCCGCACGTGCCGGCCGTGCACATGAACACCCGCTTCCTCACGACGACCAAGGCATGGTTCGGCGGCGGCGCGGACCTCAATCCCCCGCTGCCCTACGACGAGGATACCGCGGAATTCCACGCGGAACTCAAGGCCGCCTGCGATGCCCACGGCGCCGACTATTACGAGCGCTACAAGGCCTGGGCGGACGAGTACTTCTTCATCCCCCACCGCAATGTCCACCGCGGTGTCGGCGGGATCTTCTACGACCACCTGGAGTGCGCGGACGAGGCTGCGTGGGAAGCGAACTTCGCCTACACCATGGCGGTTGGCGAGGCGTTCCTGGCCGTGTTTCCGCGCCTCGTGCGCCGGCGCATGGGCATGGACTTCACGCCCGCCGACAAGGCGCAGCAACTCGAATGGCGCGGCCGCTATGCCGAATTCAACCTCGTCTATGACCGCGGCACGCTGTTCGGCCTCAAGACCGGCGGCAACATCGACGCGATCCTGATGAGCCTGCCGCCCGAGGCGACCTGGAGCTGATCCCCGCCTGTACAAGCGACTGCTATCGAGGCAGTGCTCGGGCGGGGGCAGTGACTGGAAAGTTGGGGGAAGCGGTCATCATTCCATGTTGCTATGTTCCTCGACAAGCTCAACGGAACGATGCTGATAACAGTATGTCGGGGCCTCTCCCAAGCCGGGTGTATCTACCACGAACTTCACGCATTCTTTCTCGGGGAACATAGAAAGCTTGATGGTCCGGCCGGTCATCGCTTTTTCAACTGAGGTGTCGCTTTTGGCTGCCCAACGCCTCATTGCGTCATGAACAAAGGGAATTTTCGCAAGCACTTGCGTGTTGGAAGCGTTTCGCAAATTGCAGACGCCGAGAGCATCGTTCCAAGCACCACCGGCGTCCAAGCAACGGTCAGTTGCCCAAAGATTGTGAGCTTGCCAGCCACCAACTGCGCCTAACAAGAGCAAAGTGATTACCCGCGCTGACGGAGGTACCTTCATTCGATAAGGTTGCCCAGTCGCCTCTCACCAGTCAATGTCAGCAATGTCAGCAATGTCCGCAAAGTCGACGGGTCCGGTTAGACCGGTTTCAGGTTAAAATGTTGAAATGCTGCCGTTTGAGTGAACGACCGACCACTCCTGGCGACGGCCCAGCTTGGCTGGATGGCGGCAAAGTTGGGGCAAATGGACATTGCTAGTCGTCAATTTCTAGACGCATGCAGGCTTGAAAGATGCCCGTGTCGCCTTCCTCGCGATGCCAAATCTCGACTACGCTGTAGTAGTTGAAATATCCTCCCATTTCCTTGGAAACGGTCTCGCCGACGCGCGGTAAGAACGTGAACTCTCCTTCAAAAAAGGGCTTCATCTCGTCCTTCTCGTAAACTTCAACTTTCGGCATGGCTTTCTCCTCATGCCGTTCTTGTACAACCGTTCGACGTCTGCAATGTTGGCGCGTCCGTAAAGTCAGCTTTCAGATTAAAAACCTGAAAGGCTGCCTTGCCTTCGATTCGTCATTCCCACCTGCGCGGGAATGGCGAAGTGTTGGGCAGTCAGGTCGGCGGCCGTGCGGCCGGGCTTTCCGGTGCGTCAGATGACGTAGTCTTCCTCTATCGGCTTTGCGCCCTTGATCGGCGGGGCGTCGGACAGGGGCTTGCCGGCGGTTTCCTTCATGAAGTGCAGCGCCACTGCGCCTACTGCGCAGGCGGCCATCATGTAGTAGGCGGGCATCAGCGGATCGCCGGTGGCCGAGATTAGTCCGCTGCCGATGGCAGGAGCCGTGCCGCCGAAGATCGAGGTCGCCACGTTGTAGGAGATCGCGAAGCCGGCGAAGCGCACCGGGGTTGGGAACAGGGCCGGGAAGGTGGCGGAAATCGTCGCCAGCTGGGGAACGTAGAGCAGGCCGAGGACCATGAAGCCGATCACGGCTCCCGAAAGGCCCATGCCCATCAGCATGTAGAGCGGCACCACGCCGATGAAGAGCCCGATCAGCGAAAACCACCAGAGCGGCTTGCGGCCGATCCGGTCGGACAGCGCGCCGGTCATCGGCAGCAGCAGCATCATGAACAGCATGCCCAGGATCGGCACGACCAGAGCCTCGTCCGCAGTCAGGCCGAGGCGGCGCTGCAGGTAAGTGGGCATGTAGCTGAGCAGCGTGTAGTTCACGACGTTGAGCGCGATCACCATGCCGCCCATCACCAGCATCGGGCGCCAGTAATTGGCCATGAGGTAGGGCAGGCCGTGCGAGACGCGCTCGGCCTTTTCGTGTTCTTCGCGAAAGACCGGGGTGTCCTCCATGTGGGAGCGCAGATAGACGCCCACGGCGCCGAGCGGCCCGGCGACGAGGAAGGGAATGCGCCAGCCCCAGTCGTGCATCGCCGCCTCTCCCAGCAGCAGCGAGAAGCCCAGCATCAGCAGCGCGCCCAGCGAAAAGCCGGCCAGCGTGCCGAATTCGAGAAAGCTGCCGCAAAAGCCGCGCTTCTCGTCCGGCGCGTACTCGGCCATGAAAGTCGCCGCGCCGCCATATTCGCCGCCGGTCGAGAAGCCCTGGATCATGCGCAGCACGATCAGCAGCAGCGGCGCCCAGAAGCCGACGCTGGCATAGGATGGCAGCAGGCCGACGCAGAAGGTCGCCCCCGACATGACGACGATGGTGATCGCAAGCACCGACTTGCGGCCCAGCCGGTCTCCCAGCGGACCCCAGAAGATGCCGCCCAAGGGGCGCACGAGGAACGAGATGGCGAAAGTCGCCAGCGCGAAGAGCACGGCTTCCTCGGTGTTGCCGGGGAACAGGGCGGCGGAGATATAAGTGACGCCGTAGGAATAGATTCCGTAGTCGAACCATTCGGTGGCATTGCCGATCGCCGAGGCGGCAATCGCCCGGCGCAGGGTGGCGGGATCTGTCTGCATCAGGAATCTTCCGTGGCTGGAATGTCATCGGGGCCAAGCGGATCGAGCATCGCGGCCACAGGCGTGGTGCGTGGCAGGATCTGGTAGGCGTGCTGCGTATCTGAAGGAACGGGCGGGGTCGCGGTCTGGCGCCACAGGCCGAAGGCGAGCGCACTGGCGGCGCAAAGCGTGATGTAGGCAAAGAGGCCGCTTTCGAAGGGCAGGGTCATGGCCGCCGAGCCGAGGATCGGGCCGAGCGCGGCGCCTGCCGAATAGAGCAGCACCAGTCCGCCGGTCGCGCCGACGCGCTCGTCGGCCTCCAGGCGGTCGTTGGTATGCGCCACGCACAGCGGATAGAGCGCGAAGGTCAAGCCGCCGAACAGGGCGCCCAGGCCAAGGAGCTGGATGCCGTTGTGCTGGGTGACGGTCAGTCCGGCACAGACCAGCGTTGCCCCGGCAAACGTCAGGACGATCACGCGGCGCCGGTCATAACGGTCGGATAGCTGGCCAAGCGGCCATTGCAGCGCCACGCCGCCCAGGATGACGGCGGACATGAACATCGCGGTTGCGCCCATGTCGAGCCCGATGCGCCGCACGCTCACCGCGGCAAGGCCGTAGAACGCGCCCAGCATCATGCCGGTCAGGATCGAGCCGATCACGCCCAGCGGCGACGTGTCGTAGAGGCGGCGAAGCGAGAAGGGCGGGGCATCGCCTGATTCGGGTGCGGAGATATGGGTCAGCAGGACCGGTATCGAGGCCAGCGAGACCAGCACCGAGGATGCCAGGAACGGGATCGAGGGGCGGGTATCGTCGAGGTTGAGCAGGTACTGCCCGGCGGCCTGCCCGAGGTAGAGGCAGATCATGTACCCGGCCAGGACGCTGCCGCGCGTCTGCGGTTCGGCCCGTTCGTTGAGCCAGCTTTCGATGCAGACATAGACGCCCGCGACGCAGAAGCCGTCGGCAAGGCGCAGGAAGGCCCAGAACAGCGGTTGTTGCCAGAAGGCATAGGCCAGCGTGCTGGCGGAAAAGACCGACACGAAGGCTGCGAAGGCGCGGATGTGGCCAACGCGGCGCACCAGCGGACCCGCACGCAGCGCACCGATCGCCAGCCCCGCGAAATAGGCGGTGGCGACGAGGCCGATCAGCAATGTGCTTTCCCCGGCGCGTTCCAGCCGGATGCTGATTAGGGTGGACAGGAACCCGCTCCCGGCCATCAGGACGAAGATGGCGGCCAACAGGCTGCGGACCGGAAGGATCGCGGTTAGCATGACGCTTCTCCAGCCTTGTCGTCAGGCTGCCGCGCAGCGCTGCGGGCAGACTGCCGGGGTTTGCGGTTGCGCCCGGAAGATCGCTTCGGTCGCCTGATTGGAAATAATTCGCCTCCCAAAGGAAAGTTTCCGCCGGACTTGCGGGCGCGCCAGAGTTTGAGCGCAGGGTACTTGCGCATTATCGCCGGTTTATCAACCCGAAGGGCACTATTCTGCAGCGCAGCCCGTCAGACGCGGTCGGTGATATACTTCGATCTGCGAAGCGAAAATCCATTGTCGCGGCCGTCATCAAAAAGTAGGAAATGGCCGTGGACACCGATTTCTTGCATCCAACCCTGCGTGCGCTGCGGCGCCTTCAACGCGCTACCGAACAGGGCGGCAGGCAGCTTGCCGCCGCGACCGGCCTGACGACGTCGCAGTTGCTCGTCCTCCAAGAGATCGAGCGGCGCGGCGAAGCGATCCCCAGTGCCGTTGCCAGCGCCCTGCAATTCAGCCAGGCGACGATCACGACGCTGGTCGACCGCCTTGTCGTGCTGGGTCTCGTGACGCGCCAGCGCAGCGATCGCGACAAGCGTCAGGTGCTCCTGCGGATCACCGATGATGGGCGCCTAGTCCTGTCGCGTGCGCCCGATATGCTGCAGGAACGCTTCCGCGACCGCTACTCGCAGTTGCCGACCTGGGAACAGGCGATGATCCTCGCAGGACTTGAGCGGCTCTGCCTTCTGCTGGACGCAGCGGACATCGACGCCGCGCCCTTGCTGGACGTGGGCCCCATCGACCGCAGGCTGCAGGGCTAGAGAGCCTCTGCGTGGCGGCCTACTGAGGTTCTCCGGACAGCCCCAGCGTGGCCATGTCGAGCGGATCGGCCAGAAGGACGCCGAAGTCGTCGCCCCGGGCCCAGCGCACTTGCGCGCGCAAGACATGACTGCCGCGCAGCCTGAGGTGCACCACTTCGCCGCAGCGGGGGGTCATCGCGTGGGATATGAGGCCCATGCCATGTTCGGAGACATTGCGCACGAAGACATCCTGATCGGGCAGGCCGGCGCAGTCCATGCTGGCACCTATCAGTGTGCGCAGGCGCGGTTCGCGTTCTGTTTGCGAGCGAGGCGCAAATTCCGCGCCGTGCAGGGGGGTATGCATGCTCATCGAAAATCGCCTCCCGGTAGGCCGAGGTACGGTATCAGGGATTGTGCGGTGGCGAAGTTTCCGAGATCTTAACGTGCGGCCCGTGGGTAGCCACATCCAATCGATTGAATTCCACTCCTTGCATCGGGCCTGCATAGGGCGTGGATTATTGGCTGGCTGGTGCGCGCGGGGCCCTTCCTCAACGCGCACTGGGCATACTCTAATCCTCTGTTTGTGAACGTTTATTTGAATTAATGACCGCTACATCAGGCCACGGCGCCTGGCATCTGCAGGCGATGGCCGGGCAATCGCCGTGCGCGGCATGACGGAGCGGCGGGCCTGCCATGGTTTACGCGCGGTTATCACTTGCAAAGATTGCATGAATTTAACGAGGCTCTTGCCGCAGCACACAAAATCCTGACAAGGATCTCCCAGCATGTTGCGTCAGTATGAACTCGTTGAACGCGTAAAGGAATACGCACCGGAGGCCGACGAGGCCCTGCTCAACCGCGCCTATGTCTATACCGTGCAGAAGCACGGCACGCAGAAGCGCGCGAGCGGCGATCCCTATTTCAGCCACCCGGTCGAAGTCGCGGGCCTGATGACCGAGCTCAAGCTCGACCAGCAGGCAATCATCACCGCGCTCCTGCACGACACGGTAGAGGACACGCTGGCCACGATCGAAGAGATCGAGAAGCTGTTCGGAGCGGACATCGCCCGACTGGTCGATGGCGTCACCAAGCTCTCCAAGATCGAGGTGATGACCGAGAACGAGCGCGCGGCCGAGAACCTGCGCAAGTTCCTGCTGGCGATGAGCGAGGACTTGCGCGTCCTGCTCGTCAAGCTGGCCGATCGGCTGCACAACATGCGCACGCTCCACTTCATCAAGAACCCGGACAAGCGCAAGCGCATCGCCCGCGAGACGATGGACATCTATGCCCCGCTCGCCGAGCGCGTGGGCATGTACGAGTACATGCGCGAGATGCAGCTGCTGGCCTTCGAGCAGCTCGAGCCCGAAGGCTATGCCACGATCACCGGACGCCTCGCGCAGATCCGCAGCCAGGAAGGCGGGCAGGTCGACGCCATCGCCCTGGCCATCAAGCAGGCGCTTGCCGAAGCGGACATCCAGGTCGAAGTGACCGGCCGAGAAAAGCATCCCTACTCGATCTGGCGCAAGATGGCCGAGCGTCACGTCACCTTCGAGCAGATCACCGACATCATGGCCTTCCGCGTCCTGACCGAGACGCCGGACGACTGCTACCGCGCGCTCGGCGTGCTGCATCAGCACTGGCAGATGATCCCCGGTCGCTTCAAGGACTACATCTCGACGCCCAAGTCGAACGGCTACCAGTCGCTGCACACCGCGCTGATCTATGAAAACTCGATGCGCATGGAAGTGCAGATCCGCACCCGCGAGATGCACCGCCTCAACGAGTTCGGCCTGGCCGCGCACTGGGCCTACAAGCAGGGCGGCACGCGGCCGGACGGGCAGGTCGGCTGGCTGCGCGACCTGATCGAGATCGTCGATGCCAGCCACGATGCCGAGGAACTGCTCGAGCATACCAAGCTGGCGATCTATCAGGACCGCATCTTCGCCTTTACCCCCAAGGGACGACTGCACCAGCTGCCCAAGGGATCGACCGCGGTCGACTTCGCCTATGCCGTCCATACCGATCTCGGCAATGCCGCGGTCGGCGCCAAGATCAACGGCCGCCATGTGCCGCTGCGCACGCAGCTGGCCAATGGCGATGTTGTCGAAGTGATCAAGAGCACCTCGTCCGAACCGCAGCTGTCCTGGCTGGGCTTCGTCGTCACCGGCAAGGCCCGGGCCGCGATTCGCCGTGCGGTGCGTGCAAAGGAACACCAGGAAATCGCCACGATCGGCTCCAAGCTGTTCGATGCGATTGCCGGGCAACTACCTACGCGTATCGGCAAGAAGGCCATCGAGGCGGCCGTGCGGCGGCTGGAGCTGCGCGACGAGGAAGACCTGATGTTCGCGATCGGCTCGGCGCGCCTGTCCGACCGCGAGGTCATGGAAGCGCTCGTGCCCGGCAGCACTGCCGAACTGCCCGACGATCCGGATTGGACCCGCAGCGAGGTCTCGATTTCGATCAAGGGCCTGACGCCGGGCATGGGCTTCGAACTGGCCGACTGCTGTCACCCGGTTCCCGGGGACCGCATCGTCGGCCTGCGCCGTCCCGACCACAAGGTCGAAGTCCACACCATCGATTGCCTCACGCTCGCCAACGGCGTCGATGCGGACTGGCTCGACCTCTCGTGGGGATCGCGAACCACCGGCGCGGTCGGCCGCCTGCGGCTCGTGCTGTACAACCGGCCGGGCACGCTGGCCGATGTGACCCAGACCTTCGCCACCAACCGCGCCAACGTCGTCAATATCCAGGTGATCCACCGCGATGAGCCTTTCGGCACTTACGAGGTCGATCTGGAAGTGGCCGACCTTGCGCATCTGACCCGCATCTTGGGTACCTTGCGCGCCAGTCAGGCGGTCGCCGAAGCAGAGCGCATCTAGAGCGCAGCCAAAGATGCGGTCCTGCGCCTAGAACTCCAGTACCACTTCGACCCAGTCACCTTCGGCAAGGCCCTCTGCCTTGCGCACGGCGGCCTTGATCGGCAGCAGCCAGCCGTTGTCGCTTCTGGATGGAAAGACCGAGGTCGCGAACGCGCTTGCGCCGATCCGGGCCTTGACCTTGAGGGAGCCGAACCCGCGCGCCGTCCCTTCCAGCTTGCGCATGACGGCAGTGCCGGAAAGCGCTTCGCCGGCCTCGCCGTCAATTGTCAGGAAGTGCCAGGTGCCGCTACCCGATGCGCCGGTCCAGCGCCAGAGCGGCCCGGTATGGGTCAGGGTTTCGACGATCGGGTTGACGCTTCGTTCCTTCATTGTGCTGCGCGTCTTACGGGGACGGGCACGTTGCAGACGTCCACGCCGCCGGCCGGGTGGATGTAGAAGGCGTCGCTGCGATTGGCGCGTTTGTCGAGATAGGCGGCAAAGCTGGCGCTGGAAGTGGAAAGATATTCGTAGCGCGGCAGGTCGGTAAGCGATTCGCCGGTGCGCACGGAGACGATGGGCGTGCGCTCCTGCGGCGTGGCATAGAAGCCGATGGGCGCGGTGCCGCGGGGCAGGGCGGAAAGGTGCTCCATCCCCTCGATCACCCGGCCGACGACGGCGATGTTGCGGTCGAGCTGGCGCGGGGCCTGTCCGATGACGGCGTAGAGCTCGCCGCCGGTGCCGGTATCGGGAGAAAGGTCGCGCCCGACGCCGACCGAGCCATAGCAATGCACCGGCCACATGCTCTTGCCGTCGGTCGCGACCGGCCAACCATGATCGAAGCCGGCCAGGCTGGCATAGGCATCGCGGAGCAGCTTCGTGCTGGCGCCGGTGTCCATGCCGGCAGCTGGCACTACATAGTCGTCCTCGGTCATGATTCGCAGCCCCTCGGGCAAGGGCTTTGCCTTCTTCGGGTCCTCCCCATCGGGATCGCCCCATTGCACGACGTAGTTGTCCTGGGTGCGGACGATGGCGAGGCCGTCGTACCAGTGCCGCGCCGCAAGCGTCCGGATATTGCTCACCCATCCTTGCACGTAAGGCGCCGCAATGAGCTGGATCACGACGCGCCGGACCTTGCCTGACGGGCCGGGCGCAAGGTCCATGACCAGCAGATCGCGCTGCTCGATCGGAAGCCACTCCGCCGCAGGCGCCGCATCGACGATCCCATTGGGCGTGGCCGGAACTTCGGCATCTTGGCCGAATGCGGAAGCGGGCAGGACGAGGGCCGCGATGCCGGCCAGCAAGTATTTGCACATGAAGTGTCTCATGCCATCACCAGATGTCTTGCGAAACCCGCGATCCCACGCTAGGGCGCCCGCTCACCAGCGATGCGGAGCGGTGGCCGAGTGGTCGAAGGCGCACGCCTGGAAAGTGTGTATACGGTAACCCCGTATCGAGGGTTCGAATCCCTCCCGCTCCGCCAATCATCCTAAATTGCGCAAAAAATCAGTAGTTTAGGATGCGTCTGGAAGGCGCGGCCAACGTTCTGTGCGGCGGTCAACCCGGAAGACGGGTTGTAAAGGCGCCGCATCGCCTTTCGCTGCTGGCCAAAGTCCCGATTACGCGGCCTGCAGGGCCTGCGTCAGCGCTTCTGCCGTTGCGGCCGAGGAGGCGGGGTTCTGGCCCGTGATCAGCAACCCGTCGCTCACGACGTGGGATTGCCAGTCGGGACCGCTGGAGAACTGGCCGCCCTTGGCCTTCAGTTCGTCCTCGACAAGGAAGGGAACGACGTCGGTCAGTTCGACGGCGGCTTCTTCGGAGTTGGTGAATCCGGTCACCTTTCTGCCTGCGACCAGCGGCTGGCCGTCGGGCTTGCGTACGTGGCGCAGGACCCCGGGGGCATGGCAGACGAGAGCGACGGGCTTTTGCGCGGCGAGGAAGTCTTCGATCAGGGCGATCGAATGGCTGTCCTCTGCAAGGTCCCAGAGCGGGCCATGGCCGCCGGGGTAGAAGACCGCGTCGAAGTCTTCGGCCTTCACTTCGGCCAGCCGGACGCTCTGCGCCAGCGCGCCCATCGCTTCGGGGTCCGCTTCGAAGCGGCGGGTCTCGTCGGTCTGGAAGTCGGGCTCGTTGCTCTTGGGGTCGAGCGGGGGGCGGCCGCCCTTGGGCGAGGCAAGGGTGATCTGCGCGCCGGCCTGCTTGAGCGCGTAATAGGGCGCGGCGAGTTCCTCGAGCCAGAAGCCGGTCTTGTGGCCGGTCTCGCCGAGCCGATCGTGGGAGGTGAGGACGATCAGGACTTTCATGGACAACTCCTTGTTACGTTCTCGGCAGCCGGGCGAGGGCGTCGACTAGGGCGTCCACGTCGCTTTCATCGTGGTATAACCCGAAGCCGATGCGCAGGACGTCGCCTCGGACATCGACGATCACGTCCTCGCGGCCGAGCATTGCCTTCCATAGCTGGGCACTGGGATGCGCGAAGGCAAGGAAGCGCGCTTGCGGTCCGGGGCCGGGCGGGTTGAGCAAGGTGGCTGCGGCAAGCGGGGTTTCCGCGATGTTTGCGAGAAGGTGGCGCTTGAGGCTTTCGGTCTTCGCACTGATCGCCGCGGTATCTAGGCCCTCCTGCGCCAGCATCGCGCGCACCGCGTTGAAGCGGTAGAGCCCGGAGGGATCGAAGGTGGCGCCAAGAAAGCGCCGCGCGTCGGCGGCATATTCGACGTGGCCCGATGGATCGGACAAGTCGGCGATCTCGGCATACCAGCCTGTAACCTGCGGTCTTTCGCCAAGGCCGGGCGGAGCGTGCATGATCGCCACGCCTTCGCCGGACATGGCGTACTTGTAGCCCCCTGCGAGGTAGAACAGCCGGTCGGCAACGCGCGACAGGTCGGTCTCGGCAGCCATGAAGCCGTGGTAGCCGTCTACCACGACCCACGGCCCTTCTGGCCGGGCGATCTCGGCAAGCCGCTCGAGCCCCGAGAAGACCTGTCCGGTGCCGAACATGACATGGCTGATCCAGACGAGATCGTGATCGCCCTCTTGCGCGCGGGCGAGGAAACGGTCCTCGAAGTCCTCTCCGGCGAGGGGCACCGTTTCCAGTTCGATCACGCCTGCCTCCAGCCAGCGCGCGGCCTGTCGGCGAAAGCTGTGGAACTCGCCGTCGCTGGCCAGAATGCGCAAAGGACGGCGCGGGTGGGCCGAGACGATGCGCACGAAGAAATCGTGCGTGTTCTGCGCAAAGACGACGGTGGATGGGTCGGGCAGGTTCAGCTCGGCGGCAACATGGCGCTGCGCTTCGGGCCAGACCTCGCCCATGATCCGATCCCACTTGCGGTCGGCAAGGGCGGCTGCGTCCTGCCAGCAGGCAAGGTGGCCGTCATGCGAGGCATCCGGCCACAAGTGGTGCGAATGGGCGGCGAAGTGCAGCCTGCCGGGCGCAGCCCCGATGGCGCGGCTGAACAGGTGCTTGTGAGAGGTGCCCATGATTAAAGGCTGGTCCTGAGCGACCAGAGTTCGGGGAAGGCGCGCTTGGTCACGGTCGAGGCGAGATAGGGCACGCCCGATGTCCCGCCGGTACCGGGCTTGCCGCCGATGATGCGGCTGACCGTAAGCACGTGCTTGTGGCGCCAGGTGGACAGGGCATCGTCGATGTCGACCAGTTTTTCGGCGAGCTGGTAGAGGTCCCAGTGACGGTGCGGATCGCGGTAGACTTCCAGCCATGCCGCCTCGACCTGGGGCGAGGGTTCGTAAGTCGCGCTGAAATCGCGCTCAAGCGCTTCGGGCGGCAGCGCGAAGCCGGCGCGGGCGAGCGCGCGATTGGCCTCATCCCACAGGCTGGGCTGCTGGAGCGCCTTCTCCATCGCCGCGCGCGCATGGGGCCGGTCGGCCTGGAATTCGAGATGCCCCGCCTGCTTGAGGCCGAGCAGGAATTCCATCGTGCGGAACTGGTCGGACTGGAAGCCCGAACTGCTTCCCAGCACCGGGCGGAAGGTCGAGTAGTCGCTGGGCGTCATTGTTGCGAGGACTTCCCAGGCCAGCGTCATCACCGACTGGATGCGGCTGACCCGGGCGAGGCTCTTGTAGGCTTCGACCAGGGCGTCGCGCTGCACCAGCCCGATGGCGAGGTGCAGTTCGGACAGGATCTGCTTGAGCCACAGTTCCTTGGTCTGGTGAATGACGATGAACAGCAGCTCGTCGTGTTCGTCGGAGACGGGGTGCTGGGCGGCGAGAAGATCGTCGAGCGCCAGGTAGCGCGCGTAAGTCATGTCTGTCATGATCAAGGTTTGGACCAAGCCCCGGCGGTCCGCAAGCGCAGGGGACTATCCCTCGTTTCGCTTGCATTGGCCCGGTTCTGGGAGGATCCTCGCGACTCCGGCGCACCGCCACAAGAGCGGGCAGGACTTCAGGAGATGCAAGCGCGAGGAGAGCGACATGAAGGCAACCAGCAACGGCGCGAAAGTCATTGCGCTCGTCGGACCGACGGGCGCAGGCAAGACGAGTCTGGCAGAAGCGATGCTGTTCGCGGCAGGAGCGATTACCAGACTGGGCGCAGTCAAGGACGGCAACAGCGTGGGCGATGCCAGTCCCGAGGCCCGATCCCGAGGCGGGTCGACCGAGCTGAACCTCATGCGCTTTGGCTGGATGGACGAGCCTTTCGTCCTGCTCGACGTCCCCGGCGCGCCCGGCTTTTCCGCCGATGCGGAGCAGGCGCTTGCGGTGGCCGACCTCGCTCTGGTGGTGATCGACCCCGATCCCGTGCGCGGCCCGCAGGCGGAGCCGATCCTGCGTCAGCTCGAGGCGATGGACATTCCGCGGGCGATCTTCGTCAACAGGATCGATCAGGCGCGCGGCAGCATCGAGGAACTGCTGGAAACGCTGCAGCCGCTGAGCGCCTCGGCGCTGGTGGCGCGGCAGATCCCCATCCGCGACGGCGAGCACATCGACGGCTTCGTCGATCTGGCGCTGGAGCGGGCCTATCACTACCGGCCTGGAAAGCCCTCCGAACAGATACCGATTCCCGCCGATCTCGAGGCAGTGGAGACCGCAGCGCGCTTTCACATGCTGGAGCAACTGGCTGATCATGACGACGTTCTCCTTGAGCAACTGCTGCTGGACGAAGTTCCCAGGCTCGATGTCATCTTCGGCGACCTGACCCGCGAAACGGCGCAAGGGCAGGCGGTGCCGGTCCTGTTCGGTTCGGCGATCAACGGGTTCGGCGTGCGGCGTCTGCTCAAGATGCTGCGGCATGACACGCCGCCGATGGAACAGGCGATGGAGCGCCTTGGCATCGGCCCGAACACTGCGCAGGTCTTCAAGATCATGAACGGCAGTTCGGTCGGTCGCCTCGCGCTCATGCGCCTGTTCGGCGGTGAGGTCCGTGAGGGGGCCGACTGGGTGGACGAAAGCGGCGAGGCGGTGCGGGCAGGGGCGCTCTTCGCCTTGCAGGGCAGCGCGGCGAACAAGCTGCAGCAGACCGATCCGGGCGATGTCGTCGGGATCGCCAAGCTCGACGATGTCTGCGCCGGGCAGCGCCTTGGCATGGCGGGGAACAGGCCTGAACCTGCGGAGCCTCCGGCGATGCCGCCAACCAATTGTGCGCTCGCCATCGAGGTCAGGGACCACAAGGACGAAGTGCGCCTGTCTGCCGCCATCGGCAAGCTGGTGGAGGAAGATGCCGGACTCGCATGGGCGCCCGACGAAATGACCCATGAAATGCTGATCCGTGGCCGTACGGACGAACACCTCGCGGTCGCGCTCGAGCGGCTCAAGCGCCGTTACGGGGTGGACGTTTCCGCCAGCGCGCCGGCCATTCCCTATCGTGAGACCATCCGCAAGGCGGTGACGCAGCGCGGACGGCACAAGAAGCAGTCGGGAGGCCATGGCCAGTTCGGCGACGTGGTGATCGAGGTTCGCCCGCTCCAGCGCGGCGAGGGCTTCCGCTTCGACGAGCGCATTACCGGCGGCGCGGTGCCCAGGCAGTGGATACCCTCGGTCGAACACGGCGTGCGCGATGCGATGGAGAGCGGGCCGCTAGGCTTCGAGGTGGTGGACGTTGCCGTTACCCTGGTCGACGGCTCCTTCCATACCGTCGACAGTTCCGAACTGGCGTTCCGGCTGGCCGGGCGGCTGGCGATGAGCGAGGCACTGGCTGCGGCGGGACCCTATCTGCTCGAACCCTTTGCCCATGTTGCGATCCGCGTCCCGGGCTCGGCGACCTCGCGCGTGACCTCGCACCTGGCAAGCCGGAGAGGACAGATGCTCGGTATTGTCCCGCTCGAGGGCTGGTCGCGCTGGGACGTCATCGAAATGCTGCTGCCCGGTGCCGAACTGGCAGGGCTCGACGGCGAGCTGCGTTCGCTCAGTCAGGGCATGGCGCAGTTCGTGGCGCGCTTCGATCACTTTGCCGAAGTCAACGGCAAGCTGGCAAGCGCGATCATTCAGGGGCGCCTCGAACCGGCCTGACGCCGAAGCGCGGACCATGCGCGAGGAAAGCCGCCATCCCGGGCAGGGCGATGGCGGCATTCCTCGCCATTATCCGCGCGAATCTCTCTTTATGGCTAGTTGTACTGCCGCTGGTGCAAAGCATTGTAGTGCCCATGAGCAATGCGCCCTATGACCCGCTCGCCGCCTGGCAGAAGTTCGTTCAGGATTGGGAGCTCGAAATCAACGCCTGGTCAGGCAAGTTCACCGAGAGCGAGCAGTTCAGCGCGATCATGGGGCAGGCGACCAAGATGATGCTGGTTGCGCAGAGAACCGTGACCGACCAGCTTGAGAACGTCCTGCAGTCGCTCAACCTGCCGACCAAGGCCCAGGTGGAAGGGCTGTCCGATCGCCTCGATGCCATAGAGGACTCGATCGCCCAGCTGCGCATCGCGCTCGACAAGCTGGCGCAGGACGGCCCCGTTCGCGAAGGCAAGCAGGAGCCGCGCAGAACCCGCAAGCCGGCAGGCAAGGCCGGCTGACTTTGGCGGCAGAGCCATCACCGCTCGACAGCGACGCCATCGCCCAGCGCGTCGAACAGGAAATTGAGCGGGCGCTCAAGCGCAACATCAAGGGGCTCGACCTCCTCATCGCCGACCGCGCGCCGGTCGGGACGATGCCCAAGACAGTCATCCATCGCGATGGAACCGCGGTTCTCTACCGCTACGAACCGGTGCTGGACGAGATCTACCGGGTGCCGCTGCTGATCGTCTCGCCGCCGTCGAACAAGGGCTACATCTTCGATCTCGCGGCCGGACAGAGTTTCGTCGAGTTCATGCTCAAATGCGGCTACGACGTTTACAACCTCGACTGGAATCCTCCCCGGCGTGGGGAAGCCGGGCTGGGCCTTGCCGACTATGTCGACCGCTTCCTGCCCGACAGCTTCGCCGCCATCCAGGAGATCACGCAGGAAACCGAGGTTTCGCTGGCCGGCTATTGCATGGGCGGAACGCTGGCGACGATCTGCACCGCGCTGCATCCTGCCGCGGTCAGGAACCTGATCGCAATCGCCACGCCCATCGACTTCACGCACATGAAGCTGTTCCAGGCCTGGGCGGACAAGCGCTACTTCGATGTCGACCTGCTGGTGCGCGAGCTTGGTGTCATCCCCGCCGATGTGATGCTCGGCGCTTTCGACCTGTCACGTCCGGCCAATCGCACGGCGGGGCGCATGACGCTCTGGAACAACATGTGGAACGATGACTACGTGAAGTCCTACCGCATGTTCGACCGCTGGGCGGCAGAAACCCTCCCGGTTCCCGGCGAATACTTCCGCGAGATCATTACGCGGCTCATGTGGGAAAATGCTTTGGCGAAGAACACGCTCGAAGTGGGCGGCCAAATGGTCGACCTGTCGGGCATCACCTGTCCGCTGCTCAACATCGTGGCGCAGCACGATCACATCGTCAGTCACGAGGCGACGCAGCCGCTCATGCAGCTGACGGGATCGAAGGACAGACACGAAATCGTTTCAAAAGGCGGCCATGTCAGCCTTGTCGCGGGACCCGCTGCAGTCCGGCGCCTATGGCCCCATATAGACGACTGGCTTGGAGTACGATCGACATGACGATCAGCAACGATATTGCCCCCACCCGGCTCGAACTGGGCGAGTCCTGCGTCAACCTGCGTCCGATGGAGCGCGGCGACCGGGACGCGATCCTGGCCTTCGCGCAATCGCTGCCGGCCCACGACCTGCTGTTCCTTCAGCGCGATATCCGCCAGGAGAAGGTCGTGTCCGCCTGGATCGACCAGACCGAGGAGGGCGGATCGATCAGCAGCCTGCTTGCGGTCGATGCCGAAGGTCAGGTCCACGGCTGCACCGCGCTGGTCCGCGACCGCCTGAGCTGGTCGAGCCATGTCGCCGATATCCGTATCCTCGTGGGCGTGGACAGCCGCAGCATGGGTCTGGGCCGCCTGCTGGCGATGCATTGCGTCGACCAGGCGCTGGGCGAAGACGTGGAGAAGCTGACGGTGCAGATGACGCCCGATCAGGAAGGCGCGCTGCGCATGTTCGAGGAACTGGGCTTTCGTCCCGAAGCGCTGCTGCGTGATCAGGTCCGCGACGCCGCGGGTGCGACCAGCGACATTGTCATCATGGCGCTCAATCTCGAGCGTTATGCGTCCACGCGGACGGCATATAGCCTCTAGGCGCTGTCGTTCCCCCGACCGCACATGGCGATGGCCCCGCGCGGACAGTTACAGGAGTTCTCATGACCCGTTTCCATATCCCCGCGCACATCGGCAGGGCCTGAACGCGCATGGAGCACAAGACTGCCGCCATTCGTCCGCCGTTCCTCGGCCTGGCCCTGCTTGAGCCGGCGCGGTGCCTCATGGAAGCCGGCGCACTCGTGGCGCTCAGCCCGCTGCTGTCGCTCTCTCCGCGCGGAGATGGTCATCCGGTGGTGGTCCTGCCGGGCTTTGCCACCAACGATACGATGACGATTCTCCTGCGCAGCTTCCTCAAGCAGCTTTCCTATGACGTCTATCCGATGGACCTGGGGTGGAACTTCGACCAGCACACCGTCGGCGAGAACGGCGAATACATCGCCGAACGCATCCGGGCCATCCGCAGCGATACCGGCCGCAAGGTCAGCCTGGTCGGGTGGAGCCTGGGCGGGGTCATCGCCCGCGAGGCGGCGCGGCGCGATCCGGATGACCTGAGGCAGGTGATCTCGCTGGGCAGTCCGTTCTCCGGCAATCCGCGCGCGACCAACCTGCAGACGGTCTACCAGTTCGCCACCGGCAACGATTTCACTTCGGCCAAGATGGTCGAGCGCTATCGCATCGGTGCCGATGCCCTGCCGATTCCCTCGACGGCCGTGTTCAGCAGGACAGATGGTGTCACCGCCTGGGAAAACTGCCTCGGCGATACCGACGAGATCAATGAAAACGTCGAAGTAGTGTCGAGCCATTTCGGCTTCATGACCAATCCGGCGGTTTTTCACGTCATCGCGGACCGTCTCGGGCAGGTCGAAGGACAATGGCAATCCTTCCAGCCCAGCGCGCCTTTCGCCAGCTTCTACGCCTGATCCGGGGCGCCGGAAAGGCGCGGCAAAGCAGCCACCGGAACACCCGCGCGGCAGCATGTCCTGCAGTGTCCCCGAAGGGGATAGTCTAACGCATTTTCAGTAAGTTAATGGCGGAGAGGGTGGGATTCGAACCCACGGTACGGTTGCCCGTACACCGCATTTCGAGTGCGGCGCATTCGACCTCTCTGCCACCTCTCCGCTAGAGATCGCGATGGAGCGGGAAAGTCCCGCCGGGTCGAGCGAAGCGCGCCGTTAGCCCACTTGTTTGAGCTTGCCAACCCCCTGATTGGGAAATTGTGGGTATTCTTGGGGCGTCGCTTGTTTCGCACCCGCACAAAACCTATATTTGCGGTCATGAACAGAGCGTCCTTCTTTTCGCCACAGGCCGGACGCGTCATCGACGCGCCGTTCCAGACGCGGGCGCGATTCGCGATTGGCGACGTCGTTCGCCACAAGCAACACGACTTCCGCGGCGTGATTTTCGATATCGATCCGGTCTTCGCCAACAGCGAGGAATGGTACCAGTCGATCCCGCTGGAACTGCGCCCCAGCCGCGAGCAGCCGTACTATCATCTCCTCGCTGAAAACGAGGATTCCAGCTACGTCGCCTACGTCAGTCAGCAGAACCTGCTCGAGGATGCCGAGGGCGGGCCTGTGGATCATCCCTCCGTCAGCGAGATCTTCGAGGAATTCCGGAACGGCCGCTACCAGTTGCGCCGCGGTCTGGCTCACTGATTCATCATTGAGGGCGGGCTTCGCGGCGGCGGTCGGGCGATGCGCTCGTTCCTGATCTGAAGCCGCTTCGAGGATATCCGGCCTGCGCCTTGCAGGCCTTGCAACAGTTAAGTCACGACCTTGGCGGCACTCGGCTGCGCCAGCTAGTAACCCTGCGCCTCATGGCATTCCACGCCGCGCAGAACGGCCAGGTCGCTTACCCCGGCGAGAGCATCGACAGGGAGCTGCCCGTTCCCTTGGGGGGCGCCGTATTGCGCAGCCGGGGGGCATCGGCGCCATGACCTCCTCGGAAGCGATGACGTTTTCGGGGAGATGAGGCGGAACTCGTCGCTGCCCGCGTGGTCGTGGAGCCCGTATGCCCAGATTGAAGTCGAGCCAGTCCAGATCGAGCAGAGGCCTGCCTGCAGGGTAAGAGGAAGTCAGTCCCGGCACGAGGTCGGAATATCATCGGACGACTGACTATTCGTCAGATGCCGCCCGCGGCGCTCCGGAGTTGCCGGGCAAGGTTCCGGCACCCCTTCGCCCATGCTTCAGCCCTTGAGCTTCCAGCCGGAACGGAGCACGCGATAGACCACGAAGGCCAGTACGGCATTGACAATGCCGATGCCGATGGCGCTGTGCAGAACGGCCATGTTGGTATCGCCGATATCACTTTGGCCCAGGAAGCCGAAACGGAAGCCCGAGATGACGTAGAAGAACGGATTGACGCGGCTCACCGCCTGGAAAGCCGGCGCAAGGTTATCGATCACGTAGAACGTGCCCGACAGCAGGGAGAGCGGGGCAATGACGAAGTTGGTCACCGCCGCGTTGTGATCGAACTTTTCCGCCCAGATCGAGGATATGAAGCCGAGCAGGGCAAGGAAGACCGACCCCATCAGGCCGAACCAGACGACCGCCCAGGGGTGGGCTACCGACAAGTCGACGCCGGGCCACAGCAGCATCGCCGCGCAAAGGGCCAAGCCGACGAGGACGGCGCGGGTCACGGCGGCGGCGACCATCGCCAGCATCAGTTCGCCTTCGCTGAGCGGCGGCATCAGGAAATCGATGATCGTGCCCTGGATCTTGCCCGAGAGGAACGAGAAGCTCGCATTGGCGAAGGCGTTCTGCATCATGCCCATGACGATCAGGCCCGGCGCCACGAAAGTCGCGAAGTTCACGCCCAGGATTTCGCGCCCGCCGCGACCCAGCGCGACAGTGAAAATCACGAGGAAGAGAAGGGTGGTGATCGCCGGTGCCCAGATGGTCTGGGTCTGCACCTTGAAGAAGCGGCGCACCTCCTTCATATAAAGGGTCTTGAGCCCCACCCAGTTCACCTGGTGGATCACAGGCTCGCCCTTCGTCGGAAACTGGCGTGGCTGCGGGATACCGGCAGGAGTCAGCATCTCGGTCGAATTCGTTTGATCGGCCATGAAGCGGCGACTATCGGCTGCGGTCTTCCGAGGCAAGCGGCATGGAACTTTTTCGGGCGATTCTTCGGAGTCGCCCAGCGCGAAAGATGGATTAGGAATGAGCTGGACGGACGAGCGGATCGAGAAGCTGACCAAGATGTGGGAAGGCGGCGCCACTGCCAGCCAGATCGCGGACGAGCTTGGAGGCGTCAGCCGCAATGCGGTTATCGGCAAGGCGCATCGCCTCGGTCTCAAGGCCCGGCCCTCGCCGGTCAAGGCGAACGAGAAGCCGGCTCGTCCGGCGGCTCCCAAGAAGGCGAAGCCCGCCTCCGAAGCGCCAGCTGCGCCAGCCCCCAAGGCCGAGGCGCCGGTGGCCAGGCCTGTGCCGCAGGCTCCGGCCGCGCCGGCTCCGCGCGCCGCTGCGCCTTCTGCGCCGGCAGCCCCTGCTGCGGACAAGCCCGCCTCGGAGCAGCCGCGTATCGTCTCGGTCGGTCCCGGTGGCTTCCTGCGTCAGGGGCCCGGCGATCAGCAGCAGCCGATCCCGCCCGCTCCGCCGCGCCGCCTGGTTCCGGCCAAGCCGAGCCCGGAAATCGCCGACAAGACGAGCCTGCTCGACCTCAACGACCGCATCTGCCGCTGGCCGATGGGGCACCCGGGCGAGCCGGACTTCCACTTCTGCGGCGACAAGGTGAACCCCGGCTTCCCCTATTGCGTCCAGCACTGCGGCCGCGCCTATCAGGCCCAGCTGCCGCGCGGCGCGCGCCGTCCACCTCCGCCGCTGCCTTTCGGTGGACCACGGGTGCGCTGATCCGATGAAGGCGAAGGTGCGACCGGGCAGGGTTCTTGCCGCCATGGCCGCACCTTTCGCGCTGGCCGCGCTCGCTTTGCCGGCCGGTGCCCGGCAGGCCGAGGCGCCCGGCGATGTGCCCGCGCCGCCTGCCGTGGCTCAAGCTCCCGCGGCTCCTGAAAGGGTCGAGCATGTCTATGTCGAGCTGAAGACGCCCGCCGGCGCGATCACGCTCGATCTCGACAAGACGCATGCGCCGCTGACCACCGCGAACTTCCTCAAGTACGTCGATTCCGGACGCCTGGATGGCGCGGTGTTCTACCGGGCCATGCACCTGGATTACAGCGACGAGCCGGCCGGGTTGCTGCAGGGCGGGGTGCGCGACGGCGCCAAGCTTTTCCCGCCCGTGGCCCATGAGCCGACCAACAGGACGGGCATCCTGCACAAGGCAGGGGCCGTTTCGATGGCGCGCTTCGCGCCGGGCACTGCCACGGCCGATTTCATGATTCTCATTTCCGACATGCCTGCGCTCGACGCGCAGGCGGACAACGAAGGCGAAGATCCCGGCGCCGGTTTCGCCGCCTTCGGTCATGTCGTCTCCGGCATGGATGTCGTGCGCAAGATCTGGGACATGCCGCGCTCGGCCACGAAGGGTGAAGGCGTGATGAAGGGCGACATTCTCGAGGACGAGGTGAAGATCATCGGCGCTCGCCGGGTCGCCGCTCCGCCGCACGCTTCCACCGTACCTGCGCCGGAGCCATCGGCACTGGCACCTGCCACCATCGCGGGCGAGGAAGAAGCGGCGGACGGCGCCGACTGATCGTTACCCATAGTTTACTTGCCCGCCCGGTGATTCGACTTTGGGCGGTCAACTAAAGACCCGCGTGCTTGTCCGCCGGCGCGCGGTGCGGCGATTGCGCAAAATGCACGGAACGTGCTTTATGGCCGATTTCAATGCTTGCCAGAAAGTTTTTATCCAGATCCCGACTATTACTACTTAAATTAACCACGGTTTTGTCGTTAACCGAGCGCATGACGGCAAACGACGACAGTCAGGCCCGGGGGGGCTTCATGCGCTGGTTCGGGCTGGGCAAGACCCTAGGCGCGGACGGCGAGGCGCACGAGCAGGCTGCGCCTGCAGCCGAAGCCGCGCCGCAGTTGGCGGACCCGCGCGAGCGCATGCGGGAAAAGACGCTGGCGGAGATCACCAGTTTCCTGCTGACGCATCGCCTGCCGGTGTCGGTAGCGACGCTGGAGATCGCGCACGACATCGTAACCGGGGCGAATCCCATGGTCGGGCGGCTCGTGGCCGACCGCATCAGCAGCCGGGAGCCGATCACACTGGCCTGGCTCGAGGATGTCGTGATTGCTCAGAGCCGCGACAATTCGGGCGAGCAGCTCCACCATCTGGTGATGCGCCTCGAATCGTCGATTGCGGAATTTGCCGCCACCACCACTGCCGCGCGAACGGCGACAAACGACTACAATTCGGCGCTTGAGGCCCATGTTGGCGACCTTGGGGCCGTGGGCAATGCGAACGAGGTGATCGTGCAGCTGGCCTCGCTGGCGCGCGACATGATCTCGCGCACCCGCGATATCGAGCGCGAGTTGAGCCGTTCGGAACGCGAAACCCGCGCTCTTCAGAAGAACCTGGCGGACGCGCGGCGCGAGGCGGAGATGGATCACCTGACAGGCCTGCCCAACCGCCGCGCCTTCGAGGCCGTGCTCAAGCAGGAATTCGGGGACTCGCGCGAGGTGGGAGACGCCTTGGCCGTCGCCTTCTGCGACATCGACAATTTCAAGCGCATCAACGACGTCCACGGCCACGAGGCGGGCGATCGTATCTTGCGTACGGTGGCGCAGTCGCTCGCAAAGATCTCGAACGACAGGTGCCACGTCGCGCGCCACGGCGGTGAGGAGTTCGTTGTCCTGCTGCGCGGCAAAACCGCGCAGGAAGCCATGGATATCCTCGACAATGCGCGTGAGAAGCTTGCGACCCGCAAGTTCGTCAACCGCGCGACGGATCTTCCGTTCGGGCGCATCAGCTTTTCTGCGGGCGTGGCCGATGCCCATGCCTACGAGACGTCCGGCGAGGCGCTGAGGGCGGCGGACGAAGCCCTGTTCCGGGCCAAGAGTGCAGGGCGCAACTGCGTCCAGGTGGCCAGTCCCGCCGATGGTGCAGGTGAGGCGTCGCAGCATGGCGACGAGGCTGGCGAGCACGAGTACAGCTAGTCCGGCGGGCCATTCGCGCTAATCGGACTGCGCAGTCCTGATTGCACTCGCGCGGACGGATATGCGCTGTGCCTGCCGGGCCGGTTGTGCTGACCGGCGGCTTCCTCTACCCCGAGCCCGAACATTTTCAGGGAGATAGAGAGCCGTGTCCGTTTCACTCGATGACGCCTATGTGAAAACATGTCTGCAGATCCTGCGGGCGTTGGCCGGGCAGCTCGAAAAGGCCGAAGACCATTGCAAGGCAGTCGGCGTCTCGCCCGAGACGCTGACCGAGGCGCGGCTTGCGCCCGACATGTGGCCGTTCGCCAAGCAGGTCTTCGAGGCCGGGCATCATTCGGCCCGCGCGATCGAAGGCGTTCGCGCAGGCGTGTTCGGTCCCGAGCTCGATCCGGTGCCGAGCGAATTCCCGACATTGCGCGAACAGGTCGCCCAGTCGATCGCGACACTCGAGGGCGTTGCGCCGGGCGAACTCGACGCCATCGCCGATCGCGACATGCGCTTCGAGTTCAAGAGCTACCGCATGGACTTCACTGTCGCGAACTTCCTGCTCAGCTTCTCGCTGCCCAACTTCTTCTTCCATGCCACGACCGCCTATGACCTTCTGCGCAGCCAGGGCGTTGCCCTCGGCAAGGGGGATTTCCTCGGACAGACCCGCAGGAAAGCCTGAGCCGGCGCCCCGTTCGCCTTGACCCGAAGGGGGATCTCGCCTAAGGGCGCGCATCCTTTGCGGCTTCGGGTCGCAGGGGAAGATTTAGAGCTGAACATTGTCGCTCGCGTGTTTTCGGTGCTTTTCCGGCGGTTTTGCCTCCGGATCGGTCCCATGACAGCTGGTCTTGTCCCGATTCGGGCAAGGGCGCTTTCGGAAACCCGGTGGCAAAGTAATCCGGCGGTTCGTGCCGGGTGGAGTGTTTTTCGGCTCACGATTGCGGCCAGGGTCCTGGTTCGTCGGCGTCGCCATCAGGCTGATGCGGTAACGGCGGTCAGAACCGGTCCTTCGTGACTTCCGATCATGCTTCGTCTTTCGAACCCGCCGGGCCTGATGACCCGGGGTGCGACGGGTCCGTCCCGTGGCTTGCGTTCTGCGCCCACGGTACGGGCCGGATCCATCGCACTCCCATTTTGAAAGAAGAGTATAGATGCCCACGATCAACCAGCTGGTCCGCAAGGGCCGCGAACCGCAGAAGGCCAAGTCGAAGGTCCCTGCGATGGAGCAGAACCCGCAGAAGCGTGGCGTCTGCACCCGCGTCTACACCACGACCCCGAAGAAGCCGAACTCGGCACTTCGCAAGGTCGCCAAGGTGCGCCTGACCAACAGCCGCGAAGTCATCTCGTACATCCCGGGTGAAGGCCACAACCTGCAGGAGCACTCGGTCGTGCTCATCCGCGGCGGCCGCGTTCGCGACCTTCCCGGCGTTCGCTACCACATCCTGCGCGGCGTGCTCGACACGCAGGGCGTCAAGGACCGCAAGCAGTCGCGCTCGAAGTACGGCGCCAAGCGTCCGAAGTGATCCGGCAGCGGCGCTTTACCGCGCCGCGCGATGAAGATTGACCGGCCGGGAAGGCGAAAGCGCCCGGTCGCAAGAACAAGGAATTCTAAACGATGTCACGTCGTCGTCGTCCCGAGAAGCGGGAAATCCTGCCTGATCCGAAGTTCGGTGATCAGGTCCTGTCGAAGTTCATGAACAACCTCATGCTCGACGGCAAGAAGTCGGTCGCCGAAAGCATCGTCTACGGTGCGCTCGACACCATGGAATCGCGCGCCAAGGCCGATCCGGTCCAGCTGTTCCACGATGCGCTGAACAACGTGAAGCCGCAGATCGAAGTGCGCAGCCGCCGCGTCGGTGGTGCGACCTACCAGGTTCCGGTCGAGGTTCGCCCCGAGCGTGCCCAGGCCCTGGCCATCCGCTGGCTGATCTCGGCGGCGCGCAACCGTCCCGAGACCACCATGGCCGCCCGCCTTTCGGGCGAGCTGATGGACGCTGCCAACAACCGCGGCAATGCCGTGAAGAAGCGCGAAGACACGCACCGCATGGCGGACGCGAACCGCGCCTTCTCGCACTACCGCTGGTAATCAGCGTCGTGACGCTCGGGACGTGAAGTCATCCGGGCGTCACACTTTCAATTCAGGGGGCGGGGGCCTATCTCGCGATCGGCCCCACCTTCAAGAAACTCCTGCTGAAGGAACTTCACCATGGCACGTAGCCATTCGCTCAATATGTACCGTAACATCGGTATCATGGCGCACATCGACGCCGGCAAGACCACCACGACCGAGCGTATCCTCTATTACACCGGCAAGTCCTACAAGATCGGCGAAGTGCACGACGGCGCTGCGACCATGGACTGGATGGAGCAGGAGCAGGAACGCGGCATCACCATCACCTCGGCAGCGACCACCTGCTTCTGGGGCGACTACCGCATCAACATCATCGACACCCCCGGACACGTCGACTTCACCATCGAAGTCGAGCGTTCGCTGCGCGTGCTCGACGGCGCGGTTGCGTGCTTCGACGGCGTTGCCGGCGTTGAGCCGCAGTCGGAAACCGTGTGGCGTCAGGCTGACAAGTACGGCGTTCCGCGCATGTGCTTCATCAACAAGCTCGACCGCACCGGCGCCGACTTCAAGTACTGCGTCCAGTCGATCATCGACCGCCTCGGCGCCACCCCGGCGGTGCTTTACCTGCCGATCGGTCTCGAGTCCGATCTCAAGGGTCTCGTCGACCTGGTCCACAACCGCGCGATCATCTGGAAGGACGAATCGCTCGGCGCCGAGTTCTTCTATGAAGAGATTCCGGCCGACATGGCGGACGAAGCCGAGCTGTACCGCAGCCAGCTGATCGAACTCGCCGTCGAGCAGGACGACGATGTCATGGAAGCGTACCTCGAAGGCAACGAGCCCGACGTCGACACGCTGAAGCGCCTGATCCGCAAGGGCACGCTCGGCCACGCGTTCGTTCCGGTCGTTTGTGGTTCGGCGTTCAAGAACAAGGGCGTTCAGCCGCTGCTCGACGCCGTCGTCGACTACCTGCCTTCGCCGCTCGACATCGAAGACGTCCAGGGCGTCAAGGTCGACAGCGACGAGCCCGACAGCCGTCCGCCGTCGGACGACGCGCCGTTCTCGGCGCTGGCCTTCAAGGTCATGAACGACCCGTTCGTCGGCTCGCTCACTTTCTGCCGCATCTACTCGGGCACGCTCTCGAAGGGTTCGTACCTGAACTCGGTGAAGCAGAAGAAGGAAAAGGTCGGCCGTATCCTCGAGATGCATGCCAACGAGCGCAAGGACATCGAAGAAGCCTACGCAGGCGACATCGTTGCGCTGGCCGGCATGAAGGAAACGACCACCGGCGACACGCTCTGCTCGGAGAAGGCGCCGATCGTTCTCGAGCGCATGGAATTCCCCGAGCCGGTCATCGAGCTGTCGGTGGAACCCAAGACCAAGGCCGACCAGGAGAAGATGGGCGTTGCGCTCAACCGTCTCTCGGCCGAGGATCCCAGCTTCCGCGTCTCGACCGATCACGAATCGGGCCAGACCATCATCAAGGGCATGGGCGAACTTCACCTCGACATCATCGTCGACCGCATGCGTCGCGAGTTCAAGGTCGAAGCCAACGTCGGTGCGCCGCAGGTGGCCTATCGCGAATACCTCGCGAAGCCGGTCGACGTGGACTACACCCACAAGAAGCAGTCGGGCGGTACCGGCCAGTTCGGTCGCGTGAAGGTCAAGGTCACGCCGGGCGAGCGCGGTTCGGGCATCACCTTCAAGGACGAAGTCAAGGGCGGTAACATTCCGAAGGAATACATCCCGGCCATCGAGAAGGGCATGCGCGAAACGGCCGAGACCGGCTCGCTCGTCGGCTTCCCGATCATCGACTTCGACATCGTGCTTTATGACGGTGCCTACCACGACGTCGACTCGTCGGCCCTGGCCTTCGAAATCGCCGGTCGCGGATGTATGCGCGAAGTCGCCCAGAAGGCCGGCATCAAGCTGCTCGAACCGATCATGAAGGTCGAGGTCGTCACCCCCGAGGAATACCTCGGCGACGTCATCGGCGACATGAACAGCCGTCGTGGCCAGATCCAGGGCACCGACAGCCGCGGCAACGCCCAGGTTGTCGAGGCCAACGTGCCGCTGGCAAACATGTTCGGCTACGTGAACCAGCTCCGCTCGTTCACCCAGGGCCGCGCGAACTACTCCATGTTCTTCTCTCACTACGACGAGGTCCCGGCCAACGTCGCGGCCGAGGTGAAGGAGAAGCTTGCCTAAGGGCAGGAATGGTTCTAGGGGCGGCGCCTGATTCAGCGGGCGTCGCCTATCTATCCCGCAGATTCAATTTCAAACGAGAAGAAGGTTTGTAAGATGGCGAAGGCAAAATTTGAGCGGAACAAGCCGCACTGCAACATTGGCACCATCGGCCACGTCGACCACGGCAAGACCACGCTGACTGCCGCGATCACCAAGGTTCTTTCGGAAACTTTCGGCGGTGAAGCAGTCGACTTCGCCAACATCGACAAGGCTCCCGAAGAGCGCGAGCGCGGCATCACCATCTCGACCGCACACGTCGAGTACGAGACCGACCAGCGTCACTACGCCCACGTCGACTGCCCGGGTCACGCTGACTACGTCAAGAACATGATCACCGGTGCCGCCCAGATGGACGGCGCGATCCTCGTCGTGAACGCTGCCGACGGCCCGATGCCCCAGACCCGTGAGCACATCCTGCTCGCCCGTCAGGTCGGCGTTCCGGCTCTCGTCGTGTTCATGAACAAGGTCGACCAGGTCGACGACGAAGAGCTCCTCGAGCTCGTCGAACTCGAAGTTCGCGAACTGCTGTCCTCGTACGACTTCCCGGGCGACGATATTCCGATCATCAAGGGCTCGGCTCTGGCCGCTCTCGAAGGCCGCGACGACGCCATCGGCAAGGAAAAGATCCTCGAGCTCATGAAGGCCGTGGACGAGTACATCCCGCAGCCGCCGCGCCCGACCGACAAGCCCTTCCTGATGCCCGTCGAAGACGTGTTCTCGATCTCGGGCCGTGGTACGGTTGTTACCGGCCGCGTCGAAACCGGCATCATCAAGGTCGGTGAAGAAGTCGAAGTCATCGGTATCCGCGACACGCAGAAGACCACCGTCACCGGCGTCGAAATGTTCCGCAAGCTGCTCGACCAGGGCGAAGCCGGCGACAACATCGGCGCGCTGGTTCGTGGCCTGAAGCGCGACGACGTGGAGCGTGGCCAGGTTCTCGCCAAGCCGGGCACCGTGACCCCGCACACCGAGTTCTCGGCTGAGGTCTACGTCCTGTCGAAGGACGAAGGCGGCCGTCACACGCCGTTCTTCGCGAACTACCGTCCGCAGTTCTACTTCCGCACCACCGACGTCACCGGCGAAGTGATCCTTCCCGAGGGCACCGAGATGGTGATGCCGGGCGACAACGTGACCCTGTCGGTCAAGCTCATCGCTCCGATCGCCATGGACGAAGGTCTGCGCTTCGCTATCCGCGAAGGCGGCCGCACCGTCGGCTCGGGCGTTGTTGCCACGATCACGAAGTAATCTTCGCGATCCTCGGGCGACCGAGACAAAGGCCCGGCTTCCGCAAGGAGGCCGGGCTTTTTGCTGTGCAGGGCATTTGCAGCCGACACCGGGGCTGGCGTCCGGCTCGCTCCGCGCTTAGGGCGTCTGCATGGCACGCAAGTATTCAAAGCACGGTCCCAGAGAGGACGTCTTCAGGGACGACGACGATGCACCCGAAGCGCCGCCGCCGCCCGATTGCTGGCTCTGCTCCAGGCCCTGCGGCGAGACGGTGATCTGGCATCACCCGGTGCCGAAGAGCCGGGGAGGGCGCGACACGGTGCCGATGCACCCGATCTGCCAGAACATGCTGATCACCACTTTCACCAATTCCGAGCTTCAGCGCTACGGTCTCGATGTCGATCTCCTGAAGATCGACCCGCGTATCGAGAAGTTCCTCGGCTGGGTTGCGAACAAGGATCCCGACTTCAACGCCGCGCTCGGCAAGAAGAAGCAGCGCTGACAGGTCCGTGCGTTGCCGCGTATTTTTGGCCTGGACGAATGTTTCGCGAATCAGGCTGGGTGCATCATTTCGTTGCGGCCGCGGAAATCGGCGAAAATAAGGGGCGCAAAGGGCTTGCACGAATCCGGGATGCGGTGTAGGGGCGCGGCTCGAATTTGTTCGGGGCTACGGTCCCTAGGCTCTTTCTCATCGGTAGTAGGTAATGGAAGCTCAGAACATCCGCATTCGCCTGAAGGCGTTTGACCACCGCGTACTCGACCAGGCCACTGGCGAGATCGCCGACACCGCCCGCCGTACCGGCGCGCTCATTCGGGGCCCCATTCCGCTTCCGACGAAGATCGAAAAGTTCACCGTGAACCGCGGTCCTCACATCGACAAGAAGTCGCGTGAGCAGTTCGAGGTTCGCACCTACAAGCGTCTTCTCGACATCGTGCAGCCGAACGCCGCCACTGTCGACGCGCTGATGAAGCTCGACCTGGCTGCAGGCGTGAACGTTGAGATCAAGCTGGCCTAAGCCGGCTTCAGGGGCTGCCTTTGGCGGCCCCATGGTCCTTTCCGGGCGGACCTTAAACTGCCGGAACGACATTCGGATCCTCGGATCCAACTGACCTTGTCGGCCCTCGAGGCCGGCTTTGCGGGGAGAAACCCGCAGAGACAGAGCCCCCAAGGGAAACCGGCGGGGACACAAGGGATACCTCCGGTGCTGCCTTCGGGCCAGTGCCGGGAATGCGTCCCCCGTCTCGCTTCCGGCAGGTGCCAAGGGCACCGGCAAGGGAGCACCCAGCCCGGACGGGGCATGCATCACAATTTGGGCTGGACACGCCTGTGCGGGATGGGCTCGCGCAGGCCTCTGTAAGGAGTAAAGGTCATGCGTACAGGCGTGATCGCCAAGAAGGTCGGGATGACCCGACTGTTCCAGGAGGACGGACGGCACGTGCCGGTTACCGTTCTGGCGCTGGAAGATTGCCAGGTGGTTTCGGTTCGCACTGCCGATCGTGACGGATACGTCGCGGTTCAGCTTGGTGCCGGCGAAGCCAAGCAGAAGAACGTTGCCAAGCCGCAGCGCGAGCACTTCGCCAAGGCTGAAGTTCCGCTCAAGATGCGCGTTGCCGAGTTCCGCGTCGCCGACGATGCGCTGCTCGACGTCGGCTCGACCATCGCTGCCTCGCACTTCGTGCCCGGCCAGCTCGTCGACGTTGCCGGTCACACCCAGGGCAAGGGCTTTGCGGGCGCCATGAAGCGTTGGGGCTTCGGCGGTCTTCGCGCCACCCACGGTGTTTCGCTCTCGCACCGTTCGCACGGTTCGACGGGTAACCGCCAGGATCCGGGCAAGGTCTTCAAGAACAAGAAGATGGCCGGCCACATGGGCGACCGTCAGCGCACCCAGCAGAACCTCGAGATCGTCCGCGTGGACGATGAGCGCGGCCTGATCTTCGTCAAGGGCTCGGTCCCGGGCGCGAAGAACAGCTGGCTGACCGTTTCGGACGCCGTCAAGGTCGACCGTCACGCCGAGGCTCCGTACCCCGCCGGCCTGAAGCAGGCCGCAAACAGCAATGACACGGCCGCTGCCGACACGCCTGCGGAAGACACCGCGGCGCCGGAAGCGACCGAAGGCCAGGAGGGCTAAGTCGTGAAGGTCAAGGTCCTCAACCTCGATGGCAGCGCCGGCAAGGGCGACATCGAACTGTCGGATGACGTGTTCGGTCTCGAGCCGCGCGCAGATATCCTGCACCGCGTCGTCACCTGGCAGCTCGAAAACCGTCGCGGCATCGCCCGCGCCACCCGCGAGCGCTCGGACGTTGCACGCACCGGCAAGAAGTGGGGTCGCCAGAAGGGCGGCGGCACGGCTCGTCACGGTGACCGTGCGGCTCCGGTCTTCATCGGCGGTGGTAAGGCTCACGGTGCACGTCGCCGCGAGTTCAACATCTCGCTGAACAAGAAGATCCGCGCTCTCGGCCTCAAGATGGCTCTGTCCTCGAAGGCCCAGAACGGTCTCGTCATCGTCGACACCCTCGACGGTGAAGCCAAGACCAAGGCGCTCGCCGGTCAGCTCGCCAAGGCTGGCTTCGGCAAGAAGGTGCTCGTGATCGACGGCGAAGCGGTGAACGACAATTTCGCTCGTGCAGCCCGCAACATCGTCGGCGTCAACGTGCTCCCGGCTGTCGGCGCCAACGTCTATGACATCCTGAAGCATGATACGCTGGTGCTGACGCGCGCCGCGGTCGAGAAGCTGGAGGCGCGTTTCAATGGCTAAGAGCAACGTGGACATCCGTCACTACGACGTGATCCTCGCTCCCCACATCACCGAGAAGTCGACCCTCCTTTCGGAGAACAACGCGGTCGTCTTCAAGGTTGCCGGCGGCGCGAGCAAGCCCGAGATCAAGGCTGCTGTCGAAGCTCTGTTCGACGTCAAGGTTACTGGCGTGAACACCCTGGTCACCAAGGGCAAGACCAAGCGCTGGCGCGGTAAGGCTTACCGCCGCAGCGACGTGAAGAAGGCGATCGTCACGCTGGCCGAAGGTCAGTCGATTGACGTGACCGAAGGCGTACGGGGCTGATTCGATGGCACTGAAGAACTACAACCCGACCAGCCCCGCCCGTCGCGGCCTGGTCCTCGTCGACAAGTCGGCGCTGTGGAAGGGCAAGCCGGTCAAGGCGCTTACCGAAGGTAAGAACAAGACCGGTGGCCGCAACAACAAGGGCCATGTCACTTCGCGCGGCATCGCCGGTGGTCACAAGCAGAAGTACCGCTTCATCGACTTCAAGCGTCGCAAGTGGGACATGGAAGCGACCGTGGAGCGGATCGAATACGATCCCAACCGCACCGCTTTCATCGCACTCGTGAAGTACACGGACGGTGAACTCGCCTACATCCTCGCGCCGCAGCGTCTGGCCATCGGCGACGTCGTCGTCGCCGGCGAGAAGACCGACGTGAAGCCGGGCAATGCGATGCTTCTGTCGCAGATGCCGGTCGGCACGATCTGCCACAACGTCGAGATGAAGCCGGGCAAGGGCGGCCAGATCGCCCGTTCGGCAGGCACTTACGTCCAGGTCGTCGGTCGTGACCGCGGCATGGTCATCGTGCGCCTCAACTCGGGCGAGCAGCGCTACCTGCGCGGCGATTGCATGGGCACGGTTGGCGCGGTCTCGAACCCCGACAACCAGAACCAGACCCTCGCCAAGGCTGGCCGCAAGCGTTGGATGGGCCGTCGCCCGCTGACCCGCGGCGTCGCCAAGAACCCGGTCGACCACCCGCACGGCGGTGGTGAAGGCCGCACCTCGGGCGGCCGTCACCCGGTCACTCCGTGGGGCAAGCCGACCAAGGGTGCCCGCACTCGCAACAACAAGCAGACGGACAAGATGATCATCCGTTCGCGCCACGCCAAGAAGAAGAGGTAAGACACGATGGCACGTTCCGTCTGGAAAGGCCCCTTCGTCGACCTGTACCTTCTCAAGAAGGCCGAGGTCGCGCAGGATGCAGGAGCCAAGGCCGGCCCGATCAAGACCTGGTCGCGTCGTTCCACTATCCTTCCGCAGTTCGTTGGTTTGACCTTCCAGGTCTACAACGGTCACAAGTTCATCCCGGTCTCGGTCAACGAGGACATGGTCGGCCACAAGCTCGGTGAATTTGCGCCCACGCGCACGTTCCCCGGTCACGCCGCCGACAAGAAGGGCAAGCGCTAATGAGCAAGCAGGCAGCACCCCGCCGCGTTGGCGAGAAGGAAGCTCTTGCGGTCGGCACCACCATTCGTGGTTCCGCCCAGAAGCTCAACCTCGTCGCCGGCCTGATCCGCGGCAAGAAGGCCGAGGAAGCCATGAACATCCTCGCTTTCTCGAAGAAGGCGATGGCCGTGGATGCACGCAAGGTTCTCGCTTCGGCGATCGCCAATGCGGAAAACAACCACAACCTCGACGTCGACGCTCTCGTCGTTGCCGAGGCGTCGGTCGGCAAGTCGATCACCATGAAGCGTTTCCACGCTCGTGGTCGCGGCAAGTCCACCCGGATCCTCAAGCCGTTCTCGCGCCTCAGGATCGTCGTTCGCGAAGTCGAGGAGGCCTGATCCATGGGTCACAAGAGCAATCCGATCGGTCTGCGTCTGCAGATCAACCGTACCTGGGACAGCCGCTGGTTCGCGGAAGGCCGGGACTACGGCAAGCTGCTTGAGGAAGACCTCAAGATCCGCAAGTTCATCATCGAGAGCGTGCCGCAGGCAGCGATCTCGAAGGTGGTGATCGAGCGTCCCGCCAAGCTGTGCCGCGTGTCGATCTATGCCGCCCGTCCGGGTGTCATCATCGGCAAGAAGGGCGCCGACATCGAGAAGCTTCGCAAGAAGCTCGCTGCGATGACCGAAAGCGAAGTGAAGCTGAACATCGTCGAAATCCGCAAGCCGGAAATCGACGCCAAGCTCGTCGCCCAGGGCATTGCCGACCAGCTCGTGCGTCGCGTCGCTTTCCGCCGCGCCATGAAGCGTGCGATGCAGTCCGCGATGCGTCTGGGCGCCGAAGGCGTCAAGATCATGTGCGGTGGCCGTCTCGGCGGCGCTGAAATCGCCCGTGTCGAGCAGTATCGCGAAGGCCGCGTTCCGCTCCACACGCTGCGTGCGAACATCGACTATGCCGAAGCCGAGGCGCTGACCGCCTATGGCATCATCGGCATCAAGGTGTGGGTCTTCAAGGGCGAGATTCTCGGCCACGACCCGACGGCGCAGGATCGTTTGATGATGGAGGCCCAGACCTCCGGCGTCCGTCCGGCGCGCTGAGGCTTGAGGTAGAGAAGCACCATGCTGCAACCGAAGAAAACCAAGTTCCGCAAGGCGTTCAAGGGTAAGATCCATGGCAATGCCAAGGGTGGTACCGACCTGAACTTCGGCTCGTACGGCCTCAAGGCCCTCGAGCCCGAGCGGATCACCGCCCGCCAGATCGAGGCGGCTCGCCGCGCGATCACGCGTCACATCAAGCGCCAGGGCCGTCTCTGGATCCGCGTCTTCCCGGACGTGCCGGTTTCGAAGAAGCCTGCCGAAGTCCGTCAGGGTAAGGGCAAGGGTTCGGTCGAATACTGGGCAGCCCGCGTCAAGCCGGGTCGCATCCTGTTCGAACTGGACGGCGTTGCCGGCCCGCTCGCCGCGGAGGCTTTCAGCCGCGCCGCGATGAAGCTGCCGATCAAGACCAAGGTCGTTGCCCGTCTCGGCGACACCTCGCACTTGGGTGGAGACAAGTAATGGCGAACCGCACTGAAGACTTGCGCGCCAAGACCGACGACCAGCTGACCGCTGAACTCGTCGACCTCAAGCGCGAACAGTTCAACCTGCGTTTCCAGGCCGCCACGAGCCAGCTCGAGCGCCCGGCACGCATCAAGGAAGTCCGTCGCGACATCGCCCGCATCAAGACGCTCCAGGCTGAGCGTGCGGCGAAGGCGTAAGGAGGAAACACGATGCCAAAGCGTATTCTGATCGGTACCGTCGTTTCCGACAAGACCGACAAGACCGTTACCGTGCTCGTCGAGCGTAAGGTGAAGCACCCGTTGTACGGGAAGATCATCCGCCGTTCGAAGAAGTACCATGCCCACGACGAGGACAACGCCTACCGCACCGGTGAGCGCGTCCGCATCGAGGAAACCAAGCCGATCTCCAAGACCAAGTCCTGGAAGGTGCTGGATCGCCTCGCTGCAAGCAAGGGCACTGCTGTCGAGGCCAACCTCGACGTCGAAGCAGCGAACTAAGACGTTTTTTTGGAACTGCTGGGCTGGTTTCGGCCAAAGTCCCAGTAAGCCAGTTGAGAAGGAACCGGATCGATGATCCAGATGCAATCCAATCTCGACGTCGCGGACAACAGCGGCGCAAAGCGCGTCCAGTGCATCAAGGTACTGGGCGGGTCCAAGCGTCGCTTCGCCGGCGTCGGCGACATCATCGTGGTGTCGGTGAAGGAGGCGCAGCCCCGCGCTCGCGTCAAGAAGGGCGACGTTCACCGTGCGGTGATCGTGCGCACCAAGAAGGACGTGCGCCGCGCTGACGGCAGCGTTATCCGCTTCGACAGCAACGCCGCTGTCCTCGTCAACAAGAACGAGGAGCCGATCGGCACCCGTATCTTCGGCCCCGTCGTGCGTGAACTGCGCGGACGTGGCTTCATGAAGATCATCTCGCTCGCTCCGGAGGTGCTGTAATGGCTGCCGCGAAGATCAAGAAGGGTGACAGCGTCGTCGTCCTGTCCGGCAAGGACAAGGGCCGCACCGGTACCGTGCTTCAGGTTCTCCCGAAGGACGGCAAGGTCGTGGTCGAAGGCGTCAACGTCGCCACCAAGCACCGCAAGCCGACGCAGATGAACCCGCAGGGTGGCATCGAGCGCACGCCGGCTCCGATGGCGATCAGCAAGGTCGCGGTTGCCGACAAGGACGGCAAGCCGACCCGCGTTCGCTTCGAAACCAAGGACGGCAAGAAGGTCCGTGTGGCCGTGAAGTCCGGGGAGACCATCGATGGCTGAGAAGTACACTCCGCGCATGCGTTCGCGCTACGACGACGAGATCGTCAAGGCGATGACCGAGAAGTTCGGTTACAAGAACGTCATGGAAGTGCCCAGGATCGAGAAGATCACGCTCAACATGGGCGTGGGCGAGGCGAGCCAGGACAAGAAGAAGGTCCAGACCGCCGCTGCCGAGATGGAGGCGATCGCCGGCCAGAAGCCCGTGATCACCAAGGCTCGCAAGTCGATCGCGCAGTTCAAGCTGCGTGAAGGCATGCCGATCGGTTGCAAGGTTACCCTGCGCCGTGAACGCATGTACGAGTTCCTCGATCGTCTGATCACCATCGCGATGCCCCGCATCCGTGACTTCCGTGGCCTCAACCCGAAGTCGTTCGACGGCCGCGGCAACTACGCGATGGGTCTCAAGGAGCAGATCATCTTCCCGGAGATCAGCTACGACAAGATCGAGAAGGTGCGTGGCATGGACATCATCGTCACCACCACCGCCAAGACCGACGACGAGGCGCGCGAGCTGCTGCGTCTGTTCGGTTTCCCGTTCCCGGCCGAAGCCGAGGAACAGAAGGAGGCGGCGTGAGCCGCCGCTGAGGAAGAGAGCTTAAGTCCATGGCGAAACTGAGTTCCGTGAACAAGAACGAGCGTCGCAAGAAGCTCGTCAAGAAGTACGCAGGCAAGTATGCGCGCCTCAAGGCGATCGCTGACGATGAATCGCTCGACGAAACCGAGCGTCTCATCGCCCGCCTGAAGCTGGCCGAGATCCCGCGCAACGGCAACCCGACCCGGGTTCGCAACCGCTGCGCCACGACCGGCCGTCCGCGCGGTTACTACCGCAAGTTCGGCCTCTGCCGCGTCGAGCTGCGCGATCTTGCCAACAAGGGCATGATCCCCGGCGTGACGAAGTCGAGCTGGTAAGGGGCATATAGAAAATGGCTATGACCGATCCCCTGGGTGATATGCTCACCCGCATCCGCAACGGCCAGCGCGCCAAGAAGGACTCCGTCCTGTCGCCGGCCTCCAAGCTTCGTGCACGCGTGCTCGAAGTGCTCCAGCGCGAAGGCTACATCCGTGGCTACAGCGAAGATGCCACCGGCGCTCACCCGCAGCTGCGCATCGAACTGAAGTACTTTGAAGGCGAGCCCGCCATCAAGCACGTTCAGCGCGTTTCCAAGCCTGGTCGCCGCGTCTATTCGGGTTCCAAGGAACTTCCGATCGTGCGCAACGGCCTTGGCATCACCATCGTCTCGACGCCCAAGGGCGTGCTTTCCGACGCGGAAGCCCGTTCGCAGAACGTCGGCGGCGAAGTGCTTGCGGAGGTGTTCTGATGAGCCGCATCGGCAAGAAGGCGGTTGCGATCCCCGGCGGTGTCACCGCCGCGATCGACAACGGCATCCTCTCGGTCAAGGGGCCCAAGGGCGCCCTGACCATGGGTCTTTCTGACCAGGTGACCTACGCGGTTGAAGACGGCACCATCGCGGTGAAGCCGATCAACCAGTCGAAGCAGGCCCGCAGCCACTGGGGCATGCAGCGCACGCTCGTCGCCAACCTGATCGAAGGCGTGACCGAAGGTTTCTCCAAGGTCCTCGAGATCAAGGGCGTCGGCTACCGTGCGCAGGCCCAGGGCAAGAAGCTCAAGCTTCAGCTCGGCTTCTCGCACGATGTCGACATCGACGTGCCCGAAGGCATCGAGATCAAGACCCCGGACAACACCACGGTCGAGATCTCCGGTATTGACAAGCAGAAGGTCGGCCAGATTGCGGCCGAGATCCGTCGCTGGCGCAAGCCCGAACCCTACAAGGGCAAGGGCATCAAGTACCGCGGCGAGTTCATCTTCCGCAAGGAAGGGAAGAAGAAGTAATGGCAAAGCTTTCCCTTTTCGAACGCCGTCGCCGGCGTGTTCGTACCGCTCTGCGTGCCCGTGGCGGCGATCGTCCGCGTCTGTCGGTGCACCGCACCGGGCGTCACATCTATGCGCAGATCATCGATGATGCGCAGGGCCGCACCGTGGCTGCCGCCAATACCCTTGGCGGCAAGGGCACCGACGTCGACGCGGCTACCCGCGTCGGCAAGGAGCTCGCCGAGGCTGCCAAGAAGGCGGGCGTGACTTCCGTCGTGTTCGACCGTGGCGGTTTCCTGTTCCATGGCCGCGTCAAGGCGCTGGCCGAAGCCGCCCGCGAAGGCGGGCTGGAGTTCTGATCATGGCTGACGAAAACACCAACCCCGAACAGCCGATTGCGGCTGAGCACCCGCAGGGCGGTGAGCCGCAGGAGGCCCGTGAGGGTCGCGGTCGTGGCGGCCGTGGTCGCGGTGATCGTGGCGAGCGTGGCGGCCGTGGCCGTCGCGACGACCGTCGCGGCAATCGCAACGAGGAAGATGGTGGTGAGGAGCTGATCGAAAAGCTCGTCCACATCAACCGCGTTTCGAAGACCGTGAAGGGCGGCAAGCGCTTCGGTTTCGCTGCTCTCGTCGTCGTTGGCGACGGCAAGGGCCGCGTCGGTTTCGGCCACGCGAAGGCTCGCGAAGTTCCCGAGGCGATCACCAAGGCCACTGCTTCTGCCAAGAAGAAGATGGTCCGCGTGCCGCTCAAGGAAGGCCGCACCCTGCACCATGACGGCAAGGGCCGTTTCGGTGCCGGCAAGGTCAACGTGCGTACCGCCCCGGCCGGTACCGGCATCATCGCCGGCGGTCCGATGCGCGCCGTGTTCGAGAGCCTGGGCGTTGCTGACGTCGTGACCAAGTCGGTCGGTACGTCGAACCCCTACAACATGATCCGCGCCACCTTCGACGCGCTGACCAACCAGACTTCGCCGAAGTCGGTTGCCCAGCGTCGTGGCAAGAAGGTTGCCGACCTCCTTGGTCGTGGCGGTGCCAGCGAAGCAGAGGCCGAGGCCGCTGCCGAAGCCATCGTGGAGTAATCAACCATGGCCAAGATCAAGATCAAGCAGATCGGTTCGCCGATCCGTCGCCCCGAGAGCCAGAAGAAGATCCTCATCGGTCTTGGCCTCGGCAAGATGCACAAGGTCGTCGAACTCGAGGACACCGCCGAAGTTCGCGGTGCGATCGCCAAGCTGCCCCACATGGTGGCCGTGGTCGACTGACCTGCTCGTCGGTTCTCCCTTGCGGGGAACGGTCGAGAGACATTCGAAAAGGGCTCCGGCGGCGACGTCGGGGCCCTTTTTCCTTGGCCCGTTGCGCGATTCGCCGCGTCGCGCTTTGATTACGCGGACTTGCCGGTTAGGACTGCGCCTCGGGGCGGCCCGCCGATGGCGCATCGGGCTGCGGGCGATGAGGGCAGGGGGCTTTTGCCGAGATGAAGCAATCACGGTTCCCGGCGTGGTACGGGATCATCTTCCTGCTCGTTGCACTCGCCCTGCGCGCCAGCACATTCGGCGACCCCAACCTCCACGTCGACGAGACGTTCTACCAGACCGTCGGCATCGCCATGCACGAGCAGCATGCGGTGCCCTATGTCGACGTCTGGGACCGCAAGCCCTGGGGGCTGTTCTTTCTCTATTACCTGATTGCCTTCATTTCCTATGCCCCGCTGGCCTACCAGCTGGTGGCAACGGTCTTCGCGGCGGCGACGGCGTGGGTGATCGGTTCGATCGCGAGTTTCTGGAACCGGGCGCAGGGCGGTCTTCTTGCGGGAATCGCCTATCTGTTATGGCTGGAGCAGGAGCAGGGTTTCGGCGGCCAGTCCCCGATCTTCTACAATCTCTTCGTGGGAGGTGCGGCGCTGCTGGTCCTGCAGGCGGTGCCGGACCTTCGCGAAGGAAAGCCGGGTTGGCGTCCCTATGCAGCCATGCTGCTGGGTGGATGTGCGATCACGGTCAAGCAGACCAGCTTCTTCGAGAGCGCCTTCCTCGGCCTCTATAGCGCCTGGACCTTGTGGCACTCACCGCTTCCGCGCCGCAGGGTCTGCGCGATCATTGCATCGTGGGCGCTGCTGGGAGCTGCGCCGATGCTGGCGATTTCGGCCTGGTACTGGCTGGAAGGCTACTGGGCGATCTACTGGCACGCGATGGTGACATCGAACCTGGCCAAGCCGAAAGTCTGGTTGGCCTCCGGTATCCGCACGATCCTCATGTTCATCAGGCTTGCGCCGTTTCTCGTCATGGGCGTGCTCGGCATTCCGAAGATGGTTCCGCTGCAGCGCCAATTCATGGCTTTCTGGCTCCTGGCGGCGACCTTGGGGCTGCTCTCGGTTCCCAATTTCTACGTTCATTATGCCCTGCCGATCCTCGTGCCGCTCACCATCGTCAGCGCGGGACTGCTCCAGGGACGTATCGCCGGGCCCATCGCCATGGTAGTGCTGGGCTTCCTCGCGTTTCGCGAAACGTCGGTGCTGGACTTCGAGCATGCCCGGCGCTCGCGCGCGGCGATGGCGCAACTGGCCAAGGCCGTGCGGGCGCATGACGATGGCGGCCCGCTGTTCGTCTACGACGGGCCTTTCCAGCTCTATCACCTGACCGGGCACCGCTTCGTGACCCCGCTGGTCTTCCCGCATCACCTTGCCCAGACGATAGAGAAGGACGTCAGCCACCTCTCCACCGCAGGCGAAGTGCGGCGGGTCCTGGCCGAGCGTCCCAGCACCGTCGTGCTCGCACCAAAGCCGCGGCAGGATCCGGTCAACTGGGAGACGCTGGCGCCGGTGCGCGCCTATATCCATGCCAACTGCCGCCTCGTTGCCCGCGTGGAGACGCCCGAGTGGCTCCTCTCGAGCAAGATGGACGTCTGGGCGGACTGCAATCGGCAGGGCAGGGCGAAATAGCGCCTGTTCGCGCCGGCCTGCCTCTCGTGACACCTTCCTCTGTCCGCCCGCTGTGCTAAGGGCGCTCGCAAGCCCCGGGCGCCGCACCGGGGCCGGATCTCCAGACGAGGAATACCTTGGCCAGTCGTTCTCTTGCCGTTTCGCTTCTCTGCCTGACGCTGCTTGGCACGGCCGCCTGCGATACGCGCCCGGTCAGCGAAGATAACCGCGACGCCAATGCGCTGGAAGCGATCGGCAGCGAGAGCGCCTGCATCGACGAACTGTCCGATCCCGAACTGCTGCGCATGCAGCGCAAGGTGGACGATGCCCTGCGCAAGGCGCTGCTGGAGGGCAAGTCGCTCGATCCGGCCGCTCAGGCAGCCGAGGCTCTGGATCGCGGCGATTTCCGCCTGGCCGGGGCGCTTACCGCAAAGGGCGTCTCCACTTCGGTCTATGGCGCGCAGTGCCGGATCATGGGCGGGTTGAGCGCGCGCGCGATCCGCGCCGTGTCGTTCATCGACGGGGTTCCCGCCGACCAGCCAAAGATCGACTACCTGACCCGCGCCGAGACGTTCGCGCGGGCCTACAACGCGGCGATCCTGGCTGACGAGCGCTACCCTTATGGGGACATCTGCCGCAAGTTCGACGGCAAGGTCGAACTCGGCGAGGACGGCACGCTGCAGGTACAGGGCGCCGGGCCTTCCGATCACGCATTCGGTTTCGCCGATCTCGGGCCGGTGCGCTCTGCGCCGACCCTTGCCGAACTGGCACGGCGCGGTTCGGTCAGCCGCCTCGACGGCCTGCTGCGGTCCGGTCAGTACGACGTGAACACGCCGGACCTGTTCGGCATGACGCCGCTCGCCTGGGCGATCGCCTATCGCCGCCGCGGCGCTTCCGACCTGCTGCTGCGGGCCGAATCGAGCCCGGGCGGATCGCGCTGCCAGACGATCTATGACCGCCGCTCGCCGATGCAGGTGGCGCGCGTGCAGCAATGGGTGGGCATGCTGCGCCGCATGCAGCCGCTGGTGACCGAGGACGATTTCAACGCGCTGCAGGAACTGCCGCGCCTCTCCGATGGCGATATCGACCGGTTCAACCACGGGCTGACGCAGCTCAACGACAGTTTCGCCGAGCAGTTCAGCAAGAACCGGTATCTGACCAAGCACCGGATCTATTTCACGGTGAACAGCGATGGCGAATCGACCGGCTGCCGCATCGAGCCTTCGACCGACTATCCCGACTACGACGAGAAGATCTGCGCGCTGGGCCTCGATGTCCTGCACTGGAAGCCGGCGCGCGGCGTCTTCGGCAACGTGATCGATGGCGAGGCTTCGCTGATTGTCGGGGTGCGCTCGCGCTAGGGGCGATGCCCGGGCCCGGGCATCTGGGGCCCGGTGAAAGGGGCGCGCGGGCGAAAGGGGGGTGACATTCGCCGCCCGATCCCCTAAGGGGCCGCCTTCCTATCAAGCGCGACCTAAAGCGAAAGCGAGTGCAGACTATGAAACTGAATGATATCCGCGACAACTCGGGTGCCCGTCATCGCCGTATGCGTATCGGCCGTGGCATCGGCTCGGGCAAGGGCAAGACCGGTGGCCGTGGCCAGAAGGGTGCGAAGGCACGTTCGGGCGTTTCGATCAACGGCTTCGAGGGCGGCCAGATGCCGCTCCACATGCGTCTTCCGAAGCGCGGCTTCTCGAACAAGAAGTTCGCCAAGGACTTTGCCGAAGTGAACCTGGGCATGGTCCAGAAGGCGATCGACGCCGGCAAGCTCGACATTTCGGGCACCGTCGATCACGCCGCCCTGAAGACCGCTGGCCTGGCCCGCGGTGGCAAGGACGGCGTCCGCCTGCTCGGCAAGGGCGAGCTGACTGCCAAGGTCGAATTCAACGTCGCCGGTGCCTCGAAGGGCGCCGTTGCCGCGGTCGAAAAGGCCGGTGGTTCGGTGGTGCTTCCCGCCAAGGAAGCAGCCGAAGCCTGAGGCAAGGCGGTAAAGTGATCTGATGATCCGGAGAGGGCGGGCGCCAGGCGCTTCGCCCTCTCATGCTGTTCAGTCCACGGTTTTTCGAGACAGGGGTTTTCGCTCCCGCCTCGAGAACTATATGACGAGTTCCTGTCCCGGGGTTCGACAAGCCGGCATGCAGCCGCTAAGGGCGACTCCGATAAGATTCTTCGAGGCATCCCTAACGTCATGGCATCTCGCGCCGACAACATCGCAAGTTCGCTCAGTCTTGCCAATTTCTCCAAGGCAACCGAACTCAAGAACCGCATCTGGTTCACGATCGGTGCGCTGATCGTCTTCCGCTTCCTGAGCTTCGTGCCGCTGCCGGGTGTGAACCCGCTGATTCTCGAATCGCTCTACAGCCAGACGCAGGGCGGCATTCTCGACCTGTTCAACACCTTCTCGGGCGGTTCGCTTTCGCGCATGAGCCTGATCGCGCTCGGCGTGATGCCTTACATCACCGCCTCGATCGTGGTGCAGCTGGCCGCTTCGCTCCATCCGGCGCTGATCGCGCTGAAGAAGGAAGGCGAGGCCGGCCGCAAGAAGCTGAACCAGTACACCCGCTTCGGCACCGTTGGCCTGTGCGCGATCCAGGGCTACTTCCTGGCTGTCAGCCTCGAGGCCTATGGCGCGTCGAGCGGCCTGCAAGCGGTCGTCGATCCGGGCTTCATGTTCCGCATCGGTGCGGTCATCTCGCTGGTGGGCGGCACGATGTTCCTGCTGTGGCTGGGTGAGCAGATCACTTCGCGCGGCATCGGCAACGGCGTATCGCTGATCATCATGGCCGGCATTGTCGCGCAGATGCCGACTTTCGCCAGCAACCTGGGTCAGGCCTACAGTGCGGGCGACACCGGTTCGTTCCTGATCATGGCGCTGATCGTCCTCATCATCGCGATGATCCTGATGATCTGTTTCATGGAGCGCGCACAGCGCCGCCTGCTGATCCAGTATCCCAAGCGCGCCACGCAGCGCGGCATGATGCAGGCCGACCGCAGTCACCTGCCGCTCAAGATCAACACCGCGGGCGTGATCCCGCCGATCTTCGCCAGCTCGCTGCTACTGCTGCCGCTCACGATCACCCAGTTCGCCGGCAATTCGCTTTCGCCGGAATCGACGATGGGCCAGATCGTGGTGACGCTGAACCAGTACCTGGGCCACGGCAAGCCGCTCTACATGCTGCTCTACGCAGCCGGCATCGTGTTCTTCTCGTTCTTCTACACCGCCGTCGTCTTCAATCCGGAAGAGACTGCCGAGAACCTGAAGAAGAACGGCGGCTTCATCCCGGGCATCCGTCCGGGCAAGAATACCGCGACCTATCTCGACTACGTGCTGACGCGCGTAACGGTGATCGGTGCGATCTACCTGACCATCGTCTGCACGGTACCTGAGTACTTCCTGTCGATGACCGGCTTGCCGCTGCTCTTCATGGGTGGCACGAGTCTGCTGATCGTCGTCAACGTGACGGTCGATACGATCACCCAGATCCAGTCTCACCTGCTGGCGCACCAGTACGGCGACCTGATCAAGAAGGCGAAACTGAAAGGCCGCATCCGCTAAGGGGCGAGCGCCGGACATATAACTGAGGGGTAAGGCGTGAATATCATTCTGCTGGGTCCGCCGGGAGCGGGTAAGGGCACCCAGGCACAGCGTCTCGTCGAGCGGCACGGCATGCGCCAGCTTTCGACCGGTGACATGTTGCGTGCGGCAGTGAAGGCGGAAACGCCGACCGGGCTCGAGGCCAAGGCCGTCATGGAACGAGGCGAGCTGGTTTCAGACGAAATCGTGTCGGCGCTGATCGGTGACGAACTCGACGCGATGGGCCCCGATGCGGGCGCCATCTTCGATGGCTATCCGCGCACCGCGGCGCAGGCCGAATCGCTCGATGCGATCCTGGCGCAGCGCGGTCGCCAGCTCGACCATGTGATCGAGCTGGTGGTGGATGAGGACGCACTGGTCGAACGCATCACCGGTCGCTTCACCTGCGCCACCTGCGGCAAGGGCTACCACGACAAGTTCGAGCAGCCCAAGGTTCCGGGAACCTGCGACAAGTGCGGCGGAACCGAGTTCAAGCGCCGTCCCGACGACAATGCCGAGACCGTGCGCACGCGCATGGCCGAGTACCGGGCCAAGACCGCGCCGATCCTGCCGATCTACGAATCGCGCGGGATCGTTGCGAAGATCGACGGCATGGCGGACATGGACGACGTGACCGCAGCGATCGAGGCCGTCCTCGGTTCCTGATCGTGCCTGACGGGTGAAGGGCAGGGGCCTTGCGGCTCCGCCTCTCACCCGGGACCGCCTCCGCCGCCTGTGCGGAGAAAGGCCGGAAACCTTCCAGGAGAACCGCTCCGATGAAATCCGCTGCATTCGCTCTTGCCCTGGCTCTCTTCGGGAGCGCCGTACCGGCTTGGGCGAAAGTGGCGGAAGTGTCCGAACGCGGTTTCGTGGTGCGCCACCTCGTCGAGGTTTCGACCAGTCCGGCCAAGACCTGGGACATGATCCTCGATCCCGCCAAGTGGTGGGAATCCTCGCATACATGGTCGGGCGACGCGGCCAATCTTTCGATCGATGCGAAAGCGGGCGGGTGCTTCTGCGAAGTGCTGCGCAACCCCAAGTCGCCCAATGCCGCGCCGCGCGGCAGCGTCGAGCACATGCGGGTGGTCTACATTGAAAGCGACCGTGCGCTGCGCATGGTCGGGGCGCTGGGACCATTGCAGGCCGATGCCGCCAACGGCACCCTGACGATCGAGATCAAGCCTGCCAAGGACGGCACGCAGATCTTGCTCGAGTATGTTGTAGGCGGTTTCCTGCGCACGCCGATGGACAAGCTCGCCCCGGCGGTGGACGGCATGCTCGGTGCGCAGCTGGCAAGCCTCGCCGGAAAGCTGGGGGGCGCGTTCTCGGCCGCTTTCCCGCTGCCCGAAGACAAGCCCGCCAAGGCGCCGGAGGCTGAACAGGCCGGTCCGCCAGAGCCGCCTGCTGCCACCGGCGACGAAATTATCGGTCGCTGATGGAGGGCGCGCGTTTTGACAAATTTTGACTGCGCGCCGTGGATACGGTAGTAAGTGAACACAGGTTGAGCGCTGGCCGCCATACAATGGCGGACACGGCACCGTTTATCGTCCGCTGGACGTTGACAGGTGCTGCGAATCGTTTTAAGCGCGCCCTTCACTCGAAAACCACGGTAGTCCGGATGGCTCACGCCGCGCGTGTCAAAGGCATCGTGTGGTACGCCTTCTGGGCTTTTGCCGTTTCCTCGGAATTCGGGTGGCAAGCGTTGAGATGGAGGGCGTCCAAGCGTCTTCTGTGGAGCATGGAGATTTAAGTGGCTCGTATTGCCGGGGTGAACATCCCCACCAACAAGCGCGTTATCATCGCGCTCACGTATATCCACGGTATCGGTCGTACCAAGGCCGTTGAGATCGCCGACAAGCTCGGCATCGATCACACCCGTCGTGTTCAGGACCTCTCGGACGCCGAAGTGCTCCAGATCCGTGAAACCATCGACGCCGACCACCTGGTCGAGGGTGACCTTCGTCGCGAAACCGCGATGAACATCAAGCGCCTCATGGACCTCGCCTGCTACCGCGGCCTGCGTCACCGTAAGGGTCTGCCCGTTCGCGGCCAGCGCACCCACACGAACGCCCGTACCCGCAAGGGTAAGGCCAAGCCGATCGCCGGCAAGAAGAAGTAAGCCTGACGGGCCGTTTCGGCCCTCGGTTTCCGCAGCGATTTATCGACAGGATACACGGACATGGCACGCGAACCCCAGCGCATTAAGCGCCGCGAACGCAAGAACATCACGAGCGGCATTGCGCACGTCAATGCGAGCTTCAACAACACCATGGTGACCATCACCGACGCCCAGGGCAACGCGATTTCGTGGTCCTCGGCCGGCATGATGGGCTTCAAGGGCAGCCGCAAGTCGACTCCCTATGCTGCCCAGGTCGCCGCCGACGACGCCGGCAAGAAGGCCGCCGAGCATGGCGTGCGCACCCTCGAGGTCGAGGTCAAGGGTCCGGGTTCGGGCCGCGAGAGCGCCCTGCGCGCCCTGCAGGCCGTCGGCTTCACGATTACCTCGATCCGCGACGTGACACCGATCCCGCACAACGGTGTCCGCCCCTCGAAGCGCCGCCGCGTCTGATCGAGTTATTCCGGGCAACGAACCGGTCGTTGCCCGGCCTTCGGATCGTCCCAGGCCTTTCCACCCGGCCTGAGGACGTAACCGCCATCGAAATCCCAGGGGAAGTCCATGACTGTCAACATCAAGAACTGGCAGGAACTCAAGAAGCCGAACAGCCTTGAGATCAAGCCGGGACCAGACCCCAAGCTGAAGGCGACTTTCGTTGCCGAACCTCTCGAGCGCGGCTTCGGCCTGACGCTCGGCAATGCGCTGCGTCGCGTACTGCTCTCCTCGCTTCAGGGCGCGGCGATCACCTCGATCAAGATCGAGAACGTGCTGCACGAGTTCTCTTCGCTTGCCGGTGTGCATGAAGACGTCACGGACATCGTCCTGAACGTCAAGCAGATCGCGCTCAAGATGCAGGGCGAAGGCCCGAAGCGTCTGCAGCTTTCGGCAACCGGTCCGGCCGAGGTCAAGGCTGGCGACATCGTCGTCACGGGTGACATCGAGGTCATGAACAAGGACCTCGTGATCTGCCACCTCGACGAAGGTGCGACGCTGAACATGGAACTGACTGCCGACACCGGCAAGGGCTACGTCCCCGCCGTCGGCAACCGTCCCGTCGATGCGCCGATCGGCCTGATCCCGGTCGACTCGCTCTACTCGCCGGTCCGCCAGGTCAGCTACAAGGTCGAGAACGCCCGTATCGGCCAGGAGCTGGACTTCGACAAGCTGAGCCTGAGCGTCGAGACCGACGGCACGGTGACCCCGGAAGATGCCGTGGCCTATTCGGCGCGCATCCTTCAGGACCAGCTGGCCCTGTTCGTCCACTTCGAGGACATCGCCCCGGTCGGCGCTCCGCAGATGATCGGCATGGCCGCTGCGCAGCCCGAGGAAAGCGACACCAACCAGCTCAACCGTTACCTCCTCAAGAAGGTCGACGAGCTTGAACTGTCGGTGCGTTCGGCGAACTGCCTCAAGAACGACAACATCATCTACATCGGCGATCTCGTGCAGAAGACCGAGGCCGAGATGCTCCGTACGCCGAACTTCGGCCGCAAGTCGCTCAACGAGATCAAGGAAGTCCTTTCCTCGATGGGCCTGCGCCTCGGCATGGACATCCCGGGCTGGCCGCCTGAGAACATCGAAGAGATGGCCAAGAAGCTCGAACAGGAGCTCCTTGGATAAGGAACCAGTCGACCCGGCGCGAGCCGGGTCGATGCTTTGGGCGAAAGGTGGCGGCCCTGACGGCCACCTGGATCGGGCTACCTCGCACGGGCCCCCTACGAACGGAGAATGAACATGCGTCACAAGTACGGTCAGCGTAAGCTGCAGCGCACCTCGGGCCACCGCGCCGCCCTTCTGCGCAACATGGCTGCCGCGCTCATCAAGCACGAGCAGATCCAGACCACCACGCCCAAGGCGAAGGAACTGCGTCCCTACATCGAGAAGCTCATCACGCTCGCAAAGCGCGGTGGCCTTTCGAATCGCCGTCTGGCCCACTCGCGCCTGATGGACGAGGCCCAGGAAAAGAAGCTCTTCGAAGTTCTGGCCGAGCGCTATGCCGGTCGCAGCGGTGGCTACACCCGCATCATCAAGGCCGGCATCCGCGCTTCGGACGCCGCCCCGATCGCGATCATCGAGCTGGTCGACCGTGACGTCGACGCTAAGGGCCAGGATTCGGGTCCGGTGATGAACGAAGCCGAGGAATACGCCGAGGCCTGAGCCCGGTCGCATTCATCGACAAGATTGCGTGAGCGGTCGCGAGTGCTAGACTCGCGGCCGCTCTTGCGTTTGGGATTGGGAGAGAACGATGCGGCGCCTCAAGGCAGTCGCACTGGGTTGGTTGCCCCCTGTGGCCGGGGCCCCGTCGCGGGCGCCGATCTTCTCGCTGGCGTTGACCTTGTCGCTGGCGTTGACCCTGCCGCTGGCGCTGACCTTGTCGCTGGCGCTGGCGACGCCCATCTGTGCCGGGACCATGGCTGACCAGACCTATCCGCAAACGCGCCGCGACGACATCGTCGAAACCCACTTTGGCGAGAAGATCGCCGATCCCTACCGCTGGCTGGAGGCGGACGTGCGCCAGTCGCCCGAGGTGGCCGAGTGGGTTGCGCGCGAGAATGCGGTGACCGAGGACTACCTCGCTGGCCTGCCGCAGCGCGCGCGCTTTGCCCAGCGCATCCGCGAGATCATGAACTACGAGCGCTACGGCCTGCCCGACAAGGCGGGGCAGCGCTATTTCTATACCCGCAATTCCGGCCTGCAGCCGCAGTCGCAGCTGTTCGTGCGCAAGGGGCTGCACGGCAAGCCGAAGCTCCTGCTCGACCCCAATACCTGGGCTAGCGACGGCGCGACCGCGCTGGACGCCTGGGAACCCTCCGAGAAGGGGCACTTCCTGCTCTACAGCGTACAGGATGGCGGCAGCGACTGGCGCATCCTGCGCGTACTCGACGTGCGCAGCGGAGAGCCGCTGGAAGACGCAGTGCGCTGGGCCAAGTTCACCGGCCTGTCCTGGGTCGGCGAGGAAGGCTTCCTCTATTCGCGCTTTCCCGCGCCGGAGGAAGGGACGGCGTTCCAGGGGCTGAACTACAACCACACGGTCTATTTCCACCGCCTGGGCACACCGCAGTCGCAAGACGAGGTGGTCTTCGCGACGCCCGATCATCCCGAGTACAATCACTTCGCGCGGGTGACGCAGGACGGCAGGCTGGCGGTCATCACCACGTCCGTGGGCACCGATGCGCGGTACGAGGTCTCCGTGATCGATCTCGACAAGCGCGCAGAGCAGGGCTGGAAGGCGCGCAAGATCGTCTCCGGGTTCACCGACGACTGGCGCCTCGTTGAGGGCTCCGGAGAGCACTTGTGGTACGTCACCAACAAGGATGCGCCGCGCTACCGCCTGGTCGGCATCGACTTGTCCAAGGACAATCCGGAATGGACCGAACTCGTCGGCGAGCGCACGGACATCCTCGAGCGCGCGGGCATCGTCGGCGATCAGCTCGTGCTCAACTACATGCGCGATGCCGCCAGTCATGCCGAGATCATCGGACTCGATGGCAGGCCGGGGCGCACGATCACGCTGAACGGTATCGGCACAGCCTCGGGCTTTCGCGGCCGTCCGGGTGATCCCGAGACCTTCTACGCCTTTTCGAGTTTCAACTGTCCCGCCGCGATCTACCGCATGAACATCGCTTCGGGCGAGACCGAACCCTTTGCCGAGCCCAAGCTGTGCTTCGATCCGCAGGACTATTCGGTCGAGCAGCGCTTCTTCAGGTCGAAGGACGGCACCCGCGTGCCGATGTTCGTCGTGCGCGGCAAGACGGTGGCGCGGATGAACCGGCCGGTGCCGACACTGCTTTACGGCTACGGCGGTTTCGACGTCTCGCTGACTCCGGGCTTCTCCGCGGTGCGCCTTGCCTGGCTGGAGGCGGGCGGTGCCTTTGCCCTGGCGAACCTGCGCGGCGGCGGCGAGTACGGGCGGGAGTGGCACGATGCGGGGCGCCGTGCGAACAAGCAGAACGTGTTCGACGACTTCATCGCCGCCAGCGAGTACCTGATCGACGAGGGCATCGCGAAGAAGGACGGCCTTGCCATCCAGGGCGGGTCCAACGGCGGACTTCTGGTCGGCGCGGTGGTCAACCAGCGGCCCGATCTCTACGCGGCCGCCGTGGCGCAAGTGGGCGTGATGGACATGCTGCGCTTCGATCGTTTCACGGCCGGGCGGTACTGGGTGGACGATTACGGTTATCCGGACAGGGAAGCCGACTTTCGCATCCTGCGATCCTATTCGCCTTATCACAACATTCGCAGCGGGGTGGACTACCCCGCGATTCTGGTGACCACGGCGGACACCGACGACCGCGTCGTGCCCGGGCACTCGTTCAAGTACACTGCGGCGCTTCAGGCGGCCGATATCGGCGACAGGCCGCACCTGATCCGGATCGAGACGCGGGCCGGGCACGGTTCGGGCAAGCCCACCGACAAGGCGATCGAGGAAGGCGCGGACATACTCGCCTTCATTGCGCGCTGGACCGGGCTGAAGATTCCGCAAGGTGACCAGCGTTCAGAAAAATGACTATTTAGCTGAACAATGGCTGTAGCCGGGGTTCAGCGTCACCTCATGGCCCGATTGCTAGAACCTTCTCATGCCCGGACATGGCGTCCGGATGAGAAAGGAAACGAAGCCATGGAAAAGTTCACCAGGAATGTGGTCGGCACCGTGGCCGCCGGTGCCATGGCGGTTGCGACGGCCAGCCCGGCATTGGCCCGGGACCACAGCGGCGGGATCGGCACCGGGAACGTGATTGCCGGTGCCCTCGTCATCGGCGGGATCGCTGCGGTTGCCGCGGCCGCCAGCAGCGGCAACGACCGCTACGACTATCGCTACGACCGCGATCGCCGCGGGCGCTACGACTATGGCCGGGCCGGATATGGCCGGGGCATGAGCGCGCGCGATGCCGTGCAGCAATGCGTGCGCACGGCCGAGCGGGCGGCCAGCCGCTACAGCTATGGCGGCGGGGCCAAGGTAACCGACGTGCGCAAGGTCGATCGCAAGAGCTACGGCTACAAGGTCAAGGGCCGTATCGCGGTGAACGCCATGGGCCGTCACTGGCGCTCGGGCGACCATGACTATGGCCGGGGCTGGAACCGCGATTACCGGGGTTGGAACAGCTCGCTGCGCGGCTACGATTCCGGTTCGTTCGAGTGCAAGGTCGATTATCGCGGCGGGATCCGCGACCTCGACTTCAAGGGCATTCGCGGCCTGTAACATTTGCGACGAGCCGAAAGGCTGAGAGGATGGGCGGTTCATGCCGAAGAAAGCATGGGCCGCCTATTTCATGTCGATGATGGGCGGCGCGGATCGTGCGCGCCGGATGTGGGACTGACCTGCAATGAAGACCTTCCGTTCACGCATAGCTGTCTCGCTTGCCGCCGCTGCGGCCTTGTCCATGACCGCGACGCCGGTTTTCGCCCGCGGCTACGGCGACTGGCGGGGCTATCGCCATCACCACCATGACCGCGGCCTCGATGGCGGTGACGTTCTGGCCGGCCTGCTGATCGTCGGCGGCATCGCAGCCATCGCCAGCGCTGCCAGCAAGTCCGCGAGAGACAAGCAGGTCGAGGAACCCTCCCGCTACCCCGGCGGGCCGGACTACGATGCGCCCGAGGATCGCGGTTACGGTGACGTCCCGCGCGAGGAACGGGGCAATCCGCGTGACTATCCCGAGGGCGCCCGTTCGAACGAGAGCTTCGACGACATGGTGGCAAGCTGCGCCGACGAGATCGAACGCGGCGAACGTCGCATCGATACCGTCGACAATGTCGCGCGCATGGGTGAACGCTACAGCGTCGAAGGCCGGCTTGAGGATGGCCGCGAGTTTGCCTGCAGCATCGACCGCGAGGGGCGCGTGCGCTCGGTGGCGGTCGACGGCCACGCCCTGATCTGATCTCCCGTCCAGTCACGCCAGGGTCGACGCTTCTCGAGACTGGCGACGGGCGAGGCGGCCGGCGCCTCAGTCCTCCGGCGCGCCGGCATGGCCGGGCAGGGCGATGGACCAGTGGATCGCCGCACCGCGCATGGTGAAGCCGGCAAACACCGCGATCGCCCAGGTCAATTGCGCCGACAGCCCAAGCGCGATGCCGAGACCGGCCAGAGCGGCGGAAAGCGCTGCAGCGGTGACGTAGAGTTCCGGGCGCATCAGGATCGAGGGCTGGCCGGCAAGGACATCGCGCACGATGCCGCCGACGCAGCCGGTGATGACGCCCATCATGATCGCAGCGACCGTGGGCACGCCCCAGGCCAGCGCCTTGATCGTGCCGAACACTGCATAAGTCGCCAGCCCCAGCGCATCGGCCCATTCGAGCAGCTTGCCTTCCCACCAGCGCACCGGCGTGAACCAGGCGATCAGGGCGACGGCGAAGCAGACGGGCGCGACGAGCGGGTCCTGAATCCAGAATACCGGGGCGCCGATCAGCAGGTCGCGCACCGAACCGCCGCCGACGCCGGTGACGAGCGCGAAGAAGGCTACGGTCACGAATGTCTGGCGCAGGCGCGCGGCCACCAGTGCGCCGGTCAGCGCGAAGACGGCAATGCCCAGCAGGTCCAGCATCGGCGGCAGGGCGGGCACGGGCGGCGGCGTTATCGCGGAAAGCATCGGCATCATGCCTGTCCCTTAGCACCATCCACAGCACAGGGCAGGGGCCTTGCGTCGCCATGGCAGGGCGCTAAGTCTCCAGACAGGTCACACACAATCAACGGACATTCCCCCATGCCCGCAACGAATAACAAGCCCGCAACGAACAGAACGCCCGCAACGGAAAAGACGTCCGCGTCCAGGCTGATGCGCTTCTCGCTCCTTCCCCTCCTGCTTGCCGGCGGAGCGTGCACGCAGGCCCCCGGCGAAGTCGCCTCGGCGCCGCCGGCCGATGTCCGTCCGATCCCGGCCGAGGCGGATGGCGACTACAACTTGCCGGCGCAGAAGGAGAAGCTGGCGACGATCCGGATGGACGTCGAGACCGGCTTCCTCAACCAGGAGCAGCGCGACGTCGTCAACCTGCTGATCAAGGCATCGGACCTGATGAGCGAGATCTACCTGCGCCAGCGCTATGCCGAAAACCCGCAGGTGCGCCGCGCGGTCTCGATGAACCGCCGGTCCGACCGCGACCTGCTGGTCGAGATGTTCGACCGCAACTTCGGCCCCTGGGACGAACTGGCCGAGCTTCATCCCTTCTGGGGTTCGACCCCGATGCCCGAAGGTGCAGGCTTCTATCCCGAGGATCTGACGCGCGAGGCGCTGGAAGCCTATATCGCGGCCCACCCGGACCAGAAGGAGGCACTGCTCAGCCCCTATACGGTGGTGAAGCGCGAGGGCGACAGGCTGGTCGCGGTGCCGTACTCGGTGGAGTACAGGCAGTGGCTGGAACCTGCCGCGCAGCTGCTGGAGCAGGCCGCCGCGCGAACCGGCAACGCCAGCCTGAAGAAGTTCCTGTCCCTGCGCGCCAGGGCCTTCCGCACCGACGACTATTTCGAGAGCGAGCTGGCCTGGATGGACCTGACCGGCACGCCCATCGAAGTCGCGATCGGGCCATACGAAGTCTATACCGACCGCCTGATGGGCGCGAAGACCGCCTTCGAGAGCTTCGTGACGCTCAAGGACCCGCAGGAGTCCGCAGCGCTTGCCAAGTACAAGAACTATCTCAAGGACATGGAAGCCAATCTTCCCATCGAGGATCGCTACAAGAACTTCCAGCGCGGCTTCGCCAGCCCGATTGCGGTGGCCGAGCAGGTCCACGGCGGGGGCGACAACGTGCCCGGCGTCCAGACCATTGCCTTCAACCTGCCCAACGACGAGCGCGTGCGCGAGGCGAAGGGCGCGAAGAAGGTGATCCTGTCCAACGTGCTGGGCGCCAAGTTCGAACGCATCCTCAAGCCGATGGGCTCGCTGGTGCTTGAACCCGATCAGGCCGCGCTCGTGGACAAGAAGTACATGCAGTTCGAGACGCTGTTCCATGAACTCTCGCACAGCCTCGGGCCGGGCACGATCGTCGTGAACGGCGAGACGACGACGGTCGACAAGATGCTCAAGGAACAGGGCTCGGCGCTCGAAGAGGCCAAGGCCGACGTTGCGGGGGTCTGGAACATCCTGCTGATGATGCGCAAGGGAGAGATCCCGGCGGCGGAGAAGCCGCAGCTCTTCGCCACCTACTTCACCGGTATCTTCCGCGCCGTGCGTTTCGGTGCGGTGGAGGCGCACGGCAAGGGCGCGGCGCTGCAATACGCCTACCTGCTGGACAAGGGCGCGTTTCGCTGGGACGAGGCCGCGGGCCGCTACGTCATCGATAACACCCGGATGGAAGCGGGCGTTCGCGACCTGCTGCATGACATTCTGATGCTGCAGGCCCATGGCGATTACGCGGGCACCAAGGCCTTCATGGACAAGTGGGCGAAGCTCGACGCCCATGCCGAAGCCGCCATCGCCTCGATGGGCTCACTGCCGGTCGACATCCGTCCGATCTATCCCGAGGCGATCTGATCGCAGTTTCGGGAAGTCATTTCCCCGTCATCCCTGCGCAAGCGGGACCCGGGATCGGTTCCGGGGTGACGGGGGATAATGCCGGTGTTGGATAAAGGCCGTCCACAGCCCCTCAGGGACGCATGACCACGCGTCCGAAGGGATGGCCTTCCATGACGAAGCGGTGGGCTTCCTCGGCCTCGCACAGGGCGAATTCGTGCTCGATCGGCATCTCGATCTCGCCCCGCGCGGCGCTTTCGAGCAATTCGGATACGACGGCATGGCCGCGCGGCGTGTGCATGGCATGGGCGATGGTGATGCCGCCCACGACAAGGCCGTGCATGATCGATTCCAGATAGCCGAACTGCGGCAGCCGGGTGTTGGCGACACCGGCAATAGCGTAGCGGCCCCCGACACGCATGGACTGGACGACGGAATCCTTCTCCATTCCGGTGCCGGAGTCGACCACGAGGTCGAAGCCCTTGCCGAACGTGATCTCGCGGAAGCGTTTGACCCGGTCGGGATCGCGATAGTCGATGGCATGGTCCAGTCCGAGGGGGGCGATGCGCGACAGGCGATCGTCGCCAAGGGCAGTGCCGGTGATCTTGGCGCCTGCGGCCTTGGCAAGCTGGACCGCGGCGATCCCGACGCCAAGGGTCGCGCCATGGACCAGCACGTCCATGCCCGGCCGAACCTGTCCGAAGGCATGAAGGCAATCGTGCGCAGTGCCGAAGGTGAGGGGGACGACGGCGGCCAGGGCGAGGTCCATGCCTTCGGGGACGTGCCAGACGCTGCCCTGCGGCGCGGCGAAAAGTTCGGCATGGCTGCCGCCGAAATGGAAGCCGACGACGCGGTCGCCGATGCGAAAGCCGCTCACGGCGCTGCCCAGTGCCTCGACAGTGCCAGCCGCCTGGCAGCCGGCGATATGCTGCTCTTCCTCGAAAGGGATCAGGTGACGGCACACCATGTCCATTCCCTCTACGGAAATGAACTCGACACGGATCAGCACGGCGTCCTCGGCCAGCTGCGGATCAGGCACCGATCCGTAACGCAGGACCTCCGGTCCGCCGTTCTCCTGATAGTAGGCCGCCTTCACCCCAATCCCTTTGCAATGCTTTGCATCACGTTAAATAGGAACTGGGTTATAATCACTTCAAGCGGCATATCAGCAATTTAACTTAGCCGGGTTAGCAAATGTGTGGAAGATCCTGGGGGGAGCGCCGCCGGATCATGCGCGCGCGAAAAGCTGACCCAAATCCGCGAAGGCCTTCATTTCGATGGCATTTCCCGAAGGGTCGCGAAAGAACATCGTCGCCTGCTCTCCGGGTTGACCGGGAAAGCGCACGTGCGGGGGCATGACGAAGTCCATGCCGGCCGCCGTCAGCCGCTCTGCCAGCTCGCGCCATTGCTCCAGGGTGAGGACCACGCCGAAGTGCGGCACCGGCACGTCGTGCCCGTCTACCGGGTTTGCTCCGGTGTCGGGCGGAGCCATGCCGGGTAGGAGATGGGCCACGATCTGGTGTCCGAAGAAATCGAAGTCGATCCATCCGTCGCTGCTGCGCCCTTCCGGGCAGCCGATCAGTTCGCCCCAGAAAGTGCGCGCGGCTGCAAGGTCGTGGACGGGAAAGGCGAGATGGAACGGGCGCAGGGACATGGCGTCAGAAATAGGGGCAATGCGGGGCGGGGCCAAGCGCGACCTGCGCCAGCTAGTCGCGTGGTGGACTGCCTCAGGGGGCAGCGTATTCTTCTGCCCGGGTCTGGCGCGCAAGCTTGCGCCGGCCGAAGCGGGCGATGACGGCCCGGCCAAGCGATTGTCCCTGCAGCTCGACCAGCCGATAACTTGCGTAGGCCAGCCCGTAGGCGATGGGCGCGGTGATCGCGAAAGTCAGGGTGAAGCGGGCGGCCGCGGGCATGTCCTGCGCCCATTCCTCGATGGTCCAGGCGGCAACGCGGTGCAGGACCAGCAGGTGGACGAGATAGACGCCGTAGGACAGCTCGCCCAGCCAGTGGAACGGCGGCGCTCCGAGCAGGCGGGACAGGCGGTCGATCCACGGTATCGCCCGCCAGTGCACCAGCGCGAAGAAGCCGAGGAAGATCCCCTCGCGCACGACGAGGTGGAGCAGGTCGGTCTTGCCGCCGATGGGGATGGCTACCAGCACGGCAGCGGCGGCGAGGCAGGCCGCCTGCTGCCTTTCCAGCGCCGCCGCGATGAGCATGCCGGCGGCAAACAGGTGCATCTTGAGCGGCAGGAACGAAGGCATCGGATAGGCCGCGCCCAGCGCGCCCGCCAGCAGGGCAATCGATACCGAGAGGATCGAGACGCACAGCGCGGTCCTTATCCAGCCCAAGCGTCCGGCAAGGAGTACGGCGAAGGGGAACACTGCGTAGAATTGCATCTCCAGCCCGAGGCTCCAGTCGGGCAGGGGTGTGCGGAAGGCATATTCGGGCAGGAGGCCGAACAGGTAGGTGATGTGGAGAGCGATGTTCGAGGCGCTCGCGTCGGTATAGCGCTCCGGCGCCTGCAGGGGCTGGCCGAGAAAACTGTCGATCACGACGCGGTCTGCGTAGATCGCCTTGCCCGCCAGCAACGCGGCGGCGAGCAGGACGAAATAGAGCGGCGAGATCCGGAAGAAGCGCCGGGTCCAGAAGGCAGCCCAGGTGGCGGGGCGTGCCCAGTCTTCCCTGTCCTTTCGCAGCTGGAACTGGAAAGTCATCAGGAAGCCGGACAGCAGGATGAACAGGTCGACGCCCAGGTCCGGCTTGCCGAGAATCGGGAGGGAAAAGCCGGTAAGGATCAGGCAATGGCCGATCAGTACCCACAGCGCGGCAAGGCCGCGCAGGCCGTCGAGACATTCGATCCTGTTCAAACGCTACTCCTGCCCTGCGCCGTGGGGCCTCTTGCGGCGGTGCGACCCGCGATCCGGGGCCGGTGCAGGGCATCGCCCGGGGACCGGCCCCGGAAAGCGAACTCGCCGATCGGGGCGGCGCATTCCATCGGCTTTCGACCGGTGGAGGCGCAGCCTCGGGTAAACGAGTGACGGGAGAATGCGTTCTTCGGCTCGCCGCGCGCAGGCATGCATTCGGCGCGCGGCGAGTGTCTCGGGAATCCCCCGCAGGCTGGTCCTGCGGGGGCAAGGGGTTAAAGGGAGACGCGGGCGTAGGCGCTCAGGCGTTCGCCCGTGCCCTTGTCGCCATATTCCACGGCTGCGGCGCGGTGCCGGTTGATCGAGGTGTCCGAGTAGAGCACGCCCACCGCAATCGGCCCGAAGCTCTGCTCGGCGCCCATGTACCAGTTGGCGTAGTTGCCGTCCGGACGCAGGCGCGTGCTCCTGGCATCGCCGTTCGAATTGCCGAAGGCGTAGCCGCCGCCGGCATAGGCGGTGATCGGCGTGCCGGGCAGGCCGACGCCAAGGTCGGCGCCGGCATGGCCATAGCTGCCGCCGATGGCATCCTGAGACGGCGCGTAGCTGACGCCCAGGGCCAGCTGTGCCGGTCCCAGCGTGCGGGCTGCGCGCCCTTCCAGTTCCACGTAGTCGAGGCCCTTCGCACCATCATCGGCCCCGGCGAACAGGTGGCCGGCAATCCCTGCGGAAAGATCCCAGCCCGCCGCCGTGGTGGAATAGCGCGGGGCGATGGTGAAGCCCCAATCGCTGCCGCCGTGACGCCGGCTGCCGCGCAGGGTGGCGACGCTGGCCGAGATCGAGAGATCATGGCTCAGGGCGAGCGTGCCTTCGGCGCGCAGGGCCGGGGCGCTGTCGCTCCAGCTCAGGCCGTCCTCGCGATAGTCGGTCGTGGCCTCGATGCTGGCGCCGGTCTGCTCCATGGATTGCGCACAGGCCGGGGCGGCTGCGAGGATTAGCGGCAGGGCAACGGCAAGGGCGTAGTGTGGGTTAAGGGACAAGTCTTTTCCTTGGTTCGATTCAATTGACGGCCAGCGAACGCACCGCCTCTATGGCGGCAAGCGCAGACGGGCGGTCCGCTTCTGCAGCAGAGGCGAGGAATTTCAAGATCTTCCCGTGATGTGCGGCCACGAGCTTTTCGAGACGTTCCGCCGCGTTCGCGCAGGGGCCGTATGCGGTTTGTTCGAGAACCTTGGTGGGGGCAATCGTGCTGGTCAGCGCCGGCGTGCTCGCGCCCATCATGATGTGGCGCTCGACGGAGACGGTAGCGGTGAGATCGCAGCGGGTGCTGTGGGCGCGGGTGGGGGCGCCCGTCCTGCGGATCTTCGCATTGGTCTCGATCACGCCGCGATACTCTACGGCATGGTTCGCACCGCTGTGGTGGATGTCGATGGAGTGGGTGGGAGCGGTTGCAGTGACGAGGGCAAGGGGAATCAGGGCCAGCGACATATCAATCCATCTCTATCTGCTTAAAAATTAGGCAATAGTGATCAAAAAATAATCATATCCCGGATAGAGCCGCTTCAATTCCCGATTGTTTCCCGAGAGTCTCGTTGTCGTGCTGCACGCGATCTGCACCGGGAGCCGGAAAGACAAAAGGCCGGCGCTGCGGGGCAGCACCGGCCTTCATGTCAGTCTGCAATAGACGGTCAGATGTGGATTGGCTTGCCGGTCACGGCCATCGCCGCTTCCTTGATCGCTTCCGAATGGGTCGGGTGCGCGTGGCAGGTATAGGCGATGTCTTCGCTGGTCGCGCCGAATTCCATGGCCTGCGCGGCCTGGGCGATCATCGTGCCGGCAACCGAGGCGATGCACCACACGCCGAGCACGCGGTCGGTCTCGGCATCGGCGATCACCTTCACGAAGCCGTCGGGCTCGTGGTTGGTCTTGGCACGCGAGTTGGCGAGCATCGGGAACTTGCCGACCTTGACTGCACCGCGCTCCTTGGCCGCTTCCTCGGTCAGGCCGACGCCGGCGATCTCGGGGAAAGTATAGACCACGCCGGGGATGACGTCGTGGTTCACGATGCCGGTGAGGCCTGCGATGTTCTCGGCCACGGCAATGCCTTCATCCTCGGCCTTGTGCGCCAGCATCGGGCCGGGGATCACGTCGCCGATGGCCCAGACGCCGTCGACCTTGGTCGCGAAGTCGTGGTCGGTCTCGATCTGGCCGCGCTGGTTGAGCTCGAGGCCGATCTTGTCGAGGCCGAGGCCCTCGGTGTTGGGACGACGGCCGATCGAGACGAGCACTGCGTCGGCCTCGATCACTTCGGCATCGCCGCCCGCGGCTGGCTCGACGGTGACCCTGGCCTTCTTGCCCTTCACTTCGACGCCGGTCACCTTGGTGCCCAGCTTGAGCGTCATGCCCTGCTTCTTGAACAGCTTGCCCGCTTCCTTGCGCACTTCGCCGTCCATGCCGGGCAGGAGCTGGTCGAGGAATTCGACGACGGTCACTTCCGCGCCGAGGCGTCGCCAGACCGAGCCGAGCTCGAGGCCGATCACGCCGCCGCCGATGACGACCATCTTCTTGGGAACCGAAGCCAGTTCCAGCGCGCCGGTCGAATCGACGACGACGCCCTTGTCATTGTCGATCTCGACGCCGGGCAGGGGGGTGACCGAGGAGCCGGTGGCGATGACGATGTTCTTGGCGGTTACCGACTTGCCGGCAACTTCGACGGTGTGCGCGTCCTTGAACTGCGCATAGCCCTTGAGCCAGTCGATCTTGTTCTTCTTGAACAGGAACTCGATGCCGCCGGTCAGGCCCTTCACCGAATCGCGGCGCTGGCCGTGCATGGCCTCCAGGTCGAGTTCGGGCGTGACCTTGACGCCCAGCTTGGTCATCGCGCCGCTGGCGGCCTGCTCGAAGTATTCCGAGGCATGGAGCATCGCCTTGGAGGGAATGCAGCCGACGTTGAGGCAGGTACCGCCCAGCGTCTCGCGCCCTTCGGCGCAGGCGGTCTTGAGGCCGAGCTGCGCGGCGCGGATCGCGGCAACGTAGCCGCCCGGGCCGGCACCGATGACAAGGACGTCGTAATCGTAATCAGCCATGTGAGGCCTCCGTACGCTCGTGCCCGAAGCAGGTGCGGCACGAGGGGAAAATAGTCATTTCAGCACAAGTGAAAACCCCGCCCGGTCCGTCGATCTTCGAAGGTGGGCGGGGTGATCGGGATCAAAGGTCAATCAGGAGACGCGTGGGATCCTCGATCGCTTCCTTGATGGTCTTGAGCGCGGTGACCGCCTCGCGACCGTCGATGATGCGGTGGTCGTAGGACAGCGCGATGTACATCATCGGACGGATGACGATTTCGCCATTGCGCACGACCGGTCGGTCCTCGATGCGGTGGAGGCCCAGCACCGCCGACTGCGGCGGGTTGATGATCGGGGTCGACATCAGGCCGCCGAACACGCCGCCGTTGGAAATCGTGAAGGTACCGCCCTTCATGTCTTCCATGGTCAGCGTGCCTTCCTTGGCGCGCTTGCCGTAGTCGGCGATGGCCTGCTCGATGCCGGCGAAGCCCAGCTTGTCGCAGTCGCGCACGACCGGGACGACGAGGCCGTTCGGGGCCGAGACCGCGATCGAGATGTCGACATAGTCGTGATAGACGATCTCGTCGCCGTCGATCTGGGCGTTGACCGCCGGGATGTCCTTGAGCGCAAGGACCGAGGCCTTGGCGAAGAAGGACATGAAGCCGAGCTTCATGCCGTGCTTCTTGGCGAAGACGTCCTTGTACTTCTCACGCGCTTCCATGACCGCCGACATGTCGACGTCGTTGAAGGTGGTGAGCAGGGCGGCATTGTCCTGCGCGCTCTTGAGGCGCTTGGCGATCGTCTGGCGCAGGCGCGTCATCTTGACGCGCTCTTCCTTGCGCGCGGGCGCGGCGGATGCGGCCGGAGCGGCCGAGGCAGGCGCGGAAGCCGGCTTGTTCTTGGCGGCGGCGATCACGTCGTCCTTGGTGATGCGCCCGTCCTTGCCGGTGCCCTTGATGGTCGAGGGATCGATGCCGTATTCCAGCACCGCGCGGCGCACTGCCGGCGAGAGGACCGAGGCGCCCGAGGGTGCGTCTTCGGCAGCGGCCGGAGCGGCGGCGGGCGCAGCAGCGGCAGGGGCCGGAGCGTCGCTCTTCGCGGCGGCTTCCTTCTTGGGAGCCGGGGCCGAGCCCGAACCTTCCTCGATGGTGGCGATCAGCGCACCGACGGTGACGGTGTCGCCTTCGCCTGCGAGCTGCTGGCCCATGACACCCGCGTGCGGGGCCATGACGTCGATGGCGACCTTGTCGGTCTCGAGGCTGGCAATCGGCTCGTCAGCGGCAACCGCCTCGCCGGGCTGCTTCAGCCACTGGCCGATGGTGGCCTCGGAAACGGATTCGCCGAGCGTGGGGACCTTGACTTCGGTGGACATGGGTTATCTCAAGCCTTCTGCTTGCGTCGGAGTTCGTCACGGACGGAAAGGTGGAGTGCATCGGCCACCAGCGCGGCCTGTTCGGCGGCATGGCGCTTGGCAAGGCCGGTTGCGGGCGAGGCCGAGGCGCCGCGGCCGGCATAGCGCGGACGGCACGCAGAGATGCCGGCTTCCTTGGCGGATTCCTCGATCAGCGATTCGACGAAGAACCAGGCGCCGTTGTTCTTAGGCTCTTCCTGGCACCAGACGATCTCCTCGAGGTTCTTCATGCGCGAGAGGCGCAGGGCCAGCGGTTCGCCCGGGAAGGGGTAGAGCTGCTCGATGCGGATGATCTGGGTGTCGTCGATGTCGTTCTGGTCGCGCGCCTCGAACAGGTCGTAGGCGACCTTGCCCGAACACAGGATGACCTTCTTGGTCTTCTCGTCGCTCGGCGCCTTCGGGTCCGACAGGATGCGGAAGAAGTGGCCTTCGCCCACGAAGTCCGAAGCCGGCGACTTCGCCATCGGATGGCGCAGCAGCGACTTGGGCGTCATGATGATCAGCGGCTTGCGGAACGGACGGTGCATCTGCCGGCGCAGCACGTGGAAGTAGTTGGCCGGGGTGGTGATGTTGCACACCTGGATGTTGTCCGAGGCGCAGAGCTGCAGGTAGCGTTCGAGGCGGGCGGAGGAGTGCTCCGGACCCTGGCCTTCGTAGCCGTGCGGCAGCAGCATCACGAGGCCGTTGGCGCGCAGCCACTTGGCTTCCGATGCGGCGATGTACTGGTCGATGATGATCTGCGCGCCGTTGGCGAAGTCGCCGAACTGCGCTTCCCACAGGACCAGGGTCTTCGGATCGGCGCTGGCATAGCCGTACTCGAAGCCGAGCACGCCGTATTCCGAAAGCGTCGAGTTCAGAACCTCGAAGGTGCCGTGGGGCAGGGTTTCGAGCGGCGTGTACTTGCGCTCGGTCTTCTGGTCGACCCAGACGGCGTGGCGCTGCGAGAACGTCCCGCGTTCGCAGTCCTGGCCGGACAGGCGCACGCCGTAGCCTTCGGAGACGAGGCTGCCGAAAGCGAGCGCTTCGGCGGTGGCCCAGTCGAAGCCCTCGCCGGTCTTGAACATCTCGTCCTTCGCCTGGATGACGCGGGCGAGGGTCTTGTGGATGGTCAGGTCGTCGGGGACCGTGGTGAGGGTACGGCCGAGGCTGTCGAACAGCTTGCCCTCGATGCCGGTATGCACGTTGCGGCGCGCGGTTTCCGGATCGACCGGCTTGTTGAAGCCGCTCCAGCGCCCGCCGAACCAGTCGGCATGGTTGGCCTTGTAGGTCTTGGCCGCCTCGAATTCCTCTTCGAGGTGGTTGTTGAAGCCTTCCACCGTCTCGGCAAGGAAGGCGTCGTCGATCACGCCTTCGGCCTTCAGGCGCTCGGCGTAGATCGTGCTGACCGAGGGGTGCTTCTTGATCTGCGCATACATCAGCGGCTGCGTGAAGCTGGGCTCGTCGCCTTCGTTATGGCCGAAGCGGCGGTAGCACCACATGTCGATCACGATGTCGCGGCCGAAGGTCTGGCGATAGTCGATCGCCAGCTTGCAGGCGAAGGTCACCGCGGCCGGATCGTCGCCGTTGACGTGCAGGATCGGCGCCTGGACACCCTTGGCGACGTCGGTCGGGTAGGGCGAGTTGCGCGCGAAGTTCGGCGTCGTGGTGAAGCCGATCTGGTTGTTGATGACGAAGTGGATGCAGCCGCCGGTGTTGTAGCCGGCAACGCCCGAAAGGCCGAAGCATTCCCACACCACGCCCTGGCCGGCGAAGGCCGCGTCGCCGTGGATCAGCACCGGCAGGACCTGCTTGTGCTTGGCGCCGGGGCCCACGTCGTCGCCGATGTCGTCGTGGAAGACCTGGTAGGCACGGACCTTGCCGAGCACGACCGGGTCGACCGTTTCGAGGTGCGAGGGGTTGGGCATCAGGCTCATGTGGACCTTGATGCCGTCGAACTCGCGGTCGGTCGAAGTGCCCAGGTGGTACTTCACGTCGCCCGAACCGCCGACGTCCTCGGGGTTGGCGGTGCCGCCGGAGAATTCGTGGAAGATGACCTTGTAGGGCTTGGCCATCACGTTGGCGAGAACGTTGAGCCGGCCGCGGTGGGCCATGCCGTAGACGATTTCCTTGACGCCCTGGGCGCCGCCGTACTTGATCACCGACTCCAGCGCCGGGATCATCGATTCACCGCCGTCGAGGCCGAAGCGCTTGGTGCCGACGTACTTCTTGCCGAGAAACTTCTCGTACTGCTCGCCGCGCACGACGGCCTGAAGAATCGCCTTCTTGCCCTCGGGGGTGAACTCGATTTCCTTGTCGGCGCCTTCCATCCGCTCCTGGAGGAAACGGCGTTCCTCGACATCGGCGATGTGCATGTATTCGAGGCCGACCTTGCCGCAGTAGTTGGCGCGCAGGATCTGCACCAGTTCGCGCACCGTGGTCCACTCGAGGCCGAGGTTGCCGCCGACGAACACCGGCCGGTCGAGCGCGTCGCCGGTGAAGCCGTGGTATTCGGGGGTGAGGTCCTGGGGCAGCTTGCGCTGGTTGAGGCCGAGCGGGTCGAGGTCCGCCGCCAGGTGACCGCGCACGCGATAGGTGCGGATCAGCATCATGGCGCGGATCGCGTCGGCGGCAGCCTGGTCGAGGCTGGCCTGATCGACCTTCTTGCCGCCCTTGGCAGCTGCCTTTTCGATCTGGACCTTGAGGGCCGTGGGATCGAGACCCTGGGTGAGGTCGTCCTCGAACTCGGCCCCTACGCGCGGCCAGTTGCTGCGCTGCCAGCTCGGTCCGGGCTGGGGTTCGTCCATGCCGAGGTCCGGAGTGAAATCGAGATTTTCGTTGCCCATCGGAATCACCTTACCTCGTCGGATTAACAGCCCGACGTTACCGAGCAATCAATTGGAAGCCGGCTGGTTCCCGGGGAGGAAAACCTGGCTGGCCGTCTATGCAGTTATGGTTCTGCCTGTACTTGGCGACCCGGCGCAGGGTCCGGCGGGGCGGGCCCCGCCGGACACATGCACCGACCTGATCGTCAGGCGAATTCCTTGAGGGCTTCCACAAGGGTTTCACCGAGCAGCGAGGGGCTGGCCGCAACGCGGATGCCAGCTTCTTCCATGGCTGCGATCTTGTCTTCGGCGCCGCCCTGGCCGCCCGAGACGATGGCACCGGCGTGGCCCATGCGGCGTCCCGGAGGGGCGGTTCGGCCCGCGATGAAGCCGGCCATCGGCTTCTTGCGGCCGCGCTTGGCCTCGTCCTTGAGGAACTGCGCGGCTTCTTCTTCGGCCGAGCCGCCGATTTCGCCGATCATGATGATCGACTTGGTCTCGTCGTCGGCGAGGAAGAGTTCGAGCACGTCGATGAAGTTGGTGCCGTTGACCGGGTCGCCGCCGATGCCGACAGCGGTGGTCTGGCCGAGGCCCGCATTGGTGGTCTGGAACACGGCTTCGTAGGTCAGCGTGCCCGAGCGCGAGACCACGCCGACCGAACCCTTCGAGAAGATGTTGGCGGGCATGATGCCGATCTTGCATTCACCGGGGGTGAGCAGGCCGGGGCAGTTGGGGCCGATGAGGCGCGACTTCGAACCGGTCAGGGCGCGCTTGACGCGAACCATGTCGAGAACCGGAACGCCCTCGGTGATGGCGACGATCAGTTCGATTTCGGCATCGATGGCTTCGAGGATCGCGTCGGCACAGCCCGAGGGCGGAACGTAGACGCACGAGGCATTGGCGCCGGTCACGGCCTTGGCTTCGGCAACCGTGTCGAACTGGGGCAGGCCGAGGTGTTCGGTGCCGCCCTTGCCGGGGGTGACGCCGGCAACCATCTGCGTGCCGTAGTCGAGCGCGGCCTGGGTGTGGAAGCTGCCGGTCTTGCCGGTCATCCCCTGGGTGATGACCTTGGTATTCTTGTCGACGAGAATGGACATGGATCTTTTCCTGTTCCTGATCGTGGAAGCAGCCTGATTGGCTGGGGAGGTTCCAAGAAACTATTTGCGCCGTGCGATACTGGCGAGATTGTCAGGCCCGCATCGCACGACGGCTATTTCCTCAGGCCAGCGAGCCGTCGATGCCCTTGCAGGCTACCAGCAGTTCCTTGACCGCGTCGATCGAGACCTGCAGGCCTGCCTTGGCCTTCTCGTCGAGCGAGATCTCGATGACTTCCTCGACGCCGTCCTTGCCGATCTTCACCGGCACGCCGACGTAGAGACCGTCGACGCCGTACTGGCCTTCGAGGTAGGCGGCGCAGGGCAGGATGCGCTTCTGGTCGCCGAGGTAGGATTCAGCCATGGCAATGGCGGAAGCGGCCGGAGCGTAGAACGCCGAGCCGGTCTTGAGCAGGCCGACGATCTCGCCGCCGCCGTTGGCCGTGCGCTTGACGATCTCGTCGATGCGCTCCTGGGTCGACTTGCCCATCTTGATGAGGTCGGGAACGGGGATGCCCTTGACGGTCGAGTACTCGACGACAGGGACCATGGTGTCGCCGTGGCCGCCCAGCACGAAGCTGGTGACGTCGCGCACCGAAACGCCGAATTCCCAGGCGAGGAAGGTCGAGAAGCGCGCCGAGTCCAGCACGCCGGCCATGCCGACGACCTTGCTGTGGGGCAGGCCGGAGAATTCGCGTAGCGCCCAGACCATCGCGTCGAGCGGGTTGGTGATGCAGATCACGAAAGCGTCGGGAGCGTACTGCTTGATGCCTTCGCCGACCGACTTCATCACCTTGAGGTTGATGCCCAGCAGGTCGTCGCGGCTCATGCCCGGCTTGCGGGGAACGCCAGCGGTGACGATGATGACGTCGGCGCCGGCGATGTCGGCGTAGTCATTGGTGCCGGTGATGGCGGCGTCGAAGCCTTCGACGGGACCGCACTGCGACAGGTCGAGAGCCTTGCCCTGGGGGATGCCTTCGGCGATGTCGAACAGGACGATGTCGCCCAGTTCCTTCTGCGCAGCGAGGTGCGCGAGGGTGCCGCCGATGTTGCCGGCGCCGATAAGGGCAATCTTCTTACGAGCCATGATGCGTGCTTGTCCTTCCCAATGGCGGGACCTCGGACGTGAAAGGCGGCCTGCTTTGTCCCGCATAAGGCAGGTGCCGTCAGTTGCGAAGCGGGCCCTACGCCCCTCGCACCGACATTGCAACCGCGAAACGACGCGGGCAGGGCGCAAGCGGGCACTTTTAATTGATAATAGTTCGCAATTGCAATAGTGGCGATAAAACAGGACCGCCAAGCGCGAATTTTCAACGATTTGGCAAGGTTTGCGTAAGTCTTGCGCGGCGCGGGACATGTCTCTCACCGAAGCCAGGGCATTGCAAGAGGCTCGGGGCGAATCGCCGGAAGGGCAAGATGCGCGGACTTGAGGGGCTTGCGCGCCGTCGCGATTCGGAGCGGCTGTGCTCACCCCACACGCACCGCTCATCCCGAGCCTGGCGAAGGATCGGTATCGCGCGCGGCATTACCTGCGACGATGGGGCGCGGCCGTCTCGCCGCCGCAGGATCAGCCGTGGCGGGCGATCTTGCGCGCCAGGGCGTCGGCCATGCGGCGGTCCAGCTGGCGGCAGATCGAGATCCACCAGCGGCACGCTTCCTCGTCGCTGGCGGCCTTGGCGGCTTCCGCGTTCTCGCGCGCATGGGCAGCGGCCGAGAGGCCGTGGCGGGCGAAGTGGCGCAGGGCCTCGGTCAGCATCCGCTGGTCGTTCGCCGCCTGCATCGGCAGGTGCATCTGTTCCGAATAGGCAGCGATGGCGCGGCGGGCGGAGCCGCCGAGAATGGGCCTGCAGCCATTGTCGTTGACTGCGCCCAGGGGGGCGGAGGGGCACAGGGCACGCACAATCGCTGGACTTTTTCCGCCATAGGCAGCGGAGAAGCGGATCGTCATGTCAGGCGGGCCCTTTGTGTCGTTGTTCTGATCGCCACCCTTATGACGATGATGCTCTAAGTGTTTGTAATGGCCTATGGTTGCCGAATTCTTGCCATGGCCTCACGGTGCCCCGAAAGGAGACAGGTCGCGCCGGGTCAGGTGCCCGGCTGGGCGATCCAGCGGCCGCTATTGGCGTATTGCGGCTTGATGTCGCCGGTTTCGGGCAGCTTCTGCGCCCGGTAGAGTGCTTCGCCGCCGCGTTCGCGAATGGCGCTGGAATAGATCGGCGCGGGCGCGGTCTTGGCGGCGGCTGTCTCGATCGGGCTTGTCGCGGCAGTCGGCGCTGCCCCTTGCGCATCGAACTTGCGCTGGATCGCCACCGGATCGAGCGTGTCTGCCGCCGCCATGGTGGGCGAAGCGGTGTCGCGGGGGTGCGGCGCGGCTGCCGGTTCGCCGCCCAGGTAGGCGAAGCGGAAGGCGCCCGGGCGGCCCGCCGCGCCATGGAAGCTGTAGAAGCGATGCGCCCCGATGGTGCCGAGGTAATCGAGGCTCGCAGCCCAGTAGGGATGGACCTGCACGGTGTGGTAATGCGTCGCCAGGCCGACCGGGGCATAGACGTAGCCCGACAGCGCGGCGCGGGCGACCTGCATCGCCCGGTCCCAGAAATAGCGCGAAGGTTTGCGGGCGAGCGAGCCGTCGCAGGTGAACGAGAACTGGCAGCCGGTGGAGCGTTCCGATCCTTCGTAGACCACGCCGCACACGGTATTGGGATAGGCCGGGTGGGCCACCCGGTTGAGCACGACCTGCGCAACCGCACGCTGGCCGGCTTCGGCCTCGCTTGCGGCTTCATAGTATATGGCGGCGGTCATGCACTGCAGCGCGCGGGTGCGGTCGATGCCGCTGGCATCGATGGTGAGCGGGCGGGCAGGGGCGCGGGCTTCAGGGGCCGGTGCGTCCGCGTCCCCGGCGTCGGAATGGATGCCTTCGCCCACCTGCAGGGGCGCGGCTTCCTGTTCGAGGTAATAGAAGGCGGAGCCGGGAAAACTCGATCCGGCGCGCTCGAAGGGCATCGGCTCGGGGGTCTGCGCCTCGGCCGTGGCAGCGGCGATGGTGAAGCGGTCCCAGTGTCCCGGTGAGGCGAAGGCAGGCAGGGCGATGGCGGCAAGGCCTGCAGCAGCCACGCTCCAGCGCCGCTGCAGATGGGCGCGGTGCGCATGCCGGTTCCTGCGCCCGCGCTCGAACCGGGCCGCGAAGTCGCGCGGGCGCGCCTCGCTTTCGCCGATCAGGGCCATCAGGGCAGGTGGCTCGGTCACTCGGTTCCTTTCGCTCGCCTTGTCAAAGTGCGCACCGTCAATGTGCGCCACTTCAACGTGCGCCCCGTCAACGTGGCTCGTCGGCGCATCCTGCGCCTAACCCGCCTATCGATCCGGCGCATCCGCTCCGTGGTCGCCGTCCCGAAGCGACACACCGCCGCCTTGTAGCCTTAACCGGTAAACAAACCGGTTGCGCGGGCAGGTACTTGCGCGGCCGTGCTTGCAAAGCCTGCAACACCGCAGTATCCGCCCGGCCACGTCACGGGTTGTCCGGCTTGCCGGACCTAAGAGGGAAGCCGGTTCGATTCCGGCGCTGTCCCCGCAACTGTGACCGGGGAGTTCCGTCCCGATTGGCCACTGGCGTCTTGTCACAAGGATGCCGGGAAGGTGGGGCGGCGCTATGATCCGGGAGCCAGGAGACCTGCCAGTGATGGTCGTTCCGCGCCGGGCGGGTTGGACCGGAATGCAGCGAGTCATGCGCCGTGAAGGCGCGGCCTCAGCCACGAGCGACGCTTCGTTCAGGTTGGAGGTTTGTACGTGAAGTATCTGTATCTGCTCGGCACCGCGCTTGCCGTGTCCACACCCGCTCTTGTTTCCCCCGCTCTTGCCGATGAGGCCGATGTCGCGCCGTTCGTTCCGCTGGGTGACGCGATCACGGTGATCGCGACCGGCAGCGCGCTGCGCGTCGATCAGGCGGGGCAGCCCGTCAGCGTCGTCGGCAGCGAGGAGATCGATTCCATCCAGGGGCCGGACGTCGCCCGCGTGCTGGAGCGCCTGCCGGGCGTGACCTTCAGCCGTAACGGCAGCATCGGCGGGACGACGAGCCTGTTCGTGCGCGGCGCCAATTCCCAGCAGCTTCTGGTGCTGGTCGACGGCCTGCGCGTTGCGGACATTGCCGCGCCCAGCGGCGGGTTCGATTTCGGCAACCTGATGACCGGGCCGGTCGGCAGGGTCGAACTGCTGCGCGGCTCGAACTCGGTCGTCTGGGGATCGGAAGCCATCGGCGGCGTGCTGGCGATCACCAGCCGCGACGTCAACGGCGTCGAGGGCTCGGCAGAGTATGGCGCGCGCGACAGCTTCGACGGGCAGGTTTCGGCCGGGCTTTCCGGCGAGACCTACGGCGTCAACCTCAATGGCGGTTACATGCGCACCGATGGCATCAGCCAGGCGGCGTCCGGTACCGAGGCCGACGGCTTCAGGCAGTGGCGGGCCGGTGGCCGTGCCCACGTCGATCTGGTGCCGGGCCTTACCGCCAGCGTGGTGGGCCGCTTTACCGATGGCACGCTCGACCTCGATGGCTATCCGGCGCCGGATTACACTTTCGCCGATACGCCCGAGTACCAGAAGACCCGCGAGCTGGGCGGCCGCGCGGGGCTGACGTGGACCGGCGATGCGCTCACGCTCGATGCAGGCTATCAGGTTTCGGACACCCGCCGCCGTTACTACGACCCGACGATCTCGGACCAGTTCAATTCCGAAACGCAGGGCCGCAGCGAAAGGGCGGAACTGAGTGGCTCCTACGACGCCACCGATGCCGTCCGGCTCGACTTCGGGGGCGCCCATGAATGGTCGCACATCAAGTCCGACGATTTCCTCTACGGCTCGCGCATTCGCGCCGACGCGGAACTGACGAGCGTGCATGGCCTGCTCGGCTACTACGGCAATCTGTTCAGCCTGGCCGCGGGCGTGCGCTACGACGACCACTCCAATTTCGGCGACAAGTGGACCTTCGGTGCCAACGGCAGCGTCACCGTGGCGGCGGGCTGGCGCATCCGCGCCTCCTACGGCGAAGGCTTCAAGGTGCCCACGCTCTATCAGCTGTTCTCCGAATACGGCAATCCCGACCTGATGCCCGAGCGCAGCCGCAGCTACGATGCCGGGATCGAGTATGGCGACCGCAACGGCCCGCTGCACTTCGCGGTCACCGGCTTTCGCCGCGACAGCCGCAACCTGATCGACTACGTCTCGTGCTTCGGATCGAGCGATGCGCTTTGCGGGGATGGCCGCTACGGTTTCTATGCCAATGTCGGGAAGGCCCGCGCAACCGGCGCCGAGATCGAGTTGGGCGCCCGGGTTTCCGAGCGCCTGCGTGCCAGCGCGGTCTATACTTACGTCAAGTCGGTGAACCGCACGGCCGGCGATCTCAACCGGGGCAACGACCTTGCCCGCCGTCCGCGCAATGCACTCACCGTCTCGGCCGACTGGGACGCGCCGCTTGAAGGGCTGACGCTGGGCGGCGATATCCGCATGGTGTCCGACAGCTACAACGACAATTACAATACGACCCCGCTGGACGGTTACGTGACCGCGACCCTGCGGGCGAGCTACACGATAGCGCAGCGCTACGAAGTCTTCGCGCGCATCGAGAACCTGACCGATGCCGATTACACGACGGTCTCGGGCTACGGCACGCCGGGCCGCTCGGCCTATGCCGGGGTTCGGGTGAAGATGTGACCCTGTCGCTTCCCCCGCAGTCCGGGAGGACCGGAGGGAAGCATCTGGCGCGGGCCCTGGTCCGCGCCGGGGTCCTTGCGCTGGCATGGGCCTGCATATCGGGTTGCGGGGGTGGCCATTCCGGGGCCGCCCCGCTTGCCGCGCGGGGCGATCCGGCCCACCCGACCATCGTCTCGCTCAATCCCTGCACCGATGCGATCCTGGCCGAAGTGACCGGGCCGGGCCAGTTGCTGGCGATCTCGGGCTACAGCCACGATGCCCAGTCCACTTCGATGGACCTTGCCAAGGCGCGCCGTTACCGCGCGGTCTCGGGCACGGTGGAGGAAGTCGCCGCCATCGGCCCGAAAGTGGTTGTCGCCAGCAGTTTCCTGCCGCCCGCCACGGCCAGCGCGCTCGACGAGCTGGGCTTCAAGGTGGTGAAGATGCCGATTGCGCCGGACCTTGAGGCTGCGCGCGGCCAGATCCGGGAACTTGCGGGCCTCACCGGCCATCCCGAACTGGGCAAGCGCCTGATCGGCCGGATCGACGAGGCGCTGGCCCGCGCCGCGCCGGCCCGGGGCGCTACGCCCGTACCGGCGCTGGTCTGGGAATCGGCAGGGCTGGTCGCAGGTGACGACACCCTGATCGTTGACATGATGAAGCACACCGGCTTTACGAACGCGGCCAGTGCACGCGGGCTTTCGCAGGCCGATTTCCTGCCGCTCGAGAAAGTACTGGCCGATCCGCCGCGCGTCGTCTTCGCAGTTGGCAATCCGCTGGCCGAAGAGGACCGCATGCTGCATCACCCCGCTCTCGCGAGCCTGAGCCGCATGAAGCGTTTTCCGCTCGATCGTTCGATCCTCTGGTGCGGCGGCCCGACGATCCCGCGCGCCATCGACGCGCTCGGACGCGCCCGGCGCGAACTGGACCGGCAGGACGCGGCGATGCGGACGGCACGGGTGCGATGAACCCGCGCCTCGTCCTCCTGCTGCTGGCCGGCCTGCTGGTGGCCGTGCCGCTTTCACTGCTCGCCGGACGCGTGTGGATCGATCCCTTTTCGCCGACGGCGCACAATGCTTCGATCATCCTCGTCCAGCTGCGTCTGCCGCGCGCGGTGCTGGCGCTGGTGGTGGGCGCGGGGCTGGGCGCTGCCGGAGCCGCGATGCAGGGCTTCCTGCGCAATCCGCTGGCCGACCCGGGTCTCTTCGGCATTGCACCCGGCGCAGCGCTGGGCGCGGTGCTCAGCTTCTGGACCGGCTATGCCGCCTCGCCGTGGCTGCTGCCGGTCTTCGCGCTTGCCGGGGCCTGCGGAGCGATGACGCTGCTGGCACTGATTGCCGGTCGCAGCGGCGGCGTCGCGCTGTTCACGCTGGCGGGCCTGATGGTCTCCAGCCTTGCCGGCGCGCTGATGAGCCTTGCGATCAGCCTGAGCCCATCGCCCTTCGCCATGACCGAGATCGTCACCTGGACGATGGGCTCGCTTGCCGACCGCTCCTGGCGCGAAGTCTGGATCGCCCTGCCGCTTACCGCCGCGGGGATCGGCGTGCTCCTGGCCGCCGGGCGCAGCCTCAATGCCCTGACGCTGGGCGAAGCCGCGGCGCGCTCGCTGGGGGTCGAGCCGTTCCAGCTGCAGGCGATGATGATCATCGGCATCGGCCTGACGGTCGGCTCGGGCGTGGCAGTGGCCGGGATCATCGGTTTCGTCGGCCTGATGGTGCCCCACTTCGTGCGCCCCTTTACCGACCACCGCCCGTCCTCGCTGATCGTCCCGAGCGCGCTGGCAGGCGCGCTGCTTTTGCTCATTTCCGATTGCCTGTGCCGCGTGCTGCCATTGGCCGGGGGCGAACTGCGTCTCGGCATCGCCCTCAGCCTGCTCGGGACGCCGTTCTTCCTGCACCTGCTGCTCAAGATGCGTCAGGAACTGGCATGAGCCTTGGCGCCAGCAACCTGAGCGTGAAGAACCGGCTCGACGGCGTGTCCTTGCAGTGCCGTCGCGGGATGGTCACGGCGATCTGCGGCCCCAACGGCGCGGGCAAGTCGACGCTGCTTTCGTGCATGGCCGGGCTGCTGCGGCCCGATGTGGGCGATGTCCAGCTGGGCGGACGGCCCCTGTCGCAATGCTCGACGGCCCAGCGTGCGCAGTGGATCGGCTATCTCCCGCAGTCGCCCGAAGTGGCCTGGGACGTTTCGGTCGAAGTGCTGGTCTCGATCGGCCGCCTGCCGTGGAAGGATGCCCCGGCAAAGGAGGCGCAGGAAGCCATCGACGAGGCGATTGCCGCGATGGACCTCGAAGCCCTTCGCCATCGCCCGGTTTCGCGTCTGTCGGGCGGCGAGCGGGCAAGGGCACTGATGGCGCGCGTCCTGGCGACCCGCCCTGGCTGGGTGCTGGCCGACGAGCCTTTCGCCAATCTCGATCTTGCCCATGCCGCCGCCCTGATGCGGCGCTTTCGCCAGCAGACGAGGGCCGGGCGCGGTGTCGTGCTGGTGCTGCACGACCTGGCGACGGCAATGAACCACGCCGATCAGGTGGTGGTGCTCAAGAACGGCAGGGTCGAGGCCGAGGGCCCGCCCGAGATCGCGCTGGCCCGTGAAGTGATCCACCGGGTCTGGAACTGCCCGGCACGCTGGCTGGGCGATCCGGGCGAGCGTGCCCTGTCGCTGGGGCAGCCTTCGCCCTTTACGCTGGACGCGCGTTAGGGCGGCCTTGGTGCCTGTCCTTCGGCAGGCTCAGGATGAGCGGGACCGGCCGCCATGCCGCAGCCCGGATTTCCTCCCCGTCTCGAGGGACGGCGCGGCGAGCTTGGGCGACATCGCGGTATCGAGGGCATCGAGCGTGTCGTTGGTATTGGCCGAAACGAGCTGGTCGAACACGTTGCGCACGCGCGTCAGCAGGCCACCGATTGCAAGCGGGAGCAGGGCTGTTCCAAACACCATGCGCCCCCTGCGCCAGACGAACATTTGTTGCGTCGGCGGAAACTTGCGCAGGGGGCTGTCGATCCGGCGGTCAGCTCTTCTTGAAGTGTCCGCCGGACCAGACCTTCATCTCTTCGCCGCCTTCATTGTCGCGCACATGATCGTCGCGCTCGCGATCGAAAATCAGCGAGCCGGTCCTGCGCGGATCGTTCTTGCGGCGATAGGGGATCTCTTGTCCGATCTTGGTCGTGTCCATTGCGTTTTCTCCTCTCGCATGGAGGAGAACGTGCAGGGGCGCTGAAAGTTCCCGTCAGAGCGGCGCGGCCATGGCGGGAAGGCGCGATTCCACCGCGGCCTGGGCCAGCGTCTGCTTGTCCAGTTCGGCGAGGAAGGCATGCACCGCCCGGTCGAGCGGCGAGATCAGGCCGCAGTGGCGCTGCATGACGCACGATCCGCAGTCGGCGGGCTGCAGGTTCGGCTCGGTCAGGCGCACGACGTCGCCCAGCCGGATCTCGTCGGCCGGCCTGCCGAGGCGAAAGCCGCCGCCGCGACCGCGCAGGGTCTCCAGCAGGCCCGCGTTGCCCAGCGCATTGACCACTTTCATGGCATGGTTGCGCGAAATCGCATGGGCCTTAGCCACCGCCGCGATCGAGAGCAGGGCGTCTGGGTCCTGCGCCTGCGTCAGCGCGGCGTGGAGCAGGATGCGCAAGGCGTAATCGGTGTGCGCGGTAAGGCGCAAGGCGGGTCTCCGAAATAATGATGCTTCCTATTTACATCTTTTAGTCGCGCTGTATAGATGCATCCAGTTTGCATCTTTTAGGGGATTCGTCATGGCTCAGCCGCTTTCCGAACAGACCGTCGCCATCGTCAAGGCCACCGCGCCCGTGCTGCAGGAGCACGGCGTCGCCATCACCACCCGCATGTACGAGCGCCTGTTCGTGAACGAGGAAGTGAAGGCGATGTTCGACCAGGCCGCGCAGGTTTCCGGCGAACAGCCGCGCCGACTTGCCGCCGCGATCCTTGCCTATGCGCAGAACGTGGACAAGCTGCAGAACCTCACCGCGCCGGTGCAGCGCATGGTCCAGCGCCATGTCGAGACCGGGGTGAAGGCCGAGCATTACCCTTACGTCGCCGATGCCCTGCTTCCGGCGATCCGCGACGTGCTGGGCGATGCCGCCAGCGACGAAGTGCTGGCCGCCTGGGGTGAGGCCTACTGGTTCCTGGCCGATATCCTGATCGGCAAGGAAGCCGACGCCTACGCCCAGCTCGAAGCGGCCGAGTAAGGCCGGGGCCTCAGCGCGAGCCGACCCCGCGGGCGAACTGCGCCTGCAGGTTGGCCAGCGTGCGCTCCGGGATCGGCGGCAGCTTGCTTGCGGCCTTGCCTTCGCGCAGGGCCGCGCGGTCGCGCTCGGTCGGTTCGACCACGCGCACCCGCACCGCCGCCTTGCCCCTGGCGCGCACGCCCAGCAGCTCGGCGGCCCCGCGCGAGAGGTCGATGATCCGCGCGCTTTCGCCGAAGGGCCCGCGATCGTTCACCCGCACGATAATGCGCTGACCGGTATCGAGCGAGGTAACCTCGACATAGCTGGGCAGCGGCAGCGTCTTGTGCGCGGCAGTCACCCAGTCGGGCCGGAAGCGTTCGCCATTGGCGGTCTGGTTGCCGGACTCGTTGCCGTACCACGTCGCATAGCCGAGCATGTCGTAATGCGGGTCCGCGGCGGGCGTATAGGTCACGCCGCGGATCTTGTAGGGCGGGCCCACGCGCACCGGCGTGTCGCTGACGGGGCGGAACTTCACCCCGCCGCCACAGGCCGAAAGCGCAAGGACCAGCAGCGCGCTGATCGGAAGGCGCAGGCGCATGGTTATTGCCGCACGCCTTCGCTTCTGTCGCGGATCGCCTTGAACTCCGAGCCGGCCTTCCACTGCGGCCACTTGCCAGAGTTCGCCAGTTCCTCGCCGATGGTGCCGATCAGGTCGATGTCCTGCACGGCCCCGTCGAGGTTCCAGTCGCTCGACCATGCATCGCAGGCCTGGTGGTAGCAGTTGCCTGTATAGGCATCGATCCACGCCTGACCGGCCGCGGTGCCGCCCTGCTTGAGGTCAGCCGCCCCGGCAATGCCCATCAGCAGCATGACCGGCACCCCGCGCTTGGCGAAGGAGAAATGGTCGGCGCGGTAGAACAGTCCGCGCTCTGGCAGGCTTTCCTGCGTCACCGTGCGCCCCTGCGTGGCCGCGACGCGCGCCATGTCGTCCTCCAGCGTGTCCTGACCCTTGCCCACCAGCACGACGTCGTTCGCCGCGCCTGCCGTCTGCAGGATGTCGATGGCGAGGTTCGCGACCGTCTTTTCCATCGGATAGACCGGGTTGGCCGCATAGAACTCGGAGCCGAGCAGCCCGCGTTCCTCGGCCGTCCACGCGGCGAAGACGACGCTGCGCTGCGGTGCGGGTTCGGCCTTCATGGCGCGGGCAATCTCGAACATCGCGGCGATGCCCAGCGCGTCGTCGTTGGCCCCGGCGCGGTAGATGCGCCCCTGCGCGTCGGGTTCGCCCTTGCCGTAGGCATCCCAGTGCGCGCCGAACATCACGACCTCGTCGGCGCGCGTCGTGCCCTCGATGCGCGCGAGCACGTTGTGGCTGGCGATCTGCTCGTGAGTTACCGGCACGTCGGCAGCGAAAGTCACGCCCTTGAGCGGGACCGGCCGGAAATCGGGCCGCCGCGCCGCCGCCGATAGTTTGGCTAGGTCCAGCCCGGCACTGGCGAACAGGCGCTTGGCCGCATCGCCCGATAGCCAGCCCTGCAGGGCCAGGCTTGTCAGGTCCTCGGTCTTGCGCACGATGTCGTAGTTCTCGCCGCCCGGACTGACGACGACGTTCCAGCCGTAGCCCGCGCCTTGCGTGTCGTGCACGATCAGCGCGCCCACCGCGCCCTGCCGCGCGGCTTCCTCGAACTTGTAGGTCCAGCGCCCGTAATAGGTCATCGTCCGGCCGCCGAACTTGCCTGCTGCCGGCTCGCCCTGCTTCGCGGCAAAGTCGGGATCGTTGACGAGGAAGACGACCACCTTGCCCTTCAGGTCCGCGCCCTTGAAGTCGTCCCAGCCGCGCTCGGGCGCATTCACGCCATAGCCGACGAAGACGACGGGCGCGTTCTCGATGGCGGCAATGTCGTCGGGCCGCACGGTGGAGACGTAAAGGTCCTTGGCCTGTTCGACCGGCATCGCGCCCTTGGGGCCGGTAAAGGCCAGGGTCCGCGCCTTTTCAAGCTTCGTGTGGAGCAGGGGGACGGTCTGCACCCACTGTCCGTCCGGGCCGGCGGGTTGCAGGCCAAGGTCCTGGAACCGCGCGATCAGGTAGCCGATCGTGCGGTCCTCGCCCGCGGTGCCGGGCGCGCGGCCTTCGAAAGTATCGGAGGCAAGCGTCTTGACGTCGGCCGCGATCCGGTCGGCATCGACCGAGACTTTGGCAAGGGCAGGGTGGGAACTGGCAGCCAGCAGGGCTGCGGCGAGAACGGGGGGAAGTTTTCTCATGCCCCCATCTTAGGTTAGCCGCCCCGTGAGGCAAGCATCGGGNNCCCGATGCTTGCCTCACGGGGTGACCGAAGGCAGGGAGCGTGCGAGCGTTCCCTGCCTTCCGGTTCAGTCGACCGTCCGGTGTGAAGGGGGTGGGCGGTCCTTCGGCGCCCGTTCCTCAGCGGGCCGCAATGGCGATCGATGTATCGAGCGCGGCGAGCCGACTCGGATCGTCCCGGGCGGCAAGGCGCGCGGCCAGGATCGAATCGCGATCGGCAAAGGCGCGTTGCAGCGACTGGTCGCGGCAGGTGTGGGTCATGGCAACTTCACGCGGGATACGGGCATCGGGCTGGCCGCAGACCGTCCTTACGGCAGCGGAAATGCGCACATTGAGCTTGTCGATGCCCTGGGGGGTATCGAGGTTGAGGTCATTGAAACGCACTTCGCGATGGGGAAGGCTGGACCAGGCGGTGTCCTTCACCACGACGTCGGCAAGCGAAGGAGTTGCGATGGCGAACATTGTCGCGGCGAGGATGGCGGCATGGATTCTCTTCATGGTTCGTCTCCTGACGATATGACGCGCAGGGCAAGGACCGTCAGGCTCTGCAACCTGCGGCTCGAGAAGTTCCAGGCGACCCGGAATCGGTAGATGTGGCAATATGCCCGACAAGACCTGAGCGCCGCGTGATATCCTCACTACGACGCTGAAATGATTTACAGAATTCAGAAACCCCTCGACTCACCCCGGTATTGAAGTGCTGTCTGAAATAAAATTACTTGGAGTTACCGTTACTTGTAAAATTCGAATCGTCTTCTTGGTGTCCCGCGACATTTTTACGCGCATTCGCTGTATTGGGGAAGGGGACGACTCAAGAGTTTGTTCGCTTGCATCCTGCGTGCGACAGGGCGCCAGCGTGTAAACCGGGAATTCGCCGGCGCGGGGAAAGCTGGGCTGTGGCAGGACGCCCGATAGCGCGCATCGAGAGCTGGATTCCCGCCTGTGCGGGAATGACGAAGGGAAGATGCAGCCGGGCGCAAGTCAGCCCGGGGACTCGCCCGCCTCAGCGGCGGCAGCGTGAGTAGTAGCCGGCGCGGCAGGCGGCGACGTCTTCGCGCCAGTCGGCCATCGCGCGCTCGTAGTCGCGGCGGTCGGACTCGTAGTCGCGCATCTGCCGGGCATAGCGGCTTTCGCCATAGTCAGGTGAGCGCCGGGCGTCGTCGTAGGCGCGCCAGCCCTTGGCATATTGCGCGTCGCGCTTGCGCACGTAGTCGAGCTGTTCGCGGTTGAGGCGGCGGATCGTCGCCTTGTCGCGGGCGAGTTCCTCGGGCGTCAGTTTCTCGTACGGATCGTCCGCATGGACCGGACCGGACAATGTCGCCGCGGCCAGCGCCGCTGCGCACAGGAAACCAAAACGCTGCATGATCTTTTAGACCTTCACCTGAACCCTGCGCGCGTTTTGCCAATTCGTCCGGGGCGATGCAAAGCCATTGCGATAAACCGTTTGCATCCCATCTTGCGGGCAAGTCACCCCGCCGCTTGATCGACGCGAACAAATCTGGAACACACGCTCCCCATGAGTCTCTCCCACATTACCGTGCGCGGCGCGCGCGAGCACAACCTCAAGGGCTTCGACATTGCGCTTCCGCGTGAGAAGCTGATCGTCATCACCGGCCTTTCGGGCTCGGGCAAGTCGAGCCTGGCGTTCGACACGATCTATGCCGAGGGCCAGCGCCGCTATGTCGAGAGCCTGAGCGCCTATGCCCGTCAGTTCCTCGAGATGATGCAGAAGCCCGATGTCGAGCATATCGACGGGCTTTCTCCCGCGATCTCGATCGAGCAGAAGACCACCAGCCGCAACCCGCGTTCCACGGTGGCGACGGTGACCGAGATCTGGGACTACATGCGCCTGCTGTGGGCGCGCGTGGGCATTCCCTACTCGCCCGCCACCGGCCTGCCGATCGAGGCGCAGACGGTGTCCAACATGGTCGACCGGGTCATGGCCCTGCCGCAAGGCACGCGCCTCTACCTGCTTGCCCCCGTCGTGCGCGGCCGCAAGGGCGAATACCGCAAGGAACTGGCCGAGTGGCAGAAGGCGGGCTACACCCGCGTGCGCATCGACGGCGAGATGCATGCGATCGAGGACGCCCCCGCGCTCGACAAGAAGTACAAGCACGACATCGAGGTGGTGGTCGACCGCATCGCCGTGAAGGAGGGCATCCAGACGCGCCTTGCCGACAGTTTCGAGCAGGCGCTCAAGCTGGCCGACGGGCTCGCCTATGTCGACCTTGCCGACGGCAACGTCCCGGGCCGCGAGGAAGAGGAAGCGCAGGGACGCAACCTCAAGGGCGCGGGCCTGCCGCCCAACCGCATCGTCTTTTCCGAGAAGTTCGCCTGCCCGGTCAGCGGCTTCACCATCGAGGAGATCGAGCCGCGCCTGTTCAGCTTCAACGCCCCGCAGGGCGCGTGCCCGGCCTGCGACGGCCTGGGCGAGAAGCTGCTGTTCGACCCGCAGCTCGTCGTCCCGAACGAGAACCTGACGCTCAAGCAGGGGGCGATCGTGCCCTGGGCCAAGTCCAACCCGCCCAGCCCCTATTACATGCAGGTGCTCTCCAGCCTTGCCGCGCACTTCGGCTTCGACCTCACCACGCCCTGGCAGGACCTGCCCGACGAGGTGAAGATCGTCGTCCTCTACGGCACCGCGGGCGCGCCGGTCCCGCTCACCTTCAAGGACGGGCGCAAGGAATACACCGTCAACAAGCCGTTCGAGGGTGTCATCGGCAACCTCAACCGCCGCATGATCCAGACCGACAGCGCCTGGATGCGCGAGGAGCTGTCCAAGTTCCAGACCGCCCAGCCTTGCGAGACCTGCGACGGCAAGCGCCTCAAGCCCGAGGCGCTGTCCGTGCGCATTGCCGATAGCGACATCGCCGATGCCGCGCGGCTTTCGGTGGCGGACGCCTTCGCGTGGTTCGGCGAACTGGAAGGCAAGCTCACCGACCAGCAGCAGCAGATCGCCCGCGCCATCCTGAAAGAGATCAACGAGCGCCTCGGCTTCCTCAACAACGTGGGGCTCGACTATCTCAACCTCGACCGCACCTCGGGCACGCTGTCGGGCGGGGAGAGCCAGCGCATCCGCCTCGCCAGCCAGATCGGCTCGGGCCTCTCGGGCGTGCTCTACGTACTGGACGAGCCGAGCATCGGCCTGCACCAGCGCGACAACGACCGCCTGCTGGAAACCCTCAAGCGCCTGCGCGACCTTGGCAACACGGTCATCGTCGTCGAGCATGACGAGGACGCGATCCGCGCGGCCGACCACGTGGTGGACCTCGGCCCCGGCGCGGGCGTCCACGGCGGCGAGGTGGTGGCCGAAGGCACGCTCAAGCAGGTGCTCAAGAGCAAGCAGAGCCTCACCGCCCAGTACCTCACCGGCGCGCGCCGGATCGAGGTGCCGCAGACCCGCCGCAAGGGCAACGGCCACTTCGTCACGGTGGAGAACGCGCGGGCCAACAACCTCACCGGCGTCACCGCGAAGTTCCCGCTGGGCACCTTCTGCTGCGTCACCGGGGTTTCCGGCTCGGGCAAGTCCAGCCTCACGCTCGATACGCTCCACGCCGCCGCCGCGCGCACGCTGAACGGCGCGCGCATGATCGCGGGTCCGCACGACCGGGTGACCGGGCTGGAGATGTGCGACAAGGTGATCGAGATCGACCAGTCCCCGATCGGCCGCACCCCGCGCTCCAACCCGGCGACCTACACCGGCGCCTTCACCCAGATCCGCGACTGGTTCGCCGGCCTGCCGGAATCGGAGGCGCGCGGCTACAAGCCCGGGCGCTTCAGCTTCAACGTCAAGGGCGGCCGCTGCGAGGCGTGCCAGGGCGACGGCCTGATCAAGATCGAGATGCACTTCCTGCCCGACGTTTACGTCACCTGCGAGGAATGCCACGGCAAGCGCTACAACCGCGAGACGCTGGAAGTGAAGTTCAAGGGCCACTCCATCGCCGACGTGCTCGACATGACGATCGAGGACGCGGAAGAGTTCTTCAAGGCCGTGCCCCCGATCCGCGACAAGATGCACATGCTCAACGAAGTGGGGCTGGGCTACGTCAAGGTCGGCCAGCAGGCGACGACGCTTTCGGGCGGCGAGGCGCAGCGCGTGAAGCTGGCCAAGGAACTGGCCCGCCGCTCCACCGGGCAGACGCTCTACATTCTGGACGAGCCGACCACCGGCCTGCATTTCGAGGACGTGCGCAAGCTCCTCGAAGTGCTCCACCGCCTCGTCGACCAGGGCAATTCGGTAGTGGTGATCGAACACAACCTCGACGTCATCAAGACCGCCGACTGGATCATCGACCTCGGCCCGGAAGGCGGCGTGCGCGGCGGTGAGATCGTTGCGGAAGGCACGCCCGAGCAGGTGGTGAAGAACAAGCGCTCATTCACGGGGCATTATTTGAAGCCGCTGCTTGATGTGAGTTAATCATGCCCACCTTTGCGAAGGTAGGGGGGGCGCCCCTCCTACCTTATTCAAATGACGGTGGAGGGGCGCAAGTTATTTTAATATCCTGCCCATATGAATTAGGTGATTTGAGAATTTTTATCTATTAAATTTTCCGCCGCTTGGAAAATTTTATCAAATTCCTTGAAATCATCATCGTTAAGAGTTGGGACAATTTTTTCGGCGAAATATTTCTTGTTACCTGAAACGCGCATCTGCCATAATTTAGTCCCATCCTCTTGTTTTAGCTCAACAGCGCCTAGCTTATGGATGATTTTAATAGGTACAAGCGAAAGTTTATTTCCCTCAATTTCTTTTCGGACGGCTGTCTCAGGGAACATCAATTCCAAACACAAGGTGTGGCTATCTTTAAAGGCAGGCTCAAATTCCGGCACGGGTAATAGCATTGCATGTGCTTTGCCGCTTGAAGAAGATTTTATATCTTCGTTCGAATGAATCTGTGAGAAGTTCTTATCTAACTTCCACGCCTTCAAACCAGAATCGTCCCTGTCAAATAATCCAATAACTGTATGTGGGTGATCTGGTAAAATTGAACGTAAACAACTCGCTAGTTGATCTGCCCCCCCTGCTTCGCCCTCATCATCATCGACAACGCTGCATGATTTTATTTCGAAAGGGCATTCGTTTTGTCGAAGGCGCTTCCAAGCTTCCTGTAATACTTTCACATCATTTCTACCCTCGGTCAAAATGACGGGCTTTTGAAGTGCTTTTAGCTCTTCGATTTTCTCTTCAGCTAAATCCTGAAGTTTCTCGGTGTGCAAAATCTTCTCTTCTAACTTCTGCCTCAAAGAGTCCATAAGTTGAATATGGCCGAGTTCATTCGCAATGATTATATCAGGATCTTCATTTTTTATGTCATCTATGTTTTGGTTGGTTAATCTATGTAATTTCGTGTCTGATCCGGATCGTGAGGCAAGGAAAACGGCCTGATTTTCATCATTAATATCAATAAATGCAGGAGAGTGTGTCGTTATGAATATTTGTGCATTCTTCGAATAATTTTGACCCATGGCTTGGGACAGTTCGAAGGCCCGGCGGTACTCCATCGAGTTTTCGGGTTCTTCAAACCCCCAGATGTGCAACTTCCCCGACCTCTCAGCAATGTAGTTCATAATTGCTGGAAGAAAGCGAACGCGAACGCCATCGCCACGATTATCTAGCGATACGTGATCTCCAAATTCGCCATCTGTATTAACTTTGAATGCTCGGAATAACTGTCGATAGTCCGATGGTAGGGCTATTCTTGCTGCTATTCCTGTTTTTTTCTTGAATTCATCTCTAAGTTCTTCCGCCGTATTTTGAAGTTCGGCGTTGAACTTCTCTAGCTCGGTGTCTAGGCTAGACGTTGAGCTATTACTCTGATTGACGAGAACAAACTGAAGTTCATCTAAAACTGAAGAGAAAAAATCCCTATCTTTGATTGCTGGAACATAAGTGAATACTATTGATCCCAGAAATCTTTGGAGACTTCCTTCGGCCTTCGTCAAAGTTGTTTGAAGTTTTCCGCTTTTTATCGCTTTGTCTAGGTCGTTGTCGATCCTGGTTGGGATGGCGCTGTCTTTGAACCAAGTTTTCCGAACTTTAAATCGATCAGGTAGAGTCTTTTCAAAAGCGCCAACACAATTAAATTCAATTTCTATCTGTATAAACTGCCTGCCTTTAACGGATTCCTGACGAACGACATTGAGTCGGGAGTGTGAAAACTCATCGTAGAAATCTATTTTTCTATCGCGATCATTGGTTTCATGGAAGAAAAGCTTCAAAGCTCTTATTACATTGGATTTTCCAATATCGTTTCCGCCAGTTATGACGTTCACCTGTTTTAGGTCGCGCAGTCGTTCATTATTTATGGATCGGTAATACTTAATAGAAATAGATCGAACTAGATTCTCAATTTTTCTCATAGCCCAAGCCGTGCATCACTCTGGAATATTGTCACTGTGTGGGAATCTGTATTTGCTTAAAATACTTTAGGCTCTGTTACCCACAGAATGGAATGCCAAGCAGAGTCCGCATGACCAAGTCAGGTGTTTCTAAATTGTAATCACTTTCCTACACACCCCCACATGCCATAAATACCCCGGTTCACCCCGGCGCGGGCCATTCGCGCCGGTCCTGATGCTCCAGTTCGAGGGGGTGAACCATGTCCGACAGTTCCAGTCCAGCCACGCCCGGCGCGCCGCATGGCGCGGCTCCGGGTTCCGGCCCGTCATCCGGTCCCTCTGCGGCAATGGCAGGCGACACTGCGCCGCCCACGCGCTTCGGGCGGGGGTGGATACCGGCTTCGCGCGATATCGGCCTGCCGTCCGACGATTGGCCCGCCTCCGCTTGCCCTGACCATTTCGACCGGGATTGCGGCGCCGGGGCGGCCTCGCTGTTGTCGGCCTCGTCCTTCGGGCAGGCCCGGGGCTGCGTGCAGGGGGAACGGGACGGGCAGGGGGATGGAATGCCCACCCCTGCCCCCTCCGCCAAGCGGGAGGGGGACGGCGTGCCCCACAACGGCTGGAGCGATGCGCGCAAGGTTGCCTTCCTCCACCACCTTGCCGACCGGGGCGATGTGCGCGCGGCCTGTGCGCAAGTGGGGATGAGCCGGACTTCCGCCTATCTCCTGCGGCGGCGCGATGCGGTCTTTGCGCAAGGCTGGTCCGCCGCGCTGCTTCTCGCGCGCACCCATGCCGAGGAAGTGCTGGCGACCCGCGCGATCGACGGGGTGGACGAGGCGGTGTGGTTTCGCGGAGAGCTGGTCGGGCGGCGGCGGCGCTACGATTCCCGCCTGCTGCTGGCCCACCTCGCGCGGCTGGACCGGCTGGCCGAGCAGCACCACGTAAGCGAGCAGGCCGGTCGCTTCGATGAAGTGCTGGCGCTGCTCTCGGGCGAGGCGCCGGACGCGGACTTTTTCCAGCCTCCTCTCGATCCGGCGCTCGATCCGGCGTTCGATCCCATGCTGGACGAGGCCGCGCCCGATCGGGTCCTGCCGCTCTCGCGCCGCGACTATGTCGATTGCGCCCCGGCGGACCCGGAAGGGGCCGGACAGGACTGGGACGCATGGCAGGCCCGCGCCTGCGACCATGTCGACGCAGTGCTGCGGCAGGCCCGGCAGGAGCGCGAAGCGGACGTGCGCGAAGGGCAGGGCGTGGTCGCCTGGGACGGCTGGATCGGGCCGGGGCTGGACGATCTGCCAGCCGAATTCGCCTCTCCCGATGCGGGCGGGCAGGACTGTGGCGGCGATGCGGATGACGCGCCGCCGATGGAGTACAAGTCGCTGGACGGGCCCGCGCCGTACCTCTCTGGACAGTGTAAACCGTGTAAACCTGCAGGGCCTTGCGGCGTCTTTCGAAAAATCCGCAGGCGCCGGGAACGGATTGCCGGGGCCGATGTTATCGCAAGTGAAGGCCGGCGCGGTGATGCTCCCACCCCCCTCCCACCACCGCGCTGGCCGACTTTTCGCGGTGAGGGATCTGCCGAAAGCGCGCAGGCTTTTCACAGGGATGCGGGGCAGGGCCGGTTAGGGCGTGATGCGCGTTCAGGCGCAGGACCCGCTCAGGCAGAGCCTGTCGAAGCCCCCCGATGCAAAAGCCCAGCGGAAAACCGAAAGAAGAAGGCTCAGTTGGCCAGGAGCGCCAGTTCCACGCGGCCCTTGCCGGCGCGGGTCAGGCCGATCTCGTCCGCGGCGGCGCGGCTGAGGTCGATCACGCGGTTGCCGTGGAACGGCCCGCGGTCGTTGATGGTGACGATCACTGAATCGCCGGTCGCCTCGTTGGTCACGCGCACCTTGCTGCCGAAGGGCAGGGTGCGGTGCGCCGCGGTCAGCGCCTGCGGGTCGAACAGGTCGCCGCTGGCGGTGCGGTTGCCGGCGAACTGGCGGCCGTAGTAGCTCGCCATGCCCGAACCGATCGGATCGAACTCGGGCGCGTCGATTTCGGCGGCGGCGGGGGCGACATCACCGGTCGTGACGGTGGAAGCGGCGGGCGCGGTCAGCGCCGGTGCGGCCTGCTGCGGGGCCAGCTCGGGCACGGCAACGTCGGCGGCGTGGATGGGGCCTGCAAGCGGAAGCGTGACCAGTGCCGCAAGCGCGACAAGCAGGTTTGCTTTCCGGTTGCCCGGTCGAACTGCCAAGATTCCCCACTCCGTCCCGTTTCAGGTGTGGGGGACTCCTACATGCCGCAACGCAAAAAGGGGACTCATGCAAAAGCGGCCCGTCGCGCTTTGGCAACGGACCGCCGGAATGTGTTAACCGTTTGAGAGGATTCAGGAAGCGTCGCGCTGGGCCAGCAACCGCAAACGCAGGGCGTTGAGCTTGATGAATCCGGCGGCGTCCTTCTGGTCGTAGGCGCCCGCATCGTCCTCGAACGTGACATGGCGTTCGGAGTACAGCGAATCGGGCGACTTGCGGCCGACCACCGAGGCCATGCCCTTGTAGAGCTTGAGCCGGACGGTGCCGTTGACGCGCAGCTGGCTGTGGTCGATCGCGGCCTGCAGCATCTCGCGCTCCGGAGCGAACCAGAAGCCGTTGTACAGCAGTTCCGCGTACTTCGGCATCAGCTCGTCCTTGAGGTGCGCGGCGCCGCGGTCGAGCGTGATCTGCTCGATCCCGCGGTGGGCAGCGGCGTAGATCGTGCCACCCGGCGTCTCGTACATGCCGCGCGACTTCATGCCGACGAAGCGGTTCTCGACGAGGTCGAGGCGGCCGATGCCGTGCTTGCGGCCCAGCTCGTTGAGCTGGGTGAGCAGGGTGGCCGGGCTCATCGCCACGCCGTTGAGCGCGACGCCGTCACCCTTGTCGAAGTCGACGGTGATGTATTCCGGCTGGTCCGGCGCATCCTCGGGATTGACGGTGCGCGAATAGACGTAGTCGGGGGTCTCTTCCCACGGATCCTCGAGCACCTTGCCCTCCGACGAGGTGTGCAGGAGGTTGGCGTCGGTCGAGAACGGGCTTTCGCCGCGCTTGTCCTTCGGCACCGGGATCTGGTGGGCCTCGGCCCAGGCGATCAGCGCGGTGCGCGAATTGAGGTCCCACTCGCGCCAGGGAGCGATGACCTTGATGTTCGGATCGAGCGCGTAGGCCGACAGCTCGAAGCGGACCTGGTCGTTGCCCTTGCCGGTTGCGCCGTGGGCGACGGCGTCGGCGCCGGTCTCGTGGGCGATTTCGATGAGGCGCTTGGAGATCAGCGGACGCGCGATCGAGGTGCCGAGCAGGTAGTCGCCCTCGTAGCGGGCATTGGCACGGAACATCGGGAAGACGAAATCGCGCACGAATTCTTCGCGCAGGTCGTCGATGTAGATGTGCTCGTCGGGAATGCCCATGAGCTTGGCCTTGGCGCGAGCGGGTTCAAGCTCCTCGCCCTGGCCGAGGTCGGCCGTGAAGGTCACGACCTCGCAATTGTAGGTGACCTGCAGCCACTTGAGGATGACGCTGGTATCAAGCCCACCGGAATAGGCGAGGACGACCTTCTTGATATCGGACATGACGCTTGCGAGCTCCGCTGGAATCGACGCTGGAATTGCGACGCGCGCCTAACAGCGGGGGCGGTTCGGCGCAATGCCAGTGTTAAAAAGCGCCCGCAATCACCCGGCGCGAAGCAGGTCCCTTTCGCGCGCGGCCATGTAGTCGCGGGTGAGGGGCAGGGCCCGCCGGCTGCGGGTGTACTGGATCTGGTAGTTGCACATGCTCCCGCTCTCGAACGCGGCGGTGGCGCCGGCGAGGTAGAAGATCCACATGCGGTAGAAGCGCTCTCCGTAGAGGCCGACGATCTCGTCCTTGTGGGCGACGCAGCGCTTGTACCATTCGCGCAGGGTCAGTGCGTAGTGCAGGCGCAGGTTCTCGACGTCGGCGGCGATCAGGCGATAGCGTTCGCTGGCCGAGACGGTTTCGCTCAGCGCGGGGATGTAGCCGCCCGGGAAGATGTACTTGCGGGTGAAGGCGTCGGTGGAGCCCGGGCCGCCCATGCGCCCGATGGTGTGCAGCAGCATGATACCGTCGTCGACGAGCAGCTTCGCGCAGTCCTGGAAGAAGCGGTTGAACTGCGCCTGCCCGACATGCTCGAACATGCCGACCGAGACGATGCGGTCGAACTTCTCCCCCTGGGCCGCAAGATCGCGGTAGTCGACCAGTTCGAAGCGGGTTCGGTCCGCCACGCCCGCGGCCTCGGCCCGCTTGCGCGCGAGGGCAAGCTGTTCTTCGCTCAAGGTGATGCCAAGAACCTGAACGTCGGCATGCCTTGCCAGGTAGATCGCCATGCCGCCCCAACCGCAGCCAATGTCCAGCACCCGCTGGCCGGGAGCAAGCGCGAGCTTGGCGGCGATATGCGCGAGCTTGACCTCCTGTGCCTGTTCCAGCGACATGCTGTCGCTTCCGTCCGCATTCGGCCAGTAGGCGCAGCTGTATTGCATGTGGTCCCGATCGAGGAACAGCGTGTAAAGGTCGTTGCCGATGTCGTAGTGGTGGGCGACGTTGGCCTTGGCGCGGGCGGCCTTGTTGATGCCGTCGATTACGGTGAGCGCGCGCGTTCCGATCTTCTTGAGTCTCGATCCTTCGCCGAAACTGCCGCCGCGATCCCACGGTCGATTGGCGCGCAGGAGCTGGACCAGTTCCATGATGTCGCCGCGCTCAACCAACAGCTGACCGTCCATGAAAGCCTCGGCAGCGCCCAGTCGCGGGTCGAGGATGATCTTGCGCTCGGCTATGGGATCGGTGAAGCGCACGGCGACTTCGGGAAAACCGGGTTCCGGCGAGCCTTTGCGCGTCCGGGTGCCGTCCGAATAGGTGATTTCGAGAATGCCCTTGCGAACCGCCTTGCCGAGAAATCGTTCGAGCAACATCTTCGACATATGCTTATGATCCCGTTGGATAATTCTTTTACCTACGGAGCCTGAACCTGTCGCAGTGCGAATGGTTCCGGGCCATGAGGGCAGCGTAGCCGGCAATTGGCCATTGGCAAGGACTTATCCGGAACCAGCTACGCTATTGCCGGGCGAGGAACAGAACATCGCGCTCCTGGGCGAGAAGGTGCTGGCCGGAATCGACGAACACGGTTTCTCCGCTCGCAAGCCAGCCCTGCGCCAGGAACAGGGCCGTTTCGGCAATGTCCTGCGGCGTGGTCTTGCTACCCAGCAGGTTCATGCGGTGGGACACTTCGGTTTCGGCTTCGGTCTGGTCATGACTGGCCAGGATGGCCCCGGGGGCAATGCCATAGATGCGATCCTCGGCATGGGTGCGGGCCATCGACAGCATCGGAATGGTTGCGGCCAACGCATGCTTGCTCATCGTATAGGAAAAGAAGTCCGGATTGGGGTTGAGCAGCTTCTGGTCGGTGACATGGATCACCCGTCGCCCGCCCTCTGCCTGCGCATGGCGCAGATAAGCCTGGGCAAGCAGCGCCGGGGTGCACGCATTGACCTGCATCGCCTTGGCGAAGGTGGACGTGTCGAGCGCCTCTGCCGTATCGAGATCGAACACACCTGCGCAGTTGATCAGCACCCGCCAGTCCTGGAGCCGGGCGGCAAGGCTTTCCACCAGTGCAACGGCGGCCTGTCCATCGCCCAGGTCGCAGCTGACGATTTCGGCGGAAGGAAGCTGTCCCTCCAGCGCCTCGGCCTGCGCCGTCGACTGGCCGTAGTGAATTACGACGTGCCAACCGGCGGCTCCGAAGGCACGCGCAATGGCCGCGCCGATCCGTTTCGCGCCGCCCGTCACCATCATCGTCGGTCGCATGGTCATGTGGCTTCAGGAATGTCGTTTTGGGTCATCGGCCTTATTGGAGCATATACAGCCGGCCGGGGATAGCGCTGGAATTCCAGTCCTTCGCAACTATCGCTGCGCCAGATGGACGCAAAGCGAAAGGGCGCCCCGTCGGTTTCGACGGGACGCCCCATGCGTCTTGAGGCAATGCCGCTCAGGTCAACGGCACTTGAGATCGCCGCGGTCGATGGTGCGGCCGAGCAGGCCGCCGGCAACGCCGCCAAGGATCGCTCCAAGCGTCTTGTCGCCGTTACCCGCCAGTTCGTGCCCGGCGAGAGCGCCGACGCCGGCACCGATGATCAGACCGGTCGTACCGTTGTCACGGCGGCAGTAATAGCGGCCATCGCGTCCTCGCCAGACGCGGTCGCGGCGCGTGATGCGACGCGGTTCGTAATAACGGCCGCGCGAATCGTACATGCGGTGATGGCGTTCCTTTTCGCGATAGCCGTGCGCGGGTGCCCACGGCGGCGGATCGGCAGCGGCCGGCACGGCCGGGATCGCCAAGGCGGCGGCCGTGAAAGCCAGAATGGATTTCTTGAACATTGCGTCCTCCTGCAAGTGCCTGTCTTGAACCTTTGAATTGCTTTTTGGTTCACCTGAACCCAACGCCGGATGAACGGTTCGTTGGGTCGCCGGGACTGGAGACAGACCGATGTAATCCTGCGATGAAGTGAACTGCAATGATGAAAGGTTCATTAGGTGCAAATCGATCTCGTCGATGTCTTTGGGTCCGGACCGCTGAGCGGCAATCCCCTGGCCGTAGTGCGCGGAGCTGAGGATCTCGAAGCCGACGCGATGTTGAAGTTGACGCGATGGCTCGGCTATTCGGAAACGACCTTCATCCTGCCGCCGACCGACACCGCCGCCGATTACCGCCTACGTATCTTCTATCCGGCGGGTGAGCTGCCTTTCGCCGGGCATCCGACGCTGGGCACGGCCCATGTTTGGCTTGCCTCGGGCGGTGTTCCCAAACATGCGGGCAGGATCATGCAGGAATGCGGCATAGGCCTTGTCGAAGTGCGGCAGGATGCCGACCGGCTGGCATTTCGCGCACCGGACCTGCTGCGCACCGGACCGCTGTCGGACGAGGACCGGGCCGAAGCCATCCGCCTTACCGGTGTGGCGGAAGACCAGGTGATCGCAGCCGTGCATGCCGATAACGGACCGGGCTGGAAGCTCCTTCACCTCAAGTCAGCCGAGCAGGTGGTGGCCGCAAACCCGGTGCCGCGTGCGCCGATGCCCACCGATGTCGGCCTGCTTGGCGCCTGGGGGCCGGGGCACGACAAGCAATTCGAAGTGCGGGCCTTCTTCGCCAATCCGACCGAGGCGATGGTGGAGGACCCGGTGACGGGAAGCCTCAATGCCGCGGTGGCGCAGTACCTGTTCGGGCAAGGCCTGGCGAGTGGCAGCTACCTTGCCGGACAGGGGCAGAGGACCGGTGCCGACGGCCATGTCCACTGCTCGCAGGAAGCGGACGGCTCGATCTGGGTGGCCGGGCGCGTGGAAACGGTAGCCCAAGGCGCGGCCCTGAGTTTCTGATCGTACCGGTTGCGGCTTGATTCATGCGCGCAGCCGGTGTTGCGGCGTTGCGTCGCCGCGCTGGGTCATCCAGGGCAGGACATCTTCGTAAGGCATGGGGCGGCAGATCCCGTATCCCTGTCCGGCGTTGCAGCCCAGGGTGGTGAGCAACTGCTGTGTTTCGGGTGTTTCGACGCCTTCGGCCACAAGCGAGATGCCGAGGTTCTCGCAAAGCACGACAAGGCTGTTGACCAGAGACTGGTCGAACCGGCTTTCGGTGAAGCGCGAGATGAATGAGCGGTCTATCTTGATTTCGCTGATGGAAAATTCGCGCAAGTAGCCGAACGAGGTGAAGCCCGATCCGAAGTCGTCGATGGACAGGCCAATTCCGTTTTCGCGCAGCCTTTCGATCACGCGCTGTGCCTGAGCCGGATTGGCGATCAGTGCGGTCTCGGTGAGTTCGAAAATCAGACGCCGTGGATTGACGCCATGGCGGGCGATCAGCTGGGGCAGGTTCTCGATGAATTTGGCCCTTTCGAGCATCCGTGCCGATATGTTGATCGCGATGGTCGCCTCGTCGATCCGGTCCTGGATCTGCGCGAACTGACCCAGCACCTTGTTGAGGCAATGGTTGGTGAAGGATTCGAGCAATGGCGATTGCTCGACGGTGTGGATCAGCTGGTCGGCAGGCACCGGCGCCCCGGTAGGATGGCGCCAGCGCACGAGGACCTCGAAACCGAGGACTCGTCCCGATCGCAATTCGACCTTGGGCTGCCAGTGCCAATCGACGGCGTCGCATGACATCGCGTTTTCCAGTTCCTCCAGCATACCCTTGCGATCCAGCGAAGGGCCCGGTCGTGTCTGGCTGTCGGTGGCTTTCACGACCTTGTCGATGCCGCGCTTGGCCAGGTACATCGCATCGTCGGCCGCCGAGAGCAGGGTCTGCGCGGCAGTGCCCATCTCGGGGCAAAGGGCGATGCCGATCGATCCCCCCACGTTGAGCATGTGGTTGCCGCAGGCGACCGGCTGTTCGATCAGGTCGGTGAGCTTCCTGCCCATCTTCAGGGCCAGTTCGGTGGAATCGATGGCCTGCAGGATGACGGCAAATTCGTCACCCCCAAGTCGCGCGACCGTGTCCACTTCGCGCAAATGACTGCGCAGGCGCTGGGCGATCACGGTCAGGGTCAGGTCGCCGGCGGCATGGCCGAGGCTGTCGTTGATCTCCTTGAACCGGTCGAGATCGACCATCAGTACGGCAAAGGAATCGCCATGGCGCCGGGCGCGGGCGCAGCACTGGCCGAGCCGGTCGAAGAAAAGGGTGCGATTGGGCAGGTCCGTCAGCGGATCGTGCAGGCTGCGGTGGGTCAGTTCCTCTTCCGCTCGGCGCAGCTCCTGCCGGTACTTGCGCCAGGCAATCCCTTCCTCGATCGAGGCAAGAACCTGTTCCTGCGAGAGCTGACGCTTGGCGAGGAATTCGGTCATGCCGGACTTGATCGAATCCACCGCGATCTGTTCGTTGCTGTTTCCGGTCACGGCGACGATCGGACAGTCGGGATCGATTTCGTCACGGATCGCGGGAATGAGATCGCGTCCGTCACCATCCTGCAGGCCGAAGTCCAGGAAGACGATGTCGAAGTGGCTGGCCGGCTTGCGGATAAGCGTCATCGCTTCGGCATGCGATGTGGCTTCGGTGATGGATATGTCGCGTGGGCAGCGCCTGAGCATGCGGATCAGCCGTTCACGATCGACGTCGTCGTCATCGACGATCAGGGCGGACAGGCCGTTGCCGGTCTTGGAAAAGCCTTTCATCGTGGGGGTCCTTGAAAGCCTGCTCTTACGGGAGTTCCTGGGTCAAAGTGTACTTGGTCATGAACTCCGCAAGGCGGGCGAACTGCGGCCCGACCTCGGACTTGACCATGTATCCGGCCACCTGCTCGTTGTAGGCGCGGCAGCGGTCCTGATCGCGCGAGGAGGTGCTAAGGACGAAGATCACCGTGCGCCGCAATCGCGTGTCCGCGCGTACGGCTTCGAGGAACTGGAAGCCGTCCATGCGCGGCATGTTGAGGTCGAGCAGGACGATCACAGGCGTCGTCAGCTTCTTGTCGGGGTGATCGCCCGAGAGTACTGCCAATGCTTCGCTCCCGTCTCCGGCCGTCAGCGTCTTGCAGGGGACGTGATGCTTGCGAAAACTTCGTAGCACGCCTTCGATGGCGACATCGTCGTCATCGACGATGAGGACCGTGCAATCGGCCAGTGCAGCACGGTCATCGGCCTCGGCCATTTCGCCGGTTTCAGCCATTGTCCCTCTCCCGCAGCAGGATTCGGGGCCAGTGTACTTCGAAGCAGGCACCGGCCAGTTTGCCCTTGCCGCGCACGACGGTGATCATTCCGCCATGCGCGTTGATCATACGCCGGGTGAAGGCGAGCCCGACGCCGTCACCGTCCGTGCCGGGAGAAGCGCGGTGGAACAGCTTGAAGATGCGTTCCTCGTTGCCCTCGGTTATGCCGCGACCGTCGTCTTCAACGGTGAAGACGGCGAAGCGGCCTTCTTCGCGCAAGGTAATGCGCAGATTACCGCAGCGCTGGCCGTGGTGTTTCACGGCATTGCCGATCAGATTGCGCAAGGAGGTGGCAAGGGGGGCGCGCGGGGCCGTTATGGGGCCGCCGGCGATGTCCAACTCGACGCTGAAGCTTTCCGGCACCATCGCATGAGCGAGCGCCTCCGCGACCAGTTCGTGCGGATCGATCACTTCGATCATCGTATCTGGGGTGCCGGCCCGGGCATAGTCCAGCAGGTCATCGATCATCTGCTCGGCGCGAGCGATGCGCGTGGCGATGCGATCGAAGTTGTGGCGCACGTCATGCGGGAGCTTGTCTTCGCCCAGATCCTCGCGGATCCAGCTCACCAGGTCGCCAATACCGCGCAGGGGGGCACGCAGATCGTGGCTGGCCACATAAGTGAATTCCTCCAGCTGGGCATTGGTCTGCTGCAGTGCGCTTTCAGCGCTCTTGCGCTGCGAGATGTTGCTGACGATCGCCATGGTCAGCGGCCGGTCGGGCTGTTCGAGCCGGGTGAGGGCGATTTCGACCGGCAGTTCCTCACCGCAGCTGTGCAGGCCGGTCAGATCGCGCCCCGAACCCATCATGCGCGAGCTGGGCGCGGCGATGTAGCCATCAACGTGGCTAGCGTGACCATGGCGATAGCGGTCCGGCACCAGCAAATCGAGCGGCTGGCCGACGAGGCTCTCCGGACTGTAGCCGAACTCGTCTGCCAGCGTCCGGTTGACCTGGACGATGCGCTGCCGGTCGTCGACAAGCAGAAGTCCGAGCGGCAGATTCTCGAAGATCTGGCTGAAACGGCGTTCCGCGGCGACTTGTCGCATGAGGCTCCGGACGTAGACGATGGTGTGCTGACCGGCAGAGCCGGGACCGTCTCCCAGCGTCAGGTCGACCGGATGGTTGTTGCCGTCGATGTCAAGAAGCGCGGACTGCCATGTGCGGCCGCTGCTGGCCTCGACCGACATGTCCAGCATCTGGCGCAGCGTGTCCGCGTCGTCGTCGGCCATCCGGGCATAGATCAGTCCTTGGTGCAGCGAGGCAGGATCGCTTTCCCCGAGGATCGCGGCGAGGGCGGCATTGGCCCAGGAGACGACGCCGGTATCGTCAACGCACATGGCACCGATCGGTGCGCGGGCCAGCGCTGTCTCCAAGCCTGTATCGAGCCGTGTCACGAGAGTCATCGACGCTCCCTTCACCATGTCGACCGGGGCACGGGAGGGTGCGGGGCGACGTATCTGCCGTTGCCGACAGCGGGGGAGAAGGCGAAAGTCGTGAGCGGCCACGGCCTGCGCCTCCTATCTGCAGGCTAAGGGCCTACTTATTGGAGAGGCGCGAACGGGTCGCTCCGGATCTCTGCGTATTCTGAGGGAAGATGGGTCCGTTTCGGTTCCGCGGCGGACCTAAGGTGTCAATCAGACCTCGACGAAAGTGCCTGCCTCACGATCCTTGCGGACCTTCAGGCCATCGAAGACCGACCCGTTCATCGTGATCCAAACCCCGGGGCTGGCCGCCTGACAGCAAGCGAAGGCCATGCCAAGGTTGAACGCGGCATCGCTCTCCGAAAACCTTGCCGGGGCCAGCGCGCCAGCCAGCACGACAGTCTTGTCGGTGAGGTGCGCCAACGCCTGCGCCGTTACAGCCATCGTGTCGGTGCCGTGGGTAACGACGACGCGCTTCTCCGGCGCATTGGCAATCGTCGCGGCGATCAGTGCGCGATCCTCGTCAGTCAGCTCGAGGCTGTCCTTGCGCATCAGTTCGACGATCCGGAACGGATGCGTCACGCGCGCGATCTTCAGCAGCTTCTCGATCACGCTTTCGGTGATCTGGTACTCGCTCAGCGCGTCGAAATACTGCTTGTCGATGGTGCCGCCGGTGGTGACGACGAGAATGGGTGACCTGTCCATGGCGGAGCCTTTAGCCGGGGATGAGCGGGATAGGCAATCGTCAGCCGAGAATACCGGGCAGGTCCAGTCCCTTTTCGCGCGCGCAGTCCAGCGCGATCTCGTAGCCTGCATCGGCATGGCGCATAACGCCGCTGGCCGGATCGTTCCACAAGACGCGCTCCAGACGCCTCGCTGCCGCGTCGCTGCCGTCGGCGACGATGACCATGCCGGCATGCTGCGAATAACCCATGCCGACGCCGCCGCCGTGATGTAGCGAGACCCAGGTTGCACCGCTGGCGGTATTGAGCAGGGCGTTGAGCAGGGGCCAGTCCGAAACCGCGTCCGAGCCGTCGCGCATGGCCTCGGTCTCGCGATTGGGGCTGGCGACCGAACCGGAATCGAGGTGGTCGCGGCCGATCACGACCGGGGCCTTGAGTTCGCCGCTCGCCACCATCTCGTTGAAGGCAAGTCCGAGCCGGTGCCGATCGCCCAGGCCGACCCAGCAGATGCGCGCTGGCAGGCCCTGGAAGTGGATGCGCTCGCGCGCCATGTCGAGCCAGCGGTGCAGGTGGGTATCGTCGGGCAGCAGTTCCTTCACTTTGGCGTCGGTCTTGTAGATGTCCTCCGGATCGCCCGAAAGCGCGGCCCAGCGGAACGGGCCGACCCCGCGGCAGAACAGCGGGCGGATATAGGCGGGGACGAAGCCGGGGAAGTCAAAGGCGTTCTCGACGCCTTCGTCCTTGGCCATCTGGCGGATGTTGTTGCCGTAATCGACCGTGGGCACGCCCGCTTCATGGAAGTCGAGCATCGCGCGAACGTGGGCCGCCATGGAGGCCTTGGCGGCCTTGGCCACCGCTTCGGGTTCGCGTTCCCGGCGCTCGACCCATTCGGCGACGGTCCAGCCCAGGGGCAGGTAGCCATTCACCGGATCGTGGGCGGACGTCTGGTCGGTGAGCAAGTCGGGGCGGATGTCGCGCGCGAACATGTCGGGCAGCACCTCGGCGGCATTGCCGAGCAGGCCGACCGAGACGGCCTTGCCTTCGGCGCGGGCCCTTTCGAGAATCGCCATGGCATCCTCGATGGTTGCGGCGCGATGGTCGAGATAACCTGTGCGCAGACGCATATCGATGCGGCTTTCCTGGCATTCGATGGCAAGGCAGGAAGCCCCAGCCATGACCGCTGCGAGCGGCTGCGCGCCGCCCATGCCGCCAAGACCGGCGGTAAGCAGCCAGCGCCCGGTGAGGTCGCCGCCATAGTGCTGGCGGCCCATTTCGACGAAAGTCTCGTAAGTGCCCTGAACGATGCCCTGGCTACCGATGTAGATCCACGAACCTGCGGTCATCTGGCCGTACATCGCCAGTCCCTTGCGATCGAGTTCGTTGAAGTGCTCCCAGCTCGCCCACTTCGGTACGAGGTTCGAATTGGCAAGCAGCACGCGCGGCGCATCGGCATGGGTGCGGAACACGCCGACCGGCTTGCCCGACTGGATCAACAGCGTCTCGTCGTCCTTGAGGCGGCGCAGCGTCTCGACAATGCGGTCGTAGCTTTCCCAGTCACGTGCGGCGCGGCCGATGCCGCCATAGACAACCAGTTCTTCGGGACGCTCGGCCACGTCGGGGTGCAGGTTGTTCATGAGCATGCGCAAGGGCGCTTCGGTGAGCCAGCTTTGCGCAGTGCGTTCGGTTCCGGTCGCAGGGACGATCCGGCGCGAATTGTCGAGGCGGGTCATGATCTTCCTTTCGCGAAGTCTAGGCAGGCTTGGATGATCCGGTGCAGCACGGGCAGGACGGCGGGCTGCGTGCCAAGCGGGGCGGGCCAGTTGTCGGGCGAGGGCGCCTCGGGCTCGGTAAGGTAGCCGCGCATCGCGAGTTCCATCTGGATCGCGTGAATGCCGATGTCGGGCGCGCCGTAGTGGCGGGTGGTCCAGCCACCGCGAAAACGCCCGTCGACAACATGGCTGTGCCCGCTGGCAGCGCAGATCGAGGCGACGGCCTCGCGTAGCGCCGGAGAGCAGGTCGCACCGCCATTGGTGCCCACGTTGAATTGCGGCAGCTCGCCTTCGAACAGGCGCGGCACGCGGCTGCGGATGGAGTGGGCGTCGTAGACGACGATGTCATCGTGGCGGGTGCGCAGGCGATAGATCTCGTCGCGCAGGGCCGCGTGGTAGGGATCGAACCAGTTCGCCCGGCGCCGTGCGATTTCGGCTTTGTCGGGCCGGGTGGCCGAATAGAGAGGCTCACCGTCGAAGGTTTCGGTCGGGCACAGGCCGGTAGTCGCCTGGCCAGGATAGAGTGAGAGGCCGGAAGGATCGCGATTGCAGTCAATCACCGTGCGCGACATGGCGGTGCGGATCGTCGTCGCGCCCATGTCGCGCACGAAGGCGTAGAGCTGCGCGATGCGCCAGTCGGCATCCTTGCGCGCCAGCCAGGGCGAGCTCAGGCCCGCCTCGATGGCTTCCGGGATCGCAGTGCCGCCATGCGGAAAGCAGACGATCAGCGGTGCATCGCCGCGGTCTATGTCGAGCCAGTCGCTCATGCCACGCCCGGCAGCTCGACGCCTGCCGCCGCGATGATGGCGCCCGAACGGATCAGCGCATTGGCCGCTTCCAGGTCGGGATGGAAATGGCGGTCCGGGCCAAGCGCAGGGACCTTTGCGCGCACGGCGTGCCTGACTGCCTCCAACGCCTCGCTCGATTGTAGCGGGGCATGGAAGTCGCATCCTTGCGCGGCGGCCAGCAGTTCGATGCCGACGACAGCGGTGGCATTGCGGGCCATGGCCACGAGGCGACGACTCCCGTGCGCAGCCATCGAGACATGGTCTTCCTGGTTGGCGGAAGTCGGGATGGAATCGACGCTGGCGGGATAGGCGCGCTGCTTGTTCTCGGAAACGAGCGCGGCGGCGGTCACTTGCGGGATCATGAAGCCGGAGTTGAGCCCGGGCTCGGGCGTCAGGAAGGCGGGCAGGCCGGACAGCGCGGGATCGACCAGCATGGCAGTGCGGCGTTCGGAAAGAGAGCCGATCTCGCAGATGGCCAGCGCGATCATGTCGGCGGCGAAAGCGACCGGCTCCGCATGGAAATTGCCGCCCGACAGCGCCTCGTCGGTTTCAGGGAAGATCAGCGGATTGTCCGAGACGCCGTTGGCCTCGATGGCAAGGGTCCCGGCCGCCTGCCGCAGCACATCCAGCGCGGCACCCATGACTTGCGGCTGGCAGCGCAGGCAGTAGGGGTCCTGCACGCGTATGTCGTTCTCGACATGGGAGGCGCGGATCGCCGAACCGGACATGAGGCAGCGCAGGACATCGGCGGCGGCGATCTGGCCGGCATGGCCGCGCAACGTGTGGATGCGATGATCGAAGGGCGCGTCCGATCCCTTGGCCGCCTCGGTCGATAGGGCGCCTGCGACCAGTGCGGATTGCAGCAGGCGTTCGGCCTCGAACAGCCCCGCAAGTGCCCAGGCGCAGGAGAACTGCGTGCCATTGAGCAGGGCGAGACCCTCCTTGGGGCCAAGCTCGGCAGGTTCCAGTCCGGCATCGGCCAGCGCCTTTGCGGCTGCCATGCGTTCACCGCGCGCGAAGACATCGCCCACGCCCAGCATCGTTGCCGCCATGTGGGCAAGCGGCGCGAGGTCTCCGCTCGCGCCGACCGACCCCTGACAAGGCACGACCGGTGTGATGTCCCTTTCGAGCATCGCTTCGAGCAGACCCGCCGTGCGTGCCGAGATGCCCGATGCGCCCTGGGTCAGGCTGGCGAGCTTGAGAGCGAGCATCAGCCGGACGACTTCGACGGGCGTCGGCTCGCCCGTACCGGCGGCATGGCTCAGGACGATATTGCGCTGCAGCTTGGCAAGGTCGGCATCCTCGATGCGGATGCTGGCCAGCTTTCCGAAGCCGGTGTTGATGCCGTAGACCGGCTCCCCGCGCGCGACGATGCGGGCCACGGCCTGCGCGCCGCGGGCAATGGCCTCGTTCGCCCCGGCATCGAGGCGGACACGCGCCCCCCGGTAGATGGCGCGCCAGTCGGCCAGCGGAACGCTGCCGGGCTTCAGGGTAACGATATTCACTGGCCTCTCCGAATGCGGGCGTGAAGGGGATTGAAGCCGATGCGGTAGACAAGCTCGGCCGGGGTCTCGATGTCCCAGATTGCCAGGTCGCAGGCCTTGCCTGCCTCCAGCGTGCCGATCCTGTCGCCCAGCCCGAGTGCGAGGGCCGCATGACGGGTAACGCCGAGCAGGCATTCCTCGACAGTCATGCGAAACAGCGTCGCCCCCATGTTCATCGCCAGCAGGAGCGACGTCATCGGCGATGTGCCGGGGTTGCTGTCCGTAGCAAGCGCCATGGGTACGCCCGCGCCGCGCAAGGCTTCGATCGGCGGAACGCGGCTCTCGCGGGTACAATAGAAGGCTCCGGGCAGCAGGGTGGCGACAGTGCCTGAACCGGCCATCGCGGCGACGCCGGCATCGTCGAGCCATTCGAGATGGTCGGCCGAGAGTGCTCCGAAACCTGCAGCAAGGGCTGCACCGTGCCGGTTCGACAGCTGCTCGGCATGGAGCTTGACCGGCAGGCCGGCCCGGCGCGCCGCCTCGAAGATGCGCCGGGTCTGCGCGGGCGTGAAGCCGATGCTTTCGCAGAAGGCATCGACGGCATCGGCCAGCCCTTCGGCGGCAAGCGCAGGGATCATTTCGCGCACCACGGTATCGATGTAGCCATCGGCATTACCGGCGAATTCCGGAGGCAGGGCGTGGGCGCCAAGAAAGGTTGTCGTCACGCCGACGGCGCGTTCGTCGGCAAGTCGGCGGGCAGCGCGCAGCATGCGCCGTTCGGCATCGAGCGAGAGCCCGTAGCCCGACTTGATTTCGATGGTGGTGACGCCTTCGGCGATCAGCGCGTCGAGGCGGGGCAGGGCACTTGCGACCAGTTCGTCCTCGCTGGCGGCGCGCGTCGCCGCCACGGTCGAGACGATGCCGCCACCGGCGCGGGCGATCTCCTCGTAACTCGCACCGGCGAGCCGCAGTTCGAATTCCTGCGCGCGGTTGCCCGCGTAGACAAGGTGCGTGTGGCAATCGATCAGGCCCGGGGTGATCCAGCGACCCGCGCAATCGACCGTCTCGACAGCTGCGAAGTCCGGAGCCTGCCTGCGCGGTCCCGCATAGGCGATATTGCCGCCGCGCACCGCTACGATGCCGTCTTCGACCACGCCGAGACCGGGTCCGGCCATCGTCGCCAGACGCGCATTCATCCAGACCCTGTCGCACTTCACGAGAATCGCGGCCTCCATTTCGAGAGTGAAATCTTGGCATGGACGTGCAATAATGTATAGACATTAAATCGAGCCGATGGAGTCGCGCCATGAACACGGAAACGGTGCTGCATTTCGAACGCCTGCTCCTGCCCGGCGGCTGGCAGCGCGCCGTGCGTCTGGTGCTCGAGGACGGGTTGATCGTGTCGATCACGCCCGATGCCGCGCCGCGGCCCGGCGACAGGCGCCACGCCATCGGACTGCCCGGCATGCCCAACCTGCACAGCCACGCCTTCCAGCGCGGCATGGCAGGCGCTGCGGAGTATCGCGGCGAGGGTGAGGACAGCTTCTGGACCTGGCGCGAGGCGATGTACCGCTTCGTCGATCGGCTCGATCCCGAAGCGATGCTGGCTATCGCCGCGCTCGCCTACATGGAGATGCTGGAGGCGGGCTTCACCCGCGTTGGCGAGTTCCATTATTTGCATCACGATCCTTCCGGCCATTCTTACGAAGAACCGGCGCGCATGGCGGCAGCGCTTGCAGAAGCCGCCGCCGAGACCGGGATAGCGCTTACGTTGTTGCCGGTTTTCTATGCGCAGGCAGGCTTCGGCGGGTTGCCTGCCTCACCTCGGCAACGGCGCTTCGTTACCGATCCAGAGAGTTACGCGCGGCTGCTTGATGCCTCGCGGCACGCGCTGGCGGGATTGCACGATGCGCGCCTCGGTATCGCCCCGCATTCGCTGCGTGCGGTCACGCCCGCCGCATTGGCCGAGGTGACCGCGCTGGGGCATGATGGCCCGGTGCACATTCATATCGCCGAACAGCAGCGCGAAGTGGACGATTGCCTTGCCTGGAGCGGTGCGCGGCCGGTGCAGTGGCTGCTCGACAATGCCGAGGTCGGACCCGACTGGTGCCTCGTCCACGCAACCCACGTGAACGAGGCGGAGTGGAGGGGCATGATCGGCAGCGGCGCGATTGCGGGGCTTTGCCCCATGACCGAGGCGAACTTGGGCGACGGCATCTTTCCCGCTGCCGCAGCGTTGGCAGGTGGGCTGGGCTTTGGCATAGGCTCCGATTCCAACATCCGGATCGACATGACCGAAGAACTCCGCCTGCTCGAATATGGCCAGCGCCTCTCGCACCATGGCCGCAACTGCCTGACAGAACCGGGCGGAGGATCGACCGGTCGGTTCCTGTATCATGGTGGGGTGGCTGGCGGTTCGCAGGCACTGGCCGCTCCAGCGCCGCTTGCCCCGGGATCGCCGGCCGATCTGGTGAGCCTGCGCGCCGATGCGCCGTCGCTGATCGGGCGCAGCGACGATGCGCTGCTCGATGCCTTCGTATTTTCCGCCGGACAGGGCGCTATCGAAAGCGTGTGGCGGCGTGGTTGCCGGATCGTACGGGATGGCCGCCATGTCCGGCGCGGTGCGATCGTCGATCACTTCGCGCTAACCCTCAAGCGGCTGACGCAATGACACTGCCGCTGGGCGAACGCATTCGCGCCGAAGTGGAGGCGCGCATCGTTTCGGGCGAGCTGTCTCCGGGAGAGCGGCTGCCGACCGAGGCGGACCTGATGGCACACTACGGCTGTTCGCGCATGACGGTGAACAAGGCGCTGTCCGCGCTCGCTGCCGCCGGACTGATCGAGCGGCGCAAGCGTGCCGGCTCGTTCGTGTCCCGGCCTCGGGTGCATTCGATGGTGCTGGACATTCCCGATCTGGCCGAGGAGATCGCGGCGCGGGGACAAGTGCACCAGTATCGCTTGCGCAAGCGCGAGATCACCGAAGGGCCCGACAGTCCTTTCGGGCCGGAGCGAGGGCGGGTGCTGTCTCTGGCAGGGGTTCACTACGCCAACGATGCGGCTTTTGCTGTCGAGCATCGCCAGGTCGACCTGACGGCAGTGCCGGATATCGAATTCGTCGATTTTGCCGAGCAGGCGCCGGGGTCATGGCTGCTGCGGCACGTGCCCTGGGACGAAGCCGAGACGCGCATTGCAGCGGAAGGTGCGGATGCTGAAGTGGCAAGCTGGATGGAGGTTGTGCCCGGTACGGCAACCTTGCTGGTCGAGCGCAGGACATGGCGCGGCAAGGACAGCATCACTTTCGTGCGCCAGCACTTTCGCGGAGATCTCTACGATCTGGTCGCGCGCTTCGGCCAGACGGGCGCGCGGCGAAGCTAGAGGGAGATGCCCGCCCGGACGCGCATCGCATCCGGGCGGGACATCAAGGTCAGAAGCCTGCCGAGATCGAGAACAGGATCGTCGAGTCGGCGATCTTCGAGCCGTCCTTCGACGAGGCGAAGTTCGGCTGCAGGTAGGCGGCATCCGAGCTGGAGATGTCGGTGTCGACATAGGCGACGCCCAGCGTCACCGGGCCGAGCGCGAGATCGGCGCCGAGCGACCAGTCGAGGAATTCACCGGTCGGCGCGATGCTCGTGCCATTCGGGCCAAGGCCCGAGTTGCCGTTGGAATAGCCCAGGTGCGCGCTGAGCGTGAGCGGCGTATTGGGCACACCGACGCTGGCATCGGACCAGATGTAGACGTTGTCCGACTTGGCACCCGGATTGTCGGGGATGCCGGCGTTGTAGCTGGCGGCGTTGTTGTAGACCTTGCCGAGCGCCTGCTGCTTGGGCGCGTAGGCGACGCCGACGAGGAAGTCGGCCGGGCCGAACGTGGTCGAACCCTTGACGTAGACTTCGGCGAAGTCGGTATCGGAGGCGCCGCCCGGATACATGAACCAGGTCATGCCGACGTCGACGTTGAGGCCGCTGGCGATTTCGGTGGCATAACCGGCGTAGAGGTCGAGCTCCATGTTCGAGCCGCCGAAAGTGCCCCAGCCCGAGAGATTGGACGCCCAGGTGCCAGCGTACAAGCCGCTCTCATGTTCGACGTTGATGCCGCCCTGTACTGCCATTTCCTCGTCGGTCTGCGAAACGCCGCGGAAACGGTAGTCGGAAACGAGAGCGACTTCGCCCGAAACGGTGATCGGGCCGGGAACTTCCTGCGCAAGGGCAGGGGACGCCGTGCCGAGCAGGCTGGCGGCGGCGAGACCGGCAACGCCGGAAAGCAGACGAAACGTCATATTTGGAACACCCTCATGTTGACTTGTGTCTTCGTGTTCCATCCTGCGGTCACCTCGTCGCCTGTCGCTGCGTGGCGCAGGCGTATCGCGATGACCGTGTCGACATTATTTGCGCAAGTTGTCCGCAGCCTTGCCTTTCCGTGACAAAGTGTTTCGCATCTGCAGCATGGAGATTCGGGCGCCGGGGTCCCTTGCCTGTCTGTGGGGCTTGCCCGAACAAAGAAGCGGGCGGACACACTTGCGTGTACCCGCCCGCAGATGGCAGCCGGACGTGGAGGTGTCCGACTGCTCAGGGTCAGTTCTATCAGGTCGCCAGCGGCAACGGCTTCAGGATCGAGGCCGGGCCGGTTACCTTGTCCTTGTGGCCGCGCTGTCGCCGGCGGGAGATCCACTCGCTGAGCGTTTCCGCCGTTGTGTGGTCCATGGCGCGCACCCGATCGAGATCGAGGTGGACGGGCCGGTCAGCGGGCTGGCGCTCCAGCACCGCATTGAGCCGTGTCAGGCCGAGGAAGGTGGCCGCGCCGTGCAGCTCGAGACGCGGTCCGGCCTCGTCCTCGTGCTCATGGACCTTGAGGCCGAGGTTACGGCCGTGGGGCAGGAGTTCGACCAGCGACAGGCCAAGGCCGACAAGCACGCCGGTCAGGAGGTCGGTGCTTACCACCAGGATGAACGTCACTGCCCAGATCGCTGCCGGCAGGTAGCCGTGGGCCTTGAGCAGGTGCTGGACATGCTTCAGGCTGACGAGGCGCCAACCGGTAACGACGAGCACGCCGCCCAGCGCAGCCATCGGCACTTCGCGCAGCAGCCAGGGCAGCAACGCGACGAAGCCGAGGATCCAGACACCGTGCAGGACCGTCGACAGGCGGGTCTTGGCGCCGGCCTGCACGTTGGCAGAGCTTCGCACGATCACACCGGTCATCGGCAGCGCGCCGACCATGCCGCACAGGAAGTTGCCGATGCCCTGCGCCCGCAATTCCTTGTTGTACTCGGTACGCACGCCATCATGCATGCGGTCGACCGCGGCGGCCGAGAGCAGCGTTTCGGCGCTGGCGATGAAGGCGATCGCCACGGCGGCGACGATCAGGCCAGGATTGGCAAGCGGGGCGAACCATTCCGCGCTGGTGGGCAGCGCGAAGGCCGCACCGATCGAAGCAGGTACCTCGATCCGCGCCACGCCCAGGCCCAGCATCCATGCCACGGCGGTGGCAGCGACCACGCCGAGCAGGGCGCCCGGAACGAGAGCCATCGACTTGGGGCGCAGCTTTTCCCAACCGAGCATGATGACGATGGTCAGCAGGCCAAGGCCCAGAGCCAGCTCGGTGGCGGACACGCTGGAGAGATCGAGACCCAGAACCCGGGCGGGCATCATCGCGATGTTCTCCAGCCCGCTCGACATCGGCTTGGCGTCGAACAGGATGTGGAACTGGCCGATGACGATCAGCGCGCCGATACCGGCGAGCATGCCGTGGACGACGGCCGGGCTGATCGCGCGGAACAGGCCGCCCATCTTGAGCGCGCCGGCCACCAGCTGGATCACGCCGGCCAGCAGCAGGACCGGGCCGAGCGCTTCGAGGCCGTTTTCGCGGACGAACTCGAAGACGATGACGGCAAGGCCTGCTGCAGGGCCGCTGACCTGCAGCGGTGAACCGGCGAAGAGGCCCACGATGATGCCGCCGATGATACCGGTGACGAGGCCCTTTTCAGGCGGCACGCCCGAAGCGATGGCAATGCCCATGCACAGCGGCATGGCAACCAGGAAAACCACGATCGAGGCCGTGAAGTCGCGCGCGAAGAAGGCAAAAGGCCCATTGCGCGTTTCGGCGGCAGCGCTGCTCATTCCGCGGCCTCGGCCAATTCGGTGGCGATGCGGGTGCGGGCCTTGAGCGCGACGGGCAGTTCGCGATCCTCGCGCAGGGCCACGAATTCGCCGGAATCGCCGTCGAGGCCGAGGACCTGGCCGGCGTGGATGTCGACAAACCAGCCATGGAGCGACATTTCGCCGCGCGCGATAGCTGCCGCGACCGATGGATGGGTGCGCAAGTGGGCGATCTGCGCGATCACGTTCTCGAGGCTGATGGCGCGCACGCGCTCACGCTCGCCCAGTTCGGGGTGGCAGGTGGTCACGATATGCTCGGCCGCCGAACCGTGGCGCAGCCATGCTGCGACATTGGGCATCTTGTCGAGGCCGACCGGGTTGCTCAGTGCCTTCATCGCGCCGCAATCCGAGTGGCCGCACACGATGATGTCGCGCACGCCGAGGGCAGCGACGGCATATTCGACCGTGGAGGATACGCCGCCGTTCATCGTTGCGAAGGGCGGGACGATGTTGCCGGCATTGCGGCAGACGAACAGGTCGCCGGGCTGGGCCTGCATGATCTGCTCGGGGACGATGCGCGAATCCGCGCAGGAAATCATCAGCGCCTTGGGCTCCTGGCCCTGGGTTGCCAGCTTGCCGAACAAGTCGCTGCTGGCGGGGAAGATCGTCTTCTCGAAGCTGAAGACGCGACCGATCAACTCGTTCACGTTGATTACCTTTCCTTGGGTAGAATCGTCCTGCGGGATTTCCCCTCAGGTTCTTCTCCAAGAGCTAGGTGGCGTGCTTGTCCGTCATTGTTCGCGAACGTTACGAAGTTTTGCTGCGGTGCGGCGATTCGTCATTCGGGCGCAAGTGGCAGGCGGACGGTCGCGCGAAGGCCGCCGTCGCGCCGATTGCGCAAGTCGAGCGTTCCGTTCTCCGCGCGCACGGCCTTCTGGACGATCGGCAGGCCAAGCCCCATGCCTGCGGTGTCGCGGCTGCGCGCCGTATCGAGACGCACGAAGGGCTGGAGCGCATCGGCGATGCGGTCTTCCGGGATGCCGGGACCATCGTCCTCGACGACGACTTCCGCGCCGTCGCCGTCGCGGCGCACGGTGACCCGGACGTTGCCGCCATAGTGAATGGCGTTCTCGATGAGGTTGGAAAGCGCGCGCCGTATGGCCACCGGCCGGGCCTTGATGATGACGCCGGGTGTGCCCTCGAACCGGGCGTCGGCGCCATGGTCTGCAGCGGTATCGACGAGCGTTTCGGCCATGATCGAGAGGTTGATGCGCTCGGAAGGAATCGTTTCGCCGCCGTTGTCGATATAGGCCTGGATCGATTCGATCAGCATGCGCATCTCGTCGATGTCATGGGAAATGCCTTCGCGCACCTCCTGCCCGATGCTGCCGTCGTCGAGGCGCAGGCGCATGCGCGATAGCGGTGTCTTGAGGTCATGCCCGATCGCCAGCATCGTCTGCGTGCGGTCGACCAGAGACTGGTGGATGCGTTCCTGCATGTCGTTGAGCGCGCGGATCAGCTGGCGCATCTCGTCCGGGCCGCGTTCGGGCACGGGCTGGGGCGGTCCGGAGCCCAGTTCCCGGGTCGCACCGATCAACGAGCGCAACGGCTTGAGCATCGCGCGCAACAGCACCCAGGCGAAGGCGATCAGCAGCAGAGTGGGCAGGATCATGCTCACGAGCCGCCCGGCGGTCAGCTTCCAGGCGGCATTGGCGTGGGTGTGGAACTTGAGAATGCTGCGGTCCGACAGCAGGATCGAGCCGCCGATATTGCCTTTGCCCGGAAGCTCCTCAAGGTGCAGTTCGATGTCGCCCGTGGCAAGGGTGGGTTCGATCTCCACGACTTGCGCGCGCAAGTTGGCGAGGCCCAGCGATCCGCGCTTGCGGTCAGAGGGGGGCGACCACTCGAGCGAAAAGCGATCCGTGCTCAGGGCATCGGCGATGGCGTCGCGCTCCACGCCCGGCGCACGCTCTATGGCGCGGGTCGCCAGCACGAGGTTTTCGGCAATCCGCTCGGCATCGTCACGGCGCAGTTCGAACGAGTTGACACGTTCGAACAGCACCGTGTTGGCGATGATGTCGACGACGAGGACGAGCAGGAGAACGGCAAGCAGGCGCTCTGGCAGGCCGAGGCGCCGGAACAGTCCCATGCCGCGCGAGAGCATCAGGTACGGGTCACTTCCGCCCTGAACATGTAGCCGACGCCGCGCACCGTGACGATCGGCGACTCCTTGTCTTCGGTCTGGAGCTTGCGACGCAGTCGGCTGACAAGGACGTCGATGCTGCGATCCGAGCTGTCGCCGATACGCGAGCGCGACAGTTCCATCAGGCGCTCACGCCCGAGCACCCGCTGGGGATAGCCCAGGAAGGTGGAGAGCAGGTCGAATTCCGCACCGGTCAGGTCGACCATGGCGCCGTTCGGAGAGCGCAGTTCGCGCCGCGCGAGCGAAACCTGCCATCCATCGAAGTAGATCAGTTCGGGCGCGCGGCCGTCGGCGGGGCTTTCTATGGTACCTTCGTAGCCGCCGCGGCGCAGGACTGCACTGACTCGGGCCGCCAGTTCGCGCGTACTGAACGGCTTGGGAAGATAATCGTCGGCGCCCAGCTCAAGCCCGAGCACGCGATCTTCCTCGCTGCCCTTTGCGGAGATGAAGATGATCGGAATGTCGCTTTCCCGGCGCAGGCTGCGGAACAGGTCGAAGCCGCTGGTGCCCGGAAGCATGATGTCCAGCACGATCAGCTGGACCGGGGATTCGCGCAGGGTGACCCACATCTCCGCCCCCGTTGCCGCCGTCAACACGTTGAAACCGCTCTGGCGCAGGGCCCGGGCGGTTAACGTACGGAGCGCACCATCGTCTTCGACGAGAAGAATGGTGGGGGGCGTAGTGATCATGTCGTGGGGGGATCTGATTCTGTGTGCGAACGTCATCGTCTCTTGCATGTTGCCAGGTAAATAGGAAGGCCGGTGCGGTCAGGCAAACCGCAACGACGCGAATAGCGGGATTTTTCGATCAGCCCAGCGTGCGAGGCAAGGCCTGGCGCACTGTCTCGACAGCGTCGAGCAGACCTGCGGCTTCTGCCGGGGCGAGGCCGCCACTGATCGACTTGCCGTTCTCGGCCCTGAACTTGAGCTGCCATGGCCTGCGGCTTTCAGGCGTGTAGCTTTCCGCGATCTCGCTCACGACCTGCTCCGGCAGTTCGAAGACGAGCCGTGTGTGCCGGTTGCACGCCCGGTGGATGGCGTCGACGGAGGGGCAGTCCTCCTTCCATTGCTCGGCGAACAGCAGGTCGGCCTGGGCGGTCTGCCCGCCGGCTTCGTAATTGACGCCGACCACGCGCGGGGTCGGGCCCGGATGCACCAGCTCGTGCCAAACCTGCCAGCGGACCGCGCCGGACTGTCGATCGACCAGCGCGCGCAGGTGGACGTCGCGAGCGTGGGCGCCGCCGATCGAGCGACCGCGATCCCATGCTTCGCGGGTGGACACGACGACATGGGGGGTGGCCGGATCGTCGTGGACCTTGACCTGCTCGCGAACCTCATCGGGAGTGAGCTGCGCCAAGGCGGCGGGAAGCCGGTCGTAGGCGAATGCGGAGCCGGCCCCGGCGAAGGGCGCGATCGCCAGCGCCAAGGGCAGCAGCGAACGCGCGAGGATCATTGCGCGCTCTCTTCGCGTGCCGTCTCAAGTGCGAAGTCGGAGCGTGATGCTTCGCCTTGTGCCTTCACCAGGCGGTGGCGGCAGGAAGGGTTCTTGGTGGGGTGCGCGGCGCAGGAAAGCTTTGCCTGTTCGTTGCCTTTTGTTTCCGAGGAATTGATGCGGCTCATGCCGATCACGCCCTTGGCCTTGAGGAAGGGGCGATGCGGATAGGCCTGGGCTGCCGGAGCCGTTTCCATGCAGGCAAGGGTTGTCGCAGTGCAGGAAACGCCCGGGTTTGCGAGGGTGGAAATGGCGAAAAGCGCTGCCGAAAACATTCTGTGCTCCCATGTGGAATCTCGATGGCTCCTGATTGGGAGTTCTTCGTGTCCTGGTTCCTTCGTCTCCGTGACGAATTGTTTCCGTGGCGCTATTTTCGGAAATGAACCGGAAAGGCTTCGCATGCGCCAGGGTCGGTTTGATCGTGCTGGTCTTCGGCTCAGTCCTTGCCGATAAGCGCCCTGATGCAGTCGGTCAGCTTGTCGATATCGGCGCGCGACATGGTGGTTTCGCCGGGCCGGTAGACAAGGCCTTCCTCCAGCATTCGCGCAGCCGCTCCCAACTCCGGATAGCCCATGGTACCGGCCATGCCTGCGATCTTGTGCGCGGCAGCGATCAGTTCCATGCGCGCGATCTCGTCTTCAAGATCCTCGCGCAATGCCAGCAGGGCGGGCAGATTTCCGCGCAGGCGTTCCAAGAATCGCTGGCGCAGCGGAGCCAGCTTGTCTTCGAGGTCAGACACGGTCGACCAACTCATGTACCTGTGTGGCCAGGGTCATCGCGTCGAATGGCTTGGCGATCACGCCCAGCGCTCCGAGCGACATCAGGTGCTGGCGTTCATGCTCCTGCGCGCGGGCGGTGATGTAAACGATCGGGACGCGGCTGCCGAAGCGCCTCCTGATTTCCGAATGGGTGGTCGGCCCGTCCATGTCGGGCATCATCATGTCGAGCAGGACAAGGTCGGGCGTCCATGTTTCGAGGATCGCCAGTGCTTCGGCGCCCGAGCCACAGGCGCGCACATGAAGCTCGGGATCGATCTCGAGCGCGATGGTTGCGACCTCGCGCAGGTCAGGCTCGTCGTCCACGTAGAGGATTTCGATGGTCATGCGACGGTTTCCCGGGTGTCCGTCGGAGAGGTGAGGCTTTCGACGATGCCAACCAGCGCGCCGATCGGAGTCCGGGCCTTGGTCAGGTAGGCATCGACCGAACCGGCGGTTTCGGGATCGGCGTCCTGCGCGGAGAAGATCACGACCGGCAGCAACGGTTCGCCGTTGCGGTGCAGGTCGGGAAGCAGGGCGCTGCCGTCGCCGTCGGTCAGGGTAAGGTCCAGGATCGCCAGGTCGAAGCTGCGCTGGGCCAGTTCGCGCCGCGCCGCTGCCAGGCCATCTACGGTCACGACGTCGGCACGCCCTTCGAGGGCCTCGGCGACGATACGGGCGATATCGGGGTCATCCTCAAGGTGGAGGACGCGAGGGCGCGTGCCGTCGAGGACTCGGGCGGCGGCATCGACGCTGTCGATCAGGCGCGTGACCTCGACCGGCTTGGACAGCCAGTCCAGAACGAGCGCGGCATCGCCCTCCATTTCATCGGGACCGGGCCTGCCACCCAGCGCGAGAACCGGGGTTTGCGCGTGTTCGGCGGTCTCGCGCACCGTGCGGATGATTTCGATCCCGGCGCCGTCCGGCAGCCCCATGTCGACCACGATGCCGTCATAAACGCTCTCGGCCAGTGCGTCTCGGACTTGTTCCATGTTGCCGACCAGTTTGACCGTGTTCCCGGAGCGTCGCAGGGCCTCTGCGAAAGCGCTGGCCGCAATGTTACCGCACAGGAGCAGGCTCGCCTCGTGCCCCTGCTCTGTGATCCGGGGCCTTGCAATCATGGCGGGCAGGTCGACATGGAAACTCGTGCCCTCGTTGAGCTGGCTTTCGAAGCTCACTTCGCCGCCAAGGCGCTGGACGATCTCGCGCACGATCGACAGGCCGAGGCCTGTCCCGCCCTTCTGCCGGGTGTCGGACGAGTCCGCCTGCGCGAACTTGCCGAAGATCCGGCTGCGGAATTCCTCGGGGATGCCCAGCCCCTCATCGGCGAAAGACACGCGATGAGACCTGGTCCCGGGCGTGACCGTTACCGTGACGGTCCCCCCTTTGGGCGAGAACTTGATCGCATTCGACATCAGGTTGGCGAACACCTGGGCGAGGCGGTCCGGGTCGGCATTGATGAGCAGCGTTCCCTGCGGAGCCTTCAGTGCCAGCCGAACTCCGTAGCCATCGGCGAAACTGCGGTTTGCCTCGATGGATTCCGCCAGCGCCGCGGTCAGGTCGATCTCGCGATTGTGGAACGGCATGCTCCCCGATTCGATCTTCTCGATGTCGAGTATGTCGTTGATCAGGCGCACGAGGCGGTTGGCATTGTTCTGCGCGATCGAGATCAGCCTCCCGGCGCGCTCACTCAATTCTCCTGCTGCGCCGCCGCTGAGCAGGCCCAGCGATCCGGCGATCGAGGTGAGCGGTGTGCGCAGTTCATGGCTGACTGTCGAGACGAATTCGGACTTCAGCTGCTCGACGCGCTTTCGTTCGGTGATGTCGCGAATGACCGCCACGTAGCGCAGGCCTTCGTTCAGGACCATCGCAGAAAGCGCGATCTCTATGGGGAATTCGGTTCCGTCCTTGCGTTTGCCGGTGAGCTCGCGCGCCGTGCCCTGGTTGTCGCGCGACAGGTGTATTTCGCGCAGTTCGCGGGCGAACGCGCCGATCGCAGGCTGACCGGCGAACAGCATTGCCACGTCGCGGCGGTCCAGTTCGGCCTCGCGGAAACCAAACAGGCGTGTCGTTGCGGCGTTGGAACTCTCGATCGAACCGCTGGGGTTGAGCGTGAGGATACCATCCATGGCGTTTTCCAGCACTGCCTGGCGGCGCAGCGATACGTCCTCGAGCTGGATCAGGGCCTGTTCGCGGGCACGCAGGGTGCGCAGGATGGCAAATCCGGCAACGAGCAGCAGGGCCAGAAGCAGGAACAGCAGGCCGAAAGTCACCCGGCGCAGAGCCGAGATCGCCTGCTGCGAGCGCGCGGAGACTTCGGTCAGCCGGTCGTTCTCGCGCTCGAGCAGGCTGGTGATATGGACCCGGATGCTGTCCATCAGCCGCTTGCCGTCCTTGTTGCGGATCAGGGCAACCGCGTCGCGATTTTCTCCTGACTTCTGCAGGGAAATGACTCGCTCGGTGAAATCGCGCTTGTGGTGCGAAAGCTCCGAAATCGCAGCCAGTTCGGTGAGGTCGTCAGGTTGCCCGGCGAAGGCTCGGCGCAGCGCCGGTTCGATGCGGGCGAGTTCGCGGGTACCCTTGTCGAAAGGCTGGAGAAACTCGGGATCGCCGGTCAGGACATAGCCGCGGCCACCGGTCTCGATGTCCTGATGGGCGGAAAACACCGAGAGGATGAGGTTGCGCTTCTCCTGGGTTTCGGCCTCGGCTGCAGCCAGCCTGTCGGTGGTCTGCACCTGTTCCTGCAGCAGCAGCGCGACACCGCCGATCAGCAGAGGCACGATCAGGGCGATGATCTTGGCGATACGCTGGCGCCAGGTCTCGCGCCGTGCGGATACCGAAGCGGCGAGAGATGTCTTCATCTGGCGGCGTTCCTCCGGAAGGCGTGGACGTATTGCGCTCCGATGCGCTCCGGCGCTGGCTGCGGCACCGGCGCGGCAGGTGGGTCAGAATACGCGGCTGACACCGAGCGCCACGTAGGGCTTGACGTTGCGGCCCGCCTGGTCGGTCACGCCGCCAGAGACAAGGCCCTGCCACTGGCCGGTCAGGCGGGTCGATGCGAAGCCGCCGATGCTGCGCCGGGTATAGCTGCGGTCGCCCTGGATGCCGCCCTCGACGCCAAGACGGGTGTCGCTGTCGCCATCGACCAGCGGGCCGAAGCGGGCCTGCGCGATATAGGCGCGGTCGTTGATGCCCAGCGATCCGAACCACGTGAGGCGCCAGGCGGTGCCAAGCGCGCCATCGGTCTGAACCGCGGCATCGATCCGCGTGCCGCGCAGGCGGTTGCCCGGATCGTCTGGCTTGAGGCTGGTGTCGGTCAGGCGCGGACCGGCCGAGAAGTTGGCCCATCCCCAGTTGCCCGATGTTTGATAGACGAGCGCGACTGCGGCATTCACGTAAGTGGCATCGATGCGCTGGCCGCCCGCTTCGTAGCGGTATTCGCCGCCGCCGACGCCGGCGCGCAGGGCAAGTCCTTCGCCAAGGCGCGCACCGGGCAGGGCCACGACTGCGCCGGCATAGCCGTTGACGCCGTCACCCGCCGATCCTCCGGCATAGGCAACGCCGGAATCCTGCGCGAGGGCAGGCACGGCACATGCGAGCGCGCCAGCCATGATAAGGCCGGCAGTCAGGAACTTGTTAGTCATGTTCATTCGGCATTGGATCCTGGTCGACGGTGCTCCCGGCATTCGGAAAACACTGGCTCATTCCGCAACCTATCGAGAGTTGTTTGCCAAAAGGTAACCATTTCCGAAGATAATTTCGGAACGCCTTCGCAGTTGTCGGATCCGATGCAGACCTTCCAATCCAGCCCCGTGCGCTATCATCTCGAAGTGCTGGTCGTCGATGACGATGACCTGATGAGCGATGTCCTCACGGTCCATCTCGAGGCGCTGGGCTGCAATGTCGCTTGTGCGGCGAGCGCGGAGGAAGCGCTTGCGCTGCTCGCGCGCAAGCCGGTCGACCTGCTGGTCACCGACTGGCAGATGCCGGGGATGGACGGGATCGAACTGGTCCGCCATGTCCGCGCCGGGCGTAGCGAGGACAGCTATCTTCACGTCGTGATGATGACTGCGCGCAACGATGAAGTCGTGATCCGCCGGGCCATGGAAGCGGGCGTCGACGATTTCTTCTTCAAGCCCTTTGAACAGGTCCAGCTCGAACTGGCGGTCCAAAGCGCGCAGCGCAACCGCCTGCTCCATCGCCGCCTGCAGCGCCGCAACAGCCTGCTGGAAGTGGCCCACCGCCGCACGCGTGAAGCGCTCGACCGGGTGCGCGCCGACCTTGATGCGGCCACGGCCCTGCATGCGCGGTTGCTGCCGGCCGAAGGGCTCGTGGGCGCTTTGAATTTCCGCCACCTCTATCGTCCTGCGGCAATGCTCGGCGGCGACTCGATCGGCGTATCGCCCTTGCGCGAGGGCGGGGCGCTGTTCTTCCTGATCGACGTGCGCGGCCACGGCGTGCCTGCAGCGCTCGACTCGTTCCACCTGCACCATCGCATCAAGCAGCTCCGTCCGAAGTCGCCCGGCGATCTCGTGCAGTCGCTCGAATCGATCAACCGCGAGATCCTTGACCGCGGGGACGACAGCTATGCCACGATTGCATGCGGCATCGTCCGGCCCGAGCGCGAGGAGTGCTGGATGGTCTGCGCCGGCCACCCGCGCCCGCTGATCGCAGTAGGAAACGAGGTCCTGACTCCCGAAGTCGAGTACGGCATGGCGGTGGGCTGGTTCGACAATGCATCCTGGAAACCGACGCGCTTTGCCTTCCCTCCCGGCGCAAGACTGGTGCTATATTCTGACGGCGTGACCGAATGCAGCAACAGTGCCGGTGAGCAGTTCGGAGTGGAAAGGTTGGTGAGGACGCTCGCAAGCAATGCCGGCAAGCGGATACGGGACTTCGTTGGCGCACTGGAACTGGGCTTGCTGGCCCGGCGGTCGAGCGCCGGCTTCGAGGATGACATTTCGCTCCTCGTGATCGAGAACAAGATTCTGGAGATACAATCGGCATGACGGGCAACACGCAGATCTTGAGAATCCTGATCCAGCATCCGAGGCTCGATGCGGCGGCAGCTTTTCTCAAGGAATTCTGCGCCCGCGAAGGTGTTGACGATCTGGCGGCGTTCGATGTTGAACTGGCCCTGGTCGAAGCGGCGAACAATGTCGTCGAGCACGGCTACGCCAACAGCGGGCAGGGCGAAATGACGCTCGAAGTCATCGCGGAGGCAGACGTCCTGCGCCTGGTGCTGAGCGATGGCGGGGCGCCGGTGCCGGAAGGATACTTCACCCAATGCCGGGTGGTCGATCCCGAAGCGACCCATGGCCGCGGCTGCAACATCATCCAGGCCTGCGTCGACGAGATCGACTACGTCAGTGCGGACGGCATCAACCGCCTTACGCTGGTTAAGCGACTTCAGTCCTGAGCCCCGCCGGGCGTGGTTGCCGCATCCTGGACCGCAGCGGCATGATCGGGCACCGGCTCGCCCGATTCGCGCTGGAGGTTGCGGTCCTCGATGTGCACGACCAGGGCTCCGGCGACGATCAGCACTATGGCCGTGATGATGTGGCTGCGGCCGCGGCGCAGGTTCTCGCGAATGCTCATGGCAGGTTCTCCGGCGGCGAGCGTTCTTCCTCGGGCTTCCAGAAGGCGGCGCGCACCATGATCGACATGGCGAGGATATTGTTGAGGCCCCACAGCCCGTTGGCGATCAGGCCGCCCAGGCTGTAGCCGCCGCCTACGGCAAACAGGCGGAAAGCACACCAGGCGAAGCTGAGAACGGTTGCTGCCATGATCGCGATCTGCGGCCACACGAGACGCAGGTGCGTGCCCGACTGCCGCTGCTTGGGGGTAACCGGGAAGGAGATCTTCCTGCGCCGGACCACTGCCCACAGGGCGCGTAGCGAGATCGGGAAACTGGCAAGGTAGGACACCTTGCCCTTGAAGCCGGAAAGCCCCCAGGTGCCCATCATGAAGGCCAGTTCGTTAAGGACGAGGAACGGCATCGCGCGCATGAAGAACTCGCCCGTGTAGGCGCTGACGGGCGGGATCGCGGTGGTCATGTAGACGATCGGCGCCAGCAGGAAGACGAGGTTCCACAGCGCCCCGAGGTACGACCAGAAAGTCGTGAGATACATTACGCGCTGCGCCAGCGACATGCCGGGGCGGGTCACCGGGTTGTCGTGGAAGAAGATGTCGAGGCTGCCGCCCGCGTACTTGAAGCGCTGCACCGTCCAGGCGAGCAGGTCCTGCGGCGACAGCATCTTCGATTCCACCTGTGGGTGCAGCACCGTTTTCGAGGTGCGCTCCTTGTCCTGATGGAGGACGATGGTCGAATAGATGTCTTCCGAAACGTGGAACTTGTAGGGCGTCAGTTCCTGCTCCTGCGCGGCCTGCCAGCGGGCGAGCGCGTCTTCCTCGGCATTGCGCGGGCGCAGCAGGCGCGCAATGCGGGATCGCGCATCGGCGGGATCGTGGGCGATGGCATCGGCATAGGCGCGCAGGGCAACGAACATGACCGCCTCGCGACGATGGATCGACCCGGCCCCGCAGCAGAACGCCGCATTCCAGGGATTACGGCGCCGCTGGATGATGTCGTAGAACATCGCGGGATCATTGGCGAAAGGATCTTCGCCGAGGCGGATTTCGCCGAAGACGGTCTCGATCGCCTTGCCCAGCATCCGTCCCGCGGACCCGGCGCGGCGGCCCCATGCATCCTGCAGCCGTTCGCCTTCGGGAATGTCGTAGAACCATTGCGGAGTCTGGACGATGGCAACGTCGGGATCGCGAAAGTAGCCCAGCGTGTGTTCGAGCATCGTCGGGAATGGCCGGGTGTCGGCATCGCAGATCACGATGAAGTCGCCGCTGGTGCGCTCCATGGCATTGCGCAGGTTGCCGGCCTTGTAGCCCGCATTGCTGTCTCGTGTGATGTAGCCGACGCCTTCCTCCTCGCAGACCTGTCGCATTTCGTCGCGCCGGCCGTCGTCGAGTACGTGGATGCGAAAATCGATGGGATGGGGGTAGGTGACCTGCCTCGCATCGCGGATCGAGAGGCGGACGAGTTCGACGTCCTCGTTGTAGGTGGCAATGAACAGGTCGACCGATACCGGGCGCTTCACGGCCTCGCCTTCGCGCACGCAATCAGTGATCGAGGCGGGCGGCTCCCGTCGCGGATAGTCGCGCGTCTTCCACAGGTTGGCGGTGAACAGGAACAGGCCGAAATAGGCGCAGGTCTCTGCAAGCGCCATCGGGATGGCGAACCACAGCGCATCCATGTTGAGCGAACTGGTCCAGCGCCAGGCAATGTAGAACGCGCCGGCGATCAAGGAGCAGACCGCGAGGACCTGCCAGATCAGCTCGACACTGCGTGATCGGGGCAGGGGTGCGGGCGGTCGCCGGTTCTCGAACTTCGAAAAGTAGAAGTCTGCGCTCACGATTGCCCCGTCTGCCTTGGCCGCATCCCGGTTCATGCTCCGGAATGGGTGCAAATATCTAGGGCAAGAGCTTGTAATGTCCACGAGTTTTGGGCCGCGCAAGGATCGGTTGTCGACGAACCGAAGGCGTTAATGATATATCCCGATGCAGTTGAAAGCGGCGCCGTCACTTGTGTTTATCGGTTATATAACTGTGCGAAAGTGTTCGGAATGCTTGCCATGATGCGCGCCGGGGGCGTATTGTCGGGCATCAATCGAAGCCGTGGGGGCAACTCCGAGCTGAGATTTTGACTGACCGCGCTTTCGCTTATCGGCAATGCGGTAATCGATCGACGCCCTTGGCCATGATCCCGGCTGGGAGTTGCAGGCAGAACATTTCCCCTCGGCTGAGAGCGTGGGAGAGATGTCCATGGCAATAGCGCGTCCTGCCGGTTCACTTCATGCCGGCGATGAGATCCACATCCGCAAGATCGGCCTGCATGACCTGATGACGGCCCTTGCCCAGGGATGGGACGATTTCCTCGACAAACGGGGGGATCTCGTTTTCGTCGGGCTGATCTATCCTGCGGCGGTGATGCTTGCGGGCATCTATGCCTATCAGGAGTCGGTGCTGCCCCTGGTCTTCCCGATCGTGGCCGGTGCGGTCCTGCTTGGGCCTGCCGTTGCGAGCGGATTTTATGAACTGGCCCGGCGCCGGGAACTTGGCCTCGATGCCCGCTGGCGGCATTTCCTCGATGTCTTCCACGGCCCTGCGGCCCTGTCGGTCATCAGCCTCGCCGCGGTTGTGGCGCTGCTCTTCGTGGTCTGGCTGATCGCGGCCTGGTATATCTATGCGACGACCTTCGGCGCGGCCTATCCGGATGCGGCCCGCAACGTGGGGACTTTCTTCCAGACCGTGCTGTCGACTTCGGAAGGCTGGCGGATGATCGTCATCGGCAACCTGGTCGGCTTCGGCTTTGCCGTCGTCGTTCTTGCCATGAGCTTCATCTCCTTCCCGATGATGGTCGACGATCGCGTCGACTGGGGAACCGCAATGCGCACATCCGTCCGCGTGGCGATGAAAAGCCCCGGCACGACTGCGATCTGGGGTGTGATGGTGGTCGGAATGCTGGTGCTGGGAGCGCTTCCGGCGCTGATCGGCCTGGCAGTGGTGCTGCCAGTACTCGGTTACGCTACCTGGCACCTCTACACACGGGCTGTGGTGCGCTGAGCGCCGCTACTGCGCCGCCGTTTCCCCGGCCGGCTCCTTGGGCCGGGGAAGCGGGGGCGCACTGCCGCCCAGCGTGGCGAGATAGCGAATGACCGCGGCCCGGTCCTCGGGCTTGCGCAAACCGGCAAAGCCCATCCTGTTTCCCGGAATGTCCCGTGCGGGCGAGGCGAGGTAGTCGAACAGCTTTTCGTAGGACCAGTTTCCGGGCTCCGATTTCATGGCATCGGAATAGGCGAAACCGGCATGAGAGCCGATGTCGCGGCCAACCACGCCCCACAGGTTCGGACCGATCCTGTTCGGGCCGCCTTGGGTGAAATCGTGGCAACTGGCGCAGACCTGTGACTTGGCCTGGCCGACTTGCGGCTCGGCACCTGCTAGCAGGGTGCCCAGGTCCACAGGTGCGGCCTGCGGCTGCGGGGCAGGCGCGGCAATCGGCATCGGCTCGCGGCTGCCCATGCCGTGCATGTAGGCCATCATGCGCGCCCGCTCGCTCGGGTCGTGCATGGCGTTGGGCCAGCCCCGCTGCACCGCGCCCATGTCCATCGGCGCTGCGTTGTTTTCCATCGGATCGTAGCCGAGCTGGCCGCCCGGGGGTTTGCTCATGAGGTGATCGAAGAAGAATCCCAGCCCCCAAGCTACGCCGACCGTTGCCGCAATGCACAGTCCCGCCGCCGTCCATCTCGACCGGATCATGGTTCAGCCTCCTCCGCCGAAGAAGATCGCCCGCGTCCAGAACGTGTAGTCGGACTCGAACAGCATGATCCGCACCAGCACCAGCAGCACCAGCGGCGGGACCAGGATCGCGTAGATCAGCGACAGCCGCTCCCACGCCATGTGCATGAAGATCGACACGATCAGCCCGGCCTTGAGCAGCATGAACACGATGATCAGCGTCCAGCGCACGATCCCCTGAACGTGGAAGTAGTCGACCAGGTAGGACAGCGTGGACAGGACGAAGAGATAACCCCAGACCTTGAGGTAAAGCCCCAGCGGATGCTGCTGATGCCCGTCCTCATGCGCGGATGCGCTCGGGGCCTCTTGGGCGGTCGCGGTGTCATGGTCCATGCCGTGCTTCCTTTCGCGTCACCACAGGTAGAAGAAGGCGAAGATGAAGACCCACACGAGGTCGACGAAGTGCCAGTAGAGGCCTGCGATCTCGACGGCGGAATAGTCGCACTTGCGGTCATAGTGACCGCGCAGGACCAGCGTTGCGACGATCAGCAGCATGATCACGCCGCAGGTCACGTGCAGGCCGTGGAATCCGGTGATCATGAAGAAGCTGGCGCCGAACTGCGGCGCGCCCATCGGGTTGGCCCAGGGCCGCACGCCTTCCTCGACGATCAGCTTGGTCCACTCGAATGCCTGCATGCCCACGAAGGTCGCCCCGAACAGGGCAGTGGCGAACATCAGCGCGGCAGTCTTGCGGCGATCGCCGCGGTATCCGTAGTTCACCGCCAGCGCCATCGTGCCGCTGGAACTGATCAGCACGAAAGTCATGATCGCGATCAGGATCAGCGGTATCGGCTCGCCGCCGATGCTGAGCGCGAAGACTTCGGCGGTATTGGGCCAGGGCAGGCTCGCCGATGCGCGCATCGTCATGTAGGCGGTAAGGAAGCAGGAGAAGATGAAGGTATCGCTGAGCAGGAAGATCCACATCATCGCCTTGCCCCAATGGGTGTGGCGAAAGACTTCCTGATCCGCAGACCAGTCCGCGGCGATCGACTGGATGCCCTGCGCGGCGTCGCGCGGTTCCAACTGGCTTGTCGTTACGTGGTCCATGTTCCCATCGTCCCGCCTCTTTTCAGGTCGCAACCAGCAGCGCCGCCAGCAGCAGCCAGACGGCCAGCAGGTAGTGCCAGTAGTTCGTGCAGAGCCGGACATTGCGGCAGATCCGCTGCCCGTCGGCGCGGATCGCCATCTGGCCGAGCGTGCGTCCGCCCGCGAAGATACCGCCCGCCAGGTGCAGGCCATGGATCGCCGTCAGCAGATAGAAGAAGGCATTGGCGGGATTGGCCGAGAGGTAATAGCCCGCGGTCTGGTAGTGCCACCAGAGCAGCACCTGCCCGACAAGGAACAGCAGTCCCAGTGCATTGCCCGCCAGCACCATCGTTCGCATGCGGGGCACGTCGTCCCGGCGCGAGGCACGGGCGGCGGCTTCCCAGGCAAGGCTGCTGAGCAGCAGTATCGCGGTGTTGATCCAGAGCAGCGGCGGCTCGGGCATCGGGCGCCAGTCGTCGCCCGTTCCGTGATCGACCGCACCGGGGACGCCCATGCGCACCAGGTAGGCCGCCGCGAGCAGCGTGAAAATGACGGTAGCGACGCCGAAATAGACATAGACGCCCACCGTCGCGGCCGCTGGGCGATAGCTGTCCGGCTCGCGGTAACGGTCGATGCCGGGGGTCTCCCAACTCTTCTCGGCAAGCCGCGAAATCAGGCTCATGGCAGCACCTCCTCGGAAGGCGCATCGGCAGATGGCGGCTCGTTCTGGGCGATGAAGTCGCGCGCGGCGTGGGGGACGCTGTAGTCATAGGCCCAGCGGAAGACGGTGGGAAGGCGTGGCCCCCAGTTGCCATGACCCGGCGGGGTCTCAGGCGTCTGCCATTCGAGGCTGGCCGCGCCCCAGGGGTTGGGATCGGCCTTGGGTCCCCGGAAATAGCTCCAGATCATGTTGTAGAAAAACAGGAACTGCGCGGCGAAGACGACGATCGCTGCTACCGATATCGCCTCGTTGGCGAGGTGCGCGGATTCGGGAATGAAGCTTGTCTCGCCCAGCGCATAGTAGCGGCGCGGTACGCCCAGGATGCCGAGGTAGTGCATCGGCAGGTACACCGCATAGACGCCAAGGAACGTGACCCAGAAATGGATCTGGCCCAGCGTCTCGTTCCACATCCTCCCGGTGATCTTGGGATACCAGTGGTAGATTGCACCGAAGATCACGAGGATCGGCGATACGCCCATGACCATGTGGAAGTGGCCGACGACGAAGAACGTGTCGCTCAAGGGGACGTCGACGCTGACATTGCCGAGGAACAGGCCGGTCAACCCGCCGTGGATGAAGGTGAACAGGAAGGCGATGGCGAACAGCATCGGCACGCGCAGGTGAATGTCCCCGCGCCACAGGGTCAGCAGCCAGTTGTAAACCTTGATCGCGGTCGGGATCGCGATGATCAGGGTCGAGGTCGCGAAGAAGAACCCGAAGTACGGATTCATGCCCGAGACGTACATGTGGTGCGCCCAGACCAGGAAGCTCAGCCCGCCGATGACCACGATGGCCCAGACCATCATGCGGTAGCCGAAGATGTTCTTGCGCGCGTGCACGCTGATCAGGTCGGACACGATGCCGAAGGCGGGCAGGGCGACAATGTAGACTTCGGGGTGGCCGAAGAACCAGAACAGGTGCTGGAACAGGAGCGGACTGCCGCCCTGCGTGCTGCTCTCCTGCCCCATCGTCATCATCGCCGGCATGAAGAAACTGCTTCCCAGCAAATGGTCGAGCAGCATCATGATCGCCGCCACGAACAGCGCGGGAAAGGCCAGCAGGCCCATGATCGAGGCGATGAAGATGCCCCACACGGTCAGTGGCATGCGCATCAGCGTCATGCCGCTGGTACGGGCCTGCAGCACGGTCGTCACGTAGTTGAGGCCGCCCATGGTGAAGGCGATGATGAAGATCGCCAGGCTGCCCAGCATGGTGACGATGCCCCACTGGTTGCCGGGCGTGCCTTCGCTGATCGCCTGCGGGGGATAGAGCGTCCAGCCCGCGCCGGTCGGTCCGCCGGGCACGAAGAAGCCGGAGACGAGCACCAGGACGGAGAGCAGATAGATCCAGTAGCTGAGCATGTTGACGAAGGGGAACACCATGTCCCGCGCGCCGATCATCAGCGGGATCATGTAATTGCCGAAACCGCCCAGCAGCAATGCGGTCAGCAGGTAGACCACCATGATCATCCCGTGCATCGATACGTATTGCAGGTAGTTTTCCGGCTGGATCCACGGGAACAGGCCGGGAAAGCCAAGCTGCAGGCGCATCAGCACCGAGAGGACGAGCGCAACCAGCCCGATGGCGATGGCCGTGACGCCATACTGGATCGCGATGACCTTGTGGTCCTGGCTCCAGACGTATTTGCCGACCCAGGTCTTGGGATGATGCATCGGCCTCAGGTCGTCGGCAATCGTCGTAGCCATCAGCGCACCCCCCAGGTTGCCGGCGTCGAACAGGAATTGGCTTTGCGGAACATTTCCGTGACGGCATCCGGGCTGGACATCGCCAGGAGCTGGTTGAAGGTCTCCTGCTGTCCCAGCCATGCCTCGAAGCTTTCGCGTGGCTCTACCACCACCTTGCCGCGCATTTCATGGTGACCCACGCCGCACAGTTCGGCGCAGAGAATGTCAAAGGTTCCGATGGTCGTTGGCGTCATCCAGAAATAGGTGACGAGGCCGGGGACGAGATCCATCTTGGCCCGGAATTCCGGCACGTAGAAGTCGTGCAGCACGTCCTTGGAGCGCAGCACCAGCTTGACCGACTTGCCCTTGGGCAGGTGCAGTTCGTTGCCCTGCACGAGAATGTCGTCGCGGCCGAAGGGGTCGAGCGGATTGACGCCGAAGGGATTGTCCGGCGTCATGTACTGCACGCCGGCGGTTCCGAGCACGCCGTCAGGCCCGGGGTAGCGGAAGGTCCACTGCCACTGCTGGCCGATCGCCTCGACGACGGCGGCATCCTTGGGCACGTCGACATATTTGCCCCAGGCGACGAGGCCGGGGGCGAGCATCCCGACGATGCCAAGGCCGGTCCAGAAGGTCAGCGTCTTTTCGAGCCGGGGGCTCTCCGGCGCATAATGGGCGCGGCTGCCGGGGCGGTGGCGGAAGCGCACTATCGCAAGCGCCAGGAACAGATTGAGCGACACGAAGGCGATCGCGCAGATCAGCAGGGTGATGTGCAGGGCGGAATCGATCGAGTCCCAGTTGGACGCAAGCGGCGTCTGCCACCACGGACTGAGCAGGTGGAATACGATCGAGCCGAGCACGAGCGCCACTATGGCGATCGCAACGCGCATAGGCCTCTCCCCCTATTACCGGGCGAGCCTTTGCCGTTTCAGTGGCAAGTTTCGACTCGCCGGGTCGGATTTAACCAACCCGAAGAGCTATATAGAAAAATGCACAGATAAGGAAGCTTGGCGCCATACGGCGCCGTTGTCCGTCGTTACTCGCTCTGGCTGGGCAGGGGCTCGGGACGCACTCCGTCCTTGAGAAAGGCGTATTCCTCGGAAGACTCGGCCTTGGCGAGAAGGTCCTGCAGGGCGCGGTATCTTTGAAGGACCGTTTCGCCCAGCGTGGAAAGCCGGGCCCCGCGTTCGTGGCTCCCGCCGGCGACCGTTTCCACCAGCGGTTCGGTCCAGCAGCGGTTCATCGCATCGACCAGCAGCCATGCCCGGCGATAGCTCATGCCCATCGCGCGCGCCGCTGCCGAGATCGAGCCTTCGCGTCCGATCGCGTCGAGCAGGTCTGCCTTGCCCGGCCCCATGGCGATTTCGTCTCCGCAATAGAGGCGTGCGTGGAGCTTGAGGCGGGGCGTTTCGGACATGGCGCGATAGTGGCCTCAAATCCGGCGCTTTTCCAGCTTGCGTGCCAGCGTGCGGCGATGCAGTCCCAGGCGGCGGGCGGCCTCGGAAATGTTGAAGTCGCACTCGACCAGGGTCTGGTGGATATATTCCCACTCCAGCGTCTTGATCGAGCTCTTGCGCCCGTCGACCGGGACGTTGGGATCGCCCTGCGCGCTGGAGAAGGCGGCCTCGATGTCGTCGGTATTCGATGGCTTGGCCAGGTAATGCGCCGCGCCCAGCTTGATCGCCTCGACGGCCGTGGCGATGCTGGCATAGCCGGTGAGGACGACGATATGCGTATCGGGCCGCAGGGCGTGGAGCGACTGGACCACCGTGAGCCCGGAATCGTTGCCCAGCTTTAGGTCGACCACGGCATAGTCGAAGTCATCTGCACGGGCGAGTTCGTCGGCCTCTGCCGCCGACGACGCCGAGGCGACGATGTAGCCGCGTCGCTCGAAGGAGCGGCGCAGGGTGCGCCCGAAGGCGGGATCGTCCTCGACGATCAGTAGGGTGGGCTTGTCTTCGCTGCGCTCGCTCGTGGTCATGCCTGGTTGTCCTTGTCATAGGCGAGCGCTGCAAGCGGCAGGATCAGCCGCACGGTTGCGCCGCCCATTTCGCGGTTCTCGACGATGACACGGCCGCCCAGCTTGCGCACCACATTGACCACCAGAAACAGGCCAAGGCCGCCGCCGTCTCGTCCCTTGGTCGAGGAATAGGGCTGGCCGACGCGAGCGAGCATCTCTTTCGAGAAGCCCGGGCCGATATCGCTGACCGCGATGACGATATTGTCGCTTTCGCGCGCAATCTCGAAGATGACAAGGTCGGGCGAGACTTCCTGCGCATTGTCTATTACATTGCCGATGACCTGGCGCAGGCCGGGGTCGGCGACAATCGTCGCATCCTCACCGAAGCGATTCACGAAGCGCAGTTCGCCGTCCATGCGGCTCTGCCATTCCTCGACGATTTCCCCGAACAGGGTGTGGACCGTCGAGATGCTGGGGTTTTCGCCGCGCATTTCGCCGGCCGACATCAGGATCCCGGTGACGATCGTCTTGCAGCGTTCCAGCTCGACGCGCATGTCGGACAGGTCCTCGCCGAGTTCGCCGTTGGCCTTGATCTCGGGCAGGTGGGCCCAGTCCCCGAGGATCACCGACATGGAGGAGAGGGGTGTGCCCAGTTCGTGCGCCGCGCCCGATGCGAGCAGGCCCATGCGGATGATGTGGTCTTCCTCGGCAGCCTGCTGGCGCAGCGCGGCAAGCGCCTTGTCGCTCTCGCGCCGGTTGCGGTCGAGCCGCACGACGAAGAAGACGAGCAGGACTGCAGCAAGCAGAAAGCAGAACAGGCTGCCGAAAATGTAGAGCCGGAACGGGTTGTCGGAATGCGGCGCGGGCAGTTCGAGCGGCACGTACTGGAAGGTGAGCAGCACCATGCACAGGCAGGTGTTGAGCGCGACCAGCCAGCTCCAGCGCGGCTCGAGGATGACGGCGCCGATCACGATCTGCAGCAGGAACAGGAACGTGAAGGGGTTGGTCGCGCCGCCGCTGTGGTAGAGCTGCCAGCACAGTGCGACGACGTCGATCATCAGCGCCACGAACAGCTCGGCCTGGGAAAAGGCACGGCGGCGACGGATGACGCTTGCCGAGCCGAGGTTCACCAGGATCAGCAGCAGCGGAGCGATCAGCAGCGCGGCGAGCGGCAGGTGAACGTGCAGGAACTGCTTGACCGAGACGATGGTGATGAGCTGGCCGATCACCGCGATCCAGCGCAGCTGCATCAGCAGGATGACGCTGCGCCAGGTCTCGCTGCCGGACGTCGGAAAGGCGGCCAGTCTCAGCACGCCTGCCTGCCGCCCTTGCGCGTCCAGACGAAGACCGTCGCGGCAATCGACATGAATGCCATGGCGAACCAGGTCAGGACATAGCCGAGGTGGTTGTCGGGGAAGTGGATAACGGTGAGGCCCGGCTTCGGGGCGAGGCCGCCCGGTACCTTGCCTGCGGCGCTCTCGCTTTGCGCATCGATGAAGACCGGCGCCGCCGGCCCAAGCTGGCGCGACCGGGACAGGGCGGCGATATCACGCGAGTACCAGCGCTCGTCCCCGGGGCGGTTCGACTGCAGCAGGCTGCCGCCCGGTTCGTCCTCGCGCACGAGCCCGATCACCGAGACCCGGCCCTGCGGCACGCCCTTGCGGACTTGCGCCAGCTTGCTCCCTTCGGGAAGGAAGCCGCGGTTGATCCAGACCAGCCTGCCGTCGTCCAAGCGCATCGGCGTCATCGTCCAGTACCCGGTTCCCAGTTCGGTGGCCGCCCGCACCAGTGCGGAGGCCCGGCCGATATAGGTGCCGCTTGCGCGCACGCGAAGATATTCGGTGCCGTCGCTGCCTTTCGCTATCAGCTCGGCATTGCCGGGCAGGGCGGCGGGCACGGCATGGACGCGCGCGTCGACCCGCGCGATCAGCGCGTGCTTCCAGTGCATGCGCTGGATCTGCCACAGGCCAAGTGCGGCAAAACCGACCGTCAGCAAAAGCAGAAGCGCGGCGAACCCGAGGGGCCGCCGCGCTTGCTTGATCTCCGGCCCTGCTGAGCGGGTCCCGGTCAGGGCAACTGCCCCATATCGTGGCTCATCGGCATCATGTTGTGATTGAGGTGGTACATGACCCAGAGCGAACCGGAAAGCGCGATCACGACTATGATGATCGTGAAGATCAGCGCCATGACCGTCCAGCCATTCTCGGCCTTCGTGTTCATGTGCAGGAAGTAGATCATGTGGACCACGATCTGCACGATGGCGAAGGCCATGATGACGAGGGCCGTCGCCTGCTTGTCGGCGATGGCGCCGGTCATCACCAGCCAGAACGGGATCGCGGTCAGGATGACCGAGAGGAAGAACCCGATCAGGTAGTCGCGCATGGAGCCGTGGCTGCCGTGATCTCCGTCATGGTGGCCACCGGCATGGCGATCGTCGGCGTGCGGGTGCGGGTGGATGTGGTGGTCGGCAGCGCTCATCACAGCATTCCCATGAGATAGACGAAAGTGAAGACGCCGATCCAGATGACGTCGAGGAAGTGCCAGAACAGCGAGAGGCACATCAGGCGGCGCTTGTTGGCCGGGATGAGGCCCTTCTTCGCGATCTGGCTTACCAGCGTGAAAAGCCAGACGAGACCGAAGGTGACGTGCAGGCCGTGGGTGCCCACCAGCGAGAAGAACGCGGTTAGGAAGCCCGAACGCATCGGCGTCGCGCCTTCGTGGATGAGGTGCGCGAACTCGTAGAGCTCGATCGAGAGGAACGCGGCGCCGAACACGGCAGTGACGAGCAGCCAGAACTGGGTCTGGCCGACGCGGTTCTTCTCCATCGCGAGCATGGCAAAGCCGTAGGTGATCGAGGAGAACAGCAGCATCGCGGTGTTGAGCGCGACGAGCGGCAGCTCGAACAGGTCCTTGGGTCCCGGGCCCGCGGCGAAGTTACCGCCCAGGACACCGTAGGCCGCGAACAGCATCGCGAAGATGAGGCAGTCGCTCATCAGGTAGAGCCAGAAGCCGAGCATGGTGCTGCCGCCTTCGGGATGGTCGTGCTCGTTCAGGTCGTAGAACGCGGCGGTGATCTCGGCCGGGCTCGCCTTGGGCGAGGATTGCATGGTGGTGGCGTTCATGTCTCAGGCTCCCGCCGCCGCAAGCTGGCGGTCGCGCGCGGCCTCGGTCTCGATGACCGTCTCGACCGGGATGTGGTAGTCGCGCTTGTAGTTGAAGGTATGGGCGATGGCGTAGCCGAGGATGCCGGCGAAGGAGAGCGCCGCCAGCCACCAGATGTACCAGATCATCGCGAAGCCGAAGACCAGCGAGAGACCGGCCAGGATCGCGCCCGCGCCCGTGCCCTTGGGCATGTGGATCGGGCGGAAGCCGCTGGTCGGACGCTCCACGCCGCAGCGCTTCATGTCGTCCCAGGCGTCGATGTCGTGGACGATAGGCGTGAAAGCGAAGTTGTATTCCGGCGGGGGCGAGCTGGTCGACCACTCAAGGGTGCGGCCGTCCCACGGATCGCCGGTCTCGTCCTTCAGTTCCTCGCGCTTCCAGATCGAGACGGCGAACTGGACCAGCATCGCGGCAATGCCGAGCGCGATCAGGAAGGCGCCGAAGGCCGCAACGATGAAGAAGGGCTGGAGCGAGGGATCGTCGAACACGCGCATCCGGCGGGTAACGCCCATCAGGCCCAGGATGTAGAGCGGCATGAAGGCGAACCAGAAGCCGGGGATCCACAGCCAGAAGCTGACCTTGCCCCAGAACTCGTTGAGCTTGAAGCCGAAGGCCTTGGGCCACCAGTAGTTGATTGCCGCGAAGATGCCGAACAGCACGCCGCCGATGATCACGTTGTGGAAGTGGGCGATCAGGAACAGTGAGTTGTGCAGCACGAAGTCGGCAGGTGGCACTGCGAGCAGCACGCCGGTCATGCCGCCGACCACGAAAGTCAGCATGAAGGCGACCGTCCACATCATCGGCAGCTCATAGCGGATGCGTCCGCGGTACATCGTGAACAGCCAGTTGAAGAGCTTCGCGCCCGTCGGGATCGAGATGACCATGGTGGTGATCCCGAAGAACGAGTTGACGCTTGCCCCCGAACCCATCGTGAAGAAGTGGTGCAACCACACGACGTACGACAGGATGGTGATGACCAGCGTGGCGTAGACCATCGAGGAGTAGCCGAAGAGGCGCTTGCCGCAGAAGGTGGAGGTGACTTCCGAGAAGACGCCGAAGAGCGGCAGGATGAGGATGTAGACCTCTGGGTGGCCCCAGATCCAGATCAGGTTCACGTACATCATGGCGTTGCCGCCGAAGTCGTTCGTGAAGAAGTTGAAGCCGAGATAGCGGTCTGCGGTCAGCATCGTCATCACGGCCGTCAGCACCGGGAAGGCGGCAACGATCAGGATGTTGGTGCACAGCGCGGTCCAGGTGAAGATCGGCATGCGCATCATGGTCATGCCCGGCGCCCGCATCTTGACGATGGTCGCGATCAGGTTGACGCCGGATAACAGCGTGCCGACACCGGCTATCTGCAGGGCCCAGATGTAGTAGTCGACGCCGACCCACGGGCTGTACGCGAAGTTGGACAGCGGCGGGTAGGCCAGCCAACCGGTCTGCGCGAACTCGCCGACGAACAGGCTCATCATCACGAGAACCGCGCCGGCCGTCGTCATCCAGAAGCTGAAGTTATTGAGGAACGGAAAGGATACGTCGCGCGCGCCGATCTGCAGCGGCACGATGTAGTTCATCAGGCCGGTGACGAAGGGCATTGCCACGAAGAAGATCATGATCACGCCGTGGGCGGTGAAGATCTGGTCGTAGTGATGGGCGTTGAGGTAACCCTCGTTGCCGTTGAAGGCGATCGACTGCTGGATGCGCATCATCACCGCGTCGGCAAAGCCGCGCAGGAACATGACGAGGCCCAGCACCATGTACATGATGCCGATCTTCTTGTGGTCCACGCTGGTGAACCACTCCTTCCAGAGATAGCCCCAGAGCTTGAAATAGGTCAGCCCGGCAAGCAGCGCCGCGCCGCCGAGGGCGACGACGACGAAAGTCGCCAGGACGATCGGTTCGGTGGGAATGGCATCCCACCACAGGCGGCCCAGCAACAGGCTCCAGTGCGAGTGATCTACGGCTTCCATGTCGTCAGTTCCGGGAAATCAGGAGGGGGCGCGCCGGCGCTTCGTCGTTCTGTTCCAGAGCGACGGAATGCGGGGCGGAAAGGCCGGCGCCGGTCAGCGAGCGCATGCTGGCGGGGGCCTTCACGGTATTGTCTGGGGCCTTGCCGGGCTCCTGCTTGCACAGGGCGCGGACCCAGGCCAGTTCGCGCTTGGTGGCGGCGTCGGGATTGGCGTTCGCCGCTGCCGAAGCCTGGCGGCCGTACTTGTCGTAGGCGAGCATCTCGACGTTGCGGATGCCGGCCTTGCCCAGGCCGCCGCGCGCGTCGATCGCCATCATCTCGCTCATGCACATCTTGCCCGGCTCCACGCACATGTCGAGGATGGCGCCGTAAAGGTCTGCATCGACCGAGGCATAGCGGGCGACCGGGTTCTTCTCGCTCGGCTTCTCAAGCTTCAGGTAAGTCGCGCGGTCGAGCGTGCCGGCGCTGTCCTTGCCTCCGGTCTTCACGCCATCGACCCACTTGGCGAAGTCCGCGTCGGAAACCGAATGCGTGGCAAAGCGCATGTGCGAGAAGCCTGCGCCCGAATAGTTGGCCGAAAAGCCGATGAAGTTGCCGGTCTCGTTCATCACTGCATGCAGGCGCGTTTCCATGCCCGGCATCGCGTAGATCTGGCCGGCCATGGCGGGCACATAGAACGAGTTCATCACGCTCGATGCGGTGATCTTGAACTGCAGCGGGCGGTTGGTCGGCACGACCAGCTCGTTGACGGTGGCGATGCCCTGCTCGGGGTAGATGAACAGCCACTTCCAGTCGAGCGCGACGACGTCGACCTCGAGCGGCTCGGCATCGTGCGCGACCGCGGTCTGCTTGTCGATGCGGCCGATCGTGCGATAGGGGTCGAGCAGGTGGGTGCCCACCCAGGTCAGCGCGCCCAGGCAGATGATGATGAGCAGCGGCGCCGCCCAGATTACCAGTTCCAGCTGGGTCGAGTGATCCCAGTCCGGCTCGTAGGTCGCTTCCTTGTTCGACGCGCGGTAACGCCACGCGAAGAAGATCGTGAGCGCCATGACCGGAACGATGATCAGCAGCATCAGCACGGTCGAGATGACGACGAGGTCACCTTGCTGTTGCGCGACATCGCCGGCCGGGTCGAGCACGACCGTATTGCAGGCGGAAAGGGCGCCCGTCAGCGCCAGGGCGGCGGCAGTGCGGGCGACGGGGACTCGGGCCAGCGCGGACAGAAGGCGCGGCGAAGGGGGAGACTCGGGAGAGCGCATGGCGCAGCGCCTAGGCCGATGCTGCGAATGCGAACATAGGACATTTTGTCCAATCCCCTTGATGGCGATCAATGACGATAGGGCGCAGATGTGACGTCGGGCGCCGCGTGCGTCCCGCAAGTGATTCGTCCGTGACAGGCGCAGGATTGCAGCACCGGGCACGGACCAGAAACAAAGGCCGCGAGATCCAGATGACCAGCACCCCCCAGACCGGCGAAGGAGTCCGCGAAGCCCTGGGCCTGCCCATCTTCAAGGAACATCACGAGCCCTCGCCGGGCGAGATCGCCATTGGCGTGATCATTGGCCGCACCTCGGAATTCTTCGACTTCTTCGTCTACGCCATCGCTTCGGTGCTGGTGTTCCCGAAGCTGTTCTTCCCGTTCGTCGATGCGCTGACCGGCACGCTCTATTCCTTCGCGATCTTTGCGCTGGCGTTCATCGCACGCCCGGTCGGTTCGCTCGTCTTCATGGCCGTCGACCGGGCTTATGGCCGCGGCACCAAGCTGACGATCGCGCTGTTCATGCTTGGCGGCTCGACCGCATCGATCGCCTTCCTGCCTTCCTATGCCGATGCCGGGACCACCTCGATCTGGCTGCTGGCGCTGCTGCGCCTTGGCCAGGGCTTTGCGCTCGGCGGTACCTGGGACGGTCTCGCCTCGCTGCTCGCGCTCAACGCGCCGGAGAACCGCCGCGGCTGGTACGCGATGATCCCGCAGCTGGGCGCGCCGTTCGGCCTGATCGTGGCAAGCATGCTGTTCGCCTACATGATCGCTTCGCTGCCTGCTGCCGACTTCCTTGACTGGGGCTGGCGCTACCCGTTCTTCGTGGCTTTCGCGATCAACGTCGTGGCGCTCTTCGCGCGTCTGCGCATCGTCGTAACTTCCGAGTTCGAGCACTTGTTCAACAGCCGCGACCTGCAGCCGGTCAGCGTGCTCGGCACTATCCGCAGCGAGTGGCGCACCATCGTGATCGGCGCCTTCGCACCGCTTGCCAGCTTCGCGCTGTTCCACATGGTCTCGGTCTTCCCGCTGTCCTGGGTGTTCCTCTTCACCCGTGAAGCGCCGACGAGCTTTCTGCTGATCGAGGCGATGGCGGCAGCCTTCGGCGTCGTCGCGGTCATCGCCTCCGGCCGCCTGGCCGACAAGTACGGCCGTCGCCGCCTGCTGGGCGCCTGCGCCGTGGGCATCGCCGTGTTCTCCGGCTTCGCGCCGCAGCTGCTCGACGCAGGCACGGCCGGTGAGATCGTGTTCATGGTGATCGGTTTCATCCTGCTGGGCCTGGCCTTCGGGCAGTCCTCGGGCGTGGTCGCCTCGGGCTTCGCAAGCGAGCACCGCTACACCGGATCGGCGCTGACCAGCGACCTTTCCTGGCTCTTCGGTGCCGGTTTCGCGCCGCTGGCCGCGCTGCTGCTCTCGGTCAATTTCGGGCTGATCGCCTCGGGTGCCTACCTGCTATCGGGTGCGCTTGGTACGCTTCTGGCGCTCTGGTCGAACTCGGAGCTGGCAAGCCGCAACTGAAGCATCTGCCAGACGGATCTCATGAAGGCCGGGATGCGCCCTGCGTGTCCCGGCCTTTTTTCGTCATTGCGAGAGGCGGGTTCAATCCCGGTTGGTGTCGTCTCCGGCGAGGCCGCGCAGGATCGGGCAGTCGGGGCGGTCGTCGCCGTGGCACTGTTCGGACAGGTCCCGCAGGGTCGCTCTCATGGCTTCGAGTGCCGCTATCTTCTCGCCCAGCTCTTCGATGTGACGCAGGGCCATGTCCTTCACTTCGCTGCTCGCCCGCTCGCGGTTGTCCCACAGGTCCAGCAGCGCTTCGATTTCGCTGACCGAGAAACCCAGATCCCGGGCATTGGCGATGAAGTGCAGGCGGTGGACGTCCCGTGCGTCGTAGTCGCGATAGCCGCTGTCGCGCCGCAGGGGTGGGGGGATCAGGCCGATCTTCTCGTAATGGCGGATCATGCGCTGCGATACGCCGCTCCTGCGCGAGGCCTCGCCGATGTTCACAGGGAGACCCGGTTGAGGCGCAGCGCATTGCTGATCACGCTGACCGAGGAGAGCGACATCGCCGCTGCGGCGATGATCGGTGAGAGCAGGATGCCGAAAAAGGGATAGAGCAGCCCCGCGGCAATCGGTACTCCTGCGGCGTTGTAGACGAAGGCGAAGAACAGGTTCTGGCGAATGTTCGCCATCGTCGCACGGCTCAGGTGCCGGGCATGGACGATGCCCTTCAGGTCCCCGCGCAAGAGTGTGACCCCGGCGCTTTCGATGGCGACATCGGTGCCCGATCCCATTGCAATGCCCACGTCTGCCGCAGCGAGCGCGGGGGCGTCGTTCACCCCGTCTCCCGCCATGGCGACGATCCGCCCTTCGGCCTTGAGCCTGGCGACGACCTCGCTCTTCTGGTCGGGCAGGACTTCCGCCTCGACCTCCTCGATCCCGAGCTTGCGCGCCACGGCCCTTGCTGTCGTGCGATTGTCTCCGGTGAGCATGACGACGCGAATGCCGTCCTCGCGCAGCGACTTGAGCGCTTCGGGCGTGGTGACCTTCACGGCATCGGCAATCGCGACTATCCCGGCGGCCTTGCCGTCGATGCCGACGAAGATCGCCGTCGCGCCGTCGCCCCGCAGGTTCTCGGCCTCGACCTGTAGCACCCCGGTGGCAATGCCTTGTTCTTCCATGAAGCGGGCGTTTCCAAGTATGACCTTGCGGTTTTCGACGGTACCGAGCGCACCCTTGCCGGTCGGCGAGTCGAATTCGCGGACGTCGGGAAGGGCGATCGACCGGTCTTCGGCAGCGCGGACGATGGCCGCGGCCAGGGGGTGTTCCGATGCGCGCTCGACTGCGGCGGAGAGCCGCAGCAGCTCGTCTTCGTCGGCGCCTGCGGCAGAGATCACCTCTACGACCGAGGGCCTGCCTTCGGTCAGGGTACCGGTCTTGTCGACGACGAGCGTGTCGACTTTCTCGAACTGTTCGAGCGCCTCGGCATTGCGGATCAGTACGCCCATCCCGGCGCCGCGCCCGATGCCGACCATGATCGACATCGGCGTTGCCAGTCCCAGCGCGCAGGGGCAGGCGATGATCAGCACCGACACGGCGGCGATCAGGGCATGGGAAAAGCGCGGGTCCGGGCCCCAAATCGCCCAGATCGCGAAGGCTGCCACGGCGACGGCGAGAACGGTGGGCACGAAGAGGCCGGCCACCCGGTCTGCCAGGCCCTGTATCGGCGCGCGCGAACGCTGCGCTTCCGTAACCATCTGGACGATGCGCGCAAGCATCGTGTCGCGCCCGACCTTCTGCGCGCGCACGATCAGCGCGCCGCTCTGGTTGATGGTGCCGCCGATCACGGTATCGCCCACGGTCTTGGTCACCGGCATCGATTCCCCGGTAATCATCGCCTCGTCGAGCGCCGAACGTCCTTCCTCTACCACCGCGTCGACCGGAACCTTCTCGCCAGGACGCACGCGCAGCCGGTCGCCGGTGGCGATGTCCTTGATTGCGACTTCCGCCTCGCTGCCATCGTCCGCAATCCGGCGCGCGGTCCGCGGCGCCAGTTCGAGCAATGCCTTGATCGCGCCCGAAGTGCGTTCACGCGCGCGAAGCTCGAGGACCTGTCCCAGCAGTACGAGGACGGTGATGACGGCCGCAGCTTCGAAATAGACAGGGACGGTGCCGTCGGCGCTGCGCGGGGGCGGCGGGAATGCCGAAGGGACGAGCGCGGCGATCATGCTGTAGATCCACGCGACGCCGGTGCCCATCGCGATCAGCGTGAACATGTTGAGGTTGCGCGATTTCACCGAGGCCCAGCCTCGCTCGAAGAAGGGCGCCCCGGCCCAGAGGACGACCGGCGTCGCCAAGATCAGCTGGATCCAGATCGAGGTGCGCATCGGCACGAGGTGGTGGATTGCCGGAAAAAGATGCCCGCCCATCTCCAGCAGGAAGACCGGCAGGGCCAGGGCGAGGCCGATCCAGAACCGCCGCGTCATTTCGATCAGTTCGTGGTTAGGGCCGCTGTCGAGCGAGACCGTCTCGGGTTCCAGCGCCATCCCGCAGATCGGGCATGAACCGGGATGGTCCTGCCGGACTTCCGGGTGCATCGGGCAGATCCACTGGGCGCCTTCGGGGATGTCCTCTGGCGATGCATCGGACGGGTTCAGGTAGCGATCCGGATCGGCTTCGAGCTTCTCGAGGCAACGCGCGCTGCAGAAGTAATGGCTGTGCCCGCCAAGTTCACTGCGATGCTTCGCCGTGGCGGGATCGACAGTCATGCCGCAAACCGGATCGCGTGCCGCTGCGTCTTGCGGCGCTGCGCCGTCGCGATGGTGATGGTGGCATTGCCCAGGCTGCGTCATTGCTCGTCTCCAGAAGTGACGCAGCATGTAATGGACCCTGACACAATGTCAGAGTCAAGCGTCTCGGTCAGGCTTGGTCCGCCCGATTCCATCGTCATCGTCGGCCTGCCGCGAGCAGGTGCGCCGCCCGATATCGCGCTACGGCGTCGATGCCTGGAAGCCTTGCGAAGCGTGGCTGCAGCCGCTGCGCGATGCGTTGGCGGCTGCCTGACCTGGGGTGACGATCAGCGTGCCGGCAAGACCGCCGCGCGGCATTCGCCGAACCCGATGGAGACGTAGCCCTCGGCATGAGCCGTTGCGCGCAAGGTGACTTCGTCGCCATCTTCCAGGAAAGTGCGGGTCTCGCCGGAGGGCAGGGAGATCGGCTCTTTGCCGCCGCTCGTCAGCTCCAGCAAGCTGCCGAAGCCGTCGCGGGTCGGTGCGGAGATAGTGCCGGTTCCAAGCAGGTCGCCGGCTTGCAGGTTGCAACCGTTCGATGCGTGGTGGGTGACGATCTGCTGCACGGTCCAGTACATGTTGCTCGCCGGACCGCGGCTCAGGCGGAAGGGCTCCATGCCGCCCTCGCGCATCTTTGCGCTGCTCAGGAAAACCTCCAGAGTTACGGCAAGCGCGCCGTGCGAGCGGTCTTCGTCGTCCGAGAGATAGCCGAGCGGGGCAGGGTCACCCTCTGGCCGCGACGGCTGGGCCATGCGGAAGGGGGCCATGGCCTCGGGCGTGACGACCCAGGGCGAGATCGTCGAGTGGAAGTTCTTGGCAAGGAAGGGGCCGAGCGGCTGGTATTCCCACGCCTGGAAATCGCGAGCCGACCAGTCGTTCAGCAGGCAGAACCCGGCAATATGGTTCGCGGCTTCTGACATCGGGATCGGTGTACCCAGTTCATTGCCCTGACCGATCCACACGCCCAGTTCCAGCTCATAATCGAGCCGCACGCTCGGTCCGACCACCGGCGCGTCGGCTTCGGGTGGCTTGCGCTGGCCGGTCGGGCGCACGAGCGGCACGCCCGATGCGCGGATCGAGGAGGCGCGGCCATGGTATCCGATGGGCACGTACTTGTAGTTGGGCAGCAGTGGATTGTCCGGCCGGAACTGGCGTCCGACATTGTTGGCGTGATGGATGCCGACGTAGAAATCGGTGTAGTCGCCGATCCGCGCGGGCAGGTGCAGGGTGCAGGCCCCGGCGCGGTGAAGGTGCGGTTCGACGGCACTGCGCTGGTCGTCCTCGACAAGCATCTGGCTCAGGATGGCGCGCAGGGCCTTCCGGTCACCCTCGGGCAGCGCCATGAACGCATTCAGGCTGTCCGAGCCTGCGGCAGAGGACGCTGCATCGGGCAGCAGTCCCGCCTTGGCGCAGGCAGAAAGGTCGAGGATCATGTCGCCGATCGCTGCGCCGATGCGCGGAGTCTCGCCGGCCGGAGAGAATACGCCGAGCGGAAGGTTCTGGATCGGGAAGTCGCGGTGTCCCTTGGCGCTTTCGACCCAGCTTGTGAGTGCCGGATCGTGCGTCGCGTCGGTCTGCCAGAAGGTCATGTCTCGCTTATCCCAGTTTGCGGGCGAACGACTTGTGCCGCCCATGCCATTCGAACGCGGACCCGGCGCCGTCGTTCCGACAAACCGGGCGGTCCTTTCCTAGCATTGTCTCAGATGGGCTGCGAATTTGCCGTTCAAACTTGCCGTTGCAGGAGTAGTGTTTGAGACGTACATTCACAATTAAAGGAAAAATTGAGAGATTGTTCCAAGATGGATGGGTTGGACCGAAAGATCGTAGCGGCTTTGCAGAAAGATGGTGCACTCAGCCATCCCGATCTGGCGCAGAAAGTCGGCAGTACGGCACCGTCATGCTGGCGACGGGTCAAGCAGCTTGAGGAGGCTGGCGTCCTGCGCGGCGTGGTCCGGCTCGCCGATCCCAAGCTGCTCGGGCAGACGGTCAAGGTGATCTGCCAGGTTCGCATGCACAGCCACACGAACGAAAACGTCGCCGAGTTCGAAGCGCTGATGCGCGAACATCCGCAGGTCACGGAATGCTATTCGATGTCGGGGGATTGGGACTATCTGCTCCACGTCGTTGCCGAGGACGTGGAGGAATACGAGAAGTTCCTGGCGCACACGCTGCTCAAGCACCCTGCCGTGGGCGCGGCATCGTCCCATTTTGCGCTCCGCACGGTGAAGTACGAAACGGCGCTGCCAATCAAAGGTACCGGCAAGGGATAGGCAACTGGCGGCTTAGCTGTTGATCGGCGAAATTCCGTCCAGGCCAAGGCGGAACAGGAGTACGTCGACAAATGCCTGTATCTCTGCCCTGGTTGGAGGTTTGGGTCTGATGATCGCATCCGAACGGAAGCCGACGACGGCAGTGTGAACCAGTCGCGAAAGATCGCGCGCATCGTCTTCATCGAAGCGGGTAGCGAAGTACTCCTTCATGTGTGCGAGCAGACGGGCTGGGCCGCGCGCATAGAATGCCTCGACGATTTCGGGAAAGCGTCCGCCTTCGGTCAGGATCAGGCCGAAGAGGCGACGCGAATTCTCGTCCATGAGCTTTTCGAGCAGCGTGACGCAGAGCTTGCTCAAGTTGGCGGTGCTGAAGCGGTTGTCCTTCAGGGCTTCTTCCATTTCTCGGCCGAAGCAATCGACGCGATGGTCGATGACCGCGATGAAAAGGTCCTCTTTCGATGCGAAGTGAGACCACAGCGTCGTCTTAGATCCGCCAAGCTCATCGGCTACAGCTGACATGCTGGTTGCCGCGTAACCGTGCTCCAGGAAAGAATGCGTGGCGATCGCTACGATCTCCGCGCGCTTTCTCGCCTTGTTGAGTTCCCGTTTGCCAAGTTTCTCTGTCATGTCTGTACTGTCTAGTACACTTTCCAGTTGACACTGACAAGGAGGGGCACAATAAAAAGTGTACGCATGAGTACGACATTATCCTCTCGAGTCGCGGTGGCTTCCATGCTGGCTGTGACCCTTTCGCTTTCCGCCTGCGCTGCGCCCGATCTCGGGCCGCGGCCCCAGATGCGCGCACCCGCGAATCTCGACAGTGGGCGGTCCCTGCAGACTTCGGCGACCGATGCCGCTTGGCCGCGTGAGCAGTGGTGGAAAGCCTACGGCGATCCCCAGCTCGACGCGCTGGTGGATGAGGCGCTGGCCAATTCGCCCAGTGTGGCCATGGCTGAAGCGCGCATTCGTCAGGCGCGCGGTGCTGCGCAGGTCTCAGGCGCGCAAACCCAGCCTCAGCTCGGCGGGCGTGGCTCGGCCGGGCTGACGAAGCAGAGCTACAACAACGGCGTGCCCTCGGGTTTCGTGCCCAAGGGCTGGAACAGCACCGGCACGCTTGCGCTGACCGGCGATTTCGACCTCGACCTGTGGGGGAGGGCGCGCAAGGAACTCGCTGCTGCCACGTCGGAAGAAATGGCCGCGCAGGCGGACGCCCGGCAGGCGGAGCTGATGCTTTCGTCCAATGTCGTGTCGTCCTACTTCGACCTGGGGCGTCTTGTCGCACGGGGCAAGGCGCTCGCTGAAGCGGTCAAGGCGCGCCAGTCGATGGTGGACCTGACCGGCCAGCGCGTGGAGCAGGGCCTCGATAACGAGTCTCCTTTGCGCCAGGCGCAGGCCGCCGCGGCGCAGGCGCGCGTTGCGCTTTCGGCCAACCAGGAAGAGGAACTGCTGCGCCGCCATGCGCTTGCGGCTCTGCTGGGCGCCGGGCCGGACCGCGGGCTTGCGATCACGGCTCCCGCGATCGACAGCCTGCCGGAAACGCCCGTTCCTGCTGATGCCGGTATCGCCCTTGCAGGCCGGCGTCCGGACATCGTGGCCGCGCGCTTGCGCGCTGAAGCGGCGGCATCCCGGATCGACGCGGCCAAGGCCGCATACATGCCCGACATTTCGATCAGTGGTTTGATCGGCCTGACTTCGCTCGGTCTGTCGAACCTGATCGACAGCGGGTCGACTTACGGCAACGTAGGGGGCGCGCTGAGCCTGCCGATCTTCCAGGGCGGACGCCTCAAGGGCCAGTTTACGCAGGCGCGCGGCGGTTACGATGCGGCAGTCGCCAACTATAACGACACGGTCGTCGGCGCGCTTCGCGACGTGGCCGATTCGCTGGCAAGCCGCAATGCGGCGGCCGAGCAGGAGAAGGATGCCCTTCAGGCACGAGAGCAGTCCGCGGCAGCCTACGATATCGCGCTCAAGCGGTATCGCGGCGGTCTGTCGAACTATCTCGAAGCCCTGACCACCGAGACTGCGGCCTTGCAGGCGCGCACCTCGGCGATCGATGCCCATTTCCGGACCCTTGCCCTCGAAGTCGCGCTCAAGCGCGCTTTGGGCGGTGGGTTCGACGACAATTCCAGTGAGAAGGCTCCCGACAATGAGTGACGATGTGCAGGACCTGCCTGCGGAAGACGAGAACGGAGCCGGCGAGGCCAGCGTTGTTGATCAGAAGCGGCGCAAGCCGCTGCTGATCGGTCTGGCCGTGGCCGTGCTTGCGGTCGGTGCTCTCTACTTCCTTTATGATGTGTTCATCGGCAGCCGCTCGGTATCGACCGATAATGCCTATGTTGCCGGTGATTCCGCGCAAGTGACCCCGCTGACCAGCGGGCAGGTCGCCGAGGTGCTGGTGACCGACACGCAGCCGGTCAAGAAGGGGCAGCTCCTCTTCCGGCTCGACGATACCGACCAGAAGATCGCACTCGCCCAGGCCGAAGCCGCATTGGCATTTTCGCAGCGGCGTTATGCCCAATCGATCGCCAATAACAGCGCCCTTGGCGCTGCGGCCGATGCCAGTGCGCAGCAGATCGCATCGACCAAGGCTCGCGTCGCCTCGGCGAATGCCTCGCTTGCCAAGGCGCAGGCCGACTACAAGCGCCGCGCAGCACTGGCGGACAGCGGTGCGGTTTCCGCCGAAGAGCTTGCCGCAGCGCGTGAAGCGCTGACTTCGGCGCAGGCGGCGGCAAGCCAGGCCCGGGCCGCGCTCGACGAAGCGCAATCGAACGCGGTCAGTGCGCGCAAGAAGGAGCAGGCCTCTGTGGCCCTCACTTCCGGCACTACGAATGAAACCGCGCCAGAAATCCGCCTGGCCAAGGCGCGTTTGGCCCAGGCCAGGCTCGACCTCCAGCGCACGGTCGTGCGCGCACCGGTGGATGGTGTGATCGCGAAGCGTTCGATCCAGGTCGGCCAGAAAATCGAGACCGGTTCGGTCGCGATGATCGTGGTCCCGGTCAACCGCCTCTACGTCAACGCCAACTTCAAGGAAGACCAGCTCGGCAAGGTCCGCTCGGGTCAGCGGGCGACAGTGACTTCCGACTTCTACGGTAGCGATGTTACCTATCACGGCAAGGTCGTCGGCTTCTCTGGCGGCACCGGCGCGGCATTCTCGCTTATCCCGGCGCAGAACGCGACCGGCAACTGGATCAAGGTTGTGCAGCGCCTGCCGGTGCGCATCGAACTCGATCCCAAGGAACTGCAGGAGCACCCGCTGCGCATCGGTCTGTCGATGGAAGCTGAAATCGATCTCACGGATTCGAAGTAATGGCGGGCGCGGCAACAGCATCTGCCGGAACGAACCCGGGCGAGGCGGCACCTCGCCCCCTGACTGGAATACGGCTGATCGTGGCCGGTTTTGTGCTGGCCATGGCGAACTTCATCGTCGTGCTCGACCTGACGATCGCCAACGTCTCGGTGCCGCACATCGCAGGCGGGCTGGCCGTCTCGGTATCGAGCGGTACCTGGGTGATTACCTCCTACGCGGTCGCCGAGGCGATTTGCGTGCCGTTGACGGGCTGGCTGGCCGGGCGCTTCGGCACCCTGCGGGTCTTCCTCTTCTCGCTTGCGGGCTTTGCGGTCTTCTCCGCGCTTTGCGGCCTGTCCAGTACGCTGGGCATGCTGGTGCTGTTCCGCATCGGCCAAGGCTTCTGCGGCGGCCCGCTCATGCCGCTCACCCAGACGCTGCTGTTGCGTATCTTTCCCAAGGAAATGCACTCGCGCGCCATGGCAATGTGGGCGATGACCGTCGTCACCGCGCCGATTGCGGGACCGATCCTCGGCGGCTGGATCAGCGACAACTGGTCGTGGGAATGGATTTTCTTCATCAATGTGCCGCTTGCCGTTCCGATCTTCTTCGGCATCGCGACCCTGCTGCGCGGGGCGGAGACACCAACCAGAAAGCTGCCGATCGACAGGATTGGGCTGGTGCTGCTGGTGATCTGGGTGGGCGCTTTCCAGATGATGCTCGACCTTGGGCGTGAAGAAGACTGGTTCAGTTCCACCAAGATCGTGATCATGGCCTGCGTGGCTGCCGTGTTCTTCGCTGCTTTCGTGATCTGGGAACTGACCGAGAAACACCCGATCGTGGATCTGAAGGTCTTCAGGCACTCAGGCTTCACGGCGGCAACGATTTCCTTGATGATCGCTTTCGGGACCTATTTTTCGTCGGTCGTGGTCATACCGCAATGGCTTCAGACATCGATGGGCTACACTGCTACCGATGCGGGCTTTGCCATGGCGTTCAGCGGCATCCTTGCCGTGGCCGTGTCGCCCATGGTGCCGCGGCTGATGCAGAAATTCGACCCGCGTCTGCTTGTGTTCATCGGCATATCCTGGATCGGCTTCTGCTCGATGATGAGATCGTACTGGTCGACGGATTCGACATTCTGGATGATATCGATGCCCCAGCTTCTGCAGGGAGCAGGGGTTTCGCTGTTCATCGTTCCGCTCACCACGATCAGCCTGAGCGCGGTCGAGCTTGAGGAAACTGCGACGGCCTCGGGTATCGCCAACTTCGCGCGAACGCTCGCGGGCGCTGTGGCTACCGCTCTGGTCACGACTTACTGGAACGATGCCTCGCGTATGGACACGGCCGAAATGGTCGGGACACTCAACGGGGTCGAGCAGGTATCCAATACGCTGCAGCATCAGGGCTTCAGCGCCGAGCAGGCAGCGGCCGCGATTTCGCAGATCGTGGGGCTGCAGGGCACGGCGCTGGGCACGACGCACCTGTTCGCCATCGCTGCAGTTGTTCTGGTCATCGCCGCCTCGACGATCTGGATCGCCCCGCGGCCTCCCAAGGACGCCAAACCCCAAGCGGCGCACTGACCCCTAGAGCGTTCGGTTACCCCTCCACCGGACGCTCAAAAAGAAGCGAGCGGGCGACACCTTGGCCGGTGTCGCCCGCTCGCTTTGCTTTCAGGATGAGTGGATCAGCCCTCCGACCCGCAATTCGCGAGGATGTCGGCCGCAAGATCCTCGAGGCGCAGTTCGCTGTCGACCGCGCCAGCCTCAACCGCCGCTGCCGGAGCCTGCGGGACGGTGGCGGTGTTGCGGTCCTGGGCAAGCGTGCGGCAGCCTGCGGCTTGCAGCAGTTTCAGGCCCTTCGCGCCGTCTTCGCCCATGCCCGTCAGCACCGCGCCGATGGCGGGCATCGAGGCGCGAGCGATCGAGCCGAACAGCAGCGTTGCCGAAGGGCGGAAGCCTTCGACCGGATCGCGCTCGACAAGGCGCAGCCTGGCCGGCGCGCCGGGTTCGACGATCACGTGTTTGCCGGGATCAGAAGCGATGTAGACCGTGCCCGAGTTCAGCTCCGCGCCATCGGTGGCGGCCTTTACCGCGCACGGGAAGTCCTTGTTGGCACGGTCGATGAACATCTGCGCCAGTGCCGGTTCGGTCTGCAGGATGATCACGGTCGGCGGGCAGTTCTTGGGATAATGCGAGAGCACTTCGGTCAGCGCGTCGACGCCGCCCATGGAGGCGCTGAAGGCCGCGATCTTGCCGTTGCTGGCATAGCCGCCGGCTTCCGCTTCGGCCTTGGGGCCGCGGTTGCGCGGCTTGTCGCGCACGTTGGAGTTGGCCGCGGCCAGCACGATCTTGCCCAGTTTGCCCACTGTCTTGGCGAACTGTTCCGGCGTTGCCTTGAGCGGCTTCGGAAAGCATTCGACCGCGCCCAGTTCGAAGGCCTTGAGCGATGTTTCGGTGCCGCTCTGGGTAAGGCTGGACAGCATGACGACGGGCAGCGGGTTGGTGGTCATGATCTCTTCGAGAAACTCGATGCCGCTCATCCCGGGCATCTCGACGTCGAGCGTGACTACGTTCGGCATCAGTTCCGCGATCTGGTCGCGGGCCTCGGCGGCATTGGCGGCCGTGCCGACGACGCGAATGTTCTTTGTCTGCTCAAGAACATCGCAAAACAGGGCGCGCATAGCCGCTGAATCGTCGACTACCAGTACGCGGGCGTCATGCATGAGGGAGAAACCTTCTCGCTGAAAAATGGATATCGATTGGCTGCGCTGGATACCACTAATTGAGCGATCAAATTCCTTAACCAATCTACGGACATCGCCTGAGTTGATAGCAAACGAGGTTTTGGCAAGCCGCCGTGTAGCGTGACCCTTGTCAGTGGTTCGCGGACGATTTCCCGGCTCGATCGGAGGGTCATCCCGTTGCCTTGAGTTAACGATCAGGCTGCCCGGAATTCGGCAGGCCGAGTGCCTGGATGACCGGCTTCTGACCGTTTCCCTAAGGATAACTGCGTAGGACCGGTGACATAGTGACGGAAAGGCTGCGGTCGTATTCAGTGGCAAACTGCTGGGGGCAAAATGAACAGTATTATCTTGCCGGCGCGCTGTGACCGCGCCGCTGCCGAAGCGATATGGCCGGAGCTGGTTGCGGCGATGGGCGGCAGTCCGACCGCGATTGACGGATCGGGTGTGGAGCACGTCGGCCAGGCGGTGCTCCAGCTCCTCGTATCCGCACGCCGCAGCGATGGCGGCGCTACTATCGCGCCGTCCCCGGCACTTCTCGATGCGGCCCAACTGACCGGCCTCACCGCGGAACTCTTCGAAGAGAGCGAACTATGAGCCCTGAGGAAATCCAGCAGATATTCTTTGCCGAATGCGAGGAATCGCTGGCGGCGGCTGAAAGCGGTCTTGCCGCCTGCCAGGCAGGAACGCAGGACGCCGATACGGTCAATGCGGTTTTCCGCGCGGTGCACTCGATCAAGGGCGGCGCCGGTGCTTTCGGTTATGTTGCGCTTCAGGCCTATACCCATACTTTCGAAACGCTGCTCTCCGATGTCCGCGAGGGGCTCGTGGCGATCGAGAGCAAACTCGTCGACCTGCTGCTCAGGGCGCTCGATACGCTTTCGGACCATGTCGAGGCCGCGCGCGAAGGGGGCGATGCGCCGGCCGACGCGGCCCTGATCAGCGAAATGGAAGCGTCGATGGCGGCCAATGCCGGCGGCGCTCCCGAAGCGGCGGTTGAGCCCGCAGCCGAGCCGGAGGTCAGCGAGCCGGATACGACCCGCTCGGATGCGGAAGGCAGCGCCGACTACGAACTCGATCTCGATGCACTGCTCGACGATCTGACGGCAGGCTTCGATCCGGCCCCGGCCAAGGCCGCCGAAGGCGCAGCGGAGAAGCGCTGGAAGGTTCATCTTCGTCCGCATTCGGGCGCCATGCGCAATGGCAGCGAACCGCTGCTGATGGTGCGTGAAATTGCCAGCCTGGGCGGCGAATGCGTGCACTGCGACGTCTCGCAGGTGCCGCCGCTCGATGCCTTCGATCCGGCGCAGGGTTACCTGGGCTGGACCTTCTCGATGCCCGAGACGGCCAGCGAGGATTCGGTTCGCGAAATCTTCGACTTCATCGGAGACGACTGCGCGCTCGCACTCGGCGAGGACGCGGACATTCCCGAAGTGAAGATCGTTGCGGCGGCTCCCAAGCCTGCGCCTGCACCGGTTGCGTCCGCACCTGTGAAGGAAGCGAAGGTCGCTGCCCCGCAGCCGGCAGCACCTGTGGCCGCTGCTGCGCAGCCCGAACCGGCTCCGGTTCAGGATGCACCTGCCGATGCGGCCGCAAAGGCTGCCCAGGCCGCGCCGCCGGCTCCCCCGGCAGGTGGCCAGTCGATTCGCATCGACCTGTTCAAGCTCGATCGCCTGATCGACCTCGTGGGCGAACTCGTGATCGCGCAGGCCATGCTTGTCCAGCGTCTCGGCGCCAATGGCATTACCGCGAACGAGGAGCTTTCGCTGCTCGAGACGCTGACCCGCGACATCCAGGAAAGCGCGATGTCGATTCGCGCGCAGCCGATCTCGAGCGTCTTCAGCCGCGTGCCGCGCATCCTGCGCGAACTGGCATCGTCGACCGGCAAGCATGTGAAGCTCGACGTCATCGGCGAGACCACCGAACTCGACAAGACGGTGATCGAGCGCTTGGGCGAACCGCTCACGCACCTCATCCGCAATGCCGTCGACCACGGCATCGAAAGTGCCGAGGACCGCATTGCCGCCGGCAAGGCGCCGGAAGGCACGCTCACGCTTTCGGCCGAGCATCGTTCGGGCCGCATACTCATCTCGATCGCCGACGACGGCGCCGGCATCAATCGCGAGCGCGTGCTGGCCAAGGCCGTGGAGAAGGGCATCGTCAGCGCCGAAGCGCAGCTGTCCGCCGAGGAGATCGACAACCTGATCTTCGCGCCCGGCTTCTCGACCGCGCAGACGGTTTCGAACATCTCCGGTCGCGGTGTCGGCATGGACGTCGTGCGCCAGAACGTGAAGGACCTTGGCGGTCGCATCACAATCGACAGCACGCCGGGCAAGGGCACGACCTTCATCCTGACCCTGCCGCTCACTCTCGCGATTTCGGACGGCATGATCGTCAACGTCGGCGACCAGACACTGGTCGTTCCGCTCGCCAGCGTGGTCGAAAGCCTGCGTCCGGGCGACGGCGAAGTGCAGGGGCTGGGCTCCAACCGCAACATGCTCAACGTGCGGGGCCGCTTCATTCCCATCGTGTCGCTGCGTTCGGCGCTGGGCGCATCGAGCGGCGCGTTGACGCCCGACGAAGGCGTCCTGATCGTCGTCGATACCGAAAGCACCGGTCAGGCCGCGCTGCTTGTCGATGAAATTCAGGACCAGCGCCAGTTCGTCATCAAGAGCCTGGCCACCAACTTCCGCCCGGTCGATGGCGTTGCCGGCGCTACGATCCTTGGCGACGGGCGCGTGGCGCTGATCGTCGATGTCGACGGTCTCGTCTCCAATGCCGCTCCCGGACAGGAGCGCCAGGCTGCATGAGCGCTTCGCCCGCCACGACTGAGCCGATTCCCGGCGTCAGCCCGGACATCTACAGTGCGGCCGATTTCCAGGCCGTATCCGAGATCGTCTATCGGGCCGTCGGCATCGTGCTCCAGCAAGGCAAGGCGATGCTCGTCTATTCGCGCCTCGCTCCGCTCGTGCGCCAGGCCGGGTGCGTCACGTTCTCGCGCTACATCGAGATGATCCGCTCTGATGCCGATGAACTGAACCGCGCCGTGGCCTCACTGACGACCAACCATACCTTCTTCTACCGCGAAGCACATCATTTCGAACACTTGCGGCGCGAGGCGCGTCCGCGCCTGCTTGCCAAGCTGGGCGATCGGCAGCCGGTTCGGCTGTGGTCGGCCGGTTGCTCCAGCGGGGAAGAGACATGGTCGATGGTCATGACCCTGCTCGGCCCCGAACGGCAGGTCGGCGTCAACCTGATGCGCAGTGACTTGCGCGTTCTGGCCAGCGACGTCGCGCCCCACGCCATCGCGAAGGCAGAAGCGGGGGTCTATGCGGAAAAGGAAGTGCAGCCGGTGCCCGAGGACTTGCGCAAGGCCTGGGCGCGCATCGAGGGCGGCAATGTTTCGATGTCCGATGCGATCCGTTCGATAGTGCGATTTCGCCTGCTCAACCTGCTGGGCGACTGGCCGATGAAGGGGCAGTTCGACGTCATCTTCTGCCGGAACGTCATGATCTATTTCGATAATCCTACCAAGGAGCGTCTCGTGCAGCGCTTCGTCGATGCCCTCGTCCCCGGCGGTTTTCTCTACATCGGTCACTCCGAACGCGTGACCGGACCCGCCCAGCGCCAGCTCGACCTTGTCGGGCCCACCATCTACCAGAGGAGCGCTGCATGACGATCCGGGTTCTCATCGTCGATGACTCCGCGACCATGCGTGCCATCCTGATGTCGCGCCTGCGCCAGCAGCCTGACATCGAAGTGGTTGGCGCCGCTTCCGATGCCGCCGAAGGGCGGGCCATGATCAAGAGCCTCGATCCCGACGTGGTGACGCTCGACATCGAGATGCCGGGTATGAACGGTCTCGACTTCCTCGAGAAGATCATGACCTTGCGCCCGACCCCGGTGATCATCGTCTCGGGCGCCACACGCGAAGGCAACGAAGTCACGGCGCGCGCGCTCGCGCTGGGTGCGGTCGATTGCTATTCGAAGTACGATCCCACCGGCAAACTCGCATTCGAGGACGGCGGCCGGCTGGCCGGGATGATCCGTCAGGCCGCACAAATATCCTATGAAAAGCCGGGCAAGTCTCCTTCGGCCGCGCCAAGTGCCGGCAGCAAGGCGATCCGTCGCGATGCCCGGCTGATCGCGGTCGGCTCCTCCACCGGCGGGGTCGAGGCGTTGCAGGTCCTCCTGCGCGACTTCCCGCAGGATTGCCCGCCCACGGTCATCGTCCAGCATGTCAACCCGCGCTTTGCACCGGCAATTGCGCGTACGCTCGACCAGGTCTGCCCTGCAAAGGTCGGCGTTGCGGTGCATGACATGCCGCTGCGGCCGGGGCACGTATACCTCGCCGCCGAGGCTGACCATCATCTGCTGGTGAAGGGCGGTGACGTACTCTACGCCAAGCTGCGCAAGGGTGAGCCGATCTCCGGCCACGTACCCAGCGTCGATGCCCTGTTTCATTCGGTAGCCCAATATGTCGGCGCCGGAGCGGTGGGCATCCTGCTTACAGGAATGGGCCAGGACGGCGCCAAGGGCCTGCTCGCGATGAGCGAGGCGGGCGCACACACCATCGTTCAGGACGAAAGCACCTGCATCGTCTTCGGCATGCCTCGAGCGGCCATCTCGCTGGGAGCGGCGCGCGTCGTCGCCCCGATAAACCGTATCGCGCACCACGCGCTCAGCATGGCGGCCTGACGGATCATGAACGCGATCATCACGAGCGGGGCCACTGTCCGACTGACCGTTCTGCAGGGGCAGTTCAAGGTCAGTTCCGGGCCGCGCGTCGAACTCAGCACGGTGCTGGGCAGCTGCGTCGCCACCTGCCTTTACGATCCGGAAATCGAACTGGGCGGCATGAACCATTTCCTCCTGCCCGAGCCGCCGTCTGGCCGAAGTCCGGGCGAGGTGGACGTCCATTACGGCGTTTACCTGATGGAAATGCTGATCAACGAAATGCTGTCCTACGGCGCACACAAGAACCGTCTGCGGGCGCATCTCTATGGCGGCGCGAACATTCGCGCCGGCATGCAGCAGATCGGCACTGCCAATGCCGAATTTGCCCGCAGTTTTCTCAGGAGCGAACGCATCGAACTGGTGCGCGAGGACCTGGGCGGTGCCAATGCGCGCCGCGTCGATTTTCGCCCGGCATCCGGAAAGGTCCGCTGCCGTACCGTCGCCTCCTCGGATGCACCCGAGGTCCAGGCACCACCCATGATCCGCCAGGCACCGCGTGGCGAAGTCGAACTGTTCTGAAGAAGTGAGGCATTTGATGTCCAGGACAACCAGAGTTCTAACCGTTGATGACAGTGCCTCGATGCGCGCACTGCTCAATCACGCCCTGTCCACCAATGGCTTCGAGGTTTCGCAGGCCGACGACGGCGTATCCGCGCTGGAATGGCTGGCGGTAAACGAAGTCGATGTCGTGATTACCGACATCAACATGCCGCGCCTCGACGGCTTTGGCCTGATCGAGCAGGTGCGCGGCGGCACCCGCCACCGGGATCGCCCGATCCTGGTGCTGACCACCGAAAGTTCTGACGAGAAGAAGGCGCGTGCCCGCGCCGCCGGTGCGACCGGCTGGATCGTCAAGCCTTTCGATACCGACAAGCTCGTCGCGGCCGTGCGCCGCGTCGCCCACTGATACGGCCCGGCAGGGTCATCGTTCAAAGCGAGGATGAGTTCATGCAACGCGAACTGATCACTTTCCAAGTTTCCGGCCAGGTATTTGCGCTGGACATCATGCAGATCCGCGAAATCCGCGCCTGGAGCCCGGTCACGCCGATGCCGCGCGTGCCCAGCTACGTCGCGGGCGTCGTCAACTTGCGCGGTACCGTTCTGCCGGTCGTCGACCTGGCCGCTCGCCTCGGCTGGCCCGCCACCGAAGCGACGCCGCGCCACGCGATCATCGTGTGCCAGGTCAATGGGCAGGCGCAGGGCCTGATCGTCGAATCGGTCAGCGACATCGTCACATTCGACAGTGAAACGCTGCAGGCACCGCCCTCGACCGGCAACGACAGCGTCGTGCCTTTCCTCGAAGGACTTGCCGCGATCGACGACAACATGGTCATGGTGCTCGATCTCCAGGCACTCAGCTCCGCCGAAGACGGCCTGATGGCGGCCTGAGAGGCACGATGCACCACGAACCCAAGTTCTTGGCCATGGCCGAGGTTCTCAACGAACTCGGCAGCGAAGTGGAGGCGCTCGGTGAAGTCTTCTGCCGGGATGCAGGCTTCGCAGGCCGGCACATGCGCGAACTTCAGGCGATCGACCTGATCGCCCAGAAGCAGCGCGTGCTGGCCGCGATTCTGGCGGCAGGGTTCAGCGAACAGGAAATGCGGCGCATCAGTCTCGATGCGCTGCGCTCCCGCTTCTGCGGTTTCCTCGAGGATGAAACCGGCGCAGGTGAAGCGGCGGCCGACACTGGCAATACCGGCGAGGCGAGCCTCTGGGATTGAGGCTTGCCCGGTCGCAGGCGGCCGGCGCAATCGTCCGGGTGGGGACTTGCAGGGCATCGGCGCGGGCCCTAGTCCATGGCCATGACCGACGACCGTCGCCACGCGCCTGCTACCGCCCGCAATCGCGATCCGATCCTCGCCATCCTGCGCGAAGCGTTGCCGGGCAGGGGGCTTGTGCTCGAGATCGCCAGCGGGACGGGAGAGCACGCCGTGCACTTCGCCCGGGCATTGCCCGACATTACCTGGCAGCCGAGCGATCCCGATGCCGACGCACGCGCCTCGATTGCCTCGTGGCGCGAGGCGGAAGGCTCGTTCAACCTTCGCGCGCCGCTGGAGCTGGATGCCGCCGCCGAGACATGGCCGGTCGAGCGCGTGGATGCGATCGTGTGCATCAACATGATCCATATCAGTCCCTGGGGTTCGACCCTCGGACTGCTGGCGGGGGCAGGGCGCGCACTGCCTTGCGGTGCACCGCTCATCCTCTACGGACCGTTCCGCCGCGAAGGGTATCCGCTCGAGCCCAGCAATGCAGAATTCGACCTGAGCCTGAAGGCCCGCGATCCGCGCTGGGGACTGCGCCAACTCGAGGACGTCAGTGGGGTCGCCCGTGGCGAGGGCCTAGCCTTTGAGCGTTTCGTGGAAATGCCGGCCAACAACCTTTGCGTTATTTACCGTCGCAGCTGAAACTGCGGCGCGTCAGGCGCGGCATGACGATAATCTGGCCGATCGCGCGAACGACGAAGAACAGCGTGAAGGCCAGCCACAGGCCATGGTTGCCCAATGGGTGGAGCAGCCAGATCAGGACGCCGTAGACCGCCATGGCCACGGCCATCGTTCCCAGCATCGCACGCGTCCATCCTGCGCCGACGAACACACCGTCAAGGACGAACGAGGCGACGCCCAGTAGCGGCAGCAGCGCTACCCAGAAGACATAGGTTCCGGTTTCGGCGATTACCGCGCTGTCGGTGCTGAAGCGGGCTGCCAGCCATGGCCCCCCCAGCATGTAAGCCAGGCTCAGAAACAATCCGGTCACTCCGCCCCAGATCAGGGCCTTGCGAACGGTGGCGGAGAAACGGCTGCGATCGCGTGCCCCAAGAGCCTCGCCGCAGAGGACCTGCGCTGCATTCTCGAATCCGTCGAGCAACAGGGCGGAGAGCATGAAGAGTTGAAATAGGATGCCGTTGCCGGCCAGCGTGACAGCCCCTTGCTGGGCGCCGCTGCGCGCGAAGATGAGGATTGCCGCGTTGAGCAGCAGGGTGCGAACGAACAGGTCGCGGTTGAGCGCGAAGAGGCGAAGCAGCGCTTCCCGCCGCCATGTTATCCGGCGTGCGAAGGCGCCCCAGGCTTCGCGCGAGGCGGGCTGACGCAGGACGATGGCCAGCAGAAGCACGAACTTGAGTGCTTCCGAACTCAGCGTGGCCGTCGCGACACCGGCCACGCCCCACTCTGCGACAAGTACGAGCAGCAGATCGAGCGCGATGTGGACAGCGTTGGCGGTTATCTCGACGACGAGGACATGCCGGACAAGGCGTTGCCCGATCAGCCAGCCCACCAACACGCAATTGGCCAGCCAGATCGGACCGGCCCAATAGCGGATTTCGATATAGTCGCGGGCGCCTTCGCGCACCTGTCCTGAAGCCTCGAGAAGATCCAGGCCCAGCGGGATCGCCACGTGCATGGATGCCAGAAGTACGGCACCGATGCCAAGTGAAACGGCGAGTGCGCGTACGAGCGTCTCTGCCTGTTCGCCGCTGTCGCGCCGGCCCGCGCTCTGCGCCGTCAGCGCGACAGTGCTGGTGCGCAGGAAATTGAAGACGTTGAGCAGCGCCATCATGTACTTCGCGCCGAGCTCTACCGCTCCCTGCGCCGGAGCGTCGCCAAGACGCCCGATCGCCCACATGTCGGCCAGTCCGAAGAGCGCTGTTGCGATGTTGGTCAGCATCGCCGGCAGGGCGATGGTCCAGAGCAGACGCGTCGTGTCTGCTTCAGGTGCGACGGAGGGCGCTGCAATTTTCGTCGTCACGCTAGGCCTTCCAAGTCCTTCTGCCCATGCTGGCGTAATCGTGAGCTGAGTCTAGCACCCCCTGCGTGCCGAATCAGACAACGGTGTCATAAGTCTCGAAACAATGTTCGCAAATGCAGGGGATTTCAGGCATTTTATGCTGCAGTTGCACAATAGGCGATTCGTGTTGTGGCGACAGGACAAGAAAAATGCGCCCGAAGGCGCATGATTCTCTTGTGCTTTTTGATAATTGGCGTTTTACTGCAACTGCGAGAAATCGGCGCGCCGGAGAGTGAATAAACTCTCCCCGGCGCGCTCTCTCCCAACGCCGGTAAGGTCGGTGAGGACCTTTCGCGTTCATATTGCAGAAATTTATATGCCGCGCAAAGGTTGAATTACACAAATTGCTGCGCTGCATCTTCGCCGCAGTCCCCGCTCTGCTTTATGACGAAACGGCACACCGTTCCTTTCATTTCCTTCCGATATCGTTCGACCCGGTCCTTGCAACTTGGCTCAAGGTCGTCTGGCGTTAATCATTTTGCTCGGGATCGGATGACCATTCGCTTTCCCTTGCGCCGCCCAGGTGGAAATCTCCCGGCGGTAGGGACCAGCGAACGAATCGGCGGCGGAGAAGTAAATGGCGGAGAGGATCGGGCCGGAAGTCAGCATGCAGTCTTGCAAGGCAGGCGCAATGCGGACGGCTCACCAACTGCAAGTGCAGGGTTTGCGCAGTACGCTTATTATGCAGGCCAGGTCCGGACGCACCCTTTATCGGCTCGAAATGCAACTGTGCGGGCAATGCGGCACGATTTAGGCAAGCGCATGTCGCTTTTTCGCGGATCGGGCCGGACCTGACGCGGCGAGCCTTTCGGATCGCACATCGGGCATGGCGCGTGGCCCGGTGCGATCCGCGACAGTATTCAGATGGCAGCGACCCTTTGAAGCAGGCTTTCGATTTCTCTGGGATGGGCAAGATCCGCACCGGCCCGCAGCACGGCAGCCGAACCCGAGGCGAGACCAAGGCGGAATGCTTCGGTTTCGCTCTGTCCGCTCGCCAGGGCGAAGATCATGCCCGCGACGAAGCTGTCTCCGGCACCGACGGCGCTGGCCGCCTCGATGGTAATGGCCGGTAGGGAAACGGGTCCTTCCTTGCGCGCAAGGATCGCGCCTTCATGCCCCATCGTCACTGCGACGAGATGGGCCTTGCGGGCCTCGACGATGCCCATGGCCGCTTCGCCGATGGCGTCTGCGCCCTCAAGCGTGCGCCCGATGTAGGATTGCAATTCCCCAAGGCTGGGCTTGAGCAAGGCGAGGCCGCCTGCCTCGATCCCTGCAGCGAGCGCTCTGCCGGAGCTGTCGAGGACGATCTTTATTCCACGCGGGCGTAGCAACTCCGAGATCCTGGCATAGAAATCGTCCGGCACGCCCGGTGGGAGCGATCCGCTCAAGACCATGTAATCGCATTGCGCTTCGCCCACCTGTTCGAGGCAGGCGCGCCATTCGCTCTCGGCGATCTGCGGGCCCTTGGGCACGAATCGATATTCCTTTCCCGTTTCGTGCTCGAACACGGCCGAGGCGATGCGCGTCGGCCCGGCAATCGGAATCCGGGTGCGCACCAGCTGATGCCGGTCGATCAGGCCGTCGAGCGCCGGCCCGGTGGCACCGCCGGACAGGTAATAGCAGCGCGCGTTCCCGCCGAGCCTGACGAAGACCCGGGCCACGTTGATGCCGCCGCCGCCCGGGGCGTACCGTTCGTTGTCGGTGCGCATCTTGTGCGTATGGCGCATCTGGCCGACGTCATAGGATACGTCGATGGTGGGATTCATCGTCAGCGTGGCGATGCTTTTCATCTCGCGGCCTCCTTGCCTTGCCTGACAGACAAACTCGCGCGGCTACCCTTCGGGTTCCATGCGTTCCGTCAAATCGGCAAGGCAATCAAGGGCGCATGCCCCTGCGCCGGCCCGGCGCAGGGAAGCAATCAGGCCGCGTCGCGTTGTTGGGTGACCGCGAGCGCGTAGGCCGGTTCGGCGCGGCCGAAGAGAAATCCCTGTCCCTGCACGCAGCCTTCGCTGCGCAAGTAGTCGCGTTCGATTTCCCGCTCGATGCCTTCAGCGGCAACCGTCAGCCCGAGGCTGCGGCCAAGACCGATCACGGCGCGGATGACTGCCCGCGAATTGGTTTCTTCGTGCAGGCTGAGCACGAAGGACTTGTCGATCTTGATCTTGGTGAACGGATAATTGAGCAGGTAGCTGAGCGACGAATAGCCGGTCCCGAAATCGTCCAGCGAAATGCCGATGCCGAAGGCGCGCAAGTTGCGGATGATGGCGGCCGGGCGCGGGCCTTTTTCCATCAGCACGGCCTCGGTGATCTCCAGTTCTAGCCGTTCGGCGGGCAAGCCGGAAGCCGACAGGGCGTTGATGACCGTGCTGAGCAGGTTGCCGTTGCGGAACTGCAGTGGCGAGACGTTGACCGAGAGCTTGACGTCATGGGGCCAGCGCATCGCCTCGGTACAGGCGGTCTGCAGCACGAAGCGCCCAACCTGATCGATCAGGCCCATTTCCTCGGCCAGCGGAACGAAGATCTCGGGAGAAACGCAGCCGCGCTCGGCGTGGTTCCAGCGGGCCAGCGCTTCGTAGCATTCGATCGCGCCGCTTTCGAGATTGACCAGCGGCTGGTAGAAGACGTCCAGTTCGCCGTTGCGCACGGCTTTGCGGAAGTCCTTCTCCAGCTTGTTCTTTTCCTGCGCGGCATGGTCCATCCGCGCTTCGAAGCTGCGGCAGCTCCCGCGTCTGTCTCCCTTGGCCGCGTAGAGCGCCAGGTCGGCAAAGCGCAGTAGCGTTTCAGGATCGCTGCTGTCGTTTGGCGAACTCGCGAAGCCGACAGTGGCGCCGATGTGGATCATGTTGCCCTTCACGTAGAAGGGTTCGGACAGGGCGGTGATGATCGCGCGGCCGACCAGTTCTGTCTGCGTCTGGCTGGAGCGGCGGAAGATTACCGCGAATTCGTCCCCTCCGATTCGGCACAGCAGTGCATCGGGAGGGATCAGTTCGCGCATGCGCATCGCCGCCTCGGTCAGCAGCAGGTCGCCAAACTGGTGGCCATAGGTATCGTTTACGGCCTTGAAGTGATCGAGGTCGACGAGCGCGATCGTTACCGTTTCGCCGCGGCGCGCGCGGTGGAGGGCGTCGCGCAAGTGCTCACGGCAGTGGGCGCGGTTGGCAAGTCCGGTCAACTCGTCGTGACGGGCCATGTGCGCCATGCGCTGTTCGATGCGGCGTCGTTCGGTGACGTCGAAGATCGAGACGATCGTGGCTGCATAGCCTTCCATCTGCGAAAGGCGGGTCGAAATGACCGCTTCCACGGCGTCGCCGTCGCGGCGGACCATCTGCCAGCACTCGTTGGTGTCCGGGCATTCGGCGGCCAACATGGCCTCGGCCTCGGAGCGCGTGGCGGGCGGAAACAGGGCGGCTATCGGCATTCCTGCCATTTCGCTGGTTTCATAGCCGAAGAAGGCGCAGGCGGCTTCGTTCGCCGAGCGGATCTCGCCCCGGTTCACGTCGCAAACCAGGGTGGCGATGGGGTTGCGTTCGAAAAGCAGGCGGAAGGTTTCTTCCTTCTGCTTGAGATCGGTGATGTCGACGCGGATGCCGATGGTTCCGCCATCGCCGGTCTTGCGCTCCTCGATCATGATGCAGCGGCCGTTGGAGAGACGCTGTTCGTGACGAATGCCGGGCTTGTGCATCAGCGAAAGGCGATGTGCGAGCCATTCCTCCTCGCGCCCGGCAGCCTCGGGATAGTCCCCGCGCTCGACGCCGATGCGCAAGGTGTCCTCCAGCTTCACGCCAGGCTCGAGCAGATCCGCAGAGCGCGAATAGATCTCGGCGTACTGGCGATTCCACAGGACGTAACGGCCTTCCGCGTCGAGGAAGACGATCCCCTCCGGCAAGACCTCGATCGCTTCACGCAGCCGTCGTTCCGCAAGCGAAGCCGCCTGCAGCGCATGCTCCAGCGAAGACTGTGCCTGCTCATTGGCAGGCGCGCCGCTTTGCACTTGGTAAACCCCCACAGTCCCTTGCACGACCCCAGTGCCGGGAATGCTATCTGGCAGAGGTTAATTTTCTCATCATAACAAGAGGAAGGCAGGATTTCGTCGGCCCGGTCCGCAGTCTTGCAGCGCAATTGTGCCGGACTTGAGGAATTGCCACGTCATTTGTGCGCAAGTCCCTCAAGACAAAAGAAATGGCCCGTCGCGCAAGAGGCGACGGGCCAAGCTTTCCTCCCCAGGAAAACAAAACGGTGATTCGGCCGGCACTTGTGCGCGCCGCACCTTTGCTGCGTCTCAGCGGCGGGCTGCGCTGCTCAGACGGTGATAGAGGTTCGAGTACTTCGAGGAGATCGGATCGTCCTCATGCGCCCGAAGGTAGAACAGGACCGCTTCCTGAAGCAGCTGGAAGTCCTGGGTCGAAAGCACGGCGCGCGAGCGAGCCGGTTCGCAAGTGGTGGTAGTAGTCATCACTGTACTCCTTTCATGTCGCTCGTGGGTGCGGATGGGCCCGCGAACTCGTTGCTTCACTGCCCTGTGCAGCGAACCTGGGTCCCTTGTGACCGGAGAGGAGGCTTCTCCGGCCACAAGGGAGATCGGGGCGTTCGCCTCAGGCGGCGAACTGATTCATCGTGTTGTGCTCGCCGCCGGCCTTGAGGGCCGCCTCACCGGCGAAGTATTCCTTGTGGTCGTCGCCGATGTCCGAGCCGGCCATGTTCTGGTGCTTGACGCAGGCGATGCCCTGGCGGATTTCCTGGCGCTGCACGCCCTTGACGTAACCGAGCATGCCCGCCTCGCCGAAGTATTCCTTGGCCAGGTTGTCGGTCGACAGGGCCGCGGTGTGGTACGTCGGCAGGGTGATCAGGTGGTGGAAGATGCCCGCCTCGCGCGCTGCGTCCTTCTGGAAGGTGCGGATGCGCTCGTCGGCCTCTGCCGCCAGATCGGTGCCGTCGTAGTCGACGCTCATCAGCTTCGCCCGGTCATAGGCCGAGACGTCGCGTCCTGCCGCACTCCAGGCGTCGAAGACCTGCTGGCGGAAGTTCAGAGTCCAGTTGAAGCTCGGCGAATTGTTGTAGACCAGCTTGGCATTCGGAATGACTTCGCGGATGCGCGAGACCATGCCGCCGATCTGGCCGATGTGGGGCTTCTCGGTCTCGATCCAGAGCAGGTCGGCACCGTTCTGCAGCGACTGGATGCAGTCCAGCACGCAACGGTCCTCGCCGGTTCCGGGGCGGAACTGATAGAGGTTGCTCGCCAGGCGCTTGGGGCGCATCAGCTTGCCGTCGCGGCTGATCAGGACATCGCCGTGGCCGAGCTTCGCGGCATCGACTTCGTCGCAATCGAGGAAAGCGTTGTACTGGTCGCCGATATCGCCGGCTTCACGAACGAAGGCGATCTGCTTGGTCAGTCCGGCGCCGAGCGAGTCGGTGCGGGCAACGATGACGCCGTCGTCAACGCCCAGTTCCATGAAGGCGTAGCGAACCGCGCGGATCTTCGCGATGAAGTCCTCGTGCGGAACCGTGACCTTGCCGTCCTGGTGGCCGCACTGCTTTTCGTCCGAGACCTGGTTTTCGATCTGGATGCAGCAGGCGCCCGCCTCGATGAACTTCTTGGCGAGGAGGTACGTGGCCTCAGCATTGCCGAAGCCGGCATCGATGTCGGCGATGATCGGAACGACGTGCGTTTCGTAGTTGTCGATCGCGGCTTCGAGGCGCCTGGCTTCCATTTCGTCGCCGGCGTCGCGGGCCTTGTCGAGTTCGCGGAACATCATGCCCAGTTCGCGTGCGTCGGCCTGCTTGAGGAAGGTGTAGAGTTCCTCGATGAGGGCCGGGACGGAAGTCTTCTCGTGCATCGACTGGTCGGGCAGCGGGCCGAACTCGCTGCGCAGGGCGGCAACCATCCAGCCCGAGAGATAGAGGTAGCGGCGCTTGGTCGAGCCGAAGTGCTTCTTGATGGAAATCATCTTCTGCTGACCGATGAAGCCGTGCCAGCAGCCCAGCGACTGGGTGTAGTTCGCGGGATCTGCGTCATAGGCGGCCATGTCCTCACGCATGATGCGCGCGGTGTAGCGGGCGATGTCGAGGCCGGTGTTGAAGCGGTTCTGCAGGCGCATGCGCGCAACCGATTCGGGCTCGATCCCGGTCCAGTTGGGTTCGGTGCCGATGGTGCGGCCCGCCTCGATGATCTTCTGCTGGTAGGTCATGATTCGCTTTTCCCGTAAGCACTGGTGTTGCCGTTCGATGGGTCTGAGCTAGGCAGGAATTGCGCCGCGGGAAATGGCCCGCGAAGTGTCGTTGTCAAACTTTACAGATTTTCATTGTAAAGTTGTGCAGGTCTGACAATACTTTCGGATATGGCTGAAAACCGTCCCTTATACCTTGGGCCAAGGCTGCGCCGCCTGCGCCGCGAGCTGGGTTTGACACAGCAGGCGATGGCCGACGATCTGGAGATCTCGCCCAGCTATGTCGCGCTGCTTGAGCGCAGCCAGCGACCGGTCACGGCGGACATGCTGCTGCGCCTGGCTCGTACATATCGGCTGGAGATCGGCGATCTCGCAAGCGAGGACGGCGCCGACTATGCCCGGCGGCTGGGCGATGTGCTGCGCGATCCGGTGTTCGACGACATAGACTTGCCGTCGCTCGAGGTGTCGGACCTGGCGATGAGCTTTCCGGGCGTGGCCGAAGCCCTTCTGCGGCTTCACAGCGCCTACACGCGCGAGCAGCAGGCCCTGGCCGAACAGCGCGATGCAGGGCCGGGCCGGCAGGACAGCGATCCGGTGCGCGAGGCGCAGCGCTTCTTCGCCCATTCGCGCAACTACTATCATGGGCTCGACACCCAGGCCGAAGAGCTTGCCGCGGAGATCGACAAGGCAGGCGGGATGGAAAAGTGGCTCGGCACCAAGGGTGTACGCGTGCGTTTCATGCCGTCCGACGTGCTGATGGATGCGATGCGCCGCTTCGACCGCCACAACCAGCAATTGCTGATCGACGATTCGCTCGACGCGGCGAGCCGGACCTTCCAGCTGGCCACCCACATCGCGCATACGGCCATGCGCAGCACGATCATGCAGCTCGTGCGAGAGCAGGAATTCGCCAGCAACACGACCGCGACGCTCGTGCGCCGGGCGCTGGCGGGATATGGCGCGGCGGCGATGGTCATGCCCTACCGCAAGTTCGCGCGGGCGGTGGAAGCACGCAAGTACGACATTGCGGCGCTCGGCGGCCTGTTCGGCGCCAGCTTCGAGCAGGTGGCGCACCGCCTCACCACCATGCACCGGCCCGGAGAGGAACGGGTGCCGTTCTTCTTCATTCGCGTCGATGAAGCGGGCAATGTCTCCAAGCGGCTCGATGGAGCGGGCTTTCCCTTCGCAGCGCACGGGGGCGGGTGCCCCTTGTGGAACGTGCACCAGGTTTTCCGGCGTCCGGGCGAGATCCAGACCCAGTGGCTGGAGCTACCCGACGGCCAGCGCTTCTTCTCGATCGCGCGCACGGTCACATCGGGAAGGGGGCGCTACGGCCGTCCGCAGGTCATGCGCGCGGTTGCGCTGGCGTGCGCTGCGGAAGAGGCTGGACGGCTCGTTTATGCTGCCGGCGTCGACCCGAATGAGGCGCCGGGAACGCCCATCGGGGTGACCTGCCGCCTGTGCCACCGCGCCGAATGCGTGGCGCGGGCGGTTCCGCCCATTGGCAGGGACATCCTGGCCGACGATTATCGCCGCGCGGCGCAGCCCTATTCCTTCGCCGAAAGCTGAGGCTACAAGGGCAAGGATGAGCAAGGCCGATCTCAAGCCGGAGCGCAAGACGCGGCTGGGCGTTGTCGCCATCGTCGCCCTCCTGCACCTCGTGGTGATTGCCGCGCTCGTTCGCGCCTTCACGCCGCAGTTCGCGGCCAGCGTGCTGGACGGCATGACCCAGGCATTCACGGTGACGGTCAAGCCGGCGCCGGCGCCTGAGCCGATCGAGACGCCGCCTCTCGAACCTGTTCCGCCCGAAGAGGAAGGCGCTGCTGCGCCGCCGGGCAAGAAAGCCAGGCCGCGCGAAACGGCGGCCCCCAAGGCCCCCATTGCGATCAAGCCGACACAGGCGCCGCCCGTGGCGGGCAAAGGCGACGAAAACGCCTCGGGCGCCCGCGACGAAGGCGAGGGCACGGGCGCGTCGGGCGAAGGGCACGGGACCGGCTCGGGTAACGGCGGGGCGGGTCAGGGGGGCGGCGCCGTCACCCCGCCGGTCAAGATCAGGGGCGATATCAACTCAGCCAAAGATTACCCGCGCGGCAGCCGCGATCTGCGCATCGGAAGCGAAGTCATCGTTGCCCTGACGGTCGGCACCGACGGCCGGGTGAAGGGCTGCCGTGTGGTCAAGCAGAGTCCGGACCCGAGCGCAGGCCAAATTACCTGCCGCCTAGCGGCCGAGCGCTTTCGCTTTCGCCCGGCACAGGATGCCTCCGGGCGTCCGGTCGAGTCCGTCTATGGCTGGAGGCAGCGTTGGTTTTATCGCGACTCTGGTGTAACCCCGCGGGAATTCGGGCGTACCTCCTGAATTTCCACGTTCTTTTCCACAAAAATGGCCTAGGTTCAATTTCATGTCCGCAGGAGTTATCTCGATCCTCGAAAGCGGTTTGCGCGTGTGCGGAGGCAGCTTTGCTACCCCGAACCGTGGAGCGCAGGCATGAGCGGGACCTTGCCGATCCGTCAGGTGGAAAAGCCCTGGGGTCGGGACGAACTTCCCGCACCGTTCATTGCGCCGGACGGCCAGCGCATCGGCGAAATCTGGTTCGAGCCGCCCGCCGAATTGCCCGCACTTCTGGTCAAGTACATCTTCACCAGCGAGAAGCTCTCCGTGCAGGTCCACCCGAGCGATGCGCAGACTCTCGCGAAAGGGATCGGTCGGCAGGGTAAGGAAGAGTGCTGGCTGATCCTGGCCACGGAGCCGGGTGCGACCCTTGGCATCGGCTTTCATGAAGACCTGAGCGAGGACGAACTGCGCACAGCCGCGCTGGACGGCTCTATCGAGGACCTGATGGTCTGGCATGAGGTTGCGCCGGGCGATTTCTTCTACATTCCCGCGAATACGGTCCACGCCATAGGCGCGGGGGTCAGCCTGATCGAGGTGCAGCAGAACAGCGACATCACCTATCGTCTGTTCGATTACGGCCGGCCGCGCGAACTTCACCTGGAAGAGGGCATGGCCGTTGCGCGCGGCGAACCCTACGCGATGAAGTGGAGCCGCAAGGTCGCTCCCGACAGGTCGCAGGTGCTTGTCGACGGGCCGCTGTTCCTGCTCGATCAGGTCGCAGGCCGGCCCGATGACGCCATGGCGGATCGCTATTCCGGCGCCTTGCTGGTCATCCCGCGTGAAGGCACGGTCACGGTTTCGGGCCAGCCCGTATCGCCGGGCGAATGCGCGCTTGCGCCCACTTTCGATGCTATCGGATTTGCACAGGATAGCGTCTGTCTTCTTGCACGCGGCTGTGCAGACTGACGTCTCGATGCAATAAGTACGGGCATGATCGTCCAAACCATCCAGTTGGCATTGACGCCGGTCTTCGTCCTCGTTGCCATCGGCAATATCCTCAACATCCTCTCGACCCGGCTCGGCCGGGTCGTCGACCGGGCGCGCATCCTGCAGACGATGCACGAGAAGACCGAGGGCACCGACCACGACTTGGTGGTCCGGGAAATCCGCATCATCGACAAGCGCATCACGATCATCACCCAGGCCATCCGCATCATGGTGCTCTCGGGCCTTGCCATCGGTTCGACGGTCGCCGTCCTGCTTCTCGAAGGACTTGCGAGCTTCGACCTGCATGTCCTTGCCGCAGCGACCTTTCTGGTCTCGGTGGTGCTTCTGCTCTACGCGCTGATCCTGTTCCTGCGCGAGACGCAGGTTGCAGCCGAGGCGCTGCGCATCCCGCGCGATTACCTGGAACTCGACCGCGAGATCTGAGCCTGCATTTCCGGTCAGCGGGGGCAGGGCCTTTTCCACGATCCGAAAGCCTGCGATGCGCGGGGGCCTTTCCCTGAGGGGCCACCCGCTGTAACGCGGCTGTCACAGGCTTGGCGGCATAGGCAGGGCGAAAATGTGCGGTATTACCGGCTGGTACAGGCGCGGCGGCAGGCCGGTGCCGCGCGATGCGATCGTGCGGGCCTGCAATACGATCGTCCATCGCGGCCCTGACGACTGGGGCATCCACCTCGACGGCGATATCGGCCTCGGACACCGCCGCCTTTCCATCGTCGATCTCGAAGGCGGGCATCAGCCGATCTATTCGGCAGACGGGCGCTGGGCCATCGTCTTCAACGGCGAGGTCTACAACTTCCCGGAGTTGCGCGACGAGCTGGAGGCCTGGGGCTGGACCTTCTCGACGCATAGCGACACCGAGACGGTGCTGGCCGCCTACGTGCGTTGGGGCGACGATGTCTGGCCGATGCTGGAAGGCATGTTCGGTCTGGCCATCTGGGACGCCAAGGAACGCCGCCTCGTCCTTGCCCGCGATCCCCTGGGTATCAAGCCGGTTTACTACACCCTGCAACAGGGGGGCATTGCCTTCGGTTCGGAGATCCGCACGCTGCGGGCGATGACCTCCCCTGACGGCGGCTCGCTCGATTTCTCGATCGATGAGCGCGGCGTCCATGACTTCTTCATGTTCGGGCACGTCCAGAAGCCGCGCTCGATCTGGCGCGAGGTCAAGACGCTGCCGCCCGGCCATGTCCTGCACATCGCCCCGGAGGGCGATCCCGAGATTCGCCAGTTCTGGCGCCCGCAGTTCAGCGAGCGCGCCGGGCTTTCCGAAGCGGATTGGATTGAGGAGACGCAGCGCTGGGTCTCCGAGACCACGAAGCGGCACATGCTAGCCGACGTCACGGTCGGGGCATTTCTGTCCGGAGGGGTCGACTCCAGCGCAATCGTCGCGGCGATGGCCCGCCATGCGACGGCGCCGGTCAAGGCCTTCACCATGGGCTTTCCCGGCACCTCGATCGACGAGACCGAGGCGGCAGGACGCATCGCCGGGCACCTGGGCTGCGAGCACATCACCTTGCCGCTCGAACCGCAGGATGCCGGTGTCATGCTGCCGCAAGTGCAGCGCAGCCATGACGAACCCTGCGCGGCGACGGCGGCGGTTCCGGTTTGGCACCTTTCGAAACTGGCGGCCGAACATGTGAAGGTCGTGCTGTGCGGGGAAGGATCGGATGAGATCTTCGCTGGTTACAAGCGTCAGCGCACTGCCCTTGCCGCCGCGCGCACGGCACCTTTCCTGCGCATGCTCGAGCCGGTCCTGGCGGCGGTGGACCATGTGCCTGGCATGGGAGGCAAGCGGCTCAACTACCTGCGGCAGAACGCGCGCCGGTTCCGGCAGTCGGCCATGCTGGAAAGCAATTACCAGCGCTTCTTCCAGGGCACGCAGATTTCTACCCCGTGGGTGCGCGAGGACCTTTACGAAGAGGGCTTTCACGCGCGGCAGGAAAGCGATCATCCCTTTGCCGACCTTGAGCGAGAGTATTTCGGCTGGCCCGGCGCGCGCGATCTCGATCCTCTGGCGCAGTTCATGCTGGCGGACCTGACCGTCCACATGCCGTCCTCGCTGCTCAACCGCACGGATCGCGGATCGATGGCCCATTCGCTCGAGGCGCGCGTGCCGTTCCTCAGCCACAAGCTGGTCGACTGGGCGCTGACGATGCCGCGCCACATGAAGCTGCGCGGCAAGGTCGGCAAGTATGCCCTTAGAAAAGCAGCGGAACCCTGGCTGTTCCCGGGTGCGCTCGATGAACGCAAGCTGGGTTTCCAACTGCCCTTCGCCGAGTGGTTCAGCGGCGGCTTCGCCAGCTTCGCGCAGGAGGCCTGGATGTCGAGCGGGGCCTCGCGCAGCGGCTACTTGCGGCAGGACGCGGTCGAGAAGCTGTTTGCCGAGCATGCCGCGGGCCTCGCCAATCACGGTCGCATCCTCTACGCGATCGCCATGTTCTCCTGCTGGTGGGACCAGACTTTCGATGCTCGTTGACCTTGCCAAGAACCCCGAAGCTGCCGACCGCCAGTTCGACGTCTGCGTGATCGGCGCCGGCGCCGCCGGCGTGACCATCGCGCGCGAACTGATGCGGGCGGGTCATCAGGTGTGCCTGGCCGAAAGCGGCGGCATGGACTTCGAGGAGAAGACGCAGGCCCTCTACAAGGGCGAGAACATTGGCCACGAGTACTACGACCTGGAAGAATCGCGCCTGCGTTTCTTCGGCGGGACGGTATCGATCTGGGGCGGCCGATGCGCGTTGCTCGACGAAATTGACTTTGCCAAGCGTGCGTGGGTTCCGCACTCGGGCTGGCCGATCAGCCGCGATGACGTCATGCCGTATTACCGCCAGGCGCAGGACATCTTCGAGATCGGACCGTTCGAATGGGACGACGCGTACCGGCTCTGCGGCATTCCTGATCAGGGTTTCAGCCCCGAGACGCTGGCGACTGACCTGTGGCGCTTCGACGAGGCGACCGAACGCTTTGCACAGGGCCGCGCAAGGGACCTGATCGACGCGCCCAACCTGACGATCCTGCTCCACGCCAATGTCGTGAACCTGCAGGCCAGCGCGAACGGGGCCGAGATCGAGCATGTCGAAGTGCGCACATTGGGCGGTCAGTCGGCCAGGCTCAAGGCGAAGCACTATGTGCTGGCCTGCGGTGCGATCGAGAACGTGCGGCTCATGCTGGCCTCGGACGACGTCTGCGCCGGCGGTATCGGCAATGGCCGCGACCAGCTCGGCCGCTTCTTCATGGAGCATCCGACGGGGCGCATCGGGAAGGTCGAGACCGACAGGCCCTTCGATCTCTGGGCCGCCTACCAGAAGCGCTTCATGAAGTCCGGACCGCCGCTGGCCCCGGTACTGCGTCTGGCCGACGGCCTGCAGGAAGCCGAAGGTGCGATGAACTCGATCGTCACCTTCAAGTTGCAGCGCCCGCCGGAAAAGGGCGTGGCGCTGGGCAACAAGCTCTACGGCACGATCAAGCACTCGCTCAATCCGGACCGAACCGGGCGCAAGCTCGATCATATCTACCGGGGGCTGCGGGCATGGTTCCACCGCGTCGTGCGCGAACGGGTGGAGGCGGCCATGGCCAATACCGGCATGACCGGTCTCTACATGATCGTTCGCGGCGAGCAGGCGCCCAATCCGGACAGCCGCATCGTCCTGTCGCAGACCCGCAATGCCCTGGGGGAACGGCAGGCCGACCTCAACTGGCAGCTCGATCCGCTCGACAAGCACACGGCGCGCGTGTTCGCCCGTGTTTTCGGTGAGGAGCTTGAGCGCATGGGCCGGGGCTCGGTGACGCCGAGCGAGTGGATCAGCGAGGCAGGCAATGACTGGCCGGTCGATCCCACCGTCGGCAACCACCCCATCGCCGGCTATCATCACATGGGCGGCACGCGCATGAGCGACGATCCGGCGAGCGGCGTCGTCGATGCCCACTGCAAGGTTCACGGCGTGGCGAACCTGCACCTTGCGGGCAGCTCGGTCTTCGCAACGGCGGGCTGGGCCAATCCGACCTTCACCCTTGTGGCGCTGGCGCTCAGGCTGGCGGAGCGGCTCGACGGACAGCTACGGGCAAGGTGACTGCTTGCCGTCACCGGGCTGACCGTGGATTATCAGATTGTTGGTTGAGCCCTCCGGAACAGGCGTAATGGCCCTGAAACGGAAACAGCCCGGAGCGGCTTGACGCGGCTCCGGGCTGCTGGATCCTGGATGGCCTGTCGGCGCGGCGGATCAGGCCGCCAGCCTGAACGGCTCGATCTCGCCCGACAGGTAAAGCTTCTTGGCCTTGGCGCGGCTGAGCTTGCCCGAGCTGGTACGCGGCAGGCTCTTGGGCGGAACCAGTTCCACCACGCAGTTCATGCCGGTGATAGAGCGAACCTTGTCGCGGATCATCTCGTGCAGCTCAAGCCGCTTGACCGGATCGGACACGCGGCAGTGGACCAGCACGGCCGGGGCTTCCTCGCCGTTCTCCATCTCGACAGAGAAGGCGGCGATGTCGCCGTGGTTGAAGCCGGGCAACTGTTCGACGGCCCACTCGATGTCCTGCGGCCAGTGGTTCTTGCCGTTGATGATGATCATGTCCTTGGCGCGGCCGACGATGAAGAGGTAGCCCTCGGTCATGTAGCCCATGTCGCCGGTGTCCAGCCATCCGTCGACGAGGCAGGCCTCGGTCGCTTCCGGATCGCGGAAGTAGGAATGCATCACGCTGGTACCGCGGCACCAGACCTTGCCGATCTTGTGATCGCCCAGGGTCTGGCCGTTTTCGCCGCGGATCACGACTTCCATGTCGAGCACGGGCTTGCCGCAATTGACGATGGCGCGGTAGCGGGCCGGGCGGCTGAGGTCGCGCGGGGAGCCTGAAAGGCGTTCTTCCTCGACCAGCTCGACGCGGATGCCTTCGCCCGGGGGCATGATGGTGACGGCCAGCGTCGCCTCGGCAAGGCCATAGCTGGGCAGGAACGCGGAAGCCTTGAAGCCTGCATCGGCGAAGGCGTTGACGAAGTTCTGCATGACGTCGGGACGGATCATGTCCGCGCCGTTGCCGGCAAGGCGCCAGCGCGACAGGTCGAAGCGGTCCGAGACCGGGCTCTGACTGGAAATGCGGCGCGCGCAGATGTCGTAGCCGAACGTCGGCGAGTACGAGATCGAGGTGCCCCGGTTGCGGGTGATGAGGTCCAGCCATGCCAGCGGGCGGCGGGCGAAGTCCTCGGTCTTGAGGTAATCGCCCGAGACCTGATTCGCGATCAGCGAGAGGAAGCAGCCGACGAGGCCCATGTCATGGTACCAGGGCAGCCAGGAAATGCAGCGGTCGGTCTCGGTAAGCTGCATGCCGTGACTGTGCGCGGCGAGGTTCGACATCAGCGAACGGTGGGTGACGGCAACGCCGTGCGGGAAACGGGTCGAGCCGCTGGAGTACTGCAGGTAGCAGATATCGTCGGGCAGTGCCCTTGGCAGTTCGACTTCGGGCGCGTCCTTCGCCGCGAATTCGGACCACGTTGCATGGCCGCAGCCCTGCCGCTCTGCCGCGGCAGAGGTCAGGTGCGCGATTTCGTCCGGACCGATCAGCATGGCCGGGTCCGAACTGGAAAGCTGGACGGCAAGTTGCTCGATGTAGTTGTCCTTGCCGCCGAAGCTGGTGGGCAGGGGCAGCGGCACCGGCCACGCACCGGCATAGACGGTGGCGCAGAACAGGGCCGCGAAATCGGTGCCGGTCTCGGCAATCAGGGCAATGCGGTCACCCGGCTTCACGCCGCGCGCCACCAGCGCATAGGCCACTGCCCGTGCATCTTCGCGCAGTTCGCTGAAAGGATAGACGCGCGTCAGCGTGCCGCGCGGATCGTGGAAATTGAAGCCGCGCGAACCTTGCGCGGCATAATCCAATGCATCACAAAAGGTGTCGAAGTCGGCAAATCGACGGGGGAGCGCGTCCTCATTGGGAGTGCGGACAAGGTCCTTAGCCGCATTCGGCACCACGGAGATGGTGTCGCTCATATCTTCATAACCCGTTGTTGTTATACCGTTTTCCTTGCGGAACTGGGAGCTTCTAGCCGGTTTAACCTGAACCTTAGATAGCTGCCTTCAACGACCAAATTCCGCGCGCTCTCCCCATTCTGAGCCGACTGTGGCACGAATAGGGCAACATGTCTTCCAAGCGTCGCAATCCACAACCGTTGACGAAAGCCCGCCTCGAGGAATTGGCGCTGGCCTATGTCGCGCGCTTTGCAACGACGCAAGCAAAACTGCGCAGTTATCTTCAGCGCAAGCTGCGCGAGCGTGGATGGGAAGACGATGGCGCTCCCGAACTCGATGACCTGGTCGGTCGATACGCGCAGCGAGGCTATGTCGACGATGCAAGCTGGGCGCGCATGAAGGCGGGCAGTCTGCTGCGCCGGGGCTACGGCGCGCGCCGCGTGGGCGAGGCGCTGCAGGTCGCCGGAGTGGATGACGATATCGCCGGGGACTTCCGGCCGGGTGAGCTGGAACAGCGCCGGGCCGCGCTGGTACTGGCACGGCGCAGGCGTTTCGGGCCGTTTGCCATTCAGGTTCCGGACATGGCGAAGCGGGAAAAGCAGATTGCCGCGATGATGCGGGCCGGACACAGGCTCGACATCGCCCGGCAGATCGTTGATGCCGACGATCCCGACGCGGTCGAGGACTGGGTCGAGTCGGTTTCCGGAGAAGATTCTTGCGCCTGAACAAAGCTTTCACTGCCGCTGCCGCCACGTTCCTGATGATCGTCGGGGGGTGTTCCCAGGGCGGGCAGGAGGCCGTCGCCAAGTCGGCCGCGCCTGCGGTTCATCCCATATCGGGGCTCGAAGTCGTGCCGCTGATCGTCAAGTCGCACGGCAAGGTCCACAAGTTCAGCGTTGAAGTGGCGAAGACCGAGGAAGAGCAGGCCAAGGGTCTCATGTTCCGAACCGAGATGGGGCCGGATGAAGGGATGATCTTCCCCGAAGATCCGCCACGCCGGCCGGCCTTCTGGATGCGCAACACGGTCATCCCCCTCGACATCATCTTCATCGGCACCGATCACCGCATTCTGAACATCGCGGCCAACGCCGTGCCCTACGACGAAACGCCGCTGCCGGCTGTCGGCATGGCAAGCGGCGTGCTCGAGCTGAATGGCGGCCGGGCGGCCGAGTTGGGGATCGAGCCGGGCGACAAGGTCGAGTGGTGAAGCGCCGCGGCCCCGCATCTTCTGCGCAATAGGCGAGGTGTCAGGCTCGTGCCTGCAACCTAGCATGCGATCCCGAATGCGCGCCAATGTCTGGCGTGTCAAACTTTCGGGAGAATCGAATGAGCAAGCTGGCGGGCAGGATCGCCCTGGTTACGGGTGGATCGCGCGGCATCGGCCGGGAAGTCGCTCTCGCCCTGGCGGCCGAGGGCGCCGAGGTCTGCATCAATTACCGTAGCAACGCCGCTGCCGCCGATGAAGTCGTTGCCACGATCGCGGATAGGGGCGGGCAAGCCTTTGCCGTCCAGGGTGACGTCGGTTCGCTCGACGCGATCCATGCGATGTTCGCACAATTCGACGGTATGGCCGATGGCCTCGACATTCTGGTCAACAACGCGGGGATCGGGGAAATGGCCTCGATCGAAGAGACGGGGGAGTCGCTGTTCGACCTGACCATGCGGGTCAACGCCAAGGGGCCGTTCTTCGTGACGCAGGAAGCGCTCAGGCGCATGCGGAACGGGGGGCGGATCGTGAACCTGTCATCGATGGTGGCGCGCACGGCCTATGCCTCATGCATTGCCTACGCGATGAGCAAGGCGGCGGTGGACCACTTCACCCGTTCGCTGGCGCAGGAGTTGGGTGCGCGCGGCATTACCGTGAATGCCGTTGCTCCGGGCGCGACGATGACCGACTTCGCACCGGGCCTGTTCAATGACCCGGATACCGTCCAGGTCCTTGCAGAAGCCGCGGCGCTCAAGCGGGTGGGACAGCCCGAGGACATCGCCCGCGTCATTTCCTTCCTGTGCGGACCGGCAGGAGGTTGGGTCAGCGGTCAGGTGATCGAGGCCAGTGGCGGCATGCATCTTTAGGTGTCGGAGATCAGGCAAGGATCACAAAATGGCGCCCCGGGGTTTCGGCCAGGGCGCCTTTTGTTTGTCCGTCGGATGACTTCCTTGCGGATCAGGTCTTAGCGGCAGCGGGCCGGGCGGCTCGAATTGCGGTCGATCTCGCGGCCGAGGAGGGCACCGGCGCCGGCGCCGATGATCGTGCCGACCGTCTTGTCGCGGCCGCCATCGACGGCGCGTCCGATGAGGGCACCGGCAACGCCGCCAATGAGCAGTCCGGTCGTTCCGTCCGACTTCTTGCAATAGTAGCGGCCATTATCGCCCCGCCAGTAGCGGATGCCGTTGTCGGTCCTGTGATAATGCCGCTGCTTCGCGAGGGCCGGGGTCGCGGTCACGACGGCGGTGGGGACAGTGAGAGCCGCCATGGTGGCGGCGATGATGGCTTTACGCATGGTGGATCACCTCCGTTGCTCTGCGTGTTTCGCGAATGGAACGCGCTCCATCGTGTCACGATCCACAACGCCAGATGAACGGCTGCAAATGACGGAAAATCAGCGGCGAGTGGTGGTCGCGCTGCGGTGAAGCGGGGTCAGGGCGCAGCCATGCAGGGCGCCGGGTCCGTCGATCCGGCTCTTATGCCCTCGCCTGGCCGCGAATTTTCTCGCTGCCCGGTGGGCAAAGCGCTTCAACGTGCTTGGCATCGCGGGCGAAGGGCGCTAACGCGCGGCTCATGGGAATCCTGTCGAAGATCTTCACCTGGTGGGATGGTGCGACCATCGGAACCTCGCTCTGGAGCTCGCGTCACGGCGAGCACGTCGGAACCGACGCGCAGGGCAACAAGTACTATCGCTCGAAGGGCGACAAGACGAAGACCACCGAAGGCTATGAGCGCCGCTGGGTCATCTACGCCGGCGCCAACGATGCAAGCCGCGTGCCGGCCGAATGGCATGGCTGGCTGCATCACTCCTATGACGGTGTCCCCGAAAGCCACCTGCCGCCGCCGCGGATCTGGGAAGTCGACTATACGCCGAACGCCACCGGCACGGCGCAGGCCTACCTGCCGCAGGGCGCGCTGGAGCGTGGCGGCAGGCGTGCGGCTGCCACCGGCGATTATGAAGCCTGGTCGCCGGACGCCTGAAGCCTAGTGATGCGGGCCCGCGGCTCACGAATCTCCGCGCTGGCGTTGACTGCCTGCTTTCTGGCTCTTGCCGGGTGCGGGGGCGAACCTGAACCCGAAGCCGAAGACACCAGCGTCCCCGAGGCGCTGGCCGGCATGCAGGCAGGACCTGCCCAGGCCGTTCAGGGCCAGCGGATCGGTACGCCCAACAAGGATCGTGTCGTCACTCTCGGCGTGCTCAACAAGCGCAATAACCTGACCCAGGATCTCGATATGAAGCCGGGCGAAACCCGGCGCATCGGTAACCTCGTGGTCAAGGTCGCGACCTGCGAAAAGACGCTGCCCTGGGAAAAGCCGCAAGAAGAGGGCGCCTTCGTCCAGGTCTTCGTGGAAGACCGCAGGACCTCGAAGGAAAAGCTTGTCTGGCAAAAGGTGTTCTCAGGCTGGCTGTTCAAGAATTCGCCGGGCCTCAACGTGGTCGAGCACCCGGTTTACGATGTCTGGGTCAAGTCCTGCGCGATGAGCTTCCCGGGGCAGGACGCCAGTCCCGCTTCGGCTGCATCCTCCAGCAATGCGGCGAAGCCTTCCGGCAGCGAAAGCACGCCTGAGCCCAATCCTGCGCCCAGCCCCGCGCCGACTCCGGCCCCTGCGCCGTCCCCGAGCCCGACTGCTTCCGCATCGGATTCCAGCGCGAACTGAGCGGCTTTTAGCAACGTCAGATAGCGCTTCTGCGGCATTTCCACCGCGCCGAGGGAGGCGAGGTGCGCCGTGATGAACTGGCAATCGAGCAGGATGGCACTTGCGCGGCGCAGTGCCGCAACTAGCCAGGCGAGGGCGACCTTCGACGAATCGGGCACGCGCGAAAACATCGATTCGCCGCAGAACACCCGGTCGAACCCGACGCCGTAGAGCCCCCCGACAAGTTGCCGCCCGCTGCCGTCTGCCGATTCCTGCCAGCATTCGATCGAATGGGCATGGCCCAGGAAGTGCAGGTTCTCGTAGCTGTCCTGGATCCGGTGGCTGATCCAGCTGCCGCCTTCGTCGTCATCCTCCCGCACGGCGCGCGGGGCGGCGCAGGCTTCCATCACGTCCGAGAACGCCTCGTTGCAGGTCACGGTGAAGCGGCCGCGCCGCAGCGTGCGTGCCAGCGACTTCGACAGGTGGAAGCCGTCGAGGGGCAGAATCGCCCGCTGGCGCGGTTCGATCCAGAAAATTTCCGGATCGTCGCGGCTGTCCGCCATCGGGAAAATCCCGCTGCGGTAAGCGAGCATGAGCAATTCGGGCTCGATCATGTTCGCGGTTCGCGGTGCGTGCACGGTGGTTTCCGAGGCCTTGTTCCTGGCGGTATTGCCTTGCGGGATCTTAGCAAATCGTTGTGGCGTCGAATATCTTGTAAGGACACTCTTGTAATCCGTCGCGGCTCCATCTAGAGGCCACGGCGCCCGCAGGAGTGTAGCTCAGTTGGTAGAGCATCGGTCTCCAAAACCGAGGGCCGCGGGTTCGAATCCTGCCACTCCTGCCAAATTTCCCGAAAATCGTTGAGTTCGAAGCTTTCCCGTCATGGGGCGATGATTCGCCACGCGCTCATGCGATGGGAATTTGCGGCGAGCGGAAATCGGCTGTATCGCTGGCAGGCTTGCCAATCGCCTTGTGACGATTAGGAGGGCCGCGTCCTGCGACTCGGACCGTATGGTCCATCCGGGGCTCACGTTCTTGGTGGCGTATCGGGGAAGATTCAGTCGCAGATGCACGGAACCGCGCGGCACAATACGGTCGAGACAAGCGCGTCAGGTGGACTGAAACGCGACGAAGCGCTCTGGCTTGGCATTTTCCTGTCATTCCTTGCAGCCCTGCCGGCCCTGCTGGCGTGGACGCCGCAGATGACCGACTATCCTTCGCATCTCGCCGGCTACCAGATCATGGTCGATCACGGGCGCGACCCGTTCCTGACCAAGTATTTCCAGTTCAAGTGGGAATGGACCGGCAACCTCGGTGTGGAACTGCTGATGGTGCCGATGGCGCCGCTGTTCGGGATCGAACTGGCGGGTCGCATCATCGTCGCGCTGATCCCGATTCTCACCGGGCTTTCGATCATTTCGGTCAGTTGGACGCTTCGCCGCCGCGTCGGCGTAGGCGCCATCCTGGCCTTCGCGACGATCTGGTCGCCCTCGCTCTTGATGGGGTTCCTCAACTACTCGCTCTCGGTCGCGCTTGCGCTGTTCGCGTTTGCGGTCTGGGCGCAGCTTGACGAGCGTCCCTGGACGCGGCGCCTGCTGTTCATCCCGGTGGGCTTCGTCGTGTGGCTCTGCCATGTTTCGGGTTGGGGCGTGCTGGGCGTCATGGTCTTCGGCTATGAATGGACCAAGCGGCGCGGTTGGCTGGACTGGCGCCCGTTCCTGAAGCCCTGGCCGCTGATCTTCCCGCTTGTCCCGATGCTCCTTGGCATGGGCGCCAATTCCAAGGTGTCCTACGGCGGCGGTGTGCTCGATTACAAATGGGGCATCCTCTACAAGGCGATGCGCAGCTACGACTACCTGCTGGACGTGACCAGCGTGGCCGTGCTGGCGCTGGTCCTGTTCGTGGCCTTCGTTACCCGCCGGATCGACGGGCGCATGGGTTGGGCGGCGCTTATCCTCTTCGGCCTGACGCTGGTGGTGCCGCGGCAGATCTTCGGCGGCGACTATGCCGACTATCGCCTTAGCACGACGGCGCTGCTCGTCGCGTGCCTTGCCATCAACTGGCCTGCGCCGCGCTGGGGACTGGCGCTTTCAGGCCTCCTGTTCACGAGCCGCCTCGCGATCACGTCGGTGGTCTGGTACCAGGACGCGCAGACGGCGCGCCAGATGATCGCCGCGCTCGACTACATGCCCGAGGGCGCGAAAGTGGCGACGGCCGTGGCGATCCCGCGCAGCCAGTGGCTGTTCGGTCCCTTCGAGCATTTCGGCAGCTATGCCGTCGTCCGGCGCAGCGCGATGGAAAATTCCAACTTCGCCTTGCCCGACGTGCACATGCTGACAATGCGCGAGACCGCTTTCCGCTTTGCCGATCCGACGCAGCGCATCCTCTACTCCTCGAACCAGCGGATAGACCTGCGCAAGTTCCGTCCCGCGCTCCATGCCGAGTACCTGTGGTACATCGGCAGGGCTAAGCCGGTGGCGCTGCCGGACGGGGCCCGGATCCTCTACAGCACGTCCAACTCGTTCCTTGCACGACTTGCCATACCGGCAGACCTTGCAAATCCGGTGGACGGAAGCTAAGTCGCATCTTCCTTCCGACAAGCGGATAACATTTGCCCCTCCCGGCCCCGGCCGGGGCGGCGATGTCCCCTAGCCGGAAGAGATGAGAGTTTTTTCTCAGGCATCAGGCAAGAGACACGAGAGCAACTGACATGGCCAAGACCACTCCCGGCGAATTCATCCGGCAGGTGCGCGCAGAAGCCTCCAAGATTCACTGGCCCTCGCGCCAGGAAACTGTGACGACGGCGATCTTCGTCGGCATCATGACGGTGCTGCTCGCCACGTTCTTTCTTGGAATCGACGCGCTGTTCGGCTGGGTCGTCAGCTCGCTTCTGTCGCTGCTGTGATCGCCTGAAAACCGGAAGAAGAGAGAACCATGGCCCGTTGGTATATCATCCACGCCTACTCCGGCTTCGAGAACAAGGTTAAGGAAGCGATCCTGGCCGAGGCGGAGCGGATGGGGCTGTCGCAGCTCGTCGAGGAAGTGCAGGTCCCGCACGAGAACGTCACCGAAGTGAAGCGTGGCAAGAAGGTGCAGGTCGAGCGCAAGACCATGCCCGGCTACGTCCTCGCCAAGCTGACGCTCAACGATGACGTCTATCACCTCGTGAAGAACACCCCGAAGGTCACCGGCTTCCTGGGATCCAGCGGCAAGCCGCAGGCAATCAGCGAGAGCGAGGCCGCGCGCTACTTCGGTGCCGCCGAGGCCGCTGCTGCAGAGCCGCGCAAGCAGATCAACATCGATTACGAGATCGGCGATTCGGTGAAGGTCCTCGACGGTCCGTTTGCCAGCTTCAACGGTATCGTCGAAGAACTCGATTTCGACAAGAACCGCGTCAAGGTTTCGGTGTCGATCTTCGGCCGCGCCACGCCGGTCGAGCTCGACTTCGAGCACGTCGAACTCAGCAAGTAATCTGTTCCGGCGCCGCGCCTGTCAGGGTGCGGCGTCATACAGCGTCATCCAGACGCGGGCGCGTTCGGCAAAGCCGAGGTGCCCATAAAGCGCCAGCGCGCTTTCATTGTCCGCATAGCTGTGCAGGAACGGCACGCGGTCTTCTTCCAGGATATCGGCGATAACCTTGCGCATCAGCCGCGAGGCAATGCCGCGGCCGCGCACTTGAGGCAGGGCGCAGACGCCGCTGACTTCGACGAAGCCGGGAACCCGCATGCGTTGCCCGGCCATGGCGACGAGCCTGCCGTCTTCGAATATTCCCCAGAACTGTCCGAGGTCTGCGGTACTGTCTGCAAACGGGCCGGGTTCGGTCAGCCGTGCCAATGCCAGCATCTGCGGGTAGTGGCTGCGGGTCAGCTTTACCATGGCGGTATCGTCGAGGGCAGGGCGGTTCCCCGTTAAGACGAGCTGGATTCCCTGGCGGCGCTTGGTCACGCGCGTTCCTTCGGGCTCCATCGCTTGCCCGGCCTCTTGTTCCATTTCGACGATGAATAGGGCGCCGTGCTTCCGGATGAGAGCGGAAAGATCCGCCTGGCTTTCTGGCGAACGGTCCTGCGTTGCCGCGAGCGGACCGATGTCCGGACGGTAGCGCCGGGCCTTGCCCGATCCGATGGCATATCCTGCCTGCTCGCCGGTCAGGGCATTCCAGATGAGACGGTCGAGGACATGCTCGCTCATGCTCCGATCCCTTGATTGCGCATGGCGCGCAGGCGCTGTTCGAACGGGCTCCTTTCCAGGGCTTGGTCGAGGCGAGCGAGGTGGCCCAGCAGGTCGTCCGGAGGGCCTTCGCACAAGTCGGCCACGGCGCGCTGCACAAGCGGGAATACATGGAGCTGAACGCGGGAGAGAAGTGTGCGCCCGGCTTCGCTCAGGGCAAAGGCACGCAGGCGCTGGTCGCCATCGTTCAATACCGGCTCGATCAGCCCCTCGGCCAGCAGCTTGCCGATGCCGCGGGTGATGCCGGGCTGGCTCAGGTCAAGGCGCCGGGCCAGCGCGCCGACAGTCATCGGTCCGTGTTCCAGGGCGACAATGATGGGAAACTGGGCGGGTTGCAGGGTGATGCCTTCCAGCCCTGCCAGTTCGGACACGCCTGTCTGCAAACGTTCGCCAAGTCGGCGAAATCGGCTTCCCAGACACAGGAACCCAAGCTCGGCAATCAAGTCTTCAGCCTTGGCATCATCACTTTTCATACCATGCTATATATCTCGGTATGCAATGATCCGCAATTGCCCTCTTTGCATTGAATAACGCAGGCAATGACAGAAAAATTCTACATTTATCATAGATTTATATATCGCTTAGCGCGATATTAACTAATCGATCGCTACCCTGTTCGGAACATTCGGGGGAATCGAAGATGCGACAAACGCACGACGCGTTTGGAGGGGGCGTGGTCCGATTGGGGCAACTCGACGGCCTTCGCGGCATTGCCGTTCTGGTCATTGTCCTTGGCTACCAGGCGCAGGCTCTCTTCGCGGCAGGCTCGTTCGACCATGCGGGACCGGTGATCGGCTGGCTTCATGCCTGGGGCTGGAGCATCGTCGACCTGTTCTTCGTCATCTCCGGCTTCATCTTCGCGCACATCTACGTCGGGGGGCGAGGGCTCGGCAGTCGCGATGAACTGGTGTCGTTCACCTTCGGCCGCGTGGCGCGGCTCTATCCCCTGCATCTCTTACTGCTGATATTGTGCGCCGCGCTCTATTGGGGCGCTCCGCAGAATGGCGAGGCCGCGCTGTTGACCCACCTGCTTATGTTGCAGGGACTGGTGCAGCCGGCAGTGCAGTCCTTCAACCCTGCCGCGTGGCTCCTATCGGTCGAGGCGATCTGCTGCGGCTTCTTCGGGCTGGCGCTTCATGCCGGACGACCGACGCTGCTCAAGTTTTCGGTCGCTGCCATTTTCGTAGGTACGGTCTTCGTCCTCGCTTTCGGTCTGCCGGGAGGGCCGTGGAACCAGGACCTGCTGATGCGCGGCATTCTTGGCTTCTTCATCGGCCAGATCCTGTGGCGGCGACGGGTTGAGCTTCGCAAGTCCTCCCCGCTCGTGCTTTCGGTCATCTTCGTGCTCGCGATTGCGCTGGATATGGGCAACGTCAGCCCGCTCCTGCCGCTCAGTCTCCTTGCCTGGCCGTCCCTGCTGCTGCTGGCCCTGCGCATTCCGCTGCTGGAAAGCCGCGTCCTGCTCTGGCTGGGCGATCGCAGCTACGCGATTTTTCTGGTCCATGTGCCCCTGCTCGATTTGATCGTGCGGATCATCGGCAGGCAGGAAGGCAGCGGCTGGTTCATGCTCGGCGCGACCCTGCTTTACGGGCTGGCCGTCCTGATCGCGTCCGAACTTCTCTATCTGCTTGCCGAGGTGCCGACCCGGCGACTTGTGCGCGGCCGCATCGATATGCGCGATGTCGGCTTAACCCGGGCGTTACCGAGCAGGGGCTAAGAGCCGCCAGTCAATGAGGAGTTGAAATGGATCGGGCGGCAGATGGGCCAGGGCGCGATGTCGGGAGGCTGATACGTCTCGACGGATTGCGCGGGCTGGCCGCCTGCGGTGTCGCATTTCTCTACCACGCGCAGCAGCTGTTCCTCCCGGGGATGCATGGAAACGAGCCGCGTCTCTATGACTGGTTTCACGACTGGGGCTGGACTCTCGTCGATCTGTTCTTCCTCATTTCCGGCTATATCTTCGCGCATGTCTATCTGGGAGAGAACGCGGAAGAGGGCGGTCAACCCCTGACCCGCGGCGGGTTGCTGGATTTCGCCGTCGCACGCTTTGCCCGGCTCTATCCCCTGCATCTGCTGACGCTGCTGGTCTGCGCTGCCCTGTTCTTCACGGCGCCGGGCAATACCGCAATCGCCTTCGGGGCGCATCTGATGATGCTGCAGGCTTTCGTTCAGCCCGTTGCCCATACTTTCAACGGGCCGAGTTGGTCGATTTCGGTTGAGGTGATTTGCTACGTGCTCTTCGCCCTGGGCGCGGCGGGTGGCCGCAGGACATTACGACTGGTGACGGCGTTTGCTATCGTAGGAGCCCTCGCGCATTTCGTGCTGCAGGGGCGGGCTGGCGGTCCGTGGGTCGGTGACGGTCTGCCGCGCGGGCTCCTCGGCTTCTTTCTTGGGCAAGTCATGTGGCATTGCCGCGCGCGACTGTCGCAGACTTCCGGCGCATTGCTGGTCTGCATGCTGGCCTTCGGGCTTGCTCTCGACATGGGTGCGCGCAGTTCGCTGCTGCCGCTTACGCTTTATGCCTGGCCCGCCGTCCTGCTGCTGAGCTTGCGCGCGCCTTTCATGGGCAGTGCACCCATGCAGTGGTTGGGAGACCGCAGCTACGGGATCTATCTGATCCACATGCCGGTCCTGCAACTGTTCCAGTCACGGCTCGGTGAATTGCCTGGAAAAGGAACGACGCAACTCGTCGTGATCGCCGCATTTGCAGGCACGGTCCTCATCCTCGCGGACCTGTGCTATCGCATGGTCGAGCAGCCGAGCCGCCGCGCGATCCGGCTCGCTTGGCTGCGCCGCAGGCGGAACATCGGCGCAGGTATGGCCAGTCCTGTCTGATCGGGCGGTCCGGCGAGCGCCGTCGGACCATGCAACTGATGCTTTCCTTTTCTCCCGATATCGTTTAGGGGCGCGCCCTTCGGATCGGCCTTGCCGGTGCGATTCCCGGCGGGAGGATGCTTGGCGCATCCGTCATACCGCTAAACATGAGTGCCCGATCTCGCGGATTTGCGCGGGGTCTGGCGCGAAAGTGTGAAAGGAGCGGCCTCATGGCCAAGAAGATCGAAGGTTACATCAAGCTGCAGGTGCCTGCCGGCGCCGCAAATCCCTCTCCGCCGATCGGCCCTGCCCTGGGTCAGCGCGGCGTGAACATCATGGAATTCTGCAAGGCGTTCAATGCCGCCACGCAGGAGATGGAAAAGGGCATGCCGATCCCGACCATCATCACGGTCTATGCGGATCGCAGCTTCACGTTCGTCACGAAGACCCCGCCTGCCACCTTCCTCATCAAGAAGGCCGCCAACCTCAAGTCCGGCTCGAAGGAGCCCGGCAAGGTTTCGGCCGGAAAGATCGCGCGCTCGAAGCTGTCCGAGATCGCCGAGATCAAGATGAAGGACCTCAACGCCAACGATATCGAAGCGGCTACCCGCATCATCGAAGGCTCGGCCCGCGCGATGGGCCTCGAAGTGGTGGAGGGCTGATTCCATGGCAAAGCTGAACAAGAAGCAGAAGACGCTCACCGAAAAGCTGGGCGACAACCAGAAGCACTACCCCGTCGGTGAGGCTCTGACGCTGCTGCGCGAACTCAAGACCACCAAGTTCGACGAGACCGTCGAAGTCGCGATGAACCTGGGCGTCGACCCGCGCCACGCCGACCAGATGGTCCGTGGCATGGTTTCGCTCCCGGCCGGTACCGGCAAGACCGTCAAGGTCGCCGTGTTCGCCAAGGGCGACAAGGCCGAGGCCGCTCTGGCTGCCGGCGCCGACAAGGTGGGTGCCGAGGACCTCATGGAAGACATGCAGGCCGGCAACCTCGACTACGACCGCGTCATTGCCACCCCGGACATGATGGGCGTCGTCGGTCGTCTGGGTAAGCTGCTGGGCCCCAAGGGCCTGATGCCGAACCCGAAGCTGGGCACCGTCACCCCGAACGTGGAGCAGGCCGTGAAGGACGCCAAGGGCGGCCAGATCGAGTTCCGCGTCGAGAAGCAGGGCATCATCCACGCCGGCATCGGCAAGATGTCGTTCTCGGACGCCGACCTGCAGAAGAACTTCGACGCGTTCGTCGACGCGATCGTCAAGGCCAAGCCCTCGGGCGCCAAGGGCAAGTACGTTCGCAAGATCTCGCTGTCCTCGTCGATGGGCCCCGGCCTCAAGATCGACACGACCGAGGTTGCCGGCGCCTGATTCCTTCAGGACCGGACAAACGGTTAGGAACGGGCCGGCGAGGGAAACCTTGCCGGCCCTTTTCTTTGCCTGAAGCCTTCCGGCCTCAGTCCGCTTCGATCAGCAAGGTGTCGATGGTGAACGAGCCGTCCGCCTCGATCTTGAAGTGCTGCGCAACTTCGCGGCAGGCAGCGGCCTGCAGGGTGCGGATCGCGGCGCATCGCTGCGGGGGCGTGCGCATGCGGCCCGTCCAGTCGGCAAAGTCCATCCGCAAGCGCCCCGTCGTCACGGTGCGGACCCGAAATCCGGCGCCTTCCAGCATCGCAGTCCACTGCAGGGCCGTGTAGTCGCGCACGTGCGACAGGTCGCGAAGCAGTTCCACGGCTTGCAGGAAGGTGTCGGCGAGGGGCAGGGCAGGGGCGACGACATCACTGAAAACCGCTGCCGCGCCCGGGGAAAGGACGCGCCGGGCTTCGCGAATGCCCTGCACGGCGTCGTGCCAATGATGGGTTGAAAAGCGGCAGGCCAGAAAATCGAATGAGTCATCGGCGAAGGGCAGGTCTTCGGCCGCTGCCACTTGCGTACGGATCGTTGGCAGGTTCCGTTGCTCCGCCTCGCGGGTGATCTGCTCGATCATTTGCGCGGACAGGTCGCAGGCGACGACTTCCCGCGCGTGGGGTGCAACGGCGTAACTCACATGGCCGCCTCCCGCCCCCAGGTCCAGCGCGCGAGTGGGCCTGTAAGTCTGGGCGATTGCGGCAATTCGAGCGAGGTCCTTGCCCTGAGCGTGAACCATACTGGTGACGTATGATTGCGCATTTAAGCCAAATTGGCGGTCGATCAGGTCGAAATGGTCGGTTGGCATGGAAAGTCTCCTTGTCAGACCGCCTTCATCGCTTCATTAGCCTGTTACAATGGACATCATTATCCTGTTATAAATAGCATCATGCCATCCTCTGACCAACGCGCGCTGCTCGGAGCCTTCGTCCGTGCCAGAAGGCAAAGCCTTGCTCCTGAAGGTCATGGTCGCCGCCGCCGTACCCCGGGTTTGAGGCGCGAGGAACTTGCAGCGCGCGCTGCCATCGGTACGACCTGGATCGCGTGGATCGAGCAGGGCCGGGACGTCAGGCCTTCGGCAGAGACACTGTCGCGCCTCGCCGGTGGGCTGAATCTGTCGGCGGCCGAGCGCAGCTATCTGTTCGAACTGGCCCAGCGCCACGATCCGTCGCGGCCACCGTCGGCGCAGGCGATGTCCTCCGCCCCCGATGCACTGGCTCATCTCGTGGATGCCCTGCCTTGGCCTGCCTATGCGTTAGACCCTGCCTGGACCGTCTGCGCGGCCAATGGCGCAGCGCGGCGCCTCTTTACCGGGCTTTTCGACGAAGGTGACGTGGCCCCAAACCTCCTCGTCTATGTCTTCACCCACCCGGCGGCGCGCGATCTCCTGCCCGATCATGACATGCGCGCGCGGCGCATTCTTGCGGAGTTTCGCCGGGATTTTGCGAAGTCGGTCGGCGACCCACGCGTGCAGCAACTGGTCGATTGGCTGAAGGCGAACAGTCAGTTGTTCCTTGACGGATGGGAAGACCAGAGCGTGCTGGCGCGCGAAGGTGGAACGCGCGTCTTTCAGCATGGCCTGGACGGGCTCTTGCATTTTTCTCAGCACACCCTCGCAGACGTTGAGCGAGGGGACTTCCGCTTCGTTTACCTGCGACCTGCGTCGGTCGGAATGTCCAGCGCAGCGGCCTGATAACATTCGACGACGAGACTGATGGGGCTGCCGTCAGGCAGGTAAAGGATGGCGCGGTGGGACAGGATCGTCCCTTGCGGGCAACCTTCCGCCCGGCCGCGCAATGCGGCGAGACGCTGGCGGGTGAAGCGAAGCGGGGCGACAACCTTGCCGAAGGGCGTGTCGGTCTGGTGCAGGGCCGTATTCATTTGCGGCGTCAGTCTCGCCGGCACGAACCAGTTGTGTGCCTGCGAAAGCGTTACCCCGCCGCAGTCGAGCCGGACATGGCGGTAATTCAGATTCGCCGCGTCATCCACGCGCAGCAGATCGAGTGCGTCCGAAGGCAGGGGCGCATCATCATTGCGGACCGGGTTTGCACTGATGTGCGCAGGATCGCCGATTCCCTTTGCCGTGCACCAGTCCTTCAGTGCCAGGGTTGCGCTGTCCCGCGCAGCCAGCGTCCGCTCGAATCGATCAAGTGAGGTGTCGGCGCAGCCGTCGAGGAGAAGCGAGACCAGCAGGGCCGCTATGGCGGCCCTAGATTCCACCGGCAACGGCGGGGCGGTCCATGGCTTCCAGGCCCCGGATGAGTGCGCGGGTACAGGCCGCCAGGTCATCGGCGCTGATCGACCGGATAACGAAATTGGCGCCGGTGCGGCCTTCGCGCCAGAACGGGTAGGAGCCGATCTGGCAGGTCTCGAACGTCTTCTCCGTTTCGCGCAGCAGGTCCGCGACGTCGCTTTCGCCGACCCAGCAGCCGATCGTTTCCGATAGCAGTGGCGCGCCGCCTTCGAGCTGGCCGGAAAGGGCATCGAGCATGCCGGCTGTGATGCTGGGCACGCCGGCCATGATGAAGATGTTGCCGTGCCGAATGCCGGGGGCGCCGGTGTAGCGATTGGGGATCAGGTCGGCCCCGTCGGGCGTGCGGGCCATGCGCAGGCGCGCATCGGTCAGGCCGCCGCGCGTCTCGTAGTATTTCTCGAGGATCGCGCGGGCCTCCGGGTGGACGATCACGTCAACGCCGAGAGCCTCGGAGATCGCATCGACAGTGATGTCGTCATGCGTCGGGCCGATGCCACCGGTGGTGAAGAGATAGTCGTTGCGGGCCCGCAGGGTGTTGACCGCCTCGACGATGGCCGGCGTGTCATCCGCCACCACGCGCACTTCGGCGAGGCGGATCCCCTGGATCTGCAGCCAGCTCGCCACCTGGGCGATGTTCTTGTCGTGGGTGCGTCCGGAGAGAATCTCGTCGCCGATGACGACGAGGGCGGCGGTGTAGATTCGCGAGGATTCGGCCATGGCCGCATGGCTAGGACAAATGCGCGCGCACCGCTAGCCGGGGTGAGCTATAAATGCCGACCTGCGCGACTGAACTGCAAGTGCCCGTCATCGATCGGCAATTCCCGCAATTCGCGGCGGTCGCGCATGAGGTCGTGGCTGAGCCGCCACGGGCCGGACTTTGCGCTCTTGGGAACAAGGTGGCGGCCTCGCTGGAGATAGCCGGAGGAATAGCCGGCCAACGGATCGTCCGCTTCGAGGTCATGGTTTGCAGGCAGGAACGGCACGGCCGTGTCGGCTCTCCAGGCATCCATCTGGCCAAGGAGCCGGCAGAGCCATTCGCCCACCATGTCGACCCTGTTCGTCCATGACGCATTTAGATAACCGAAAACGGCGGCGAGATTGGGCACGTTCGAAAACATGCAATTGCGATAGTACCAATGCTCTCCGAAGTTCACGGGTTTGCCGTCGAGGGTAACCGCGATCTTGCCCAGGGTAGCCAGTCGCAGGCCGGTTGCCGTGACAATGGCATCGGCTTCGACCCGTTCCCCGCCTTCCAGCTCTATGGCATCGCCCGCGACGCGCCGGATAGCGCCAGTGGCGAGAGCGGCGTGGCCTTCGCGGATCGCCTTGAAGAAATCCCCGTCAGGCACGAAGCACATGCGCTGCATCCAGGGGCCATAGGGCGGGGAAAAGGCCCTTTCATCATAGTGCTCGGCCAGCTGATCGCGGATGCGTTGCTTGAGCCAGGCGCCCACCTGCTCGGGTTCGCGGCGCGACTTGTTGAAGAACCAGTATTGCAGGGCATTGTTGCGCAGCCGGGTAAGGCCGTAAGCCCAGCGGCGCGGCAGGACTTTTTCGGCGGCGTTCGCAAACAGGTCGCGGGCAGGCTGGGCGAGGAACCAGCTTGGCGTGCGCTGGACCATCGTCACGCGGGCGCCGGCATCGGCAAGGGCGGGAACCAGCGTTACCGCAGTCGCGCCCGAACCGATCACGGCAATGCGCTTTCCTGCAGGATCGAAGCCTTGCGGCCAGAATTGCGGATGCAGGACCGGTCCTGCAAAGTCCTTCAGGCCATCGATCTGCGGATCGTGGGGCATGTCGTAGTCGTAGTACCCTGAGCCGAGGATCAGGAACCGCGTCATGAAATCGGCGGAGCCCTGGCCCGTCTTAGCGTGCACGCGCCAGAGCGCGTGGTCGCTGTCCCAGTCGGCGTGGGTGACTTGGTGCGAGAAATGCATGTGGCGGTTGAGGTCGTGCTGGGCTGCCACTTTGCCCAGATAGGACAGGATTTCCTCCCCGCGCGCCACCGACCTATCTCCCGACCAGGGCGCGAAAGCGAAACCCAACGTGTACATGTCGCTGTCCGAGCGTATGCCGGGATAGCGGAACAGGTCCCAGGTTCCGCCGAAATCCTTGCGCCTGTCGAGGATGGCCATGCGCTTGCCAGGCAGGTTGCGCCGCAGGTGTGCAGCCATGCCGATCCCGGAAATGCCGGCACCGACGATGAGGATGTCGAGGGGGTCGCTTTCGGTGCTCACCACATCCTCATACCGCCGTGATGCCTCGAATCACGGGAAAAGCCCGAATCGGACAAAAAAAGGGCCGATCCGAAGACCGGCCCATGAAAGTTTTTTGGGAGAGGATGCCTGAAAGGCCTGTTCCATATGCCGTCGGAGCCGATTCGCCGCAAATGCGAAAAGATTTTCCGGTGCTGCACATTTTGCAACCATGACTCTCGGCGCATGATCTCGCTGAGGCGCAAGCGCATGGAAAGCGGCCAAAAAAAATGGGCCGGTCCGAAGACCAGCCCTTGGAAGTTTTTTGGGAGAGGATGCCTGAAAGGCCCTCCCTATATGCTCGTGATCGGGCCATGCCGCAAATGCGAAAACCTTCCTTAGTATTGCGTATTTTGCAACACAGGTATCGTGCTGACGATAGGCCTCAGCTGTCGCTGCGTGCTCCGAACAAGTCGTGCTCATCTGCGTCTTCGACGAGAACGTCAACGATATCACCGACTTGCAGGTCATTCCCTACATTGCGAAGGAAGACATTGCCGTCGATTTCCGGGGCATCGGCCTGCGAGCGTCCGGTTGCGCCAATGTCGCCATCTTCATCCGGTTCACCGATTTCGTCGATGATGACGGGCAGGATTCGACCGATTTTGGACTGAAGCTTGGCCGCGCTGATCGCCGCGGTCTTTTCCATGATTCGGGCGTAGCGCTCTTCCTTGACCTCTTCGGGCACGGCGCCGGGCAAGTCGTTGGCTGCAGCGCCTGCAACCGGTTCGAAACGGAAGGCGCCGACGCGGTCGAGCTGCGCTTCCTCGAGCCAGTCGAGCAGATACTCGAAATCGGCTTCCGTCTCGCCGGGGAAGCCGACGACGAAGCTGGAACGGATCGCGATGTCCGGGCAGATTTCACGCCAGGAGCGCAGGCGTTCGAGCACCTTGGCTTCATTGGCCGGACGCTTCATCGCCTTGAGCACCGAAGGCGCTGCGTGCTGGAAGGGAATGTCGAGGTAGGGCGTCAGCAACCCTTCCGCCATCAGCGGGATCACCGCGTCGACATGCGGATAGGGATAGACGTAGTGCAGGCGCACCCACGGCGCGCGGCCCTGTGCGTCCTTGAGCTGGCCCAGTTCGCGGGCGAGGTCGGTCATGTGGGTCCGGACTGCATGGTCCTTCCACGAACGCTCCTCGTGGCGCACATCGACGCCATAGGCCGACGTATCCTGGCTGATCACCAGCAGTTCGCGGGTGCCGGCCTGAACCAGCTTTTCCGCTTCGCGCAGCACTGCGTCGATGCGGCGACTGGCGAGCTTTCCGCGCAGCTGCGGGATGATGCAGAACGCGCAAGCGTGGTTGCAGCCTTCCGAAATCTTCAGATAGCTGTAGTGGCGCGGCGTCAGCTTGACCCCGGCCTCGTCGTAAGCCTGCGGGATCAGGTCGAGGTAGGGGCTGAGATCCGGCGGCGCGGCTTCGTGAACGGCTTCGACGACGGCTTCGTACTGGTGCGCACCGGTCACGGCGAGCACGTCCGGGAAGCGGGCGCGGATCGTCTCGGCTTCATTGCCCATGCAGCCTGTCACGATGACACGGCCGTTCTCGGCAATGGCTTCACCGATCGCTGCCAGGCTCTCTTCCTTAGCGGAATCGAGGAAGCCGCAGGTGTTGACCAGCACGACGTCGGCGCCGGCGTAGTCCGGGCTCATCGTGTAGCCGTCTGCACGCAGGCGGGTGAGGATACGTTCGGAGTCGACAAGCGCCTTGGGGCAGCCAAGGCTGACCATGCCGACCTTCGGCGGGGAGGGGAGTTCTATGGCCATGGGATGGCGCGCCCGATACGCCGATTGAGCCGATGAGTCACGAATTGAATGACGTGCGGCTTTTGACATGCTGCGCAATCGCGCCCTTGCACCCGTTACCGAAGGCTGCGAGACTGGCGCTAACACGGCTTTTTCAATGGGATATGGCCGTAAACGGGAAGGAGTTACGTCATGGGTCCGGTAAACTGGGTGGCGGTGGTGATCGCCGCGGCACTGGCCCTTGGCATCAGCATTGCGTGGTTCGGTACCTTTACCCGCAAAAGCGGCCAACTGATTCCCGCCAAGACGGAAACGCGCAGCAACTACATCCTCGTCGGCGTGCTGATGCTGGTGAGCGCGGCGATGTTCGGGCACAACTTTGCCCGCATCGGCGCTGAAACGCTGCAGGCGAAACCCTGGCTATACTTCATGCAGACCGGCGGGATCGCCATTGCCTTCGTCATTCCCGCAGTATGGCTGGTCGAATTGCGCAATCGCACCGAGCCGATGCGCCGGGTGATCGATTGCGCGTTCTGGCTCGTGGCCTACCTTGCCATGGGCCTGGTGTTCTGGGTGCTGGGTTGATCCGGCGCCTTCAGGCCGGGTCGCAACTGGCGTAGGAAATCTCGACGATCAGGTCGTCCGCTTCCAGCACGTGGGCGTCCGGTTCCCAGAAACCGATCACGCGCGATCCGCGGTAGATCCGCAGTCCCTTGCCGGTCGCGATCTTTTCCAGCGGCTTGCCGATCTCGTCAGGCTTGACCTTGCGTTCGACAAGCTGGACGCGGCCCGTGACCGAGGCAAGGTCCGACAGGTATTCCGAGATATGCTGGCCTTCCGCCGAGCCGGCAAGCAGCAGGCCGGTGAAGCGCACCGGGTTGATCACGTTGTCGGCACCAGCCTGGCGGGCAAGCAGCTCGTTGTCATCGGCGCGAACCACCGCCGTGATCGGCACCTTGGGGGCGACGTGGCGGGCGGTCAGGATGATCAGGATCGTGGTATCGTCGCGGCCTGCCGACACGAGGATCGAGCGGGCCTTGCCGATGCGCACGGCCTCCAGCGTCTCGTCGCGGGTGGCGTCGCCCTCCATGACGTTGCAGCCCGCGCTTTCCGCCAGCGCCAGCCTTGCCGAACTGGGGTCGATCACGACGATGCACGAGGGATCGGTGCCGCGCGCGATCAGCTCCTGCACTGCTTCGGACCCGCTGACGCCGTAGCCGAGTACGACGATGTGGTCTTCGAGCCGTTCCTGGATGCGCTTCATGCGCCAAGTCTCCCAGCTGCGCTTGATGATGAAATTATAGGCCGTGCCGACGAAGATGTAGATCACTGCCAGGCGGATCGGCGTGACGATGACCGCTTCGATCAGGCGCGACTTGTCGCTGACCGGGGCAATGTCGCCAAAGCCGGTCGTGGTGATCGAGATCATCGTGAAATAGACGACGTCGAGGAAGCTGACCGTGCCGTCGTGCGTATCCTTCAGGCCATCGCGGTCCAGCCAGTGGACCATGACGACAAGGAAGATCAGCCCGAGTGCAAGGCCGAGGCGAATGGCGACATCGGCCCAGACCGGGACGCCGATAGCGCGACGCAGCGGCTTGAACAGTGCCGGGTTGGGCCGCTTCTTCGACATAACCGAGGCTTAGGGTGACTTGGGCAGTTCGTCCAGCGGGTCTACCGGCTTGCCGTCGCGGCGTACTTCGAAGTGCAGCTCGTCGCCCTTGGCTAAACCGGTGTCCCCCACGAGGCCGATTCGCTCGCCCGCGGCGACCCTGGCGCCGTCCTTCACCGTGATGCGGCTGAGGAAGCCGTAGGCGGTGAACCAGCCATCGCCGTGGTCGATCACGACGAGATTGCCGAACTGCTCTTTCTCCTTGCCCGCGAACTTCACCGTGCCCGCTGCCGCTGCCCGCACCATGGTGCCCTTGGCCGCCGTAATGTCGAGGCCGTCGTGGTAGTTCGCGCCGCTGCTGAAATCGCGCCGGATCGGTCCGGAGACCGGCCAGAGGAAGCGCGACTTGCTCGCTGCAGGCGTGGCGGGGGTCGCGGCCGCCGGTGTGGCTGGTTGCGGGACCGCGCCTTTCTGCGGATTGAGCAGGGTCGGGATCAGCAGGTTCTGCCCCGGTTTGACCGGTGCGTCCGGATCGAGGCCGTTGGCGGTGGCGATCTGGTCCCAGGGAACCGCGTACTTGTAGGAAATCGCAAAGCCGGTATCGCCAGTCTGCACGGTGTGGCGCCGGGTTCGCGGGATCTGCAGCTTCTGGCCGACCTTGACCACGTAGGGCGGCTCCAGCCCATTGGCTTCGGCGATCAGGATACGGGCGACCTTGGCGCGCTGGGCTATCCCGCCGAGCGTCTCCCCGGGAGTGACGAGATGGACTGTCTCTTCCTCGGGAGCGGTTGCTGAGGCCGTATCGCCGCGCGCGGGGATCACCCGCGATGCGGTCCTGACGGCAGCGGCGTCCTGCGACTTGCCGGGAATGGTCAGCTTCTGGCCGATACGCAGCACATAAGGCGGCTCGAGACCGTTGGCGCTGGCTATCGCGCTGGCAGATGTGCCGGTGCGATAGGCAACGCCGAACAGGGTTTCGCCGAAGGTGACCTCGTAGGTGCCGCTGCGTGTGCTGACGCCTGTGCCTGCACTGACGCCTGCGCCGCCGCGCGGGATCTCCAGTTCCTGACCGGCGCGAACGATGAACGGCGCTTCCAGGTTATTCGCCCGGACAATGGCGGCTGCATCCACGCCGGCCCGGTTGGCGATCCCGTTCAGGGTTTCGCCCGGCTCCACCACATGGACGGTTTCCTGAGCGGCATTGGCGGCGCTAGCGTGGGAGGGCGTTGGCACCAGTCCCGGCAGCACGGCTGCGGCGGCAAGCAGGAGAGGCGGCTTCATGCCTTGTAGCGATCCATCAGGTTGGACATTGACGCATCGTGCGTCAGGTCGAGCTGCAATGGCGTCACCGAGACAAATCCTTCCGCGATGGCTTCCAGGTCGGTGTTGTGACCGGGGGTATGCTCAATACCGTGTAAACCAAACCAGAAATAAGGAAAACCTCTAGGATCAATGCCTTCTACAACCGATCCGCGGGCGTAGTCATGGAATCCCTGCCTCACGACGCGGATGCCGTTAACCTTGTCTGCAGGTAGCGCCGGAAAGTTGACGTTGATCAGCGTGCGCGGTGCGAAGGGGGCGTCGATCAGCGGCCGCAGCGCCTTGGCGCCCCATGCCTCGGCAGCGGAGAAGTCGACGTTGTTGCCCACGCCTTCCTTGGAATAGACCTGGCTCAGCGCGATCGAGGGTATGCCGGCCAGCGCGCCCTCCATGGCGGCCGAGACCGTACCCGAATAGGTGATGTCATCGCCCAGGTTCGCGCCGCGGTTCACGCCCGACAGGATCAGGTCGGGCGCGCCGGGCAGCACCTTGCGCAGCGCCATCGTCACTGAATCGGTCGGCGTTCCCGAGACCGAGAAGCGCCGCGGCGCGTGTTCGCGCAGGCGCACCGGGCGCGTCAGCGTCAACGAGTGACCGGCGCCCGATTGCTCCTCGCTCGGCGCACAGATCCAGATGTCGTCCGAGAGCTGCGCCGCGATCTTCTCGAGAACGTAGAGGCCCGGCGCGTTGATGCCGTCGTCGTTGGTGAGAAGAATGCGCATCGATCAAATTCCTTCGTGGCCCCGAATTGCCTGCGGAGCCGATTGTCGGGCTGTTTGCCGGCGATTGCCCGCCGGCGCGTCGTTCAGGCGAGCGGTTCCAGCTTCTCGATCCCGCCCATCCAGGGCTTGAGCCTTTCGGGCACCACGACCGAACCGTCTTCCTGCTGGTAGTTCTCCAGTACGGCCACGAGAGTGCGGCCGACCGCAAGGCCCGAGCCGTTCAGCGTGTGCAGGAACTCGGTCTTCTTGGAGCCTTCGGGCTTGTAGCGTGCGTTCATGCGCCGCGCCTGGAAGTCGCCACAGTTGGAGATCGAGCTGATCTCGCGGTAGGCGCTCTGCCCGGGTAGCCAGACTTCGAGGTCGAAGGCCTTGCGCGCGGTGGCGCCCATGTCGCCGGCGCAGAGCAGGACCTTGCGATAGGGAAGCTCCAGCGCCTGCAGGATGCCTTCGGCCGCCGCGACCATGCGCTCGTGCTCTGCCTCGCTCTCTTCCGGCTTGCAGACGGTGACGAGTTCGACCTTCTCGAACTGGTGCTGGCGGATGAAGCCGCGCGTGTCGCGGCCCGCCGCCCCCGCTTCGGAACGGAAGCAGGGGGTCAGCGCGGTCATGCGCAGGGGCAGGGCCTCGGCATCGACGATCTGTTCGCGCACCGCGTTGGTCAGGCTGACTTCGGCGGTAGGGATCAGCCAGCGCCCATCGGTTGTCTGGAACAGATCCTCGGAGAACTTGGGAAGCTGACCGGTGCCGAAGGCTGCATCGTCCTTGACCAGCAGCGGGACATTGCATTCCATGTAGCCGTTGTCGGCGGTCTGCGTGTCGAGCATGAACTGGGCAAGGGCACGGTGCAGACGCGCCATCTGGCCCTTCAGGAACGTGAAGCGCGCGCCCGATAGCAGGGCGCCGGTCTCGAAGTCGAGGCCGAGGGCCGGGCCGAGATCCGCGTGTTCCTTGGGCGTGAAGGCGAATTCGCGCGGGGTGCCCCACTTCGCGACTTCGACGTTCTGCGTCTCGTCCTCGCCATCGGGAACCTCGTCGACCGGGATGTTGGGCAGGCGCGCCAGTTCGTCCTGCAGCCTGGCGCTCAGTTCCTTCTCCTGCGCCTCGAGCGCGGGGAGGGATTCCTTGAGCTGCGCGACTTCGGCCTTCAGCGCCTCGGCGGTTTCCTTGTCGCCCTGGCCCATCGCCTTGCCGATCGCCTTGGACGCCTCGTTGCGGCGGTTCTGGCCTTCCTGCATGCGCGTCGCGACCGCGCGGCGCTGCTCGTCGAGCGCGAGGATCTGGGCGGAAGCGGGTTCGACCCCGCGGCGGGCGAGACCGGCGTCGAAAGCGGCCGGGTTGTCACGGATCAGGCGGATATCATGCATGGCGCCGGGCTATGCCGTCTCGGCGAGTCCGGCGCAAGCGCGAGATGGCCTGCGTCACTCAGCCTTGCAGGTGCGAATTCCCAGCAGTGAATAAAGCGGGCAGGTGCGCAGCAGCCCCGTCATCAACGGGACGAGGCCGATCCAGCCCCACGGCGTCTTCGGTCCGACGAAGACGAGGGCAATGAGGACGATTCCCAGAACGATACGTCCCAATCGGTCCAGCGTACCGACGTTTGTCTTGAACATGGCAATTCCCTCCTTCGATGAAGGAGCCATGCGCCGGTTCGTGCATGCGGCGCATTGATTGCGATCAATCGCGGAATTTCGGGATCTGTCCGAGAAACCATCCAGAGGATGGTGGGCGCGACAGGGATTGAACCTGTGACCCCACCCGTGTGAAGGGTGTGCTCTACCGCTGAGCTACGCGCCCGCTTCCAGTTGCGGAAGCGCGCCCCTAGACAACTCCGCGCGAATTGACAAGCGTCCATTGCCGACTAAAGCGCGGAGCATGACCGAAGAGACCAATTCCGGCCCTGACGTGCCGCCCGATCACATTGCCATCAACCCGAAGAGCGAGTTCTTCGATGCCGAAAAGCTGCGCCGCGGCATCGGCATCCGCTTCAAGGGCACCGTGCGCAACAATGTCGAGGAATACTGCATTTCCGAAGGCTGGGTGCGCGTGCAGGCAGGCAGGACGCTCGACCGTCGCGGCAATCCGCTGACGATCAAGCTGAATGGCCCGGTCGAAGCATGGTACGAGGATCTCGGCGAAGACGCGCCGGTCGCCAAGTAGGCGCTCTTCGCTAGGCAGAGTTTCGGGGCCGGTCCCGCGATCCCGCACAGGACCGGCCCCTTTCGGGTAAACTCAGTAGTTTCCGGCGATGATGGCGCCGATGGGGTCGCTGTGGCGGCCCTTTTTCTTGCCCTCACTCAGGGGCGGCGCAGATTCGGCCTGTGAGGCAATGCGGCTCGATCCGGCGTCCGGGAGCGATCCGGGCTGCGCGTTGTAGATGAAGCCCGCGACCGGCCAGTGCGATGCGCCCAGGTTGTGGGCCGGGCCGTACCAGACGCGCACTTCGCTCCAGTCGTTTTCCGGCGAGACGTCGAGCACGCTGACGTTGCGCTCGATCTTGCCGGGGATCGACCAGTTGGCGTGGCTTACCAGGATCGTGCGGGAATCGACGATCTGCGTGACGGTTGCGACATGGCCGAGCGTGGAATTGCCATGCGGCTTGATCGCCAGGACGGCGCCGACGCGCGGTTCGAACCCCCGGGCGTAGCGGCCCTTGGCTTGATTCCACCAGGTATGGGCATCGCCATAGATCTGCAGGCCGGAAAGTTGCCGCGCAAAGGGCACGCATTCCAGGTAGTCGGAATTGCCCGCTGCGCCGGACGAGCCCGATGAAAGAGGGCGGCTGCCCGCGCTGCCGGAATCGTCGTTGGACACGATCGCGTCGATGGCGCTGCGGGCACTGGCCGGAGAGATTACGGCCGCGCTCAGAGCGAAAATGATTGCTGTGCAGTAACCCTTCATGCCTGCACGATCACCTAGGCACGGTTATCGTTTGCCTGCAAAATTGGGTTAACGGACCGGCAAGAATTTGCCGGATGTTTGCCGGGTGCTTGCCAAAGCCTTCGGAAATCCCCAAGCGAGTCGCCATCATGCTCCCGCAAGTCATCATCATCGGCCGGCCCAACGTCGGCAAATCCACCCTGTTCAACCGTCTGGTCGGCAAGAAGCTCGCGCTTGTCGACGATCAGCCCGGCGTCACGCGCGACCGGCGCTTCGGCGATGCCGAACTGCTCGGGCTGAAATTCCAGATCGTCGATACTGCCGGTTGGGAAGACGACGAGGCGGAAACCCTGCCCGGGCGCATGCGCAAGCAGACCGAGGCTTCGCTGGCGACTGCCGACGTTGCGCTCTTCGTTGTGGACGCGCGCGCCGGACTGACACCCCTGGACGAGGAAATCGGAAACTGGCTGCGGGCCTCTCCGGTGCCGGTCATCGTGCTGGCCAACAAGGCCGAAGGGCGCGCGGGCGAGGGCGGTCTGCTCGAGGCCTACTCGCTCGGCCTAGGCGATCCGGTGGCGATCTCGGCAGAGCATGGCGAAGGCATGGGCGACCTGTTCGAGGTCCTGTTGCCGCACCTCGAACCGCTGCAGCCGGTCGAGGAAGAAGACCAGGAATACGATGAGGAGGCGCTGCTCAAGGCGCCGCTGAAGCTGGCTATCGTCGGCCGCCCGAACGCCGGAAAATCGACGCTGATCAATCGCTTCCTGGGGGAAGACCGGCTGCTGACCGGGCCGGAGGCAGGGATCACCCGCGATTCGATCGCGATCGACTGGCTCTGGACCGATCCCAAGACCGGCGACGCGCGCGAGGTGCGTCTGATCGACACCGCAGGCATGCGCAAGAAGGCCCGCGTGGTCGAAAAGCTGGAACGCATGGCGGTGGCCGATGCGCGCCACGCAATCGACTTTGCCGAAGTCGTCGTCCTCCTGCTCGATGCGACCAAGGGGCTGGAGCACCAGGACCTCAAGATCGCCTCGAAAGTCCTCGAGGAAGGCCGCGCGCTGATGATCGCGATCAACAAGTGGGACGTGGCCGAAGACGCCTCGAAGCTGTTCAATGGCATTCGCGCCGCGCTCGATGACGGTCTTGCGCAAGTACGCGGCGTGCCGCTGCTCGCGGTCTCTGCGCGCACGGGCAAGGGCCTTGACGAGATGATCGCTGCGGCCTTCTCTATCCGCGAGGCTTGGAGCCGCCGCGTGCCGACCGCCGCGCTCAACCGCTGGTTCGACGATGCGCTTTCGGCGAATCCGCCCCCGGCGCCGGGCGGCAAGCGAATCAAGCTGCGCTACATCACCCAGGCCAAGACGCGCCCGCCGGGCTTCGTGCTGTTCGGCACGCGTCTCGACATGCTGCCCGAGAGCTATCGGCGTTATCTGATCAACGGCCTGCGGCGTGAACTCGGTTTCGAGGCCGTGCCGATCCGCATGACGCTGCGCAGCCCGAAGAACCCCTTCAAGAAAGACTGACCGAGGCCCGCGGGAGCGGCAGGCGCATTCGGCTGGCTTAGCCGGGGTGCGCCTCTGCTTCCGATTCGGCGGCCGCGTCCGCCTCGCCCTCGGCTTGCGCGGCCTGGGCGCGCCTGGCCGCCTCGGTGCCCTTGATATTGGTCAGGCTGCCTGCTCCCTTCGCCTCGGAAACGAGGTTCCACACAGCAATGAACAGCGCGGCGATGACCGGGCCGACGATGAAGCCGTTGAGACCGAACAGTTCGAGGCCGGACAGGGTGGCAATCAGGACCACGAAGTCGGGCATGCGGGTATCGCGGCCGACGAGGATCGGGCGCAGCAGGTTGTCGATCATGCCGATGATGAACACGCCGCAGAAGATCATCACGCCGCCTTCGACATAGTTGCCGGTCGCCAACAGGTAGCCCGCGACGGGAACCCACACGATGCCGGTGCCTACGGCGGGCAGCAGCGAGAAGAACCCCATCAGCACGCCCCACAGGAGCGCACCTTCGATGCCGATGGCCGAGAAGATCAGGCCGCCGACGAGACCCTGCATCACTGCCACGACAACGGTGCCCTTCATGGTGGCGCGCACGACCAGCATGAAATGATCGAGCAGCGCATCGCGCAGGTGCGGCCGCAGCGGGATCGCGGTGCGCACGAGTTCGCCGTAGCGTTCGCCGTCGCGCAGCAGGAAGAAGGTGAGGTAGAGCATCACGCCCAGCGCGGCGATGAAGCTGAGTGCCCCCTGGCCGACGATGAGGAGGCGCGAGGCGATGTCCTGCAGGCCGCTGGCGATGCCCGAGCCGAATTCGCGCCGTAGCGTCTCGAAATCGGTGGATGTGTAACGTGCCACCGTGTCGCCGATCTGGTCAGGCAGGGCGGTGCGGAGCCGTTGCAGCATGGCGCCAAGGTCGATCTGGCCACTGCTGATCCGGTCATAGAGCGACGTCGCCTCCTGCACGAGGCTGGCGCCCAGGAACAGGGCGGGCAGGATAAAGATTGCCAGCAGGAGAAGCAGCACCAGCGCCGCCGCCGTATTGGGCCTGCCGCCCAGCTTCACTTCCAGTTTGCGGGTCATCGGCTCGAACAGGATCGCGGCGACGATGCCCCACAGGACTGCCCCGAAATAGGGGGCCAGCAACCAGGCAAAGGCGACAGTGACAAGAATGACGAGGCCGATGAACGCGTAGTCTTCAAGGCCGTATGCTGAGGGGCGCTTTGTCTCCATTGGCGGAGCAATATCATGAAATCCGGCAATTCCATCCCCGATCTTCGCAGCTGCAAGACTGGGGTGGATTTTTTCGTCGAAGCGGGCGAGACAACAGCTCATCCCCCCACATCACGAGGTCGCTCTCTTGATTTCCACCATGAAATTTCGAATCGCCGTCAGCGCCCTGGCACTGGCGAGCGTCCCGCTGGCTCCCGCCGTTGTAGCGAAGCCGTCCTCTGCCGCCGCCGGGCCGCAGCGCAGTTTCACGCCCGATGACCTGTTCAAGCTTCAGGGCGTTACCGATCCGCAGATCTCGCCGGACGGTTCGAAGATCGTCTACGTGCGCAGCAGCGCCGACATCATGACCGACAAGGTCGAACCGTCACTGTGGCTGGTCGATGTATCCACGGGCGAGCAGCGTCCGCTCGTCGCCGGGCCGGGCGCGCATATGTCCCCTCGCTGGTCGCCCGATGGCAAGCGTATCGCCTATGTTTCGAGCGACGGCAGTTCCGCGCCGCAGCTTTACGTCCTGTGGCTGGCCAGCGGCGCGAGCGTCAACGTCACCGACCTGCCCGATAGCCCGGGCGCGCTGGCGTGGTCGCCGGACGGCAGGCAGATCGCCTATACCATGCGTGTTCCGGGCGAAGGTGAGAAGCTGGGCTCGCAGCCCGAAACCCGTCCCGAAGGCGCGCAATGGGCCGAGCCGCTGCAGGTGATCGACCGCGTAACCTATCGCTTCGACGGTGCCGGCTATCTGGAACCGGGCTTCGACCATATCTTCGTCGTTCCGGCCGACGGAGGCGCGCCGCGGCAGGTGACTTTCGGCAAATTCGACGATGGCGGTCCGCTATCCTGGACGGCTGACTCAAGGCGCATCGTCTTCAGCGCCAACCGGCACGAGGACTGGGAACGCGACATAAACAACTCGGAAGTCTACAGTGTCGACATCGCAAGCGGCGCGATCCGTGCGCTGACGACCCGGCAGGGCCCCGATGGCGGGGCGCTTGTCTCTCCCGATGGAAAGCACATCGCCTATCTCGGCTACGACGACGTCAACCGCTCCTACGAAAACTCCGATCTCTATGTCATGAATGCCGATGGCAGCGGCGTGCGGCTGCTGACACCGAAGCTCGACCGTTCGATCGACGCGCTGGAGTGGGCAGGCAACAACAGCCTCTACGTCCAGTACGACGACGAGGCGCAGACCCGGGTCGCCCGCGTCGGTCTCGACGGGTCGATCAAGCCGGTGGTGTCCGGCCTGACGCCCGGCGGGCACTACGACAGGCCCTACACCGGCGGCAGCTTCAGCGTCTCGAAGGGCGGACGTATCGCCTATACGGCCGGGACCACCAGCCATCCGGCGGACCTGTGGGTGTCGAACGGCGGATCGGGACGCAAGCTCACCGACCTCAACGGGACCTGGATGGCCGACAAGGCGATGGCGCCGGTCCGCAAGCTGGCCGTGACCGCACCCGATGGCAGGCCGATCGACGCCTGGCTGGTAACCCCTCCCGGTCTGCAGGCCGGCCAGCGCGCGCCCCTGATTCTCGAAATTCACGGCGGGCCGAACACCGCCTATGCGCCTGTCTTCGCCACCGATTACCAGCTCTACGCCGCGCATGGCTATGCCGTGCTCTACACCAATCCGCGCGGCAGCACGTCCTATGGCGAAGAGTTCGCCAACCTCATCGACCGCGCCTATCCGGGCACGGACTACGACGACCTCATGGCGGCGGTCGACGCGGCGGTCGCCGATGGGGTGGCCGATCCGGACAACCTGTTCGTGACCGGTGGTTCGGGCGGCGGCGTGCTGACGGCATGGATCGTGGGCAAGACCGACCGGTTCAAGGCCGCGGCCACGCAAAAGCCGGTGATCAACTGGATCAGCGAGGCGCTGACGATGGATTCCACGCCGTTCACCTCGCGCTACTGGTTCGACAAGAAGCCCTGGGAAGATCCCATGGCATACTGGAAGCGCTCGCCGCTCAGCCTCGTCGGCAACGTGAAGACCCCGACCCTGGTGGTTGTGGGCAGCGACGACTATCGCACGCCGGTCAGCGAATCCGAGCAATACTACGCCGCGCTGCAGATCCGCGGGGTGCCGACGGCGATGGTGAAGGTGCCGGGCGCAAGCCACGGCGGTATCGCCGCGCGGCCCTCGCAGTCGGCAGCGAAGGCTTCCGCGATCCTTGCGTGGTTCGACAAGTACCGGACCGGCGCCAAGCCCGCTAGCGAGTAGCCGCAAGCTCCGCGGCCAATTGGGCGACCAGCTGGGCGGCGGGCATCGGGCGGGAAAGGGGCGCCCCCTGGCCCGCCCATTGCGCGCCGAAGCCGCCTTCGCCTGCAGCCTTGGCGGCGACGTTCAGCGCCTTGCCCGCATGATAGGCGCGCGGATAGGGCGCGACCGGTGGCAGAGCTTCGCTTGCGGCCAATGCGGTGAAGCGATTGGCAAGGCAGCGGGCCGGACGGCCGGAAATCGCCGCAGTCATCGTCGTGTGGCGCGCGCTTTCGCTGGCAAGCGCGGCGCGGTAGGCGGCATCCGCATTGCTTTCCGGGCAGGCGACGAAGGCAGTACCGAGCTGTGCGGCCACTGCTCCCAGATCGAGCGCGGCGCGAATGCCGGCGCCGTCCATGATCCCTCCCGCGGCGATGACCGGCAGTCCGGACTTCGCGGCCAGCAGGCGGGTCAGGGCCAGGGTGCCGAGGCGGTCATCTGGCGCATCGGGATCGAACACGCCGCGATGGCCGCCCGCTTCCCACCCTTGAGCAACCACCGCGTCGATCCCGGCATCTTTGGCACGCCGGGCTTCGTCGAGCGAGGTAGCGGTGGCGAGCAGCAGGCATCCCGCAGCCTTGAGCGCTGCAATCGCCTCGGCTTCGGGCAGGCCGAAATGAAAGCTCACCACCGGCGGCGCGAGGTCCACGAGCGTAGACAGCATTTCGGCATTGCCGATAAGCGTCGGGTAGATCGTCTCGAGCTGTGCGGGCGGCTCGGCATCGAATTCGGCAAAAGCTGGAGCGAGGCTGTCCAGCCACGCAGCCTCGCGCGGCGGATCGGCCTTGCATGGCGCATGGACGAAGAGATTGACGCTGAAGGGACGGTCTGTCGCGGCGCGAAGCCGGGCGATGTCCTGCGCTGCGGCTTCGGGCGTCAGCGTGCCCACCGCGATGGAACCGAGCGCCCCGGCATTGCACACGGCCGCGGCGAGGGCGGGCGTGGAGGTGCCCGCCATCGGTGCCTGTATCAGCGGTATGGAAAGGCCCAGGCCCGAGATGAAGTCCAAGAACACCGCCTTGGCCTCACGATTCTCCTGCGGGCTCGCTCTGCAGCTGGCAGTAGTTCTGGATGCCCATGCGCTCGATCATGTCGAACTGCTTCTCCAGCCAGTCCACGTGCTCTTCCTCGCTCTCGAGGATGCGCTCGAAGACCTCGCGGCTGACGTAGTCGCGCACGGCTTCGCAGTGGGCGATCGCTTCCTTGAGGAGTGGAATGGCATCGTGTTCGAGCGCGAGATCGGCCTTGAGGATCTCCTCGACGTTTTCACCGACGCGCAACTTGCCCAGCGCCTGGAAATTGGGAAGGCCGTCAAGGAACAGGATGCGATCGGCCAGCACGTCCGCGTGCTTCATTTCGTCGATCGATTCGTGGCGTTCGTAAGCGGCGAGTTTCTTGATGCCCCAGTTGTCCAGCATCCGGTAGTGGAGCCAGTACTGGTTGATCGCGGTCAGCTCGTTGAAAAGAGCCTTGTTCAGGAAATCAATGACTTGTGGGTCGCCCTTCATCGCGCGTGCTCCTTTTCAAACGAGCCGCGAATATGGGCGCCGGGGGTTGGCCTGACAAGGCCGACTGGCGCAAAATCAATGGCGTGGATCAATGGGCGGTCATGGCCGCCGACCGGTCTCCGCATAGTTCGTCGGCGATGATCTCTTCCGCTTCCTCGAGGCACTGGCGGCATTGCGGGGTGCGGCCAAGGGCTGCGTAGAGCGTTTCGGCATTGCCCTGACAGCAGCGCGCGGCCGCCCTCAGGTCGGTTTCCTTGATAGCATTGCAGATGCAGACATACATGGGCGAATCCTCTTGCCCGTCATCATACGCAAATGAGAATGGATCGCAATATCATTTTGAAATCGCGGAATTGCGACGGTTTTCCAGAAGTTTGCGTATGACAAGCGAGCGCCAGAGCCATTCCAGCGGTCCGCGGCGGCAATGGTGAAGCCACGGTTCGCTCCAGGCCAGCATGAGCGTCCAGCCCAGCACCACGAACAGCCATTGTCCGGCCGGGCCGACCCGGCCGAACAGGTCAAGACCCCAGCCATAGAAAATCGCGGTCATCACTACGCTTGTGCAAATGTAATTGCTGAAGGCCATGCGGCCGGCGGCGATCAGGCGCTGTCCGATTCGCGTTCGCGCCAACGCCGGCGTGGCAAGCGCGAGAATCGCACCGTAGCCGATGGCGCACAGCACATGCGGTACGACAAGACCGTGCGATATCAGCATGTACATGGCGATGGGCGGGAAATGGCGCGGCCAGGCCCAGACCAGCGCGGCCAGGGTGAGGGCCAGTCCTGAGGTCGTGCAGCAAATGGCGACGGCTTTCATGCGGTGCGCCGGCCAGTCGCCAGCGAAGAAGCCGTGCCGGTGCATGGCCATGCCCAGCATCATCAGCGGAAGGATCTCTCCATAAGTACTGCTGGCCATGGTGAAGAGCCAGAACGGGTCGTCCCGCAGCTTGGCGATCACGATGTCGAGATAGGAGGATGTATAGAGCGCCAGCTCTCGCGCGCTTTCGTCCCAGTACAGATCGAGCCGGGCCAGCACCGCCTGTTGCTGAGCGATTGTCGCCGTGCCCAGGCGAACCGCTTCCTCGGCGTGGACGACGGGCAGGGCGGCCATGATTTCCCAGATGTGCGTGGTCGCGAGGATGGCGAGCGCGAGGCCGAGTATCAGCCTGGTCGAAAGCTGGCGGGAGAGCAGGGCGACGATGCCGCAGGTGGCATAGACGAACAGGATGTCTCCCCACCACAGCAGCAGATAATGCAGCGTTCCGAAGAGCATGAGCCAGGACAGGCGGCGGACCTGCAGCAGTTCGCCGTTGCCGCCGATTGCCTCGATCCTCTCGCAGAAGAGCGAGAGGCTGGCCCCGAACAGGATCGCGAAAAGCGCACGCATCTTGCCTTCGAAGAAGACGAATCCGAAAGCCCAGGCCGCTTCGTCGGCAAGGCCGGCCTGATGCGGCAGACTGGGCGTGATCGAATTGATGCTCGGGCCGGCGAAGCCTGCGATGTTGATGGCAAGGATGCCCAGCACGGCAACGCCGCGGATGAGATCCAGCGTGACCAGACGCTCGGCACTGCCTGCGATCGCCCTGGGCGACTGCAAGGCGAATGCCGCGTCGATCAGTCCCTCACGGGGAGGCAGGCGAAACCGCCCGCCGTCAGTCTTGAGCAGGCCGCGTCGGCCTCGCTCTTGGATGCGAAACCGCCGGCCTGCAACTTGGTGAGCCTTCCTTCGGGCACGAGCATCTTTGCGCGTCCGGCGAGTTCGGGGCGCCTGCCGACCCTGGACCAGAGCTTGTCGGCATTGCCGGCCACGCCGAATGCGCCAAGCTGGACCCGCCAGGGGCCGCCGGTTGCAGGTGCATGTGCCGGGGCGGGCCTTGCGGCATCCACGGGCTTGGCCGGAGCCGGGTTCGCAAGGACCTTTGCATTCGTGCCTGATGCGGATGGCATGGCGGGCGCCGGAACGCTCCTGCGCGTGTAGTCGGCCCCGGCGGTCGCCGGGTTGGCGCTGCCGGTCGCGCGCACCGCTTCGGCTACGGCATTCTCGGCGGCGACGATCTGCGGGGGGCGTACGTTGCCACCACTGGTGGAGGTGGGCAGGGTGCCGTTACCCAGCTGGGCAGTCGCGCTCTCCCGCTCCCGCGTGGCCTGCGCGTCGGCGGCGATGCGCGAGGCGAGGGCAACGCTCTTCTGGCGGTCCTCCAGCGCAATGTGCTCGTCCATCTGCTTGAGGGCATTGGTTGCCTGTTGCAGGCCGGCCTGCTGGGCAAGGCTGACGAGGGCATAGGCGCGAACCCAGTCCTTGGCGACATAGTCTCCATTGAAGTGCGCAACGCCGATGATGTACTGCGCCCGCGGATCCCCGCGCGCGGCGGAGGATTCGAGGTAAGGCATGGCCTTGGCCTGTTCACCGTCCTGAAACAGCAGCAGTCCGTAGATGTCGGAGGCCTGAATGTGGCCCTGCGCGGCGGCCTTGCCGAAAAGATCCTTGGCCTTGGCAATGTCCTCCGGCACGCCCCGGCCCATTTTATAGGCCTGGGCGAGGTTGAACTGCGCGTCCGGATCACCCGCGGCTGCCAACGGTTTCCACTCCCTCACGGCAGCAGCGTAGTCGCCCGCGCTCCACGCGTCGACTCCTGCTTTGACGTCGGCCAGGGCCGGGGCGGCCATGAGCGTGGCCAGAGTCGCGCAAAGGCCCAGATTGCGGAAAAATCGGAGAAACTTCTTCACAGCGAAAATTACTCGTTGATTGCCGCCAGGTTCCGCAATGGTAAGCGAAACTACGGTGCGGGTACCAGTCCCCGGATCCGGGCGGCGCCGATTTGCACTGGCCGGTTTCCTAAACGGGAATGGTGAAGGGGATCTTTCCAAGGCCGGAAAAACCGCATGACGACGCGAAATCGGATCCCGGTAGCCATCCGGCATTGATTAACCGGAAATTAGGACCGATCTGCGATCCCACCTCTCGAGACTTTTACTGCGTATCGCAACTTCTCGGGGGACTTTGATTTGCGAGTACTGGCTTTGGCATCGCAAAAGGGCGGTTCCGGCAAGACCACGCTTTCGGGGCATCTTGCCGTTCAGGCCCAACGCGCCGGCGCTGGCCCGGTCGTCCTGATCGACATCGACCCTCAGGGATCTTTGGCCGATTGGTGGAACGAACGTGAAGCCGAATTCCCGGCCTTCGCGCAAACGACGGTCGCCCGCCTTGCGAGCGACCTTCAGGTCCTGCGCCAGCAGGGCTTCAAGCTGGCCGTGATCGACACGCCGCCTGCCATCACCATGGCGATCCAGAGCGTGATCTCGGTTGCCGAACTTATCGTCGTTCCGACCCGTCCCAGTCCGCATGACCTGCGCGCCGTGGGCGCCACGGTCGACTTGTGCGAACGGTCGGGCAAGCCGCTGATTTTCGTGGTCAACGCGGCAACGCCCAAGGCGCGCATCACCGCAGAGGCCGCCGTCGCCCTGTCGCAGCATGGCACGGTCGCACCGGTCACGCTGCACCAGCGCACGGATTTTGCCGCCTCGATGATCGATGGGCGCACTGTGATGGAAGTCGATCCCAACGGGCGTTCCTCGCAGGAAGTCACGGCCTTGTGGAACTATGTCGCGGACCGTCTCGAAAAGAATTTCCGCCGCACCGTCTTCTCGGCCCCGATGGGCGCGCCGATGGTTCAGGGCAATCATCGTCCCGTTGGCGGCTTCGGTCGCCGCGTAGCCGGTTCCTGAGGGGGGAGAAGGCATGAGCGAGCCACGCGATTTCGCCTCGCTCTCGCCGAGGCTTCTCGCCCGCAAGGGCGGTGCTCGGCCGGCGATGCGTCCGCAGGATACGTCGAAGTTCACCGCTGGCGGGATCCCGATCGATCCGCACAAGATGGACGACCTGGGCTGGAACGACTTTGGCCAAGGCCACGGCGGCGGCACTGGTGCGGCACCCGCGCCGAGGCCGGCATCGCGCCTGACAGCCAACCGTCCGACGCTCGCGCATTCCGAACAGGCTCCGGCCCGTAACCATGACGAATCGGGCGGCGTCCATGAGGTGCCCGATGTGCTGCGCCAGATCGAGCAGCTGGCTCATCGCATCCATCGCAGCGAACCGCCGGCGAGGACCATGCCGGAGGGCCGCCGCGCCGCTTTCACACTGCGCCTCGATGCGGAACGGCATTTCCGCCTCAAGATGGCCGGCGTGGTTCTCAACCGCAGTGCGCAGGTCCTCGTGACCGAGGCGCTCGACAAGTATCTTTCTGAAATGCCGGAGCTGTTCGCGCTGACCGGCACTGCGCGCAAGCCTAGCTGAAGCAGGCAGAGGGGGGCAGAACAATGCGACGTTTAGAAAACCGGACCCGGACGACAGGGCTGACTTTATGCTCGGCAATGGCGGTTGTCATGCTTTCGGGCTGCGCCGGGCAGTCGCCGTTCGCATCGAGCGCGCGGGCGCCGGTGGCGCGCGGCCTCAACGATGCCGATTCCGGCGCCGCCGTGGCTCGCGCGGAACAGCGCGTGGCCCGTTCTCCCGAGAGCGCCTCGGCGCGCACTGAACTGGCGCAGGCTTACCTTTCTGCCGGACGCTTCGACTCGGCGGCGACTACCTTTGAGGATGCCGTCACGCTGGGTGGGGATAACGCCCGCATCGGTCTCGGCATGGCGCTGGCCTATATCGGGGCAGGCCGCAATGCCGAGGCGATCTCGGTACTGGGCCGCTGGCGCAACGATATTCCGGCAAGCGACTTCGGCCTTGCCCTTGCCCTTGCCGGGCAGCCCGAAATGGGTGTTGCCGTGCTGACCGACGCAGTGCGCAGCGAGGACAACAACGTTAAGGCCCGGCAGAACCTGGCGTATGCCTATGCCCTTCAGGGACAGTGGATGCAGGCGCGGTTGATCGCGGGGCAGGATGTTCCGGCAGACCAGCTCGATGCGCGTTTGAGCGATTGGGCTTCGAAGGCTCGCCCCGATGCGTCGCGTGCCCGCGTGGCCGGCCTGCTTGGCGCGCCGCTGCGCGCCGACCCGGGGCAGCCAACCGCGCTGGCACTGGGCAACAAGGACGATGCAGTCCGGCTTGCACGTACCGATATTCCGACTCCTGCCTTCGGTCAGGCGCCTGCCGGTGAACTGCCGCCGGTGAAGACCGGCGAGAGCTTCTGGGGTGGTTCAGATCAGGCCGATCCGGCTCCGGCACCGGCCGCGCGTCCGGTTGAGCGGGCTTCGCTTGCTGCCGTCAACGAGGTTGTCGAACAACACGTCGAGACTGGACCCTCCAGCCGTTTCGTTGCCAAGCCGGTGATCCAGAAGGTCGCCAAGAGCGAAAGCAATTTCCAGGCTACTTTCGAACGGATGTCGACCGAGAAGATCGCCCAGCCCGAAAAGGCCAAGTCGAGCCGGTCCGAAATCCAGGCCCATCTCGTGCAACTGGGATCGTTCCAGTCTCGCGAAGGGGCCGAGCGAGCCTGGGGCATCTTCGTGAAGCGCAATCCTTCACTGAAGGATCACACCATGCGCATCACCGAAGCCGTCGTGAACGGCGCGCGCTACTACCGCGTGGCCGCTGAAGGCTTCGACCGGGCATCGGCGCATTCGCTGTGCTCTTCGGTCAGGAACCGCGGTGAAGGTTGCCTGGCCTATTCCGAATCGCAATCGCTGCCCGGCGCCCTGCCGAAGGGCGGCGCCGTAGGAGCCCCGCTGCGCGCGCGGCGCTGAAGTCTCCTACCCAAACAGTTCCATGTGAACCTTGCAGGCCTTCGTCTTCGGACGAAGGCCTCTTTTTTGCCCCGCTCGCCTTTCGGAGGCGGCAGGCGATAGCGCAGGCATTCATTTAGGGCCTCGATGGCCTCAGGCGGCGGGCTTCTTTGCCTTTACGGCAACGCCGCCCTTGAACAGCGCCAGCACGCGGCCCTGCATCGGTTGCTTGTCGAACGGGGTGTTGCCCGCCGCGGCTGCCATTTCGTCCGAATCGACGATCCATGGACGGTCCGGGTCGATCACGGCGATGTCCGCTTCCATGCCCTCGGCAAGGCGTCCGGCATCGACGCCCAGCAGCTTTGCGGGATTGGCGGACAGCAGCTCGAAAGCCCGGTTCATAGAGATCACGCCGTCGCGAACGAGCGTCATCGTCAGCGGCAGGAGCGTCTCCGAACCGGCCATGCCCGGTGCCGAATCGGTGTATGGCAGTCGCTTGTCCTCGGGGCCACGCGGATCGTGGCCCGAACCGATCATGTCGATGGTGCCGTCGGCGATGGCGGCGATCACTGCCTTGCGATCGGCCTCGGAGCGCAGCGGCGGCGAAAGATGCGCGAATGTGCGGAAATTCGCGAGGGCGAGGTCCGAGAGCATGAAGTAGGCGGGGCTGACACCTGCCGTGATCTTCGCACCGCGCTCCTTGGCGCGGCGCACGAGGTCGAGGCCGGCCGCGGTGGTCACCTTGCGGAAGTGGATTTTCGCGCCGGCCAGTTCGGCCAGGGCAATGTCGCGTGCGATTGCGAGTGCCTCGGCTTCGGCCGGAGCGCTGGGCAGGCCCAGGCGCGTCGCCATTTCCCCGGCGGTCGCGACGGCCTTGCCGACGAGTCCGGAGTCCTCGGCATGAGTCACCACGACCATGTCGAGCATCCCGGCATATTGCAGCAGGCGCAGCATCGTGCCCGAATCGCGGATCCAGCTGCGCCCGGTGGCGACGGCGCGTGCTCCGGCATCACGCATCAGCGCGATCTCGGCCAGCGAATCGCCTTCGAGATTCTTCGTCGCTGCGGCGAGGGGGTGGACCCAGAAATCAGGCTTGCCCGATTGCGCGGCAAAGCGCACGCGGGCCGGAACGTCCAGCGGCGGGTCCTGGTCGGGCATCAGCGCCGCGCGCGTCACTCCACCGAAGTGGAAGGCGGGCTTGTCGATCGAGAAGACGGCCACGTCGACGAGGCCGGGCGTGACCAGCTTGCCGCCCGCTTGGTGGACGATGTCGCCCGCCTGCGGCGAAACGTCGCCAATGGCGGTGATGAACCCGCCTTCGCAGCGGATATTTCCGGCCTCGATCCGCCCGTCGGGCAGTACCAGCTTGCCGCCGGTGACGGTCAGGGGTGCGTGGATGCTCATGCCCAGCCCTCCAGTCCGCGCGCCTTGCGGGTCAGTACGTCGAGGCAGGCCATGCGGATCGCCACGCCCATTTCGACCTGCGTGGTGATCATCGAACGGTCGACGAGGTCGGCGACATTGCTGTCGATCTCGATGCCGCGGTTCATCGGGCCCGGGTGCATGACGAGGGCGTTGCTCTCTGCCTTGGCGAGACGCTCCAGCGAAAGGCCGTAGAGGTGCCGATACTCGCGCGGGGACGGGATGAACTGGCCTTGCATGCGCTCCAGCTGGAGGCGCAGCATCATGACCACGTCGGCATTCTGAAGGGCCGCGTCGAAATCGTGGAAGACCTGCACGTTCATCCGCTCGATATCGGCGGGCATCAGTGCCGGGGGCGCACAGACCCGCACTTCGGCGCCAAGCGAGGTGAGGCACAGGATGTTCGAGCGGGCGACCCGGCTGTGCAGGATGTCGCCGCAGATGGTTACGCGCAGGCCGTTGAAGGCGCGTTTGGCCTGGCGGATCGTCAGGGCGTCGAGCAGGGCCTGGGTGGGGTGCTCGTGCTGGCCGTCACCGGCATTGATGACGGGGCAGTCCACCTTGTCCGCGATCAGCTGGACCGCGCCCGAGCTGCCGTGACGGATCGCAATGGCATCGGCGCGCATGGCATTGAGCGTCATCGCCGTGTCGATCAGCGTTTCGCCCTTCTTCACACTCGATGTCGCCACGGCCATGTTGACGACGTCCGCGCCCAGGCGCTTGCCCGCGATCTCGAAACTGAGAAGCGTACGTGTCGAGTTCTCGAAGAAGGCGTTGATGATCGTCAGGCCGGAAAGCAGGTCCCGCCGCTTCTGGGCATGGCGGTTCAGCTCCACCCATTGCTGCGCCTCGTCGAGGAGGAACATGATCTCATGCGGGGCGAGGCCCGCGATGCCTACGAGGCCACGGTGCGGGAAGGCGGCGCTGCCTTCCGGATAAGTGAATTCTGGCGATGTCATTGAAGACGATGCCTTAGGCGTGCCTGCTCCCCGGCTCAAGCCGATTCGGCCCGGAGATGCACGATGTCCCCAGCCACTGCCCCCGGGACTTCTTTGCACTGCGCAGCGGGGCAGGTAAGGGTGCCCTCGGAAAGGCAGGTAATTTCATGCAATTCGCGCGCAAGGTCTGGAAGCTGCTGGTCGCCTTCAAGGATGCACTCGCCCTGCTTTTCCTGCTGTTGTTCTTCGGACTCATCTACGGCGCACTGGCGTCGCGGCCAACCCCGGGCCGTGTCGTCGACGGTGCACTGTTGCTCGATCTCGACGGAGTCGTGGTGGAGGAGCGCAGCGAGGTCAGCCCCTTGCGGCTCCTGCTGTCGGCTGAGGCTCCGGCCGGCGAGTACCAGGCTCGCGACATCGAACGGGCCCTGCGCGGCGCAGCCAAGGACGATCACGTGAAGGCGGTGGTGCTGGACATGTCGCGCTTCCTTGGGGGCGGCATGGTCCACCTGCAGGAGATCGGCAGGGCGATCGACGAGGTGCGGGCGGCCGGCAAGCCGGTCCTGACTTTCGCCAACGCATATGCCGACGACGGCGTCCTGCTGGCCGCCCATGCCAGCGAAGTGTGGGTCGATCCCATGGGCGGGGCCTTCGTAGCCGGACCCGGCGGCACCCAGACCTATTACAAGGGGCTGTTCGATCGCTTCAAGGTGAATGCTCACGTCTATCGCGCCGGAACCTACAAGAGCTACGTCGAGCCCTACATTCGCAGCGACATGTCGCCTGCCGCGCGTGAAGCCAACGCGGATCTCTACGGCTCGATCTGGGCGACTTGGAAGGCCGACGTGAAGCAGGCGCGGCCCAATTCGAAGGTCGAGCAGATTGCCGGCGACCCCATGGCCTGGGTCGAGGCTTCGAAGGGAGATTTCGCGCAAGGAGCCAAGGCTGCCGGACTGGTCGACCGCATCGGCGACAAGACCGAGTTCGAAAAGCGGGTTGCCGAGATCGCCGGGAAGGGGGCGGGCGGAGATGGTCCCGCCTATGCCCATACCCGCCTGGACACCTGGCTGGCGGCCAATCCGGCCAGGGCCGAGGGTGCCAGCATCGGCGTCATCACCATTGCCGGAGAGATCGTCGACGGCGAGGCGGGCCCGGGCAAGGCCGGTGGCGACCGGATCGCCCAGCTGCTCGATGACAACATCGATGAGGGCTTCAAGGCGCTCGTCGTGCGAGTCGATTCGCCGGGCGGCTCGGTCATGGCCGCCGAGCGCATCCGCCGCGCCATCGACCGCTACAAGGCGCGCAAGATCCCGGTCGTGGTCTCGATGGCGAACATGGCGGCCAGCGGCGGTTACTGGGTGTCCACGCCGGCCGAGCGGATCTTCGCCGAGCCGGGTACGGTAACCGGCTCGATCGGCGTCTTTGCCGTCGTCACCAGTTTCGAAAAGACCCTGGCCGATTTCGGGGTGACCAGCGACGGCGTGCGCACGACGCCGCTCTCCGGACAGCCCGACATCCTCGGCGGCTTCACGCCCGAGGTCGAGCGCATGCTGCAGGCGTCGGTCGACAACATCTACGGCAAGTTTCTCGGAGTCGTTGCCAAGTCGCGCAAGACCACTCCTGAAAGGATCGACCGGGTTGCCCAGGGGCGCGTCTGGCCGGGAGCCGAGGCGAAGGAGCTGGGGCTGGTCGATGAGATGGGGGATCTCGATGCCGCGCTGGCTTATGCAGCGAAGCAAGGCGGCGTGGGCAACGGCAAGTGGCACGCTGAGTACATCGGCGCGCAGGAAGGCCGCTTCGAATCGATGCTGCGGCGCATGTTTGCAGGGCCAAGCGATAGCGAAGCGGTCTACGACCTGACCGGCCAGGTCGCCGCGCGTCAGGAGGCTCGGGCACGGCGGATCGCAGCGCAATTTGCCGACCTCACGGGAAGCCGCGGAGCGCAGGCCTATTGCCTGGAATGCCCTGATCTGCCGTCTATGGACGATCCGCGCGAAGCGGGTCAGGGGCTGTCGCTGATGGCCAGGATCGGGGCCCTGGCAGGGCTGAAATAGCGCCGCTCAGGCGGCGTTCAGTCCTGCGGGGGCATTTCCTCGGGGGCCTCGTCCGGCTGGTCGAAATCCGGCGAATAGGGCGGCGCTTCCGCAGGTTGACCCGGCTCGGTCGGTTCTGCCGGCGGGACCGGGGTTTCGGGCGGATTGTTCGCGGGGACGTCCCCGGGCTGCGTCGCCATGGCTACCTCTCTGGTGCTGTTCGAACTCAACGTGGGGGCGAATGGATCGCCTCGCAAGGGATGATGACGAGTCGCAGCGCTTGCCCTTTTCCGCGCGTGCTTATAAGGGCACGTCCCTTGAGTTTCAGGCTTCATCCGAATGCGGGCGTGGCGGAACTGGTAGACGCGCTGGTTTTAGGTACCAGTATCGAAAGATGTGGGGGTTCGAGTCCCTTCGCCCGCACCAGTTTCGCCGCGGTGAGAGGATGGGGCGAGAGAGTCGGTCGCGCACGCGACCTAAAGGATTGCACAGGAAGGCATCGAAATGCAGATCGTCGAAACCACCAACGAGGGCCTGAAGCGCGCCTACACGGTGACCATCCCCGCCAAGGACATTTCCGCTCGCGTCGAGGGCGAGATCCAGAAGATCGCGCCGCAGGTGCGCATGCCCGGCTTCCGCCCGGGCAAGGTGCCAGCGAACCTCGTCAAGAAGATGCACGGCGAGGCGATTCACCGCGAAGCGCTCAACACCACCATTCGCGAAGCGATGGACAAGCTCGTCGCCGACAATTCGCTGCGCCCGGCCATGAACCCGGACGTCGCGCTGGGCGAAGGCTATGAGCAGGGCAAGGACGCCGAGCTCACCGTCAGCCTCGAAGTTCTCCCGGTCATCGAGGCTCCTGCGATCGACGGCCTGAAGCTCGAAAAGCTGATCGTTCCGGTTGCCGAATCGGCGATCGATGAAGCGGTGGAGCGGATCGCCTCGCAGCAGCAGCGCTTTGAGACCAGGGACGGCGCGGCCGAAGACGGCGACCAGGTGATCATCGATTTCACCGGCAAGCTCGACGGCGTCGAATTCGAGGGCGGCAAGGCCGAGAAGGCCCCGCTGGTGATCGGCTCGGGCCGCTTCATCCCCGGCTTCGAAGAGCAGCTCGTCGGCATCAAGGCCGGCGACGAGCGCACCATCACCGTGACTTTCCCCGAGGACTACCAGGCCGAAAACCTGAAGGGCAAGGAAACCACCTTCGACATCGTCGCCCACGAGGTGAAGGCTCCGGCCGAAACCAAGATCGACGACGATTTCGCCAAGGAACTGGGTCTTGAGGGTCTCGACCAGCTCAAGGAACTGCTGAAGGGCCAGCTCGAGCAGGAAACTGCCGGCCTGACCCGTACCGCGATGAAGCGCTCGCTGCTCGACCAGCTTGCCGCCGGCCACGACTTCGACGTGCCGCCGACGATGGTCGAAGCCGAGTTCAGCCAGATCTGGCAGCAGCTGACCCACGAAGCCAGCCACGAGGAAGATCCCGAGGCTGCGCTGAAGGAAATCGAAGCCGAGAAGGACGACTACCGCAAGATCGCCGAGCGCCGCGTGCGCCTGGGCCTGCTCCTGTCGGAAATCGGCCAGACCAACGGCGTCGAGGTTTCGCAGCAGGAAATGTCGATGCTGGTTTCGCAGGCGGCGCAGCAGTACCGCCCCGAAGACCGTCAGCGCTTCATGGAATACGTCGCCAACGACCCGATGATGGCCGCCCAGCTGCGTGCGCCCCTCTACGAGGACAAGGTCGTCGACTTCCTGATCGAGAAGGCCGAAGTCACCGAGCGTGAAGTGACCCGCGACGAACTGCAGGCCGCCATCGAAGCCGACACCGACGAAGCGAGCGCCAAGAAGCCGGCTGCGAAGAAGGCTCCGGCGAAGAAGGCTGCCGCCAAGAAGGCCGACGTCGCCGCCGATGAGGGCGATGCCGAGGAGCCTGCCGCGAAGAAGGCTCCGGCGAAGAAGGCTGCCGCCAAGAAGGCGGACGACGCCGACGCGGACGAAGCCGAAAAGCCGGCTGCCAAGAAGGCTCCGGCGAAGAAGGCCGCTGTCAAGAAGGCCGACGATGCCGACGCGGAAGGCGAAGCCAAGCCTGCCGCCAAGAAGCCGGCTGCCAAGAAGGCCCCGGCCAAGAAGGCTGCCGCGAAGACCGAAGACTGATCCCGGTCAGTGCTTTTGCGATCGACGGCCCGGTGTGCTCAGGCACGCCGGGCCGTTGTCGCATCCCGGTCCCTGCCGGATTCGAGGTATCCGTGACACGATTGTCCCATTCCGGATGTCGATTGATCGGTTAATCCCCTTGAACATCGGCAAACGGCACGCGACATAGACGGTCCAACCAGAAGAGGACTCCCATGCTCGACCTGTTTGGCGCCTCGGGCGCCCAAGGAAAGTTCACCACCGATCCCGTGACCGGCGCCCTGGTGCCCATGGTCGTCGAGCAGACCAGTCGCGGTGAACGCAGCTTCGACATCTACTCGCGCCTGCTGCGTGAGCGCATCGTCTTCGTGACCGGCGAGGTCGAGGACCACATGGCTTCGCTCATCGTCGCTCAGCTGCTGTTCCTGGAATCGGAAAATCCCTCCAAGGATATCTCGATGTACATCAACTCGCCGGGCGGTGTTGTCACGGCGGGCATGGCGATTCATGACACCATGCAGTACATCAAGCCGCGCGTATCGACCGTGTGCATCGGTCAGGCCGCATCGATGGGCAGCTTCCTGCTCGCCGCCGGGGAGCCGGGCATGCGCATCGCGCTGCCCAATGCCCGCATCATGGTGCACCAGCCCTCGGGCGGCGCGCGCGGCATGGCATCCGACATCGAGATCCAGGCGCGCGAAATCCTGCGCATGCGCAAGCGGCTGAACGATCTCTACGTGAAGTACACCGGCAAGTCGCTCGACGAAATCGAGCAGGCGATGGACCGCGATACCTTCCTCGAAGCCGAGGAAGCGCTGGCCTTCGGTCTGGTCGACAAGGTCTTCGAAACACGGCCCGATGCCGAGAAACAGACCGAAGGATGACGATAAGGGCTGATTGGCAATACGCGGTGTTAGCCATTTAGCCAGTCTCAACGAATTCGGCCTAGGATTGCAAAACCGGCCCCCCGCAGAGTAGACTAATCGAGTCGCCTCAAACGGGGGCCAAAGACGGAAAATGACGAAATTGAGCGGATCTGACGCGAAAAGCACCCTTTACTGCAGCTTCTGCGGCAAGTCGCAGCACGAAGTGCGCAAGCTGATCGCGGGACCCACGGTCTTTATCTGTGACGAATGCGTCGAGCTTTGCAACGACATCATTCGTGAGGAAACCAAGGCCGGGATCGCGGGCAAGAAGGACGGCGGCGTGCCGTCTCCCCGCGAAATCTGCGAGACGCTTAACGACTATGTGATCGGCCAGGACCGCGCGAAGCGCGTGCTGTCGGTAGCGGTGCACAACCACTACAAGCGCCTCAAGCACAGCGGCAAGCAGGGCGACGTCGAACTTTCGAAGTCGAACATCCTGCTCGTCGGCCCGACCGGTTCGGGCAAGACGCTGCTGGCGCAGACCCTGGCGAAAACTTTCGACGTGCCCTTCACGATGGCCGACGCCACCACGCTGACCGAAGCCGGTTACGTGGGCGAGGACGTCGAGAACATCATCCTCAAGCTGCTCCAGGCATCCGACTACAATGTCGAGAAGGCGCAGCATGGCATCGTCTACATCGACGAGATCGACAAGATCAGCCGCAAGGCCGAGAACCCGTCGATCACGCGCGACGTCTCGGGCGAGGGCGTGCAGCAGGCGCTGCTCAAGCTGATGGAAGGCACCACCGCTTCGGTTCCGCCGCAGGGCGGCCGCAAGCACCCGCAGCAGGAATTCCTGCAGGTGGACACGACCAATATCCTGTTCATCTGTGGCGGCGCCTTCGCGGGTCTCGAAAAGATCATCGCCGACCGCCTGCAGAAGCGTTCGATCGGCTTCGGCGCCCATGTCGCCGATCCCGACAAACGCCGCGTGGGCGAGCTCCTGCAGAAGTCGGAGCCGGAAGATCTGCTCAAGTTCGGCCTGATCCCCGAATTCGTCGGCCGCCTGCCGGTCATCGCGACGCTGGAAGATCTCGATATCGCCGCGCTCGTGAAGATCCTCAAGGAGCCGAAGAACGCGCTGATCAAGCAGTACCGCAAGCTCTTCGAGCTTGAGGACGTCGAGCTGACCTTCACCGACGAGGCGCTTGAGGCGATTGCCCAGAAGGCGATCGACCGCAAGACCGGTGCGCGTGGCCTTCGCTCGATCGTCGAGGGCCTCTTGCTCGACACCATGTACGACCTGCCGACCGAGACCGACATCGCCGAAGTAGTGGTCGACAAGGAAGTGGTCGACGGTCGCAAGGAACCGGTTCGCGTGCTCAAGGGCGACAAGGCCGAAGCCGCCGCCTGAGACTTAAGCGCTGACAGACTGCAAAAAGGCCGTCCGCAGTGATGCGGGCGGCCTTTTTGCATCAGGGCGCCGCGTTTAAGGTCAGATGACCTTTTCGCTTTCAAGCGCACAGGGTGCATCGGGATCGGTCTCGACCTGCAGTGTCGGGTGGCCGATGCTGAATTCGCGTTCGAGGTCGTGAGCCAGTTGACGCAGGAAAGCGCCTTCCCGGCTGATGCCGGGCATGACGAGGTGGGCGGTGAGCGCAGTTTCGGTCGTGCTCATCGGCCAGATGTGAAGGTCGTGGACCCGCATGACGCCGGGCTGCTTTTCAAGGAAGGCGCGCACTTTCGCCACGTCGATGTGGTCTGGTACGGCCAGCATGCCCATGCGCAGCGAATCGCGCAGCAGGCCCCAGCTTGACCAGGCAATGACGGCAGTGATGAGCAGGGAAGTGATCGGGTCGATCACCGCCGCGCCGGTCCAGTAGATCGCCAGCCCCGCCAGCACGACACCGGCGGAAACCGCCGCGTCCGCCATGAGATGAACAAAGGCGGCGCGCAGGTTGAGGTCGCTCTTGCTGCCTTTCGCGAAGAGCAGGGCGGACAGCGCGTTCACCGCAATGCCGATGGCGGCCACCACGATCATGGTCATCCCGGCCACCGGCGCAGGATCGCTGAAGCGCTGGATCGTCTCGACGAGGATCGCGCCGATGGCGACCCACAGGAGCGCGGCATTGGCGATCGACGCGAGGATCGATGAGCTTTTCAAGCCATAGGTGAAACGGTCCGAGGGTGGCCGCGCGGCCAGTACGCTTGCGGCCCATGCCAGCATCAGCGACAGGACATCCGAAAGGTTGTGCCCGGCGTCGGCCAGCAATGCCATCGAGCCGCTGATCAGGCCGGCGACGACTTCGGCAATGACAAAGCCGATGTTGAGCGCGACTGCGATGGCGAAGGCCTTGCTCGCATTGCCCGGCGGCGGTGGGGCATGATGGTGGTGCCCGTGGCTGTGACCATGGGAATGATCATGCCCGTGATGATGTCCGCTGCCCATGCGCCACTCCATCGCACGGCGGCGCATGCCCCAGCAAGCTATGAAGTATCATCACATGTCATTCTTTCTGAAAGGAAAAATGGGTGTGTCGATGATCGTCCGGTCGACGCGTGACATTTATGCCGCATAGCAATATTGAAGTCTCTTAATTAAGTTGTTGAATTAATGCGATATTACAGATTTCTGGCAATATTGCGTCTGAGGGGAATTTTGAAAATTACGCCATTGAGATCTAAAAGGAATCCATGGCGTCAGAAAGTTGTCATGTGCGAGTGCTCTTAGCGGCTGCAGCAAATCCGACGCGGTTCTCTCCCACCGCAAATTTGCTTCCGCTCGTTTCGCTGCAACCCGATCTGACAATTCAGGGGTCCCCCATGAAGTTCCAAACCGCTTTGAACACCGCGACCAGCATGCTGGCCGTGGGAGCCGCTTTCCTTTCCGTTCCGGCGTTTGCCCAGTCGACCGGCTCGGTCGATTTCGAGGACGACACCATCATCGTCACCGGACGGATCGACCGTTCGGTTGCCGGCGTCGAACTGCCCGACACGCCCAAGGCCAAGCAGGTATTGACCCAGGAGTTCATCAGCCGCGGCACACCTGGCCAGACGATCAACGAGACGATCAACCTGATCCCGGGCGTCAATTTCCAGAACTACGACGGCTTCGGTTCCTCCGGCGGCAACCTGATGATCCGCGGCTTCGACGATACCCGCATTTCGCAGACCTTCGATGGTATCCCGGCCAACGACACCGGCAACTACGCGCTCTACACCAACCAGAACCTCGATCCGGAACTGATCGAGCAGGTCAACGTCAACCTCGGCACGACCGATGTCGACTCGCCAACGGCATCGGCCACCGGTTCGACCGTCAACTACCGTTCGCTGACGCCCACGCACGAGTTCGGCGCGCGGATGGTCGGCACGGTCGGTGACCAGAGCAAGATGCGCATCTTCGGCATGATCAACACCGGAGACCTCAACGACTCCGGAACCCGCGCCTACTTCGCCGCTTCGCGTGACACTTATGACGCCCTTTTCGGCGGTTTCGGCGAGATCAAGAAGACGCAGTTCAACGCCAAGATCTACCAGCCGCTCGGCGACAACGGCGACTTCATCGCCGTGTCCGGACATCTCAACAACAACCGCAACAACATGTCCTCCGACTGGAAGCTGACGACCACGGACGGCATTCCGCTCACCAAGTCCGAGCGTGACGACTATGTGGTGGAGCGCTGCACGATTCCGGCGGGGATTGGCGGTGTGGAGGACGTCGCGGACAAGTACGGTTGCGGATCGCTTTGGGAATATCGCTACAACCCGTCGAAGACCGGCAATATCCGCATCAATTCGCGTTTCACCCTGAGCGATAGCCTGGTTCTGACCGTCGACCCGTACTTCCAGTACACTTCGGCCAACGGCGGCGGCACGAGCGTCGGCTACGAGGGTACCTTCAGCGACACGATCACCAGCGGCTATATCGGCGGCAGCCCCTACTTCGGCGGAGTAGACCTGAACGGCGATGGCGATACGCGCGACTCGGTCCTCGTTTCGACGCCGAGCCAGACCGTTACCAACCGCATCGGTGTCATCGCTTCGCTGCGCTACGACCTGGGCGACAACAACCGCGTCCGCCTGGCCTATACTTACGATCGCGGCCGTCATCGCCAGACCGGTGAGGTCGGCTTCCTCAAGGCCAATGGCCTTGCCGAGCATTACTTCAACAACAAGAATCCGCTGATGGACGCTGCCGGAAACGTCCTGGAGAAGCGCGATCGCCTGTCCTATGCGATTCTCAATCAGGTCTCCGGTGAGTATGCCGGCGACTTCGCGAACGACTCGCTGCATGTCGTGGCCGGTGTGCGCGTGCCGTTCTTCCGCCGTAACCTGACGCAGAACTGCCTGACCACGAGCTCTTCTGGATACGTTGACTGCTTTGCCACCAACAGCGCCGACGAAGCGACCCGCGCTGCCGAAAATCCTGGCTACGGCGCGCCGGACAACCGTGTCTTCAACTACAACCGCGTGCTGCCTACGGCAGGTTTCACGTACGATTTCACGCCTGAAGCCAGCCTCTACTTCAACTACTCGAAGGGCGTGCAGGTCCCCGGCACCGACAATCTCTACAATTCCTTCTACTACGCACCCGGCACCGAGGGGGCTCGTTCGGCCAAGCCGGAAACCTCCGACAACTTCGACCTTGGCCTGCGTTTTCGCAGCGGCATGATCCAGGGTTCGTTCGGTGGCTGGTACACGATCTTCGCCAACCGTCTTTCCTCGGCCTACAATCCGGAAACGGACCGCACGACTTATACCAACCTCGGTACGGTCGACCGCTACGGCCTCGACGGTACGCTCGCCGTCAGCCCGGACAGCCACTTCAAGGCCTATGTCTTCGCGTCATACCTGTGGTCGAAGATCCGCGACGACGTGCAGACCGGGACGGACAGCTTTGCCGAGACCTCGGGGAACATGGAAGGCGGCGTGCCGAAGTACACCTTCGGTGGCCGTGTCGAAGGCAATGCCGGTCCGGTCTCGATCGGCGTTGAAGCCAAGCGCACCGGTTCGCGCTACTACAACAGCCTGAACACGCCTGCCCTCAACAAGGCCGGGGATCAGATCTGGGCGGCCAAGGTTCCTGGCTATACCGTGGTCAATCTCGACGCGCGCCTCGACCTTGGCTTCCTGGGCATGGGCGACAAGACCTACCTGCAGGCCAACGTCACCAACCTGTTCGACGAATTCTACTACGGCTCGTTCGATGACGCTGGCGTCAGCGATACGGCGACGACTTACGCCTATCTCGGTGCACCGCGCACGTTCTCGGCCTCGATCAACTTCCAGTTCTGATCGCAGCCGACGAAAGACCGGAACCTGCGAGGGGAGGGGACTGCGGTTCCCTCCCCTTTCCTGTGCGTGATCGCCAGCGGCTTACTGGTAGACGCAGGCGTCGTAGCCGTCGCGCTTTACGGTGCCGATGCGCGCGGCGATCGTGTTGCCGTAGCGGCGGGTGAATCCCGAGGGGCTCTTCACCGCGCGGGTCTTGGGGCTGGGCAGGGCAGCGGCTATGCGCGCGGCTTCGGTCGGGGTCAGATTCGCTGCTGGCTTGCCGAAATAGCGCTGCGCGCCTGCCTCGACGCCGTAAGTGCCGATGCCGGTTTCGGCGACATTGAGATAGACTTCCATGATCCGCCGCTTGTCCCATAGGTTCTCGATCAGGAAGGTGAACCAGACTTCCAGGCCCTTGCGCAGGTATCGGGTCCAACCTTCGCCCTGCCAGAGAAACACGTTCTTGGCGGTCTGCTGGCTGATCGTCGACCCGCCACGCAGGCGGCCGCCCCGGGCGTTGCGCTCCAACGCCTTCTCGATCGCCTCGGTGTCAAAGCCGCTGTGGCTGCAGAACTTGCCATCCTCGGCGGCGACGACGGCTGCAACCATGTTCCGGTCTATCCGGCTCAGCGGCTCCCAGTCCTTGGTGATGCCATTGCCGTCCAGCACCATGGTCACAGTGACCGGCGGTGGTACGAAACGATAGAGGACTGTGAGCCCCACGCTGATGGCGACGAACCAGACGACGGTTTTGGCAAGGATGCGCAGCAAGGGGGCAAGGCTCCGGAAAACAGGGTGGTGGCCGCTGGCGAATGCGTCGCGGCCCCGGTGATCTACTAGCGATCTTGTGGCGGCCGGAAAAGCGCCCCGCTGGACAGGCATTCGGCGCGGCAGAAAGGGCGCCAATCAAAAAGGCCGGGCCGACCCCCAACGGGTTGGCCCGGCCTCTTGTCCGGTTCGCGGTTGGCCTGATCCCAGGCCGCCTGCGATCAGCCCGCTTGCGTTCAGGTGGCCGGCATCAGGCGCTTTTCGCCAGCGATGCGGTTCATCGCCTTCTGCAGCTTTTCGAAGGCGCGCACCTCGATCTGGCGCACGCGCTCGCGGCTGACGTGATAGACCTGGCTCAGTTCCTCGAGCGTCTTGGGATCGTCCGTCAGGCGACGTTCGGTGAGAATGTCGCGTTCGCGGTCGTTGAGCGAGTCCATGGCCTCGACCAGCATGTCGTGGCGGACGGAGGCTTCCTCGGCGTCGGCAACGGTTTCGTCCTGCAGCGGGCGGTCATCCGCGAGGATGTCCATCCACTGGCCTTCGCCTTCCTCGCGCAGCGAGACGTTGAGCGAGGCATCGCCGCCCATCATCATGCGCCGGTTCATGTTCACCACTTCGGTTTCCGAGACGCCCAGCGTCGTCGCGATCTTGGCGACGTCGTCCGGGTGCAGGTCGGTATCCTCGTAGGCGTCGAGGTTCTTCTTCATGCGGCGCAGGTTGAAGAACAGCTTCTTCTGCGCGGCGGTGGTGCCCATTTTCACGAGGCTCCACGAGCGCAGGATGAACTCCTGGATCGAGGCCTTGATCCACCACATCGCGTAAGTCGCGAGGCGGAAGCCCCGATCGGGTTCGAATTTCTTCACGCCCTGCATCAGGCCGATATTCCCCTCGGAAATCAGCTCCGAAACGGGAAGGCCATAGCCGCGGTAGCCCATCGCGATCTTCGCGACGAGTCGCAGGTGGCTGGTTACCAGTTGTGCTGCAGCCTCCGGATCCTCATGTTCCTTGTAGCGCTTCGCGAGCATGTATTCCTGCTCGGCCGAAAGCACCGGGAACTTGCGAATCTCGCTCATGTAGCGGTTGAGGCTCTGCTCACCGCCGAGAGTCGGCACAGCCGGGAGATTGCGTTCGTTGTTGCTCACGTTCATCCGTCCTTTCCGGTCGGCCATCGGTCAAAGACCCTTGCTAGGCGTCTTAGCTTGTGGCCACCTGTTCATGATAGCACATAAATCCGATTTCAGTTTTGCAATTCATCAATGAGTGCCGCCATATCGGCGGGGACTGGGCTGACGAAGTGCACCTTCTCCTTCTTAACGGGATGGATGAAGCCAAGTTCCGCGGCGTGAAGCGCCTGGCGGGAAAATTGGAGCCTCTGGAGAATCGGGCGAAGCGCTGAAGGTGTACGTCCATAGACAGGATCACCTAATAGCGGATGGCCGATTGACGACATGTGAACGCGGACCTGGTGGGTTCGTCCGGTCTCGAGGCGGCACTCGACAAGCGAGGCGTTCCTCAGCCTTTCGATGGTGCGGTAATGCGTCACCGCGTGCTTCCCGCGGCCTTCCTCGACAATCGCCATCTTCTTGCGATTCGAACTGGATCGACCGATTGCGCCGGTCACGGTGCCGGTGATCGGAAGCGGGTGCCCACCGACAATCGCCTTGTAAGCCCGCTCGATCGAGTGGTCGGCAAACTGCGCGGCCAGACCTTCGTGGGCCCTGTCGGTCTTGGCGACGACAAGGAGGCCGGAGGTGTCCTTGTCGATTCGGTGAACGATGCCGGGACGCGCGACGCCGCCGATTCCCGAAAGCTGGCCGCGGCAGTGGTGGAGCAGGGCGTTGACCAGCGTTCCGTCGAGATTGCCGGCTGCCGGATGAACGACGAGCCCGGCCGGCTTGTCGATGACGATGAGGTACTCGTCCTCGAACACGACATTGAGCGGGATGTCCTGCGCAACGGCTTCGGCGGGCACCGCTGCGGGCACGCGAATCGCAAAGGGCGTGCCTTCGCTCACCTTGAGCGAGGCTTGCGTCGCGGATTTTCCGTCCAGCGTTACGCGGCCATCGCCCAGCAGCGCCTTGACCCGCTCACGCGAGAGGCCGCTCGCTTCGGCCAGCGTCTTGTCCAGCCTCCCGCCGCCCGGGCCGATGCAGCCCTCGATCAGATCTTCAGTGATGTTGGAACTGGCCCCCATTGTGGCTAGGATTTGGGGATGGTCGTCGAAGTGACAAGTGCCGTTCTGGCAAGATTGCTCGAAGAAGCGCAAAAGGCGGCTCCGTGTGAATGTTGCGGGGTGCTGATGGGGCAGGGAACGCGCATAGATGAGGTGCGCGCAGCCGCCAATCTGGCGCCCGAGCCCGAGCGCCGGTTCGAGATCGATCCTCTGGTCCTGCTCGCCTCGCACAAGGAAGCGCGCGCGGGCGGCAGGCAGGTCGTGGGCTATTACCATTCGCATCCGGTCGGTCATCCGGTTCCCTCGGCAACCGACTGTGAACACGCTTCGGGCGACCGGCGGGTCTGGGCAATCGTTGCCGGAGAGCAAGTTGCTCTCTGGATGGACGCCGCTGAAGGCTTCGAGAGGATAGAAATGCGCGTTACCGAAGCTTGAAGCGGGGCATTTCGAAGAAATCCACCGGCATTCGGAACGGTCGAACGGAATTCGTCGGCCACGCCGGTTGCTTTCTGGCGCCAGAGCGGGAAAGGTCCCCCGCAAACGGGATGGTGATTGCGCGGGCGGCGATGGTCGCCGACCTGCAGGCAATTGCCTGAAACCCGGACTGAAAAAAACGAGAGCCTTTGATTGATGACCATCAGTCCCGTCGAACTTGCCAGCCTCCTGTGTTCGCGCCTTTGCCATGACATGCTCAGCCCGGTCGGTGCCCTGACCAACGGCCTTGAGCTGCTGGCGGACGAGAAGGACCCGGAGATGCGCCAGCGCTGCTTCGAGCTGCTCGACCAGAGCGCGCGCGTATCGGCCGACAAGCTCAAGTTCTTCCGCCTTGCTTTCGGCGCCGCCGGCGGCTTCGGTGAAATGATTCCGGTGAACGAGGCGCGGGCCCTGATCGATGCACTGGTTGCCAGCAATGCGCGTATCTCGGTCAACTGGGCCTTGGCCAGCGATGTCATGCCCAAGCCCGCGATCAAGACCCTGCTGAATTTCGGGCTGATTGGCATTGAGGCCCTGCCCCGCGGCGGTACCATCGACTTCGCTGCGGAGTTGCGCGACGGTGCCAGCGAGATCGTGGTACGTTCCGCCGGTCCGCGGATCGCCTTCGACCGTGATATCGGCCGCGCGCTGGAAGGCTCACTGCCGGAAGGCGAACTGTCGAGCCGGACCGCCCCGGCGGCGATGCTGCACCAACTGGCGCAGGATGCCGGGGGCGGGCTGCAGTTTGCCCTCGCTGAAGATGCGCTGGTACTCGGCGCGGTTCTTCCGGGGGCCTGAAGGATCGCAGGTATCGCTCAGATGGGAGCCCGACGATGAATCGATGGTTGGTCAATCACGTCGTCGCGTCTCCCAACTGCAACATGCGCAAACGGCCGATCTCGATGGTCGTGCTGCATTACACCGGCATGAAGTCTGCGCAGGAAGCGCTGGAGCGGATGTGCGATCCGCAGGCCGAGGTTTCCGCTCACTACATGATCGACGAAGACGGGGTCGTCACCAACCTCGTGCCGGAGGAAAAGCGGGCCTGGCATGCCGGGCGCTCCTATTGGCGCGGCGAGGTTGACGTGAATTCGGCCAGCATCGGGATCGAGCTGGTCAATCCGGGGCATGAATTCGGCTATCGCCCGTTCCCCGAGCCGCAGATGGATGCGCTGCTGCCGCTCCTGGCGGATATCATGGATCGTCACGACATTCCGCGCGCCAACGTAGTCGGTCATTCCGACGTTGCGCCGGCCCGCAAGCAGGACCCGGGCGAGTACTTCGACTGGGTCAGGCTCGGCGAACTAGGCCTCGCGCTCGATATTCCCAAGGCCAAGATGAACCTGTTCTACGATAATCCAGGGGCCTTCTACCTCGCGCTGGAACGGTTCGGTTACGACATCACCGATGGGCGCGCCGCCGTGCGGGCTTTCCAGCGGCGCTGGCGGCCAGAGATCATCGATGGTGAAATCGATGGGGAGATCGGGGGAATCCTGTTCGAACTCTTGTTGGAGCGTGACACCGGTCGTGCTAGGTGACCGCTCGCCGGGGAGCTGGGCAGCCGCGTCCTTCGTCAGGCTCTTGATGGGCAAGGCAAAGGCCGAGGAAAGTCCGGGCTCCACGAAACAAGGGTGGCGGGTAACGCCCGCCGGGCGACTCTCGCGCAGGCGAGGGGAAGCTTAGGGAAAGTGCCACAGAGAGCAGACCGCCGATGCCTCTTCGCGAGGCAGGCAAGGGTGAAAGGGTGCGGTAAAAGCGCACCGCGCTTCCGGTAACGGCAAGCGGCATGGCAAACCCCACCCGGAGCAAGACCGAATAGGGGCTGCTGGCCTTAGGCTTTCGGGCCGACAGGCGGGTCGGTTTCGGACCCAGGCAGCCCGGGTTGGTCGCTGGAGCGGCGCGGCAATGCGTCGCCGAGAGGAATGGCTGCCGCCGCGGCGTAAGGTCCCAGTCTTGGGAGACCACGCCAGGCACAGAACCCGGCTTACAGGCTCCCCGGCAAATGGCTCGCGTCGTTGACGCGAGCCGACTTTTCAGAATGAATGATCAGGCCGCCGCGGCAAAAGTGGAGATGGCGCCGGCTTCGTCTTCGCGTGCCTGGAGAAACCAGCGCTCGGTTCCTTCGATACCGATGGCGGTCAGCGCGCCGAAGACGAAAGCGCCCGTATCGATGCCGATACGGTTGCTGCGCACCTGTGGCTCCTCGGCGATCGTGTGGCCGTGGATGACGAATGCGCCGAAATCGCCATTGTGGCTGAGAAACGGCTCTCTTATCCAGCGGCAATCACGGCCAAGCTGGTGATCGAGCGGCGTTTGCGGCCGGATTCCGGCATGCACGAACAGATAGTCGCCGTTGCGGATCAGTTTGGTGAAGCTGTCGAGAAATTCGATGTCGCCGCGCGGGATCGCCTCGATCATGCGTTGCTGCAGCTCTTCGGGCTTCGCATGGTCGATGAAAGCCTCGTCGATGCCATACGACATGATTGTCTCGCGTCCGCCGTATTTCAAGAAACCGCGCAGGACATCGGCGTTCTCGAGGCTGGCAATCAGCATTTCCTCGTGGTTGCCCTTGATGAATTCCAGGTGGCGGTTTCTCGCCCACTCCCTCGCGCGTGCAACAACCGCTGCGCTGTCTGGCCCGCGGTCGATCAGGTCACCCAGCAGGATCACTGTGGTGTTTGCGCGCGCCTTGGCGGCATCGTCCTGCTCAATGGCACCGATCAGTGAATCGAACAGGTCAATTCGGCCATGGATGTCACCAATGGCATAGATCCGATCTCCTGAATTCAGGCTCGGAATTTGGGCCGCTTTTTGACGTCCCAGCATGGTGCGGATCTTCGTGAACATTCTGGTGAGCGGGTTATAGGCCTCAAGGGATCGACGGACAAGGCAATGTGCCTCGCGTTTCATGCAGTGGCAAAAAATCCACACTTTCTTTCTCGTGTGTTGCTCAATCGAAATTTTTCTTGTGCCATGCGGTGGTGCAGTGCAGCATTGCTGGGCTGGCAAGATCGGTTCCATGAAGAGGACTGACGGCCAAGCGCAGGTGGGACGATGCATTGATAAGAAAGTTAGTGAGGGAATGAACATGCTTACGTCCGTCCGTGGTCTTTTTGCTGCAACACTTTTCGCGGGTGCTGCACTCGCAGCAACTCCTGCATTTGCCGATGACGCCGGTGTCCCTTCGGACATCACCATCTCGGGCAATGCATCGCTGGTTACCGAATACCGCTTCCGCGGCGTTGACCTCTCCGGCGGCGATATTGCCGTTCAGGGCGGTGTCGACATCAGCCACTCGAGCGGCTTCTACGTCGGCACCTGGGGGTCTTCGCTGGACGAGGACACCGTCGGTTACGGTCACACCGAGCTCGACCTTTACGGCGGTTGGTCGGGTGAGATCGCAAGCGGCGTTTCGGGCGACATCGGCGTGCTTTATTACGCTTACCCGAACGCTCCTGCCGGTGACTACGACTACGTCGAATTCTACGGCTCGCTCAGCAAGACTCTCGGCCCCGTGGATGCGACCGTTGGCGTTGCCTACGCTCCGAAGCAGGACTCGCTCGGCGGCACCGACAACTTCTACGTCTACAGCGATCTCGGCGTTGCCGTGCCCAACACGCCGGTCAGCCTCAAGGGACACATTGGCTACACCGACGGTTTCCTGACCTACACCAATGACGGCACCGCCTTCGACTGGTCGATCGGCGCTGAATTCGCGGTCAACAGCAACCTGTCGGTCGGCGTTTCGTACGTCGATGCACAGGGCAACCGCACGACCTTCGGCGACGGTTCCACGTACAATTTCGTCGACGGTGCCGTTGTCGGCTCGCTCTCGGTCTCGTTCTGATCGATAGCTGAACGCGATTGAATTCGCAGGAGGGCCCGCCCGGAGTTTCCGGGCGGGTTTTTCTTCGCCTGCTTCAGGTCACTTCAGATAGAAGTTGACGGTCGTGACGACGCGAACCTTCTTGTAAGGTGTGTCAGAGACGCCATAGCCGCCGGTCTCGCCGTCGCGGGCATCGATCGAGAAGTAACCCTGGGTGGCGTTCTTGATGGAGCCGACCTGCGATCCGCTGTCTTTCGCGAACTGCTCGGCTGCAGCGCGCGCGTCCCTGGTCGCTTCTGCCACCATTTCAGGTTTGATGTCGTTAAGCCTGGTGAAGGCATAGGACATGCCTGAACCTTCCTCGAGCACCACGCCGCGGCGAACCAGCTCGAATTGCTTCCTTACCGCATCCTGCGCACGCTTGATGTCCGTGCTGCGCAAGGTCATGCGCTGGCGCACCGTGAAAGTCGGTACGCCATTGTCCTTGTACTGCGATACGTTGACGCCAGTCGGCTGCAGGGCGTCTGCCGGGAAGCCGAGTTCGCGAAAGAAGCTGCGGATCTGCGCTGTATCGCGATCGACGCTGCCCTGCGCCTCCGACAGGTTCCCGGCGCTGGCCGAATAGGCGATCGTCCACGTTGCGAGGTCTGCAGTCACGTCCCGTTCTGCCAGGCCGCGCACCGTAACCGACCTGTCTGCATGCTGGGCGCGTTTGAGGCCGTCGCCCAGACCGAAGCCGCCGACGATCATGCCGATCGCCAGAACGGTGGAACTGGCCAGCCATCGTTTCGTTGTGTCCTGGGCGAAGAACCCGGTGGAGCGTTTAGCATTTTCTGGGCTAAGATCAGGCATCGCAGGTCTCCCTCTTGGGCCTGCATTCATGCCGATGAACGGCTTTATCTGCGATGAACCGTTCTGTTCTATCGACGAAATGAAGGATTTTTCGTGCTCAGATATCTCCACACAATGGTCCGTGTCAGCGATCCCGACGCCACTCTGCGCTTTTTCGAGCTGATCGGATTGAAGGAGACCCGCCGCTTCTCCAGCGATCAGGGGCGCTTCACGCTGATCTACCTAGCTGCACCGGGTCAGGAGGAAGCTGAGGTTGAATTGACATACAATTGGCCAGCGGAAGACGGATCCCGAGAAGAATACACCGGAGGACGAAATTTCGGCCATCTCGCCTTTGCAGTCGATGATATCTACGAAACCTGCCAGCGGCTCATGGATGCCGGCGTTACGATCAACCGTCCGCCGCGCGACGGACACATGGCATTTGTGCGCACGCCGGACGGGATCTCGATAGAACTCCTGCAAGGCGATGGGCGCCTCGAGCCCACCGAGCCTTGGGTGAGCATGCCGAACGTCGGTAGTTGGTAGGATTCCGGAATGCGGTGCCGGCCGCCTTCGGGCCGGCACCGGAATTTCAGGATGCGCTCGGCGTCGGCGATTTGGCGAAGCGCAGGATCGCATACCCCAGCAGAGAGGAGAAGAGCGAACCGACAAGAACACCCAGTTTCGCTTCTTCGATGAGGAGCGGGTATCTTGGAAAGGCGAGTGCGCCGATAAACAGGCTCATTGTAAAGCCGATCCCGCACAGCACCGCCATGCCCCAGAGTTGGACCCATGAGGCGCCGGCCGGTCTCGGGGCAAAGCCGACCTTGTCCGAGACGACGATCGCCGAGAAGATGCCGATCTGCTTGCCCAGAAACAGACCGAGGGCAACGCCCAGCGGAACGGGGTCAAGCAGCCCGTCGAAGCCGATTCCGCTCAAGGCCACACCGGCATTGGCGAATCCGAACAGCGGCACGATCACGTAACTGTTCCATGGAACGAGCGCGTGCTCGAGCCGCAGTAACATGCTGTCGCCTCGATGCAGCGGTTTAAGCGGGATGGTGAAGGCCATGACGACGCCGGCGATCGTGGCGTGAATGCCCGTGTTCAGGACGCAGTACCACAGTCCGAGTCCCAGTATCAGATAGACCCACAAGTGGTGGACACCGCGCCGGTTGGCGAGGATCAGGCCGGCTAGCATGAGCAGCGCGCCCACGCCCCAGATCATCTTGATCTCGGCGGTATAGAACAACGCAATGATGACGACAGCGCCAAGGTCGTCGACGATGGCGACAGTCAGCAGGAACAGGCGAAGCGAGGGCGGGATGCGGTTGCCGAGCAAACCGAGCACGCCTACGGCGAAGGCGATGTCGGTAGCGGCCGGGATGGCCCAGCCACGCTGCATTGGCTGCCCGCTGCCGGCCGTGGCGATATATATGAGGGCAGGGACGAGCATGCCGGCGGCGGCGGCGAGGACCGGAAGCCGTCGCTTGGATGCGCTCGACAGTTCGCCGTCAAGGATCTCGCGCTTGATCTCGAGCCCGACGACGAAGAAGAAAATCGCCATCAGTGCGTCGTTGATCCACAGGTGCAGACTGTCGAGCTTGGCGACCGGCGTCCAGGACAGTTCATGATGGAACAGGTAATGGTAATCATGCGCCAGCGGCGAGTTCGCTGCGACCAGTGCAAGCCCTGCGACGATGATCAGCAGGACGCCTGCAGAGGCTTCACCGCCCATTAACTTTGTGAAAGCGCGCGCCAAATTGTTGGCGAAGTGTCGTTTCAGGCTCATAATTCTGTTTCAGTCAGACTTTCTGGTGAACGGTGCGTTCGAATACTTGCGTGATGCTCGCGTGAGAGAACTGGCATGTATTGGACGGATGGGGGTGGTTTGAACTCGATTGAAGTCATACGGTCTGCGATGGCAGTCCTGCAACTTGTGGAACAGGAACTTCTTCTGTTCGCGGCCTTCTGGTTTCTTCTGGGAGCGATCGATGAGGTCGCCGTCGACTTGTGCTGGATCTGGCTGCGATTGACCGGCCGTGCATGCGCGGGATACGTCAGCCGCGAAGCGGCCGAGGCGCCGCTCGCCGGGAGGGCAGCCGTCTTCATTGCCGCCTGGCAGGAAGAGCAGGTTATCGGCCATACAATCCACCATGCACTCTCGGTCTGGAAGCAAGCTGAATTCATCCTTTATGTCGGCTGTTACAGCAACGATCCAGCCACGGTTTCGGCGGCCATGGCAGGTGCCGGAAATGATCCACGTGTGAGGGTCGTTATCCACCACAATGCCGGGCCAACGACCAAAGCAGATTGTCTGAACCGCCTTTACATCGCCGTATGTGACGATGAGAGGCGGTACGGATACCGCTTCAAGAGCATAGTCTTGCACGATTCCGAGGACATGGTCCACCCGGCCGAGCTTGCCGTCATCGATGGTGCGCTCACCGAGGCAGACTTCGTGCAACTGCCGGTCTGGCCCGAGCCTCAGCCAAATTCCCCCTGGGTTGGCGGGCACTACTCGGATGAGTTCACCGAGTCCCATGCAAAGTCGCTGGTCGTACGCAATGCGCTTGGCGCGGCCATCCCGGCGGCAGGTGTTGCCTGCGGCTTCTCAAGAGAGATCATGGCCCGCATTGCCGGGCTTCGCCATGCGGAGGGTGGCCCGGGTCCTTTTGCGTCGGAGTGCCTGACCGAGGATTATGAACTGGGCGTGCTGGTCAGGCGGGAAGGCGGGCGTTCGGTTTTCCTGCGGGCACGCGATGCCGACGGCAAGCTCGTTGCCACCCGCGCTTATTTCCCGTCCCGCCTTGAAGACGCAGTTCGCCAGAAGACGCGTTGGATCCACGGGATCGCCTTTCAGGGCTGGGACCGGCTTGGCTGGGATCAGGGTTTCGCCGATTTCTGGATGGCGCTGCGCGACAGGCGGGGCCCGCTCACAGCCCTCGTTCTGGGCATGGGTTACATTCTGCTCTTGGTGGAAGGTGTGCTTGGCGTGTTCCGGCTTGCCGGATGGCACTCGCAGGTGGTCATATCGTCATCGCTGAGAACCATGCTTCTGTTGTGCTTCGCCAGCTTCCTATGGCGTGCGCTTGTCCGCTTCGTGTTTACCGCGCGCGAATATGGCCTGGCCGAAGGCTTGCGCGCCGTGCTGCGGATACCGGTTGCCAACATCATCACGATCATGGCGGGGCGCCGTGCGCTGGCGCGCTACATCCAGACCTTGCGCGGGGAGGCGATAACCTGGGACAAGACCCGGCACGATGTTCATCCGGCCCACGTCTCGTCCCGGACTGGAGGCGTCCGATGACCGCAGGAACCCAGGTTCGCGGTCAACCGCTGGTTGCGCTGCTCGCGGTAGCCGGCGGCTGGATCGGCGGTCGCGCCATCACATGGGAACCGCCGACCCTGATCCAGGAAGCCGTGGCCAGTGAAGGTGCGCGTGGGCCGGCTGGCGTGAGGCAATATGGACCGCTCCGTTTCGACGCTACCGCAGGGCCCCAGTCCGCGCCACAAGCCAGCCTTTCCACGGTTCACGACGGGCGCGAACAGAGCCCGCAATCGGATTCGCGCTTCCTCGGGAACGGGGCGGGGCTGGAGGAGCGGAGCTACAATGCGCCGGGTCGAACGGCGCCCGCATGGCTTCCTGTAATCTGGGACCTTGCGGATTTGACAAATGGCCCGGCTGCGGCCGGGTTCGGTCCCGATCGGCTGCCGCGCGTTGGGATCTACGATTTGCCGGGCGTTCAACTTGCAGCTCAGCCTGCGCCTCCATCCGTCGTCGGGTCGGGCGCGAACGCGGCCAGGATACCGGCGGGGCCGGATCGAGAGGCAGGCGCTGCGGTTAAGCCCAAGCGCTGGTCCGGCGATGCCTGGGCCCTGATACGCGGAAGCGGAAATGTGGCGCTCGTCAAGGGAGCTTTGCCGGCGACTTACGGGGCAAGCCAGTCGGGCGCGGTGCTGCGATATCGTATTGCCCCGGGCAGCGCTTATCGACCGACGGCCTATCTTCGCTCGACTTCGACTCTCGGGACGGTGCGGCAGACTTCAGCGGCTCTGGGTATTTCCGCGCGGCCGGTTCCGGGCCTTCCGATCGTCGGGGCGGTCGAAGGGCGGATGACCGACGATGCCGGAACGCGCAGGTTCCAGCCTGTCGCAATGGCAGTGACGGAACTGGCACCCTTTGGACTTGCAATGGGCCTGCGCGGCGAGGCTTACGGACAGGCAGGCTACGTCGGCGGAAAGTTCGCGACGGCTTTCGCCGATGGCCAGATTCGTGCTGATCGCGACCTGTTTTCTGCAGGACGCTTCCAGGCACGATTGGGTGCCGGCATGTGGGGCGGCGTCCAGGAAGGGGCCGGGCGGCTCGATTTCGGACCTTCGGCAACGGTAACGGGGCCGCTGGGAAGGGGAGCCTTCGGGCGCCTTGCATTCGATTGGCGCTTCCGTTTCCTGGGCAATGCAAACCCCGATTCGGGTCCAGCCGTGACTCTTTCCGCAGGTTTCTGAATCGCTGCTTTTCTCCGCCGCCACGCTGCGGTAGCGAGATAGCAGTAATGGACGTCTATCTTCCCATCGCCAATCTCTCGGTCAACGGCCTGATCATCGTCGGTCTTGGCGCGATCACCGGCCTCCTTTCGGGGATCTTCGGTGTGGGCGGCGGATTTCTGACGACGCCGCTGATGATATTCTACGGCATACCGCCCACGGTCGCCGCGGCATCGGCTGCCAGCCAGGTGACCGGTGCGAGCGTGTCAGGGGTCTTCGCGCATACCCGCCGGGGCGGGGTGGACTACCAGATGGGCGCAGTCATGGTCGCGGGCGGTATCATCGGCACCGGGATCGGCGCCCTGCTGTTCAACCTGCTTGCCCAGCTCGGTCAGATCGATACCGTCATCAACATTCTCTACGTTGTCCTGCTCGGTTCGATCGGCGGCCTGATGGCGAAGGAGAGCATCCAGTCGATCAGGGCGGAGCGCAGCGGCGTTCCGATGGCGGCGAAGAAGCGGCGCCACCACCCGATGGTCGCAAGCCTGCCGATGCGCTGGCGCTTCTATCGATCCGGGCTCTACATTTCGCCGCTTGCGCCGCTCCTGCTTGGCATGGGCACCGGCATCCTGACGATGCTCATGGGTATCGGCGGCGGCTTCATCCTCGTGCCGGCGATGCTCTACATCCTGGGCATGAGCGCCAATGTCGTGGTCGGTACGTCGCTGTTCCAGATCCTGTTCGTGACGATGGCGACGACGATGATGCACGCCCTCACGACCCACGCGATCGACATTGTCCTCGCCTCGCTGCTGTTGTTCGGTTCGGTGACGGGCGCGCAGCTGGGGGCGCAGTTCGCGCAGAAGGCGAGCCCGGTGAAACTGCGCCTCGTGCTGGCCATCATCGTCCTCGTGGTTGCGGCGCGCATGGCGCTCGGGCTGGGATACCGGCCTGACGACATCTACACGATGGCGCCGCTGTGAAGCGCCTGCGGGCGTCGCTGTGCGCGCTGATGGCGCTGTTCCTGCTGACGGGAGCCCGCGATCCGATCCTCGTGCCCGAAGTCTCGCAGCACGAAGTCGATCTCCAGCAAGGCTTCACCGGCACCGAACTGCTCCTCTTCGGAGCGATCCTGACGCCGGAAGGCTCCCGCGCGGCGCAGGACTATGACATCGTCGTTGTTCTCAAGGGGCCGACACAGTCGATCGTCCTGCGCGAGAAGCAGAAGGTCGCCGGGATCTGGATCAATGCGGCAAGTACCGAATTCCGCTCCGCTCCGTCCTACTATGCGATCGCCTCGACACGCCCCATCTCCGAAATCGTCGACGACAAGACCGCCGCCATCTACGAACTGGGCCTTCAGTGGCTGCAGCTTTCACCCATTGGGGCGATCAATCCGGAAGAGCAGTCGCGGTTTTCGGCAGGGCTTGTGGAACTGAACCAGAAGCACGGCCTCTATCGTGACAGCGAGGGCAGCGTGAAGGTGAGCGAACAGGTGCTCTATCAGGCGCGCATCGACCTGCCGTCCAGCGTGCCGATAGGTACCTATACCGCTGAAACGTTTGCGATATCGAAGGGTCGTGTGGTCGCCTCAGCCTCGAGCGAAGTGGAGGTGCGCAAGCTTGGCTTCGAGCGCGCCGTGGCGAATTTCTCGGATAACTACGGCTTCGTCTATGGACTGCTCGCCGTCTTCGTCTCGGTAGGCATGGGCTGGCTTGCAGGCCGCCTGTTCGCACTGATCTGATCCCAGGTTGGCTGGCGCCTGCAAGAGGCGTCCCTGTGCGTCGATGCAATCGTGTGTGCATTTTAGCCGGAAATTAACTCGACAGACCTAGAAACCAAGATCCTTGGCGGCTTTCCAGGTGCTTGATGGATCAGATGCGTATCGATGAGTTTGAGCGTGCAACTCCTGCTGAGCGGAACGTCGATGGGTCGTTCAAACCCGTGACGCGCAAGAGCACGGCTGAGCCGATTGGCGTGGTCCTGGAAGTAGCAGGTGCCGGAACGCGCATCGCGTTCGATCTCGAGAAACTTTCGCTGTCTTCTCAAGATCCCGATCCCACCGTCGCTCTGTCCGGGCAGGTCGGCAGCCAGATCAAGATCCGAGTCGGCAATGGCTGGCTGCTTGCCAGCGTACGCAACCAGAAGCAGGACAATGCGGTCCCCGGCGGTATCGCCGCCGACGCCGATTTCCTGGGCGAGGGTGAGGAAGAGCGCCTTACCGGGCGCATTCACAGCTTCCGCCGCGGCGTTACCTTCTTCCCGGTCCCCGGCGCACCGGTCTATTCCGCGACCAGCGAGGACCTGCGGCAGATCTATGCCAGCGACGGACGCAGCGCGATCCAGATCGGCAACGTCTATCCGACCCGAGACATTCGCGCCGGGCTCTATGTCGATGCGATGCTGGGCAAGCACTTCGCGCTGCTTGGTTCAACCGGTACCGGCAAGTCGACCAGCGCGGCACTGATCCTGCACCGGATCTGCGAGCATGCGCCCGAAGGCCATATCATCATGGTCGACCCGCACGGCGAATATTCCGCGGCGTTCCGCAGCACCGGGGTGATCCTCGATGTCTCCAACCTGCAGATGCCCTACTGGCTGATGAACTTCGAGGAGCATTGCGAAGTCCTGCTGACTTCGCGCGGCGACGACCGCCAGCTCGACGCCGAAATCCTCGGCAAGTGCCTGCTCGAGGCGCGTTCGAAGAACCGGCTCGCCGAGCAGATGGGCAAGATCACCGTCGATTCGCCGATCCCCTACCTGCTCTCGGACCTGGGCAACATCATCAGCAACGCGATGGGCAAGCTCGACAAGGGCCACTCCAGCGCGCCCTACATGCGCATCCGCAACAAGCTCGACGAGCTGAAGGGCGATCCGCGTTACCAGTTCATGTTCTCCGGCATGCTCGTCGGCGATACGATGGCGGACTTCATCTCGACGCTGTTCCGCCTGCCTTCGCGCGGGCGGCCGATTTCGATCATCGACGTCTCGGGCGTGCCTTCGGACATCACTTCGACGGTCGTTGCGGTGCTGAGCCGTCTCGTCTTCGACTTCGCGATCTGGTCGCGGGAGGAAAAGACCCGCCCGATCCTGCTCGTGTGCGAGGAAGCGCACCGCTACGTTCCCAACGAGAAGAACGCCGACGGTTCCTCGGTCGGGCGCATCCTTTCGCGCATCGCCAAGGAGGGCCGCAAGTACGGCATCTCGCTCGGCCTGATCACACAGCGTCCGTCAGACCTTGCCGAAGGCGTGCTGTCGCAGTGCGGCACGATCATCTCGATGCGCCTCAACAACGACCGTGACCAGGCTTTCGTGCGCGCGGCGATGCCGGAAGGTGCGCGCGGTTTCCTCGATTCCATACCGGCGCTGCGCAACCGCGAGTGCATCATCTGCGGCGAGGGCGTTTCGATCCCGATCCGCGTGTCCTTCGACGACCTCGAGGAATTCAAGCGTCCGGCTTCGGAAGATCCGTCCTTCACCCAGCTCTGGAATACGTCCGGCGGCGAGGAAGAGATGGTCCAGCGCACGGTTCAGCGCTGGCGCGCTCAGGGTCGCTGAACGAAGGGAGTCTAGTCCTTTGCGAAGGCGCGCCGCCAATTGCCCTTCGTATAGTAGGCGATTGTCAGCAGCATCGAGGCGATGCCCCCTACCGGAAAGGCCCACCAGACGGCATCGCCACCCATCTGCGGGTATAGCGCGTAATAGAAGCCAAGGCGGGCCGGGTAGAGCGCGATGGCCATGATGATCAGCGGCGCCACGACGGCGCCGTAGGCGCGCATGGTGCCCGACAGGATCATCGTCACCGACATGAAAAGGTAGGCGCAGGTGCAGATGAGCTGGATGCGTTCGGCAATCGGCATGGCCGGGCTGTTCCCGCCCAGGAACAGGGCAAGCAGCGGATGGTCGGCCAGGACGATGATCGCGGCGAGCGTGGTGGTCATCGCCAGGTTGCTCAGCACGCCGACGCGGGTCACTGCGCCGACGCGGGCATGATTGCCGGCTCCCAGCGTCTGCGCCACCATCGCACTGACGGCCGAGCCCACGGCGAATGCGGGCATCTGCAGGTAGTTCCAAAGTTGCAGCGACGCGCCGTAGGCTGCGGCGGCGTTGAGCCCCTCGCGGTTCACCAGCCCGATCATGATGACGCCGGCCGATGAGAAAAGCAGCATCTGCGCGCCCATCGGCACGCCTTTGGTCACGATGTACTTCAGCTCTTCGCTTCGCGGGATTACATAACGCAGTTCGGCTCCGCGCAGCCGCAACGGCAGGTCCTTGCGGTAGATCTGGCGGATCTGGAATATCGTGCCGGAGAAGTTGGCGAAGGCCGTCGCCATGGCCGACCCGGCGATCCCCAGCGAGGGCACGGGCCCCAGGCCCATGATCAGCAGCGGGTTGAGCACGATGTCGAGCATGACCGTCAGGATCATGGCGTATAGCGGCGTCTTGGAATCCCCGGCGCCGCGCAGGGCCATGGAGATGATCATCGACATCACCCCGAACGGCACGGTGACGAAGATCACGCGCAAGTAGGCGAGGGCCTCGTGCACGCTGGCCTTGGGCGTGCCGAGAGCGTCGAGCAGGGCGGGCGAGAAGTACCAGCCCAGCGCGCCGGTCACGGCGGACAGGGCGACGCACAGGCCGAGCCCGGTGCCGAATGTCGCGCGCAGGGCTTCGATGTCGCGGGCACCGAAATGCTGGCCGACGCGCACCGTCGTCGCCATGCCCAGTCCGATCGTCGCGGCGATTACGAGGAACATCACGATATTGGCGTTGGCGGTTGCCGCCAGCGCGCTTTCGCCCAACAGCCGGCCGACCCAGATCGTGTTGATCGAGCCGTTGAGCGTCTGCAGCACGTTCGACAGCAGCATCGGGATGGAGAAAAGGAGCAGGGTGCGCAGGATCGGTCCCTGCGTCAGGTCACCGCGCTGGGTCTTGCCGTGAGTGCCCTCGGCAAGGGCCTCAGCTTCCATCGATACCGCTTCGCTCATGTTCCCCGCGTGTCGCCCCAGAGGTGGATGTGCAGCCGGTCGGTAAAGCGCAGGCCCCTGCTCACGCACAAGTCGGCCAGCCAGGCGGAGCGCTGGCGCACCACCTCGCTCGAGCGGCCTTCTGGCATTAGGAAGATGCGCTCGCCCGGAATCGCGTAAGTCTGCTGGAGCGCAAGCACTTCGTCGAGGTCTTCCGGCTCGGCAATGACGAACTTGAAGTAGCCGCGTGGATCGGCCGACCATGCCGCGAGGCGCTGCGGGATCAGCGCGAGGTCCGCCGTGTTGCCGCTGTGGGCGAGCTTGGGGCTGACATTGAACTGGTGAATCAGCGGATCGAGCGCGGCGTGGGGCGCAACCGAGCCGTTGGTCTCGATCTCGACATGCATGCCGGGGCGCAGCGCGTTCAGTTCACCGATCATGCGGGCCAGCGCCGGACCCTGCAGCAGCGGTTCGCCGCCGGTGATCACGAGCCGGTCGGGAGGCAGGGCAGCAACCTGCGCCGCCACGTCCGCTTCCGCCAGCGAGAGCTGGTTCGCCGTGCGCTTGAAGGCAGTGTCGTCGCGGTGGGGGCGGTTGTCACCCTCGAAACGCCAGGTGTAGGCCGTATCGCACCACTGGCAGGCAAGGTTGCAGCGCGAGAGCCGCACGAAAGTGCTCGGCCGTCCCATCGACGCACCTTCGCCCTGCAGCGAAGCGAAGATTTCTGGTTCACCCGGCGTGGTCGTGGCAAGGATCAGGGGCATCGAAGGCGGGTTTCGGTTCCGACAGGTTTACACGGTTTACACAGTCCAGAGGCAATTGGCACCGCTCTGTGGGCCGCCTTGATTACACCTGTTTTGCAAGGGCTTTGAGGGACGGGCATGGCGGTACAGTGACAGACCCGGCCCGTGTAGGAAATGGTGAAGATGGCGTGGTGCCGGTGCGTTGCGGGTGCGTCGACAGGCCTGGCAAGGGCGGGCGGAGCGAGACGTTTCGCTCCGCCCGCCCTTAGCCTGTCGAAGGCCAAAGGCGCCTGGCTTACCCCAGGCGCGCCAGTGCCGCCGCAAGGCGCTCGGCTTCGGCGGTGTGGTGCGCGTGGTCGCTGCGGGCTTTCTCGACCGCCTCGGGCTTGGCCTTTTCGACGAACTTGGGGTTCGAGAGGCGGCCTTCCAGCGACTTGGCTTCCTTCTGCGAGGCGGCCAGTGCCTTTTCGAGGCGGGCCTTTTCCGCCGCGATGTCGATCACGCCTTCCAGCGGGATCGCCAGCATCGCATCGCCGGCGCCGACTTGCAGCAGTGCGCCTGCCGGAGCCGCTTCGAAGTGGATCGCATCGAGGCGGGCAAGGCGGTCGATCGCCGCGCCGTTGCGCCCGACGATGGCCCTTGTCGCTTCGCTCGGATCGGCGAGGTAGGCAGTCAGGCGTGCGCCCGGCGCAATGCCGAGTTCGGCCTTGGCGCCGCGCAGGTTGCCGATCAGCGCGATCAGCCACTCGACCTCGGCCTTGGCGGCGCCGTCGACCGCGGCGCCGGGCGCAGGCCACTTGGCGGTGATCAGCGGGTAATCGCCGCGCTCGCCCATCTTGCTCCACAGTTCTTCGGTCACGAAGGGCATGAAGGGGTGGAGCATGACGAGGATCTGGTCGAGCACCCAACCGGCGACGGCCTTGGTCTCCGCGTCGAAGTTGCCCTTTACCAGTTCGATGTACCAGTCGCAGAACTGGTCCCAGACGAAGTGGTAGATGGTGTTTGCCGCCGCGTCGAAGCGCAGCTCGGCCATGGCCTTGTCGAGTTCGGCCAGGGTCTCGACGACTTCGCCGATGATCCACTTGTTGACTGCCGTCGTGGCCGCCGGGGCTTCCACCGAGGTCGAGGCGCCGATGCCGTTGCTCTGGCAGAAGCGGGCCGCGTTCCACAGCTTGGTCGCGAAGTTGCGGTAACCCTCGACGCGCTTTTCATCCATCTTCACGTCGCGGCCCTGGCTTTCCATGGCCGACATGAAGAAGCGCAGCGCGTCGGCGCCGTACTTGTCGATCAGGCCGAGCGGGTCGACGACGTTGCCCTTGGACTTGGACATCTTCTGCCCGTCCGCCGCGCGCACGAGGCCATGCAGGTAGAGCCGCTTCCACGGCACTTCCTTCATGAAGTGGATGCCCTGCATCGCCATGCGCGCATCCCAGAAGAACAGGATGTCGAAGCCGGAAACGAGCAGGTCGTTGGGGTAGTGCTTCTTGAGCAGCGGCGCGTCCTCGTCCGGCCAGCCCAGCGTGGCGAAAGGCCACAGCGCCGAGGAGAACCACGTGTCGAGGACGTCCTCGTCGCGGGTCAGCTTCTTGTTGCCGGCCAGCGCCTGCGCTTCTTCCTCGGTCTCGGCGACATAGACTTCGCCGTCCTCGGCATACCACGCCGGAATCCGGTGGCCCCACCAGAGCTGGCGGCTGACGCACCACGGCTGGATGTTCTCCATCCAGTTGAAGAAGGTCTTTTCCCAGGTCTTGGGGACGATCTCGATCTTGCCCGAACGCACTGCCTCGAGCGGGGGCTGGGCCAGCGTTTCGGCATCGACGTACCACTGGTCGGTCAGCCAGGGTTCGATGACTACGCCGCCGCGGTCGCCGAAGGGGGTCTGGATCGTGCGCGGCTCGGCGTCGTGCTCGACTTCATTGCCTTCCTTGTCCCTGGTGACGTGGGGGATGAGGAAGCCCAGTTCCTTCATCTCGGCCACCACGGCATCGCGCGCAGCGAAGCGCTCCATGCCAAGGTACTTTTCGGGAATCAGGCCATCCGCGGTCTGCACCACGTTGGCTTCGGCATCGAACATGTTGAGCATGTCCGCAGGCTTGATTCCGGCGCGCTTGCCGACTTCGAAGTCGTTGAAGTCATGGCCCGGCGTGATCTTCACCGCGCCCGAGCCCAGCTGCGGATCGGCGTGCTCGTCGCCCACCACCTTGAAGCGGCGGCCGGTGATCGGCTGGAGGATCTCCTTGCCGATTACGGCCTTGTAGCGCTCGTCCTCGGGATGGACGGCCACGGCCATGTCGGCCAGCATCGTTTCCGGGCGCGTGGTGGCGACCTCGATGTAGTCCTGCCCGTTGGCAAGCGTCACGCCGTCGGCCAGCGGGTACTTGAAGTGCCAGAAACCGCCCTGCATCTCGCGCGTCTCGACCTCGAGATCGGAGATCGCGGTCTTGAGCTTGGGGTCCCAGTTCACCAGCCGCTTGTCGCGGTAGATCAGGCCCTGGTTGTAGAGATCGACGAAGACCTTCACGACCGCCCTGGTGAAGTGCGGGTCCATCGTGAACTGCTCGCGGCTCCAGTCCATCGAGCAGCCCAGGCGGCGCAGCTGGCGGGTGATGGTGCCGCCGCTTTCGTGCTTCCAATCCCAGACCTTGTCGACGAAGGCTTCGCGCGAATAGTTGGTGCGCTTGTCCTGTTTCGCTTCCATCTGGCGCTCGACCACCATCTGCGTGGCGATGCCGGCGTGGTCGGTGCCGACCACCCACAGCGCGTCCTTGCCGCGCAGGCGCTCGTAGCGGATGACGATGTCCTGCAGCGTGTTGTCGAGCGCGTGGCCGATGTGCAGCGAACCGGTGACGTTCGGCGGCGGATTGACGATGGTGAACGGCTGCGCGTCCGGGCGCTCCGGGCGGAACAGGCCGTTGTCTTCCCAGTGGGAATACCACTTCGCCTCGATCGGGGCGGGGTCGAAAGTCTTGTCGAGCGCAGGCGCGGGATTCTGGTCGGTCATGGCGCGGCGCTTTGCCAGTGCTGGGCAAGTCGCGCAAGTTGCCAGTGCGGCCTCTCGCGGGTCCGTGCCTTTGTTTCGCCGCACGGCCTTGCGAAAGCACGGGATCGACGTGGCGGCGAACAATTCGTCGCAGCCGGGGAACCTCTTGCCGGTCCACGGTTTTTCCCCCAATACGAGCGCACATGCGGGAATGGGCTGAATTCACTCTGTCGGAAAGCGACGAAGGCGGTGTTCCTACGCTGGCGCTGCAGGGGCCCCTGCGCGTGCATTCGCTGGGCGATCTCGAGGACAAGCTTGAGGCTGTCGACGGGCATTTTCAGCAGATCGACCTCTCCGGCGTTACCGATATCGATACGACAGGCGCGTGGCTGGTCTCGCGATTTGCCGACCGGCGAGGCGTGGCAATCGTTCATGAAAGCGAGCAGGCGCGGCGGCTCTTCGCAGCCATCGGCAGCGTCGAGGGGGAGGAAGCGGAGATCGCGCCGGAGCCTCCGCTGCTGCGCCGCACGGTCGCGGAATTCGGCGGTGTCGTGACCCTGTGGGGGCGCGGAGCGATGAGCGCTGTCGCCTTCCTGGGCGAACTCATCATGAGCCTGGGCACGATCGTCCGCCACCCCTCGCGGCTGCGGGTCAAGTCGTTGGTCCATCACATGCAGTACGTGGGCATCAACTCGCTGTGGATCATCAGCCTGATGAGCTTCCTCATCGGCATCGTCATTGCCCAGCAGGGCGCGGTGCAGCTCGCCCAGTTCGGCGCGGAGATCTACACCATCAACCTGACTGGGCGCCTTTCGATGCGGGAGCTTGGTATCCTGATGACCTCGATCATGGTCGCGGGGCGTTCGGGTTCCGCCTTCGCGGCGCAGATCGGGACGATGAAGCTGACCGAGGAAGTCGACGCCATGCGCACCATCGGCGTCTCGCCGATGGAAGCACTGGTGGTGCCGCGCGTGCTCGCCTCGATGATCATGATGCCGCTGCTCGGCTTCTGGTCGGCGATCCTCGCGATCATCGGCGGCGCCTTCATCTCGAACTTCGCGCTCGACATTCCGTTCTGGACATTCCTGCAGCGCACCCAGGCCGTGGTGCCGATCACGGACGTGTGGATCGGCCTGCTCAAGGCCCCGGTCTTCGCGCTGATCGTCGCGCTGGCGGGCTGCTATCAGGGCATGCAGGTAACCACCAACGCCGAGGAAGTGGGCAGCCGCACCACCCAGTCGGTCGTCACCGCGATCTTCACCGTCATCGTCCTCGACGCTTTCTTCGCGATCTTCTTCACGGAGATCGGCTGGAAATGAGCGACACCCAGGAATATCCGATCCAGGTCGAGGGGCTGCGCAACGCCTTCGGTGAGCACGTGATCCACGAGGATCTCTCGCTGAAAGTCCGCAAGGGCGAGATTCTCGGCGTCGTCGGCGGCTCGGGCACCGGCAAGTCGGTACTGATGCGCTCGATCATCGGCTTGCAGCGGCCCACCGCGGGCACCGTCACCGTGCTCGGCCATGACATGGAACATGCCGATGACGAGGACGAAATCGACATCCGTTCGCGCTGGGGCGTGCTGTTCCAGGGCGGCGCGCTGTTCTCGACGCTGACCGTGGGCGAAAACGTCGAGGTTCCCCTCAAGCAGTTCTACCCGGAGATATCCGACCAGCTGCGCGAGGAGATCGCCCGTTTCAAGGTCAAGCTCTCGGGCCTGCCCGAGGAAGCGGCCTACAAGTATCCCAACGAGCTGTCGGGCGGGATGAAGAAGCGCGCCGGCCTTGCCCGTGCGCTTGCGCTCGATCCCGAGCTGCTGTTTCTTGACGAGCCCACCGCGGGCCTCGACCCGATCGGCGCGGCCGCTTTCGACAAGCTGACGCGCGAACTGAAGGAAACGCTGGGCCTTACGGTCTTTCTCATCACGCACGACCTCGATACGCTTTACGCGATCTGCGACCGCGTGGCGGTGCTGGCGGACAAGCAGGTGATCGCCTGCGGGACGATTCCCGAACTGCTGGCGCTCGATCACCCGTGGATCCAGGAATATTTCAACGGCCCGCGCGGCCGCGCCGCACTGGCGGCCAAGGACGATCCCGAAGTGCACCCGGAACATGCAGGGTCAGGGCTCGTTGATGAAGAGAAGACCGAAAGGGGCGAAGGGCAGACCATGGACAAGTCCGGAAAAGCGGGGGCATAGGCACGGGACATGGAAACGCGCGCCAACAATGTCTGGGTCGGAGCCGTCACGCTGGTGCTGCTGGCGCTGCTGGCGGCCTTCATCATCTGGATCGCCCGCCTCAATGAAGGCGAGCGCACCGAATACGACATCTTCTTCAAGCAGTCGGTGGACGGGCTCGCCAAGGGGTCCGAGGTCAACTACGCGGGTGTTCCCGTGGGGCAGATCTCGCAGATCGAGCTGTGGCCCAAGGACCCCAGCTTCATTCGCGTGCGCATCAAGGTGGACGAGAAGGTCCCGGTGACGGTGGGTACGTCCGCGACGATCCAGGGCAGCTTCACCGGCGTTTCGGACATCCAGCTCGAAGGCGCGGTCAAGGGCGCCCCGATGCTGACCGAACCGGGCCCCGAAGGCGTGCCGGTCATCCCGACCAAGCGCGGCGGCCTTGGCGAGATTCTCTCCAACGCGCCGCTGTTGCTGGAACGTCTCGCCACCCTGACCGAAAGCCTCAACCAGCTTCTCTCCGAGGAGAACCGGCGTTCGATCACCGGCATCCTGAGCAATACCGACAAGATGACCCGCGACCTGTCGCGCGCCACGCCGCAGATCGAGGCGACTGTGCGCGAACTGCAGGGCACCCTGGATCAGGCGACCAAGACGCTCGCCGCATTCGAGGGCGTGGCGACCAAGGCGGACTCTCTGCTCGGCAGCGAGGGCAATTCGCTGGCGGCGCAGCTGCGCGCCACGCTCAGTTCCGCGCAGAAGTCGATGGATCAGCTCGACAAGACGATGGAGACGGCCCAGCCCGCGCTGCGCCAGGTTTCGCAGCAGACGCTGCCCGCCGCGGAAGCCGCGATCCGTGACCTTCGCGCGACCAGCAAGGCGCTGCGCAACGTAACCGAGAAGATCGACGAGCAGGGTGCAGGTGCGCTGCTCAAGGGCCAGAAACTGCCGGACTACAAGCCATGACGGAATTCAGGATGGGGAATGCGATGAGCGGTTGGCGCAAGTCCGGCGCATGGCGCGGGGCGGTGATCGCGGCAGCCTGTCTGACGCTGCCGGGATGCATCAGCCTCGGTGCGAAAGTGCCCGAACAGCTGATCAAGCTCACGCCCGATGTCAGCGCTCCGGCCGGGGCGACGGCCAGCGGCCAGCTCAGCGATGCCATCGTCGTGCTCGATCCCGAGGCCGACCGCAGCCTCGATGTCATGCGCGTGCCGGTCCAGATCAACGAATCCAGCGTTGCCTATCTCAAGGACGCTTCGTGGATCGAAAAGCCCACCCGCCAGTTCCGCAACCTGCTTGCCGAAACGCTGCGAGCCGAAACCGGCAAGCTGGTCGTCGAAGGCGGTGATTTCGAAGTGACCGGCAAGACGCTGATCGGCGGCCGCCTGCTCAACATGGGCTATGATGCCCCGAGCAGTTCCGTCGTGGTCCGCTTCGACGCCATGCGCCGTGAACCCGGTGGTGAAATCGTCACGCGCCGCTTCGAATCCGTGGTCAACAACGTCGAGCCGAAGGCCGACTGGGTCGGTCCCGCGTTGAACCAGGCCGCGAACGACGTGGCCCGGCAGGTCGCGCAGTGGGTCAAGGAAGGCTGATCGACGGCGCTACACCCGGGCTGGGATGCGTATTTCGAAGCCTGAATTGATAAAATTTCAAGCGTGGTTGCAGTAATGTGCAATCCATGGGGGCGCCTCCTCTTATGAAAAGAGGTGGGGGCGAAATAATTCTTCGCAATGTTCCGTCACACTTCTTGGCAATGGATTGCATCCGCACTTTAGCGAGACTTCGGTGCCCCGCTGCGCGATGCCCGTGTTGCCGCAGTGCAACACGTCTCCTTTGGGTCACACTTCCTTTCATCTCCATGGATTGACTGCGTTTTACCCTCTCCGTACGCGGCGCCTCCCCCCGGTTCTGCCGGGCAGGGAGGATAAGAAAATGCAGGAGTTTTACATGAAGAAGTTTGCCATTGCCGGCGCCGCTGCCGCACTGTTCGTCGTTCCCGCCGCCGCCAACGCTCAGGCGTGGGTGCAGGCCGAGACCGGCCTCGACGTCGTTTCCATCGGCGGCGAGTCCGACGAAGGCGTGAGCTATGGCGCTTCGGCTGGCTACGACGTCGCTCTGTCGGGTGGCATGTTCGTTGGTATTCAGGGCACCGTTGCCGACAGCAGCACCAAGGAATGCGTCCGCGACTTTGACGTCGTTGGCGACAAGCTCTGCGTGAAGACCGGCCGCGATCTCGCCGCCGTGGTCCGTCTCGGCACCACCGTTGGCGAAAGCACCAAGCTTTACGTTCTGGGTGGCTACGCCAACGGACGCGTTCGCCTGACCTACAACGATGGCGTCGACAGCGACTCGATCGGCGAAAACGGCGACGGCTTCCGTCTCGGTGCCGGCGCGCAGTACACGCTGAGCAACAACATGTTCGTGAAGGGTGAATATCGCTACACGAACTACGAAAGCGACTTCAGCCGTCACAATGTGCTGGTCGGCCTCGGCTTCCAGTTCTGATCCTTGCCTGGCAAGGATAGGGTGAGGCGCCTCTAGCCTCTCCCAACCACAAGCATGCGAGCCCGCTCCGGTTCAGGCCGGGGCGGGTTTTCTTTTGGCGGTGAACCTCAGTCGCTGGGCTGGTCTTCGATCAGGGCGATCATGCGCTCCAGCCAGGCGCGCGGCTGGCGGGCCCGGCCGATGTCGCAGACGAATTCCTGCCCGCGCCGCGCGGAATCGAGACCTCGGCGCCCGATCCAGCGTTCCGGACGATCATGGTAGGTGAGGCCGCGTTTTCCCAGCCATGGCGGCACTTGCCAGAGATTGAGCGGCCCGCCCGGCTGCGTCAGCCGCAATTCGTCCACGGCCCTGCGTGCCGTGGCGCCGGGGCCGAACCAGATCGCATTGTTTGCGGGCCATTCGCCTTCGGCATGGGGGTGTGGCCTTGGCGGTTCGCGCCAGCAGGGGGATTGTCGCAGGACCTCGGGAGCAGCGCAGGCCTCGACGCGCATATGGGCAAAGATGCGGTGATGGCGCTCGCCCGTGTCGGGATCGGCGAAGAGGCCGAAGAACAGGAAATGATCGCCCGGGCCGACGCCGTGCTTGATGAGATGACCTTGCGCCGCGCCGCACTGGCCGAACCAGCACAGCCCGTCTCCGAACATCGGGTCGTCATGGCACAGGTCGGCGCCGCCGATCCGGCCGCGGGTGAGGGCGGTCACCAGTTCGCCGAGGCCGCGTTCGGCAAAGCTGGTGCGAGAGCGGTCCGCTGCGGGGATCGGCAGGGAGACCGGTGCGCCGCCCAGAATCGGAGAGGGCACTCCGCCCGCTGTCGTGTCGAAACCCTTGCGGCTGAAGACGAGCTTCACGCCGCCCGCCTCAGCCTTCGCGGGCGAGCCGGGTGAGGCGCATGGCCAGCTCGAAAGCCTCGAGGCGGGTCTTGCGGCGCTCCGCGGCTTCCCAGTCTTCACCCCACAGCTCGATCTGCCAGTCCTCTTCAAGGTTGGCGGCGCGCCACAGCGTTTCGCTGTCCGCATCGGGCTGGGCCGCGAAGAGGCCGATGACGAGCGAAGCGGCGAGGCTGGTGAGCATGCGCAGGCCCGCCAGGGTGAAGTCGTCCTGCTCGCCCAGAAGCTGTTCCAGGCGGGCAAGGGTCCGGGGCGGCTGCGGCTTGTGAATGATGCCCGAAACGCGGGTGAACGTCAGGCCCCAGCGCTCCTCGGCGCTCTTGAGCAGGGGTTCCCAGACCTCCTGCTGGCGCTGGAAGAGCGCATCTTCCGGGTCTGCGCGATAGCACAGGGTGTCGGTCTCGGCGTAGGGCACCATGCTCCGGATCGCCTCGGCGCGGTCGACGGCAACGGCGTCGATGGCAAAATCGCACAAGTCGCGCAGGACGAAGCCGGCCGGGTCGATATCTTCGCCCTGTGCGGCCCATTCCTCGGCCAGCGCCTCGGCCAGGGGCCTGGTGGGCACGATCTGCGTGCGGCCTCCGGCTGTCTTGATCGGCCGTCCGTCGAGCAGGACGCGCCAGCCTGAGTCGGTCTCGCCGACGGTAACTTCCTTGTAGAATCGCTTCATTTGGGTGTGCGCCACTTCCGCGCGAGAACTTTGGGGACGATGAAGGTGTCGGCCAGGCCGACGGCGATGAGGATATAGCCCAGCCACGAGGGCAGGGGGTAAGCGCCGTTGGCGACGAGGATGCCCGCCACGACGAAGGCCACGCCCAGCAGGCGCACGATCTGGATCACCGCAAAGCGGGCCGCCGCCGGATCGCGCTCGCTCATTTGAGCAGGTAGGCCAGCAGTTCGGCCGGGGTTTCCGCGACCCATTCGGCGCCCGCCGCCTTCAGTTCTTCGGGATGGTGATAGCCCCAGTCGACCCCGACCGCGCGGGTGCCGGCGGAGCGCGCCATCTGCATGTCGTAGCCGGTGTCGCCGATCATGACCGCTTCGCCGGGCTGCGCTCCCGCTTCGAACAGGGCCTGCTCCAGCATTTCCGGATTGGGCTTGGAAGGGTGGCGATCTGCGGTCTGCAGGGTAACGAACAGGTCGGTTATGCCGTTGTTGGCAAGGCAATGCGCCAGGCCACGGTCGGACATGCCTGTGGCGACGCCGAGCGTCCAGCCCGATGCGGCGAGCGTGCGCAGGCAGTCCTCGACCCCCTCGAACAGGGGCTGCGAAACGCGGCCTTCGGCGCGTGCGGCTCGGAAGGCTGCCTTGTAGCTTTCGGCCATGGCCTGCTGCTGTTCGAAATCGCTGCCGGGAAGCAGCTGGCGCATCGCCTGCGGCAGCGACAGGCCGACGGCGCGGCGGATCGTATTGCGCGGCGGACTGGCGATGCCGTGCTCGGCGAAAGTCGCTTCCATCGCCTCGCAAATCGCCGCCTGTCCGTCGATCAGCGTGCCGTCACAGTCGAAGACGGCCAGCTTCACCGCTTGCCTCGCGGGCCGCCGGGCTTCTTCGCGCCGCTCCGGCCTCCCGTCGGCCGTCCACCGGCAGGCTTGCCGGGGCCGGGCTTTCCGCCGGGCCGCGCAGGCTTGCCGCCGGGGCGGGCGGGCTTGCCCGAGCGCGCACCCGGTTTGCCGCCGCGCGGCGGCGGGCCGTCCCCGCGTGAGCGCCGCTCTCCGCGCCGTTCCTTGCGGTACTGCTTGGAGTGGGCCTTGGCCGCGCGCTTCTGCTCGTCCTTGCCCGGCTCGGGCGGAGCTTCGGGCAGTTCGGCGCCGTCGGCCTCATCGAAGCCGAGCTGTTCCAACGAATTGGCGAAATGCTCGGGCAGCGGGGCGGTCACGTCGAGCGGGGCGCCGTCGGGATGGTCGATGATCAGGCGGCGCGCGTGCAGGTGCATCTTGCGGCTGATCGTGCCGGTCAGGAAGGCGTCCTGCCCGCCGTACTTGCCGTCGCCGACGATCGGGTGCCCGATTGCCGCCATGTGCACGCGCAGCTGGTGGGTGCGGCCGGTCAGAGGATGCAGTTCCACCCACGCGGCGCGGTTCCCGGCGCGGTCGAGCACGCGGTAGCGGGTGCGCGCGGGCTGGCCGCCTTCCTCGTCGACGTGCATCTTCTCGCCGCCGGTGCCCGGCTGCTTGGCAAGGGGCAGTTCGATCATGCCGTCCGAGATGCTGGGCACGCCGACCACGAGAGCCCAGTAGATCTTCCTCGCCGAACGGCCGGAGAAGCGCTTGGAGAAGAACGCGGCGCTGCCCGGGGTGCGGGCGATCAGCAGGACGCCGGAGGTGTCCTTGTCGAGCCGGTGGACGAGGCGGGGACGCGGGCCGTCAGGCGCATAGGCGTCGAGCAGGCCGTCGACGTGCTGCTTCATGCCCGAGCCGCCCTGCGTGGCAAGGCCCGGCGGCTTGTTGAGCACGATGGCGGCGCGGTCCTGCGTGAGGACCATCGAATCGGCGAGTTCCAGTTCTTCCTCGGTCAGCTCGCGGCGGGTGCGGGCTGGCTTGCCGCCCGGCTTGACCTCGCCGCCCGGGGGGACGCGCAGGACCTGTCCCGCGCTCAGCCGGTCGGCGACGTCGGCGCGCTTGCCGTCGACGCGGATCTGCCCGGTGCGGGCCCAGCGCGATACGGTGGCGAAGCCGACTTGCGGCAGGTGCCGCTTGAACCAGCGGTCAAGGCGGACGCCTTCATCGTCGGCGCCGACGGTGAACTGGCGGACAATGTCGTTATTTTCGGGGCGGCTCATGCAACGTGCCTCATGATCGAAAGGCCAAGGAACAGGCTCATCACGCCGGCGATCAGGGAGATGCCGGTATAGAAAGCCGCAAGCCCGAGCTGGCCGCGCTCGGCAAGGCTGACGATGTCGAGACTGAAGGAAGAAAACGTGGTGAAGCCGCCGAGCACGCCGACGGCAAGGAACAGGCGGGTGCCTTCGCCATGGCTGCCGAAGCGGGCGAGCCAGCCCACGAGCAGGCCCATGAACAGGCTGCCCAGGACGTTGACGGTAAGCGTTCCCCAGGGGAAATCGCTGGCACGCACGGGCCCGATCGCGGCGACCCAGGCGCGACCCACAAGGAATCGCAGCCAGGCGCCGAATCCGCCGCCGAACGCCACGTAGAGCGAGGCTACTATAAAGGAGGGATGAGGCATCGCGTCGCCTTAGCGGCGAATCGGCAATAATCCAATTCTTCCCGCATGACCGTGCTGCCCAGGCCGTGGGGGCTGCGGGAGAGGGGGGAGCAGACTCCCCCTCCCGGCGTTGAAATGTGGCCTTCGTGTCACTATATTGTGTGAATGTAGGGCCGGATTGCCGTTGGTTTCAGGCCTTTCTGCTTGTCTTTGTGCGGTCGCTTTGCTAACGGCCCGCCCAATCGAGCCGGACTCTTTCGGGGTGCGGCCCTGTTTTTGGCTTTCAGATTCGCAGTTTGCCACGCGGGAAACGACGCGGGGCGAGCTTCGTTCGTTATTTTTGTGAGGTGTTTCGGTTTATGCAGATCATGGTTCGCGACAACAATGTTGATCAGGCCCTTCGTGCGCTCAAGAAGAAGCTGCAGCGGGAAGGTGTCTATCGCGAAATGAAGCTGCGCCGTCACTACGAGAAGCCGTCGGAAAAGCGCGCCCGCGAAAAGGCCGCTGCCGTGCGCCGCGCCCGCAAGCTTGAGCGCAAGCGCATGGAGCGCGACGGCGTCAAGTAAGACGCCTTTCCCGCTGCAAATGCGGGAAACATCCATTGAGCGCGGCGTTCGTGCTTGAACGCTGCATCTGCTTGAGCCATGAGGGCGCGGAATTTCCATCCGCGCCCTTTGTGTATCTGCCTGTGGGGCGAATTTTCGTACGAGGCCTAACGAAGATGACAGAGATCACCCGCGTCCCGCTGCAGCCTGTTGCCAAGGGCGCCGTCACCAAGATCTGGCTCGGCGTTGCCGCAATTGCCCTGGCGGCCGGCGGCGTGGCCTATGCCGCACTTCCGCCTTCGGTCGACGTGAAGACGCTGACCGCCGGTTCGGGCGAATCCCCGACCGCCGATGACGTCGTGCTGATCAACTACAAGGGCACGCTGCCCGACGGTAAGGTCTTCGACGAGGCCAAGCAGGTCCCCATGGCGCTTAACGAAGTCGTCCCGGGCTTTACCAAGGCGCTGGTCAAGATGCAGCGCGGCGGCAAGTACAAGGTCGAGATCCCCTCGGAGCTGGCCTATGGCGACAAGGCCGTCGGCGACATTCCCGCCAACACCGACCTGACCTTCGAAATCGAACTGATCGACTTCAAGAGCCGCGCCGAGATCGAGCAGCAGCAGCGCATCCTCCAGCAGCTCCAGCAGATGCAGTCGCAGGGCGGCATGCCGGGCGCAGAAGCACCGGCTCACCCCTGATCCGGGGCTGATCCGGGCTGATCCGCGCCTGCTTCGCCGCTTGATGCGGTCAGGAGCGGGTGCTAGCGCCCGCTCACAGCCCATTTATCGAAACGGGGCCGCGCGTCGGCCCCGTCATCATTGAGGAACAGCCATGTCGGTCGATACCGCAACCGTGGCCAAGATCGCCAGCCTCGCCCGCATCAAGGTGAGCGAGCAGGAGCTCGAGGCGATGGTCCCTGAACTCAACGGCATTCTCGCCTGGGTCGAGCAACTCGGCGAAGTCGACGTTACCGGCGTTGAGCCGATGACGGCCGTGATCCCCAACAAGCTGCGCCTGCGCGACGACGTGATCGACGCCGATCCGCTGACCGGCGGCAACAAGCGCGATGCCGTGCTTGCCAATGCGCCGGCTGCCGAGCACGGCTTCTTCGGCGTGCCCAAGGTGATCGAATAGTGCCAGGTCGCGGACGCCGCGCCTGCCCCGCGACAAGCGCAGGGCGTGCGGACGTCTGCGAAATTCGTCTTTCTACCTCCGCTCGTGCCGAGCCTGTCGAGGCACGCGCGCAACATTATCGGCTGGAAGCAGCATGACTGACCTTACCGAACTCGGCGTAGCCCAGATCCGCGACGGCGTTGCCGGCGGCGAATTCACCGCCGTCGAAGTGGCCGAGGCGTTCAACGCCAATGTCGCTGCCGCACAGGAGGCGCTCAACGCCTTCATCGTCGCCACCCCCGAAGCTGCGGTCGAAGCCGCCAGGGCCACCGACGCCCGGCGCGCCAAGGGCGAAGCGCTGGGCAAGATGGGCGGCGTGCCCATCGGCATGAAGGACCTGTTCGCCACCCGCGGCGTGCAGACCACGGCTGCCAGCCACATCCTCGAAGGCTTCAGGCCCGAGTACGAATCGACCGTTTCGCAGAAGCTGTGGGACGCGGGCGCGGGCATGCTGGGCAAGCTCAACCTCGACCAGTTCGCGATGGGCTCCTCGAACGAGACCAGCTACTTCGGCAACGTGATCTCGCCCTGGCGCCGCAACGACGGCGGCAATGCCGCACTTGCGCCGGGCGGTTCCTCGGGCGGTTCGTCCGCTGCCGTTTCGGCGCGCCTGTGCCCGGCCGCGACCGGCACCGACACCGGCGGTTCGATCCGCCAGCCTGCCGCCTTCACCGGCATTACCGGCATCAAGCCGACGTACGGACGCTGCTCGCGCTGGGGCATCGTCGCTTTCGCCAGCTCGCTCGACCAGGCCGGGCCGATGGCGCGCGACACCCGCGACTGCGCGATCATGCTGGAAGCCATGGCCGGCTTCGATCCCAAGGATTCGACCAGCTTCGACATGCCGGTGCCGCAGTGGGAAGCCGGTCTTTCCGCCGATCTCAAGGGCAAGAAGGTCGGTATCCCGCGCGAATACCGCATGGATGGCATGGACGCCGAAATCGCCGCGCTGTGGGACCAAGGCGTTGCATGGCTGAAGGATGCGGGCGCAGAAGTCGTCGAGATTTCGCTGCCGCACACCAAGTATGCGCTGCCCGCCTACTACATCATCGCGCCGGCCGAGGCTTCCTCGAACCTCGCGCGCTATGACGGCGTGCGCTATGGCCTGCGCGACCTGCCCGACGGGGCCAACCTGCAGGACATGTACGCGGCCACCCGCGCCGCCGGTTTCGGCGCCGAGGTGAAGCGCCGCATCCTGATCGGCACCTACGTCCTTTCGGCTGGCTTCTACGATGCCTACTACACGCAGGCTCAAAAGGTGCGCACCCTGATCAGCCAGGACTTCGCCAGGGCCTTCGAGGAATGCGACGTCATCCTCGCGCCGACGACGCCGACCGCGTCCTTCGCGCTGGGCGAGAAGTCCGACGATCCGCTGAGCATGTATCTCAACGACGTCTTCTCGGTTCCCGCCTCGCTGGCGGGCCTGCCGGCGATGTCGGTCCCGGCGGGCATCAACCGCGAGGGCCTGCCGCTCGGCCTGCAGGTCATCGGCAAGGCCTTCGACGAACAGGGCGTTCTCAATGCCGGCCTCGCGATCGAACAGCGGGCCGGGTTCACGGCCAAGCCGGCCAAGTGGTGGTAAGAGAAATGGCTGACAGCACTTATCGCATCCAGGGCGCAACCGGTGACTGGGAGGTCGTGATCGGCCTCGAAGTCCACGCGCAGGTCACTTCGAACTCCAAGCTGTTCTCCGGCTCGGCAACCGCGTTCGGCGCGGAGCCGAACTCGCAGGTCAGCCTTGTCGATGCGGCGATGCCGGGGATGCTCCCCGTGCTCAACCGCGAGTGCATCCGCCAGGCGGTGCGCACCGGCATGGCCATCGACGCGCAGATCAACAAGTGGTCGCGCTTCGACCGCAAGAACTACTTCTACGCGGACTTGCCGCAGGGCTACCAGATCAGCCAGCTCTACCACCCGCTGGTGGGCGAGGGCGCGATCGAGATCGCGCTGGACGACAAGAACCCCGAAGACACCAAGACCATCGGCATCGAGCGCATCCACGTCGAACAGGACGCGGGCAAGCTGATGCACGACCAGCACCCGACGATGTCCTACGTCGACCTCAACCGCTCTGGCGTGGCGCTGATGGAAATCGTCAGCCGTCCGGACATGCGTTCTCCCGCAGAGGCAGGGGCTTACGTCTCGAAGCTGCGGACGATCCTGCGCTATGTCGGCTCATGCGACGGCAACATGGACCAGGGCTCGATGCGCTGCGACGTCAATGTGTCGGTGCGCCGCCCGGGCGAGGAATTCGGTACCCGTACCGAGACCAAGAACGTCAACTCGGTGCGCTTCGTCATGCAGACGATCGAGCATGAGGCGAACCGCCAGGTCGACGTGCTCGAGAGCGGCGGCAAGATCGTGCAGGAAACCCGCCTGTTCGATCCGACCAGCGGCACGACCCGTTCGATGCGCTCTAAGGAAGATGCGCACGACTATCGCTACTTCCCCGATCCCGACCTCCTGCCGCTCGAGCTGGACGACGCGTTCCTCGAAGAGTGCCGCGCCTCGCTGCCCGAACTGCCGGACGCCAAGCGCCACCGCTACGAGAACGAGCTGGGCCTTTCGCCCTACAATGCGGGCGTGCTGACGGCCGAGGTCGAGACCGCGCGCTGGTTCGAACGTCTCCTTGCCGAAACTGCACGGGCGGCCGGCAAGCAGCCCGCCGAAGTCGCCAAGCAGGCGGCCAACTGGCTGATCTCGGAACTGTTCGGTGCGCTCAACAAGCTGGGCACTTCACTTGAGGAATCGCCGGTAACCCCCGAAAAGGGCGGCGATCTTCTCGCCCTGATCGCCAAGGGCACGATCTCCGGCTCGGCGGCGAAGCAGGTGCTCGAGATCATGCTCGAGACGGGCGAAGACGCAGGCGTGATCGTCGAGCGCGAAGGCCTCAAGCAGGAATCGGACACCGGCGCCATCGAGGCCGAGGTGGACAAGGTGCTCGCTGCCAATGCCGACAAGGTCGAGCAGTACAAGGCGGGCAAGGAAGCCCTGTTCGGCTTCTTCGTCGGCCAGACGATGAAGGCCATGAAGGGCAAGGGCAACCCGCAGGTCGTCAACGAAATCCTGAAGGCCAAGCTGGCCTGAGGTTACGCCCCCTCCCCGTTGCAGTGCGACGGGGAGGGGGATCGCTTATCCGTCAGCCGCTCACCCTGAGCCTGGCGAAGTGAGGCCCGGGCACTGTGCGTGCCCGTCGCATGGCCTCAGGCCCGGCGCGTGCCGGTCAGGTCCATCGTTCCGAACATGCCGGCCTTGACCTTGCCGGTGATGACATCGCCTTCGACGGTGGCCGTGCAGTCGAGGTCCATCGGCATCGGCATGGTCATCTTCATTTGCCAGCTCAGGGTATTGCCCGAGATGCGGCCGTCCCTAATGTCCATGGAGCCGAGATCGCCGGTGATGTTGCCGGTGAAGCTGTCGCCGTCGCCCGGGATCACGGTGAGGACTCCCTTCTGGTCGCCGAGCGGGGTCTTGGTGATGCAATCGTAGCTGCCGCCTACTGACATGGGGTCATTCTCCTTGTGGCGTCGGGGTGGCGTCTGGTGTCTTTGCCGGATCATTCCGGGCTTTGGTCGTCGGCTGCGGCCTGCGGGGCCTGCTGCACGTCTATCGGAAGGCCGAGTCCTTCGAGCTGCGGTTCGACGATCTTGCGGTCGCCGACCACGACATAGGTCATGCCGCCGGGTCGCAGGAATTCGTTCGCCGAGGCTTCGATGGCCCTGGCCCCGATGCCGCGGAATTTCGCCGCCAGCTTGACGTAATAGTCCTCGGGGCGGCCGAGGCGCTCGTTCTTGCGAATGGCAGCCTGCACGGCGGCGTTGGTCTCGAACTGGTTGGGCAGGGCGCGGATCGTACCTTCCGTGACGCGCTGCAGTTCTTCCTGCGTGATCGGCTTCTGGGCCGGGAAGGCGCCGACATCGGCGATGATCGCCTTGATGGCATCGCCGGTCCGGTCGGCCTGCACCGGCGCGCTGACCACGAAAGTGCGCGGGCCGGTGGGCTGGGTGACGCTGCTGTAGACGCCGTAGCTCCAGCCCTTTTCCTCACGCAGGTCCTTGTTCAGCCGTGAGAGGAAGCCGCCGCCGAGCACGTCGTTGGCAAGCCCCAGTGCCTCGGTATCGGCCTTGCGCCCGGTGATCGGCAGGACGCGTCCGGCCATGATCACCGACTGCGGTGAATTGGGCCGGTCGATCAGGACGATGCGCCCCTGCGCGGCCGGTACGGCAGCGCCGAGCGGCTTGACCGGGGCAGCGCTCTTCGGAGCCTTCCATGCACCGAAGGCCTGTTCCAGCATCGGCTTGAGCCGGTCCATGGTGATGTCGCCCACGACGGTGATGCGCGCGAGGTCGGGGCGCAGCCACTTGTCGTGCGCGGCGCGCAGCGCGGCAGGTGTCAGCGCTGAGAGCGAGGCGGCATTGCCGAGGCCATCGGTCGGCTGCGCATAGGGGTGCTGGCCGAAGAGGGTGGAGCCCAGCGCGCGCAGGGCCATGGCATTGGGTGAGGAAAGCTTCTGCGCCAGTTCCGCCTCGGCCTGCGCCTTCACCCGCGCGACGTCGGCGGGCTTGAAGGCGGGATGCAGGACGAGGTCGGCCATCAGGTCGAGCGAGGGTGCCAGATTGTCCGAGAGCGCCGAGAGGGTGACAGTGCTGGTATCGAGCGAGCCGTCGATCTGGATCTGTGCGCCCAGGCGCTCCTGCGCTTCGGCGATGGCGGTTGCATCGAGGCGGTCGGTGCCCTGGTCGAGCATCTCCAGCATCATGCCTTGCGTACCGGGCGTATCGAGCGCGTCGGCAGCATAGCCGGCATCGAAGTCCATCGAGAGGACCAGCTTGGGCACGGCGGTGCGGCGGGCCAGTGCGACCGGGATGCCGTTCGACAAGGTCGCGTGCTCGATGGCCGGGAATGCGAGTTCACCGACCGGTTGCACCGGCGGGAATTCGCGCTTGGGCGCCGGGGCCAGCGCGGGGGCCTCGGCATGCGGATCGGCAGGCGGCGCGGCTTGATCGGCCTCGTCGCCCCAACCGCCCATCGTGTCGCCGCTTTCGGTGCGCGGACCGGGCACGACGTTCAGCGCATAGACCGGGCGCGACATCCACTTGTTGAGCGCGGCCTTGACCTGTGCCGGCGTCAGGGCGGCCATGGCGGCAAGGTCGCGCTTGTACTTGGCCGGATCGTCCGAATAGACCTGCCCCTCGGCCAGCGTCGCGCCCTTGCCGTAGAAGCCGCCGACGCGCTCGAGCCCGCCGATCTCACCCGAAACGGTGCTGACGACGGCGCGGCGCACTTCGTCTTCGGTCGGCCCGTCGCGCAAGTAGTCGGCAAGGACCTTGTCGAAGGCCGCTTCGGCCACGGCGCGGTCGACGCCGGGCTTCACGTCCATCGTCATCTGCAGGAAGCTGAGCTGCTCGAAAACCTGGTCGAAGGCGGTCACCGCGACGGCCAGTTGCTTGCCGCGCACCAGTTCGTTGTCGAGCCGCGAGCTGGCAAGACCGCCCAGAATGTGCAGGCCGACCTTGAGAGCGGGCGTATCCGGATCGTTGATGCCGGGCGCGGTCCAGTTGCGGGTCAGCCGCAGGACCGGGACCTGGTCGGTAATGTCGCGCGATAGCGGGGCGGGCAGGGTGACCGGCCCGGCCTTGACCGGCTCGATCTCGGGCCCGCGGGGAATCTGGCCGAACCATTTTTCTACCTTGGGCCGGGCCGTGGCCGCATCGATGTCACCGGACAGGACGAGGACGACGTTGTTGGGACCGTAATGTTCGGTAAACCACTTGCGAACGTCGGTAAGTGTCGCGGCGTCGAGGTCCGCCATCGAACCGATGGTGGCGTGGCGATAGGGATGGCCGACGGGCAGGAGGCCGTCCGCCTGCGCATAGTCGAACAGGCCGTATGGCTGGTTGTCGCCCTGGCGCTTCTCGTTCTGGACAACGCCGCGCTGCTTGTCGAGCTTGTCCTGGGTGACTGCGGGCAGCAGCCATCCCATGCGGTCGCTTTCCATGAACAGCGCAAGGTCGAGCGCGCCGGTCGGTACCGTCTCGACGTAGTTCGTGCGGTCGTACCAGGTCGAACCGTTGGTCGGCGTCGATCCGGCCGCCTCGAGCGGCACGTCGAAGTCGGGCACATTGGCCGAGCCGCCGAAGAACAGGTGCTCGTAGAGATGGGCAAAGCCGGTATGGCCGCGCGGTTCGTTCTTCGATCCGACCTTGTAGTAGAGCGTCACCGAAACGATCGGGGCCTTGCGGTCGGTGTGGACGATGGTCGTCAGCCCGTTGGCGAGGACGAACTTTTCGAAAGGTATGTCGACCTTGGCGACGAGTTCCTGCGGGGTCGCCGTTCCGGTGTCGCTCGCGGCCGGGGCGACTTGCGCGCTCTGCGTCTGCGCGGGTGGTGCGGCGGCGGCGGTGCTCGCCGTAGGCAGGGCTGAAAGGAGAAGTGCGGCGGCAAGCGCAGTGGCGCTCGTGAGGGGCAGAATTCTCATGAGCCGAGGTCTAGCACGCTGCGGCCGACAGGCCAGCGATTCCATGATCAACGCCCGGCAGGACAAGGCCGAATGCCGGACCCGATGTCCACCGGTTGGCCTTTGACATGGTTTATCGCACTGGAATGGTTCGAAAATGGGACGGTTTCGCTAACCGAGATGCTTTAAATTATCGCCGTAAATCAATAGATTGTCGTATAGAGAGAAAAATTGTGTGATTGAAATGGCTTAACGCTCGAAGTTGCACTCGACGCGCCCGCGCGAAGGCGTACTCTGGGCCATTCCGGGGAGGGGCCGGGCGCCGCGTCGGGCCTCGTGAGAAGGAGGGGCTTGTGAACTTCAGGATGCTATCCGCGGCATGTGCCGCGCTTCCATTTGCGGCGCTTTCGGTGCCGGCCATGGCCAAGTCGGGCGACATCATTCCCAACAGCTATATCTGCGTGTTCAACAAGGCGGTGAACCGGGGCGGAGTCGAATCCGAAGCGCGGCGCATGGCGGGTGCGAACGGCGGGCAGGTCTCGCATGTCTATCGCTATTCGATTCGCGGCTTCGCGGCGCAGATGAGCGCGCAGGCGGCCGCGCAGATGCAGTCGCGCAATCCCGCGATCAAAAGCTGCGAGCCGAACCGCGTCATCGAACTGGGACCGATCCGCGAAGAGAAGGGCAAACCCGGCAGTGGCGGCGGCTCGGGCGGTGGATCGACGGCTCAGCAAACTCCATGGGGCGTGAAGCGCGTCAAAGGCGGCATCGCAGGCACGTTCCAGCGCGCCTGGATCATCGATACCGGCATCGATACCGACCATCCTGACCTCAATGTCGACCTTGCATATGCCAACGGCTTCGTGGCGCGCGAGGAAGGGCTGTACGAGGACCAGAATGGCCATGGTACGCACGTTTCAGGCACCATTGCGGCGCTCAACAATACGATCGGCGTGATCGGCGTCGCGCCGGGCGCGAAAGTCGTGCCGGTGCGCGTGCTCAACCGCAGGGGCAGCGGCGACTATGCCGGGGTCATCGCCGGCGTCGATTGGGTGGCGCAGAATGGAACCACCGGCGATGTCGCGAACATGAGCCTCGGCGGCCCGCCTGACGACATGCTCGATGCCGCTGTTGTCGCGGCGGCGGCAACGGGAGTCCGCTTTACCATCGCGGCCGGTAACAGCGCAGCGGATGCCAACAACTATTCGCCGGCCCGCGTGAACGCGCAGAACGTCTATACCGTTTCGGCTTTCGACAGCAGCGATGCCTTCGCGTACTTCTCGAATTACGGGAACCCGCCGATCGATTATTCGGAGCCGGGCGTCAGCATCCTCTCCACCTGGAAGGACGGCGGCTACAACACGATCAGCGGCACTTCGATGGCGGCGCCGCACCTGGCAGGGCTGCTTCTGCTGGGGGGCATCACGTCAGGGGGAACCGTCACCGGAGACAAGGATACGAAGCCCGATACCATCGGCATCCATTGATTTCCTGATTGCAACACCAATTTATCGGGCGGCCCCGGCAGCGATGCTTGGGCCGCCTTTTTGCATTCTTGATCCCGGACAATTGAATCCGCTGCATAAGGTCCCAAATGGACCGGATAAAAAGTATCGCAGCGGTCCTTGTGTTGCAAAAATGCAACACTATATCGTCGGGATCAGGAGGCACGAAAGACCATGAATCTCGAAAAGTTCACCGACCGGGCCAAGGGGTTCCTTCAGGCGGCGCAGACCGTGGCCATCCGTCTGAACCACCAGCGCATCAGTTCCGAGCACATCCTCAAGGCGCTGCTCGACGATCCCGAAGGCATGGCCGCCGGGCTCATCAAGCGTGCGGGCGGCAATCCGCAGTTCGCGACCGACGAACTCGACAAGGCGCTGGCCAAGGTGCCGGTGGTCTCGGGCAGCGGTGCCCAGGGGGCGCCGGGTCTCGACAACGATGCCGTGCGCGTTCTCGACGCGGCGGAGCAGGCTGCGACCAAGTCCGGCGACAGCTTCGTCACTGTCGAGCGGCTGCTGCTTGCGCTGGTGCTTGCCAGCACGACGCCGGCCGGTCAGGCGCTCAAGGCGGCCAATGTCACTGCGCAGGCGCTCGAAGCCGCGATCACCGAACTGCGCGGCGGCCGCACCGCCGACAGCGCGGGCGCGGAGAATGCCTACGACGCGATGAAGAAATATGCGCGCGACCTCACCGAAGCGGCGCGCGAGGGCAAGCTCGACCCGGTCATCGGCCGCGACGAGGAGATCCGCCGCACCGTGCAGATCCTTGCCCGGCGCACCAAGAACAACCCCGTCCTCATCGGCGATCCCGGTGTAGGCAAGACCGCCATTGCCGAGGGCCTCGCGCTGCGCATTGCCAATGGCGACGTGCCAGACAGCCTCAAGGACCGGCGTCTCATGGCGCTCGACATGGGCGCGCTGATCGCGGGCGCGAAGTACCGCGGCGAGTTCGAGGAACGCCTCAAGGCCGTGCTCGACGAAGTGAAGGGCGCCGAGGGCGATATCATCCTGTTCATCGACGAGATGCACACGCTGATCGGTGCGGGCGCTTCGGAAGGCTCGATGGACGCGGGCAACCTGCTCAAGCCGGCTCTGGCGCGCGGCGAGCTGCACTGCATCGGTGCAACCACGCTCGACGAGTACCAGAAGTACGTCGAGAAGGACGCCGCGTTGCAGCGCCGCTTCCAGCCCGTCTTCGTGGGCGAGCCGACGGTCGAGGACACCATCTCGATCCTGCGCGGCCTCAAGGAGAAGTACGAGCTGCACCACGGCGTGCGGATCACCGATGGTGCGATCGTGGCGGCTGCGACCCTGTCCAACCGCTACATCACCAACCGCTTCCTGCCCGACAAGGCGATCGACCTCATGGACGAGGCCGCAAGCCGCATCCGCATGGAAGTGGAGAGCAAGCCCGAGGAAATCGAAAAGCTCGATCGCCGGATCATTCAGCTCAAGATCGAGGAATCGGCGCTGGGCAAGGAGACCGACGAGGCTTCGGCCGACCGGCTCAGGTCCCTGCGCGAGGAACTGGCGAACCTCGAGCAGCAGTCGAGCGAGCTGACGACCCGCTGGCAGAACGAGCGCGACAAGATCGCCGCCGAAGGCAAGCTCAAGGAGCAGCTCGATGCAGCGCGCCTCGAACTGGAGCAGGCCCAGCGTTCGGGTGACCTCGCCCGTGCAGGCGAATTGTCATACGGCACGATCCCGAACCTGGAAAAGCAGCTCGCCGAGGCGCAGGACCAGTCGGCCAATGCGCTGCTGCGCGAGGAAGTGACCGAGGACGACATCGCCGGTGTCGTCAGCCGCTGGACCGGTGTGCCGGTCGACAAGATGCTCGAGGGCGAGCGCGAGAAGCTGCTCAAGATGGAGCAGGTGATCGGTGAGCGCGTGATCGGGCAGGAGCAGGCCGTGCAGGCGGTGTCCAAGGCCGTCCGGCGTGCCCGGGCAGGTCTGCAGGACCCGAACCGCCCGCTCGGCTCGTTCCTGTTCCTCGGCCCGACGGGCGTCGGCAAGACCGAGCTGACCAAGGCGCTGGCCGGCTTCCTGTTCGACGACGACAGCGCGATGGTTCGCATCGACATGTCCGAGTTCATGGAGAAGCACGCGGTGGCCCGCCTGATCGGCGCGCCTCCGGGTTATGTCGGCTACGAGGAAGGCGGGGTGCTGACCGAGGCGGTGCGGCGCCGGCCCTATCAGGTCGTGCTGTTCGACGAGGTCGAGAAGGCGCACCCGGACGTGTTCAACGTGCTGCTGCAGGTGCTGGACGACGGCCGTCTGACCGATGGGCAGGGCAGGCTGGTGGACTTCACCAATACCCTGATCATCCTCACCTCGAACCTGGGCAGCCAGTACCTGACCCAGATCGAGGATGGCAAGGACGTCGAGAGCGTGGAGCCGCAGGTGATGGAAGTCGTTCGCGCGCACTTCCGGCCCGAGTTCCTCAATCGTCTCGACGAGATCATCCTGTTCCACCGCCTTGGCCAGGACCACATGGGCCCGATCGTCGAGATCCAGGTCTCGCGGGTGCAGAAGCTGCTCAAGGACCGCAAGATCGAGCTCGACCTGACCGATGCCGCCAAGCGCTGGCTGGGCCGCGTCGGCTACGATCCGGTCTACGGTGCGCGGCCGCTCAAGCGGGCGGTCCAGCGCTACCTGCAGGATCCGCTTGCCGAGAAACTGCTGGCCGGCGAGATCCCCGACGGCTCGACCGTGCGGATCGACGACGGCGACGGCGCCCTGGCGATCGCCGTGGAGTAAACGAAAAGGGCGGGATCTGCGAAGATCCCGCCCTTTTCATATGTACCGGATAAGTCGGGCTTACTGCGGTCCGCCGAAGATGTCCGCCATCTTCACGCGCGCCCCCACGAAGAAGAAGCGGCCGACTGCGCTGACCGGCGTGTTGAGGCCCGATTCGGCGCCTGCATAGTTGAGCAGGGCGAACGAGGGCTTCTGGTCGAACATGTTGTTCACGCCGCCATAGAATTCGAACCGATCCGATGCCTGGACCCGGAAGCTGAGATCGTGGCTGAAGCGCTCCTTGTACTTCAGGTACTCCGGCGCGACGATATCCGGGTTGCTGGCAATGGTCTGGCGGTCGAAGCGATAAGTGCTCGATGCATAGTTGATCTGCCAGTCGAAACTGACCGGGCCCTTGGCCCAGGTAAGGTCGGTGGTGATCTGGAACTTGGGCGATCCGGGCAGATAGGCCTTGTTGATCGCATCGGCGCCCGGGACGGGGACGAACTTCAGCTCATGCAGGTAATTGCCCACGAGGCGCAGACCGAAAGTGCCGGCGCTGTCGGTCGGGTGCAAGTAGCTGACGGTGAAATCGAGCCCGGACGTCTTGAAGTTCGCGACGTTGAACGGCGAAAGCGTGAAGCCCGAGATGTAGCCCGGGTTGGCGTCACCGGAACCCTGCCGCGCGATAAGGTCGCAGTAGGCGTTGTTGAGCGACTGCTGGTCCACGCAAAGTCCGGCAAGCTGATCCGCGCTGGCGGTGTTGATGGCATCGTCGATCTTGATGTCATACCAGTCAGCCGTCACGACAAGGCGCGGAATGAAGCTGGGCTGGATCACCACGCCTGCGGTAAAGGTCTTGGCGGTTTCCTCGCGCAAATCCGGATTGGCGGTGACGAGGCCGCCAACCCGGTTGGGCTGGCCGATGAATGTGGCAGGATCGGACACGCCAAGGCTGGTCAGCAGGGCCTGACAGTTCGCGGCGCGGTATTGGCTGCCGTTCTGCACCTGCACGAAGCTGCAGGGATCGTTTACCGGCAGGAAAGTCTGCGAGGTCGCCCCGAACAGTTCGGTGATGTTGGGCGCACGGACTGCGTGCGAGTAGGTGCCGCGCAAGGCAATGTCGCGAACCGGCGCCCAGTTGCCGCCGAACTTCCAGGCCGTCGTGGAACCGACGGTGGAATAGTCGGAATAGCGGATGGCCGCATCCACATCCAGGCGGTGGGCGAAGGGCATGTCGGCAAGCAGCGGCGCATTGACCTCGGCGAAAGCTTCCCAGACGTCGAACCGGCCCTTCGAGCCGCCCAGCACGTTCGTCCAGGTCAGGCCCTGCGCAACCAGCGGATCGGGAGTGAAGTTGCTCTTTTCCTTGCGGTATTCTCCGCCGACCGCGAAGCCGAGCGGACCGCCGGGAAACGCGAACGTGGACCCGGTGTTGCCGGTGATCGCGCCGCTGACGACATGCTGGGTCAGCTTCGTGCGGTCGGTGGTATCGGCAGTGATCCAGTCGATGGCTTCCTGCGAGGCGACGCCTTCGCCGAAGATGTTGAGCGGGACACAGTCGCCCGGCGAGAACGTCACCGGCGGGATTGGAGCGCGCGTGTAGACGGCGGGCTGAAACGGTGTCCATCCTGGCATCACGTTGGCCCGGCAGGTCACACCGCCAGCGCCATCGCTCACCGCGTCGATGGCGGCGTAGAAGCGGTCGCTCAGGATATTGCCGATGTAGTCCGCGGTGACCTTGGTCTGCCCATAGACATAGGAAAGGTCGTAGGAAAGGTTGGGCGTGAGGTCGCCCTTGGCGCCTATGACCGTGCGGATGGTCTCGCGCTCGATGTCTTCGCCGCGGCGGCCGAAATCGAAGTTGTCGCGATTGACCAGGACGCCGGCGGGTCCAAATGGACTGAAGGGAAATATGGACGGCCTGACAGCCTCGGGGATGTACGGATTGTCGGCCTGAATGAAGAGGTAATAGTCGTAAGTTGGCTGGCCGAGGCTGAACGACTGCGTGTTGGCGTACTTGCCTTCCGCATAAAGCGTGAAGGCATCGCTGAAGTCGAAATGTGCGACCGCGCTGACGATGTCGCGATTGATCTCAGGCAGCAGATCGTTGCCGTAGTCCGCGACAAGGGTGCCGTTGCCGCCGCGGCGATACAGGTACGGCTGCACACCCGGCGGCGTGGGCTGCAGGACTTCGCCGGGGTCGAAAGGGGTTCCTTGTGCTCCGAAGAAATCGGGAACGCCGTCGTAATTGACGTCGATCCCTCCCGCGCGCGACGTGTCGAAATAGTGGACGTCATCGAGCGGCACATAGAACGGTTCCCCGTCGACGAGCTGGCCTGTCGAGGAGATTTTGTCAGGATTGAAATAGAACCCTGTACGGTTCGTGCCCGAATAGCGCTTGCGCTGCTGCTGGGTCAGCCGATCCTGCTCACCATGTTCCCACGCGATCGCGAAGTTGCCCCGGCCCTGTGCGAAATTGTGGCCTGCGGTGAGGGCGATCAGGCGCTGACCGGCGTCGCCGCGGCTGGAGATGCCGTTCTGCACGCGGGCGGTCACGCCTTCGAAGTCTTTCTTCTGGACGAAGTTGACGACGCCTGAAACGCCGTCCGCGCCATAGATGGCCGAAGCCCCGCCGGTCAGCACCTCGACCCGCTCGATGAGGTCGGTCGGGATAGTGTTGATATCGACGGCCTGGAGCCCCTTGAAGGCAGCGACCTGGCGCCTGCCGTCGATGAGCACGAGGGTGCGCTCGGCACCGAGATTGCGCAGGTCCAGCAAGTTGAGGCCGGTGGTCCCGATGCCCGCGCGATCTCCGCTGCTGTCAAAGGAACTGAAGGAGTTCTGCAGCGCGGGTATCGTCTGGAGGTAATCTGTCAGGTTGACCGTGCCGGACGAGGCGATGTCCTCATTGGTGACGGTGATCACGGGATTGGCAGCAGACAGTTCCGGTCGTGCGATGCGCGAGCCCGTGACGATGATCGGATTGCCTTGTTCCGCTGCATCGGCCGCATCCTGGGCGGAAGCAGTATTAGTGCCGCCAATGGCCAATGCCGCAAGGCAGATTGCACTGTGAAGTACCGCCTTGGTTGGAATCGCTTTCACTATCTTTGCCCCTCTGCTGTGATTGTCCATCGACAGCGCATCTGGAATTGACGAACCCTTATTTCCGTTGTGACAGGATCTGTTCTTCGCACTTTCAAATCGCGAAGTTAGATTCCGCGCCCAAACCGCGGCACGATGAATATCGCTTCATGGTGAAGATTGTGTTGACGCAAGTGACAGATGTGCAACGCCATGTTGCTCGCGCACGGGCGGGTGAGGCGCTTGCCCGACCGCAATTCCGGCTACCTCGCGGGCACGCAAGGCGAAGCGGGATATCGCGCAGCACCGATCAATGTACGCCGCGCGTGCAACGCTCGAAGTGAATGTCCCTATGGATTAGATGCTTGGCGCCATGTCCTGCCAGGCATCTGCACTTATTTCACTCGTCGCATCTTGATCGCGCGCTGTCCGTTCACCGAGACAAAGTAGGTGCCAAGGGCGCCGCGGCCGATGCGCACGGGGTTGCCGACTTTCGGGGAAAGGACGAAATCGCGGGTGTCGTTCTGTTCCCAGGTGCTGCCATCGGCAAGATCGAGGCGCCATCCGGCGCGGCTGTGGCGCACGTCGGAGACGGAGGTCTCGATTTCCTTGACTGCCTCCGCATCGTCGTCCTCGTTGCCGCCAAAGCCCATCAGGCGTCCGATCGGGGCAGTGAAACCGAACAGGCCTCGCCTCGCCTCTTTCAGGGCCTTCTTGTCCGCAATGACAACTTCCTTGCTGCGCGTGGCGGTGTCCAGGACCTCGGTCTGCCTGTCGTAGCAGGCGAGGCGATCGGTGGCCTCGGCAATGGAGCGGCAGCCCATCAGTTGCTGGTAGACTTCGGGAGGGGCAGGTGCCTCGTCGTCCTTGGCCGTTGCGGACTGGCTGATTGTCAGGACGGCGGTGAGCGTAATCAGGAATGTCTTGCGCACTCTCATTTCCCCTCGGGAGACTTTGATGGCCACTGCGTAGCAACGGGCTGGAGGTGCGGGCAAGGGCGCCGGTGCCGGATGCCTCCTTTATGTCATCGATCGACATTCGATTCGCGCAATTCAGGGCTAGGTGAACTGAGCGACGCGACAAAGGCAGTGCGAGGACGATTTCCCTGTCGAGCCACGGGCATGTCAGGCGCTGCGCCGGATTGATAATGTTAACATCTGGACGCGCGCAACTTTATTACGCTGCAACGGACATTGCTGCAGGTAATATGCAAGGCGGCCGAGTTTCCGGTCTGGCTGTAAGATTATCAGCTTCCTAGCATTTGTTGCTCAATTACCACAATCCTTGGCGAATGTTGCAACTTGAAGACCAAACCCCTTTGAACGCCATGGCCTTTGCGCGAAGAAAGCCAATCTTCCGACCTTCGGAGATTTTCTTTCAGGGGGGTCACAAGGGTCGGGGAATCGAAGGCGCAAAGGGTCACACCGCGCTGGAGAGAGGCTGAAGGCGCACCGGGTCACACCGCGTTGGAGGCAAGAATCGAAGGCGCAATGGGTCACGCCGCGCCTAAGAAAAAGGGACACACTGTGAACAAGCAAACTCTGACTGCTTTGAAGGCAGGCGCTGCACCGTTGGTGTTGGGCTTCGCTCTCCTCAGCAATTCTGCCTTCGCGCAGGATGCTGCCGAGGATACCTCGTCCGGTGGCGATGTCATTATCGTTACCGGTACCCGCATCGTCGCGCCGAACCAGACCGCGATCGCTCCGATCACCACCGTCACTTCCGACGATATCACCCTCTCGGGCACCACCCGCACCGAAGACCTTCTGAACTCGCTGCCGCAGGTTCTCGCCTCGCAGTCTTCCGGCCTTGCCAACGGCGCCACCGGTACCGCGCAGGTCGACCTTCGCGGCCTCGGTCCGTCGCGCACCCTGGTGCTGATCAACGGTCGCCGCCTCATGCCGGGCGACCCGAACGACGCTACCAACGGCTCGGCTGCCGACCTTAACTTCGTTCCGGCTGCTCTCGTGAAGCGCGTCGACGTCCTCACCGGTGGTGCTTCGGCTACCTACGGTGCTGACGCTGTCGCCGGTGTCGTCAACTTCGTGATGGACACCGATTTCGAAGGCTTCAAGATCGACGCCAACTACGGTCTCTACACCCACAATAACCGCAACTCCCTGGTCCCGCCGCTGCTCGACGATCGTCAGAATGCCGGCTTCTCGGGCTTCGATTATCCGACCGGCACTTCCGCCGATGGCGGTCAGTACGATGTAACGGCCGTGTTCGGTGCGGGCTTTGACGATGGCCGCGGCCACCTCACGGCTTACGCGGGCTATCGCAAGACACGTCCGGTCCTGCAGCGCAAGCGCGACTATTCGGCTTGCACCATTCAGGCGAATGACGGCAGCGCTGGCGGGTTCAATAGCGATGCCCCGCTGCAGTGCGGCGGATCGCTCACCAACAGCATCGGTACCGTCATCTATTACGACACGACGACCGACGGAAACGGCAATGTCACCGGCACCACCTCGACCATCGGCGGTCTGGGAGCGGGTTCGTTCACGCGTGGTCTGGTGCAGCGCTACAACTACGCGCCGCTGAACTATTTCCAGCGTCCGGACGAGCGTTACACTGCCGGCGTCTTTGCTGATTACGAAATCAACGAGGCGATCCATCCGTACATGGAATTCATGTTCATGGATGACCGTACCCTGGCGCAGATCGCTCCCTCGGGCGACTTCGGCAACACGCTGACGATCAACTGCGACAATCCGCTGATGTCGGCGGCGCAGCAGGCCGCGGTCTGCACGCCGCAGAACACGGTCCTCGGCTACCTGGGCACTTTCCCCGTGGTGCAGAGCCTGTACGATACGCTCAGCCCGGATTCGCAGGCTAACGTGGATAACAATCCTGCGGCACCTGGCACGGCGTTCTTCCAGCTCCTGCGGCGTAACGTCGAAGGCGGGGCCCGTATTTCGGACCTTCAACACACGGCATTTCGTACGGTTATCGGTTCGCGCGGCGAACTGGGTAAGGCATGGTCTTACGACGCCTACTACCAGTATGGTCGCACGAACTATAAGCAGGTCTACAAGAACGAGTTCTCCATTGCCCGCGTACGCAACGCGCTCAATGTTGTGACCGATGGTAGCGGCAATCCGGTCTGCGCTTCGGCTTTGAACGGTACCGACCCGAATTGCGTACCTTTCGATATCTTCAGCGGTAATCCGATCACGGCCGATCAGCTGAACTATCTGAACGCTACCGGCATCATCACCGGCCAGACGTCGCAGCAGGTGCTCAGCGCATCGGTTACGGGTCTGCTTGGCGAATACGGTGTCCAGTCGCCGCTTGCCAGCGATGGCGTGAACATCGCCCTTGGTGTTGAATATCGCCGTGATTCGCTGGAACTTACGGCCGATAACGCGTTCAACACCGGTGACCTGACCGGTCAGGGTGCGCCGACCGTGGATACCTCGGGCAGCTACAAGGTTACCGAGTTCTTCGGCGAAATCGACATCCCGGTCATCCAGGACAGCTTCGTCTACAACCTGTCGTTCAACGGCGGCTATCGTTACTCGCATTACAGCGTTTCGAACGGTCGCACGTTCAACACGGACACGTTCAAGGTGGGCGTCGACTTCGCGCCTGTCTCCGACGTTCGTATCCGCGCAGGCTACAACCGGGCCGTTCGCGTGCCGAACATCCAGGAACTGTTCGCACCCCAGATCGTCGCTCTTGACGGTGTTACCGATCCTTGCGCCGGTTTCACCCTTACCGCGGCCGATGTGGGCTGTCTCGCCCAGGGTCTGAGCATTGGCCAGAGAGTAACTCTGAACCCGGCTCAGCAGTATAACGGCACGATCGGTGGCAATCCGAATCTCACCCCGGAGAAGGCGACCACCAAGACCTTGGGTATCGTGGTTCAACCGAACATGATTCCCCGCCTGTCGTTGAGCATCGACTGGTTCGACATCAAGGTGAAGAACGCGATCCAGCAGTTTGGCGCAGATGCCATCCTTGCTTCGTGCGTCAATGACGTGAACCTCGATGCTTGCGCCCTCATCCAGCGCAACCCGGCCGGTTCGCTCTGGCTGACTTCGGACGGCAACGTAGTCGACATCCAGAACAACGTCGGCGGTGTGAAGACCCGCGGGTATGAGTTCAACGGCAACTGGTCGACCGAGATCGGTTCCACTGGCACTCTGTCCTTCAGTCTTGTCGGTACACTGCTGGACAAGTTCGTCGTCGACGACGGTCTCAATCCGACCTACGACTGCGTCGGATATTACGGCCCGACCTGCACGAGCCCGCGTCCCAAGTGGCGGCACAAGTTCCGTACCACCTTCAAGATGGCTAACGGGTTCGGTGCATCGGTCCAGTGGCGTCACACCTCGTCGGTCAAGGTCGAATACCTTAATCCGAGCACGACACTTGCATCGGACGCCTACGATCAGGATCTCAAGATCAAGTCGCAGGATTACTTCGATCTGACGCTTACCTACGACATTGGCGACCATCTCCAGTGGCGTCTGGGTGCGACCAACATCTTCGACAAGCAGCCGCCGCTGATCACCAACGGCAGCTCCAATTTCGGCGCCAGCGCTTGCGCCAGCACCGTTTGTAACGGCAACACGTATCCGGGCACCTACGACGCTCTGGGTCGCTACGTGTTCACCGGTGTGACGATGAACTTCTAATCGAATTCAAAAGCGATTAGCCTGGGCGGCGGTGTTCCACTGGGAGACCGCCGCCCAATTCTTTTCGGTCGGCCAAAGGTCGGCGTAAAACCCGGAATTCTCATGGCTGCAGCTACTTCGCCCGACCAACTCCGCCAGATTGCCACACTGGCACGAATGGGCAGGCTCGACGAAGCGGCGGTCATGGCGGCGAGTTGCTTTGCTCAGCACGGCGACGATCCCGTGCTTGCGGCGCTGGCCGGAGCCGTAGAATCCCACCGCGGTCGTTTTGATCGCGCGGTGAACTATCTGCAGGTGGCGCACCGCCATCGTCCCCAGGACCTGACCATCAGGGTCAATCTCGCCGAAGCGCTGTTCCACACCGGCGATGCTGCTGGTGCCCTTGCATTGTGCGATGATGCTTCGGCGCAGGCCGATCCGACATTTCGGCTGGCCAGACTGGGCGCCCACCTTGCGCAGGAAGCCCATGATCTTGAGCGTGCCGTCAAACTCTATCGCCACGTCGTTGCCAGGGACAAGGACGATTGGGCCCTGTGGAACAACCTCGGCAATGCCCTGAGCACACTGGGAGAGCACGATGAGGCCGCCAATGCCTTGAGCAGGGCGCTCAAGCTTGCGCCCGATGCGGCACCGATTCGCATCAACCTCGGTAATGCGCTGATCGAGGCTGAGCGCTTCGAGGAAGGCGAGAAAACCCTCCAGACTGCCATGGATATGGACCCGGACGATGCCGAGCCTGTCCTGGCCCTCGCGACATTCTATCGCCGTATTGGCGACGATGACAGATCGTACAGGATGCTCGCCGAGGCTGCGCGCCGCGCGCCCGGTGATGCAGGTGTTCGGTCCGACTATGGGCAGGAGGCATCGCGCCGAAATGATTTTCTTATCGCGGAGCCGAATTTCGAAGCCGCTCTGGCGATAGAGCCGGCGCTCAGTCCTTCGCTTGTCGGGCTTGCCGCGTTGTATGAGCGGACCAATCGCGAGGCCGAGCTTGAGCCGCTGCGCGAGCGGGCGGTCGAGGCGCAGGCGGACGAAGCGACGATGGCATTCATCGATGCCCTGCGCTTCAAGCGGGCCGAGCGTTTCGAGGAAGCGCTGGCCGCGCTGGACACTGCGGGCGATGTTGTCGTTGCCAATCGCAAGCATCAGCTGCGTGGGATCATGCTCGACCGCATGGGCCACTACGACGAGGCCTTTGCCGAATTCGCCGAGATGAACCGGCGGCACCTGGCAGAACCCTCGCAGCCGAGCCAGCGGGCCCAGGGTTATCGCGATATGGTGACGACGGGCCGCAAACTGCTGACTGAAGACTGGGTTTCTTCCTGGACACCAGCCCCCGAAGCCGAACGGCCTTCGCCCACGTTCCTGCTCGGGTTTCCACGCTCGGGAACGACATTGCTCGACACGATGCTGATGACGGCGCCCAACACCATCGTGCTCGAGGAAGAGCACTTCATCGCCGAGGCCGAGCAGGAGCTTGGCGGGATCGAGGCGCTTGCGGGACTCGAGGCAGACGCCATCGCAGCAGCTCGCTCGCGCTACTTCGAGCGGGTTGCCAAGCACGGTGAACTGGGCCCGCAGACCAGCGTGATCGACAAGCATCCGCTGCACCTCAACAAGGTGCCGGTCATTCGCCGCCTGTTCCCCGATGCCAGGTTCCTGCTGGCCCTGCGCCACCCGTGCGATGTGCTGCTGAGCTGCTTCATTACCAATTTCCGCACCAACCACGCGATGAGCAATTTCCTCGAGCTGGAAACGGCGGCGCAGCTTTACGACATGACCTTTTCCTATTGGTCGAAGGCGCGGACGATATTCGATTTGCCGGTGAAGACGGTGGTCTATGAACGTCTCGTCACCGATCAGGCGCGCGAACTGGCGCCGGTGTTCGAGTGGCTGGGGTTACCCTGGCAGGGCGAGGATTTCGATCACCGCGAAGCGGCGCGTGCGCGCGGCGTGGTGCGCACGGCCAGTTACGCGCAAGTCACCGAGCCGATCTATACCCGGGCGGCCGGGCGCTGGCACCGCTACGAAAAGCACCTGGCACCCGTGCTGGAACAGTTGAGGCCCTGGGTCGAGCGCTTCGGCTACTCGCTGGAGGACGACCGCGTTCCCGGCTGGGATGACCCGGTCGAACCGGAAACGGTGCAGGCCTGACCCCATGACGTCGACGGATGCCTTCGCCGAAGTCGACAGGATGGTGGCCGCCGGGCAATTACCTGGGGCAGCGCAGCGGCTCGAAGCGCTGCTGATCGAGGGAGAGGCGGCTGTCGAAGGGGCGCAGTCGGTCGCGCAATGGCTTAAGCTGGCAGGATTGCGGCGAGCCTTGCGGCAGCCGCGCAAGGCGCTCGATGCGGTGCACCGTGCGCTCGCTTTGGCGCCGCTGGACTTCATGGCACTGGTCATGCGCGCAGGACTGCTGGAGCGACTGGGCGATCCCGAAGCCGGGGAGGCCTGGGGAGAAGCGCTGGCTCAACGCCCTGATGCCCCGCTTGCTCCGCCCTTGGCTGCTGCATTGGCTGCAGGTGAGGCTTTTCATGCGGTATGGCAGGATGAGCGCGAGGCGCGACTGGCCGAGGCTGCGGCGGTACCGCGCGAGCAGGCGAGCGCTGACGAGGCGTGGCGCATCGCCCGGTTCCGCAACAACATCCTGCGCAAGAGCAAGGTCTACCACAGTCAACCCACCCATTTTCACTACCCGGGCCTTGTCGAGCGTGAATTCCATCCGCGCGAGGCAACGCCCTGGCTTGCCGAAGTGGAAGCGGGCTTCGAGGCGATCCGCGAGGAAATGCTGGCGCTCCTTCACTCCGAACGGGGCGAGCTGGAGCCCTATATCCAGTACGAGGAGCGCGAGGCGCTGGCGCAGTGGCAGCCGTTGAACCACAGTAATGACTGGAGCGCGCTGCACTTGCTCAAGCAGGGCGTCGCGGTGGAGCGCAATGCCGCGCAGTGCCCGCGCACCATGGAGATCCTCTCTCGGCTGCCGCAACCCCGGGTCGCCGGCGCCTCGCCCAATGCCATGTTCTCCCTGCTCGCCCCGCATACCGCCATCCCGCCGCATGTCGGCGTAGATAATACGCGCCTGGTCTGTCACCTGCCGCTGGTCGTGCCCGAAGGCTGCTGGTTCCGCGTGGGCGCCGAGACGCGGTTCTGGCGCGAAGGCGAGGCCTTCGCTTTTGACGATACGATGGAACACGAAGCGCTCAATCCCAGCAATGTCCTGCGTGTCGTGCTCATCTTCGATGCCTGGCACCCCGGATTGTCTGCGGTGGAGCGCGAGGCGGTATCCGCGATGATTGCTTCTGAAGGTCGGCACGGCAGTCAGGGATAAGGGAAAGCCGATGGCAGACGATGCGCAGACCCTGATTTCGCTTGCTGAGCGCGCGCTCGCCGAAGGCAGCGAGGAACAGGCTGAACCGCGCCTTGCCGCCTGGCTTCGCAATCACGGCGAGGACGCGACCCTGCTGCATTGGTCGGCCTTGCTGCAGCGCGCACTGGACCGGCGCGAGGAGGCAATCGCCTCGATGGAGGCGGCCTTGCGGCTCGCTCCCGGCAATCCGGGCCTGACCCATGCTCTGGCTCATGTCACGTTAGAGGCGGGGCTGCCTGCTTCCACCCTGTTCGAACGCGCAATTGCTCTTGCACCTTCGAAAGCGGAGATTCGTCTCGGTCTGGCCTCGGCCCGGTTCGCCGAAGGGGAAGGAGAGCGGGGACTGGCCGAAATCGATGCGATGCTGGCCGCAAATCCTGGCTGGATGGAAGGCCATCGCCAATTTGCGCAGACGGCGGCATTACTTGGTCATGGCAATAGGGCGATGGCCAGCATTGAACGCGCACTGCAGCGTTTCCCGCATGGCGATGCGCTGCGCAAGCTGGGCATCGATCTGTTGCTTGAGGGCGAGCGCCATGCCGAAGCTCTTGAAGCCATAGATACGGCGATTGCGCTGCGCGGCGCGCTGGCGCCCTATCAAATGGCGCGCGCGGCGGCTCTCGATGAACTGGGACGCAGCGATGAGGCTCGGCCGCTGCATGATGCACTTGGTGCGCCTGCGGAGGCCGGTCATGCCGTTTGGCGGGCGCGGCACTGGCTGCGCACTGGCGATTACCGGGCTGCCGCGATTGAAGTCGAGCCCTGGCTCAAGCCAACCGGGGCCGAAAGCGTGTGGCCCTATGCCGCACTCGCGTGGCGGTTGACCGGGGACGAGCGAAGCGAATGGCTCGACGGGCGGGCCGGACTTGTGAAGGTCATCGATCTGCCGGCTGAAAGCATTGGTCTCGAGCCGCTTCGCGCATTGCTGCGCAGGTTGCACAAGGGGTCAGGCCGGTTCCTCGATCAATCGGTACGCAACGGTACCCAGACGGAAGGCGCCTTGCTGGCGCGGGTGGAGCCGGAAATCGCGAGGATGCGCGAAGTCCTGCGAAGTACCGTCGCCGAGTTCCGGGGCCAATTGCCGCCTGTCGATCCGGGGCATCCGATGCTTTCGCAGCGACGCACAGGCAGGGTGCGCTTTTCCGGGAGCTGGTCGGTGCGGCTGGGCGGCAGAGGCTTTCACGCTGCGCATCATCATCCGCAAGGCTGGATCAGTTCCGCGCTCTATCTCTCGGTTCCCGGTGGCCTCGAAGTGGGTGAAGGACAGCTCGATCTGGGCGGCGCGCCAGAGGGGATGGGCATCAAACTTTCGCCGCGGCAGACGGTCGAGCCGAGGGAAGGGCGGCTCGTTCTGTTCCCCTCCTGGATGTGGCACGGCACCCGGCCATTTCGTGAAGGAGAGCGCATGACGATTGCCTTCGATATTGCCCGTATTTGAAGGAAATGTACTAAAAATGTATATTTAACTCTCTCAATCTAAGTCATTTTATTGGAAAGCTCCAATGCGACATGGAGTTGCTGATTGCTATGATTTCAAGCATTATTATTGTGCTCGCAGCACAGGCGACAGCGCCTGCGGCAGCCCCACAGACAGCGGATGCCGCCAAGGCCGATGCGCAAGGTTCCGTTGAAGCTTCGGCGGAGGCCGAGCCGAAAGAGGCTGACCCCGTCGTTTGCGAACGGGTCAAGGAAGTGGGGTCGCTGATCCGTTCCAAGAAAGTCTGTTTGCGCAAGAGTCAGTGGGAAGCCCAGCGCCGCAGCGATAGGGCGATGATCGAACGCTCGCAAGTTGAGCGCGGCACGATCGGTCACTGATCTGGACCGGCACTGCGGATATCTTACTGCCGCAGTCAAACTGCTCGATCCAAACGCAGAGGGCGGTTGATCCGCATTTTGCGACCCTTTTCCGGCCGGCGGATATCGCCGGATAATTTTCTTGCGCATTGACCAGCCGCGAAGGGGCATTTAATCGATTGATTAAATCGCCTGCGGATGAGCAGGGTGAGTGCAGGAAGAAGGAAACGGGATGAAACTCGACAGCTCTGTGTCTGCGGTGGTGACCGGGGCGGCCTCGGGCCTGGGAGCGGCGACAGCGCGTGCTCTTGCGGCGAAGGGCGTCAAGGTTGCGATCTTCGATCTCAATGCCGAGGCGGGCGAGGCCCTTGCCGCTGAAATCGGCGGCGTGTTCTGCGCGGTCGACGTGACTGACGATGCCAGTGTCGATGCCGGTTTCGAAAAGGCGCGGGCGGCCAATGGGCAGGAACGCGTGCTCGTCAATTGCGCCGGCATCGCGCCTGCATCCAAGACTGTAGGCAAGAACCGGGAAACCGGCGCGCCGCGTGCGCATGACATGGGCCTGTTCGAGAAGGCGGTCGGAATCAACCTCGTGGGCACATTCCGCTGCATTTCCAGGTCGGCGGCGGGAATGGTGACGCTCGATCCGGTGGACGAAGATGGCGCGCGCGGGGCCATCGTCAATACCGCTTCGGTCGCGGCGCAGGACGGACAGATCGGCCAGGCCGCCTATGCGGCGTCGAAGGGCGGCGTGCTGGCCATGACCCTGCCGATCGCACGCGACCTGATGAACGAAGGGATTCGCGTGAACACGATCCTGCCGGGCATTTTCGAAACGCCGATGATGACCGGTATGCCCGACCAGGTGCAGCAGGCGCTTGCGGCCATGGTCCCGTTCCCCAAACGGCTCGGAAAAGCGGTGGAATACGCGGCATTGGCGCTTTTCATGCTTGAACATGACTACATGAACGGCGAAGCGGTCCGTCTCGACGGAGCGATCCGCATGGGGCCGAAATGACAGTGCAGGACAGAAGAGTGCGATGAAGGGGCAGCCGATGGCGAAGGGTGAAGGTGAGGTTGCCGGCGTACCGCCCGGTGCCCGCGCCCTGCTGCTGGATACGGCCAGCGAGATCATGCGCGATGGCGATGTCATCGACATTTCGCTGTCCGAACTGAGCCTGCGCTCAGGCCTCAACTCCGCGCTGGTGAAGTACTATTTCGGGAACAAGGCCGGGCTGCTCAAGGCGCTGCTGGACCGGGACTGGAAAGCGATCGTCACCAGTGTCGACGCGCTGGTTGCCAAGGACGGCTGGGACCCGGAAGCCAAGCTCCGCCGTCACCTGTGGAAGGTCGTCGATACCTTCTACACGGTGCCCTATCTCAACCGCCTGACGATGCGCGTGATCCGCGAAAGCGACGATACCGAAGCGCGCCGCATTGCCGACAGCTATCTCTCGCCGATGTACCGCGCCTACGAACAGCTTATCGGCGACGGGGTCAAGGCAGGTGCGTTTCGTGAAATCGATCCGCAATTATTCTACTTTACCGTGACCGGCGCGGTGGACCGGTTCTTCTCGGCGCGTCTCGTGCTCAAGCATTGCTTCGATCAGGATACGTTGACCGAGGAACTGCGCGACCGCTACCGCGAACACACCATCGACATCATCATGGCAGGCATCCTTGCGCGCTGAAAAAAGCCCCTTCTGGCATATCGGAGTGATCGGCGGATCGGGACTGGCCGCCGGTATCGACCTTGACGAGGCGCAGGAGATTCCGGTTTCCAGCCCGTTCGGCGAACCTTCCGGGCCGGTTACGACCGGCCGTCTGAACGGCGTGCGTTTCACCTTCATCGCGCGCCACGGGGCAGGGCACGTGCTGCCGCCCTCGCAAGTGAACTACCGCGCCAACATCGACGTGCTCAAGCGTTGCGGTGTTACGGACGTGCTCGCGCTGTCGGCAATCGGTTCGCTGCGCGAGGCGATGGCACCGGGAGATTTCGTGGCGGTCGACCAGTTCATCGATCGCACCGTGGGGCGCAACAACAGCTTCTTCGGCCCCGGCATGGTCGCCCATGTCAGTCTTGCCGATCCGGTCTGCCGCCGCCTTGCCGGCATGGCGACCTCGGCGGCACGGCTGGCCGGTGCCAGCGTTCATGAAGCCGGTTGCTATATCGCCATCGACGGGCCGCAATTCTCCACCCGGGCGGAAAGCCTGATGTATCGCGAATGGGGCGCCGACGTCATCGGCATGACCGCCATGCCCGAGGCGCGCCTAGCCCGTGAGGCGGAACTGCCTTACGCCCTGCTGGGCATGGTCACCGACTACGACTGCTGGCGCGGCGTGGACGCGACGGTCGAGGTTTCCGAAGTGCTGGAAGTGATGAAGGCCAATGCCGAACTGGCGCGGCAGGCTGTGCGCGCACTGGCCGCCAACCTGCCGGCCCGCCGTGAGCCCAGCCCCTTCGATTACGCGCTGGAACACGCGCTGGTGACCGCGCCGGAAGCGCGCGATCCGCAACTCGTGGCGCGGCTGGATGCGGTGGCCAGTCGGATACTCGGCGAGGGCGCCTGACCTCCGTTCGAGGAGGGGCATGCGCTCCGCGTTGCTACTGAGTGCAAAAAAGCCCCTCCGCGGATCTTCCGGGAGGGGCTTTTCTGTTTGCCGGGATCGGATTGTCAGTTGCTGCCGGGGCCGCCGCCCGAGAAGGCATCGGCGATCGAGCAGGCCGCCGGGCCGAGAATGACGACGAACAGGGTCGGCAGAATGAACAGGATGAGCGGCACGGTCATGATCGCGGGCAGGCGCGCGGCCTTTTCTTCGGCGCGCATCATGCGCTCGTTGCGGAATTCGGCCGAGAGCACGCGCAGGGCCGAGGCCAGCGGCGTACCGTAGCGCTCGGTCTGGATCATCGTCGTGACGACGCCTCGGACGGCATCGAGATTGACGCGCCAGGCGAGGTTCTCGAAAGCCTGCCGGCGTTCGGTGAGGAACGACAGCTCGATCGAGGTGAGCGAGAACTCGTCGCCCAGCTCCGGATAGGCGCGGCCCAGTTCGCGGGCAACGCGTTCGAACGAGGCGTCGACGGTCAGGCCGGCTTCGGCGCAGATGACCAGCAGGTCGAGCGCGTCCGGAAGACCCTTGCGGATCGCGTCGGTGCGCTTGGCGATCATGTTCTGGATGAAGATGTCGGGGCCCTTGTAGCCCGCCAGAAGCGCGACGGCGAAACCGCCGAACTTCTTGAAACTGCTCCATTCCGGAAAGTAGTCGATGCCGTATATCACGATCGCGGCAGTGACGCCCAGCACGATCGGCGCGACGAGGCGCGCGAAGACAACGGCGACGGCCCACTCCTTGTTGCGGATACCGGCCTGTGCCAGCTTCTGCTGGATTTCCTTGAGCTGGCTGTCCTGCAACACCTTCAGGGAGCCGAGGAAGGCGCCCATCTTGTCGGTGGTGTCGTTGCGGCGCACCACGCTCTGGCGCTTGCGCGCGGTCGTGGCGATGCCGGCCTTGAGCGCTTCGCGGCGCTGGTTGAGCGACTTGACGCGCTTGGCCATCGGGTCGCGCACGGTGACCGCGGCATAGATGGCGAGCATCATCGCGACGGCGGCCACGGCAGCCAGCAGCGTCGCGACGAAGACAACGTCGAAACCGAGGAGCGTCGGGCCGGATGCTTGTTGGATCATCGTTTCCAGTCCCTCAGATCTCGAAGCTGACCATCTTGGCCATGATGAAGGCGCCGATGCCCATCCAGACCATGCCGCCCAGTCCCGCGACGATGAGACGCTCGTCGATGAAGAATTCGCCGATGTAGCCGGGGTTGATCCACCAGATCATGGCGAAGACGATGAAGGGCAGGGCGCCGACGATGTAGGCGGAGGCTTTCGATTCCGAGCTCATCGCGCGGATCTTGAGCTTCATCTGCGCGCGCTTGCGCAGCACGTCTGCCAGGTTGGCAAGCGTTTCGGCGAGGTTGCCGCCGGTCTCGCGCTGGATGGCCAGGGTGATACAGAAGAAGTTGAATTCGGGCATCGCCAGGCGGTCGGCGGTTTCCTGGAGCGCATCCTCCATGGTCTTGCCGATCTTGATGCGCTCGGTAACGAGCTTGAATTCCTCGCCCACCGGGCCGGGAACTTCCTTGGCGACCACGCTCAGCGTTTCGGTGACCGGAAGACCCGAGCGCAGGCCGCGAACGAGCAGTTCGATGGCGTCTGGGAACTTCACGGTGAAGGCGTTCGAACGGCGCTTGATGAAATGGCCGACCACGGAGTGGGGCAGGCCCGCGCCGAGGAAGAGACCGAACGCCAGCGACAGGAAGAACGCGCCCGACTTGAGGAAGAACAGGATGGTGACGGCAAGGGCAATGCCGACCGAGGTGTAGATGTATTGCGATAGGGTCCAGGGCAGGCCAGAGCGGTGCAGGCGCAGGGCCAGCGCGTCGATGCGCGAACCGGACCCGGCGATGTGGTGCATCTTGGGCTTGCGGGCGGCCACGGCCTTGCGCATCTGGGCCTCGACCCGCGCGGTCGCGCTTTCGGAGTGACGAAAGCGCAGGCTGCTCAGGCGGCGTGCGGATTCCTTGGTCGGCGAGGGGCCCGAAAATGCCGAGAAGAGGAGCACGATGATGCTCGTCATTCCCGCTACGACCAGTATCAGCTGAAGTGCGTTCATGCTGTCCTATGCCTTCTGCCCAAGCCTCTTGCCACGTTCCCGTCCGGGAGGGTGTCCCCCCGGCAGGGATCAGGCGTCGGCTGCGGCCTTCTTGCTGACCTTGTTCATCACCGACTTGATATCGAGCTTGCCGAGCAGCGACTTGCTGCCGGCCGGCGAAATCGCGGCATCGTCGCCGGTGTCGGTGATCATCCGGGCGAGTTCGCGAATGGCGCTGCCGGCCTTGCTGGAACGGTTCGCATCGGCGAAAGTCTGGCCGAGCTTGGCCGCCATCGATGCCGCCTTGAGGTCGTATGGGATCGAGAGCTGGATCTTGTTCTCGATCGAGGCTTCGAAGTCGGACTTGCTGATTTCGGCAAGGCTGGACTGGACCTTGTTGGCCACGACCACCACGCGTGCGTGCGGTGCGTGCGACTTGAGCCACGAGAGCATGCGGATCGCATCGCGCGCCGAGGCCAGCGTCATCTCGGTCACGAGGACCACGACGTTCACATCGGCAACGAGCTGCGGAAAGTTGATCAGCATGTTGCGCGGCATGTCGATGACGGTCATCTCGAATGCCTGGCGAAACTCTTCCTCAAGCTGCACGAAGGCAGCCCCGTCCGTCATCAGCGGCGCGTTGATCGGCGCTTCGGCGGAGAGAATTGCGAGGTTGTCGTTCGCGCGGATCATGGCGCGTTCGATGAACAGGCCGTCGATGCGGCTGGGATTCTCGATCGCGTCGGTCAGGCCGCGCCCGGGCTCGAGGTCGAGGCTCAGCGCGCCGGTGCCGAAGTGGATGTCGAGATCGAGCAGTGCGGTCGGCAGCTTGTGGTCGGCGCTGAACAGCCATGCCAGCGAAGTGGCGAGCGTCGAGGCGCCGACGCCGCCGCGCGTGCCGATCACGGCCGTGGCGATGTGCTGGCGCACCGCGCCCGCGTCATGGCTCTTGGGCGCCGCGAAGACCGTCTGCGCCTGGGCGAGGGAATCGCGCACTTGCGCCGGCGAAAGCGGCTTGAGCAGGTAATCGTGGATGCCGCTGGCGATGAGGTCGCGATAGAGGCGAACGTCGTTCACCTGACCGACCGCGACGACGACCGTTCCGGGCTCGCAGACTTCGGCGAGGGCGTTGATATCGTTTAGCGGATCGCCGCTTTCCGACAGGTCGACCATCAGGATGTTCGGGCTGGCGGTGATCGAGAGCGACTGCACGGCATTGCGCAGGCCGCCCTTGTTGCACTTTTCCGGCTGCCAGCCCATTTCCATCGCGATAGGACGCAGGACGTCGAGCGAGGCTTCGTCGCACAAGTAGGCGGCGAACTGGTCGCGTCCGTTGGGGCTCCCGGTCTTCCAGTGAGCGTTCATGGTTCAGTTCCCACCCTTGCTTGAAGTGTTGCTGAGGCCGCTGGCGCCGGTCGGTTGCGCCTTGCGGTAGATGTCGATCGCCTTCGAAGAGCTCATGACCGAGGTTTCGCCGGTAGTCGTGGCGCCGCGCACGAGGTCCTCGGGGTCGGCGATCATCGCGGCGAGGTTGGAATTGGTTGCGCAGCCGTAATTGCTGCTCAGGCCGTTGGCGGGATTGGCATCGCTCTTGGCTGACCAGTCGGGGCACCCCGGGACGCTGGCCTTGGAGCGCGTGATGACCACGCGTGCCGTTCCGGCCGGCACATAACCTTCGGTGATCGGGGCGGATTCGCTCAGAAGCAGGCCGTACCGCGAAGCGACAGCCTCGATCGCGGAGCGGGTCGAGCTGTTGGCGGAGGGATCGTCGACATAGACCTTGTCGCCGTACTTCGCGCCCATCGCCTCGAACCAGCCGGCGAGGCGCTGCTGCTCGCCATAGGCAAGGCCCGAGCCGCCGGTCGATACGTCGAGCGTGTAGTTGACCTTCTCGACGACCGGCTGGTGGACGCTGTTCATCGAGCGGTTGGACGGAATGCCGCCGCACCCTGCAAGACCGAGGCCGAGGGCCAGAGCGAGGGCAGTGCCGGCGGCGCGGCTGGCGAATGCCATGTTCGGTTTGTGCATCGTCACTACCTTTCTCACTTCAGGGTGAAGCCGGGCCTGGCGGAGTCGTCGGCGGCCGTGCGCTTCGCCTTCTTCTTCGACTTGCCGCTGCCCGAGGCATCGCCGATGCCCGGACCCTCGACAGCCGAAGGCGACTGCGTGGGCTGGGGCGGCTTGGCTTCGCTGGCGCCGTCGCTGGCCATGTTGCCCAGCAGGCGCTGCAGTTCGTTGGGAGCCTGGAAGCCGTCGGTCGGCAAGGCGATCTGGTTCGCATCGACCGGGTTGACGAGATAAGGGGTGACAACGATCACCAGCTCGGTCTCGCCGCGCTTGTAGCTCGTCGAGCGGAACAACGAGCCGAGGATCGGCAGATCGCCAGCGCCGGGCATCTTGGTGATCGTGTTCTGCGAGTTGTTGCTGAGCAGACCCGCGATCATGAAGCTCTGGCCCGAACCCAGCTCGATGGTCGTTTCGGTGCGCCGGGTGGTGAGCGCCGGGACCTCGAAGTTGTTGAGCACGATCGCGCCCTGGCTCGAGAGTTCCGAGACTTCCGGACGCACCCGGATCGAGATGCGGCCATTGGCGAGGACAGTCGGCGTGTAGCTGAGGCTGACGCCGTACTTCTTGTACTCGATCGAGGTCGAACCGAGGCCCTGGCTGATCGGGATCGGGAATTCGCCGCCTGCGAGGAACTCGGCGGTTTCGCCGGAAAGCGCGGTCAGGTTGGGCTGCGCCAGCGTCGTGACGAGGCCGACGGTCTCGCCCGCATCGAGCGCGCCGAGCAGGTTGAGGCCCAGCAGCTTTCCTGCACCGCCAAGGGTCGTGCCGGTAGTGGTGCCCACGATGTCCGAGCCGCCTTCACTGGCTTTTACGTTGCCCACGCCGAGCGGCCCGCCCGGAGTAAACAAGGAGCCGACTGCGTTGCCCTGTCCGATGCCGAACTTGAAACCGCCTGTGCTGTCGGTTGTCGCCCACCTGACGCCCAGCGACTTGGCCAGCGAGCGGCTGACTTCGGCAATGCGCACCTGCAGGTTGACCTGCAGCGGCGTGGCCATGCGCAGGCGGCTGATCACGTTCGACTTGTCGCCGACATAGGCCTGGACGAGGCGCTCTGCTTCCGAGGCGTCTTCCGGCGTCTTGACGGTGCCCGTCAGCAGGAAGGTGTTGGAGCCCATCGTCGAGACGCCGATCTTGGCCTCGGGCATGGCAAGGCGCAGCATGTCGTCGACGCTGTCGAGGTTGGAGCCGACGCGGATGTTGGCCGACCAGATCACGGTACCGGCCGCGTTACTGGCATAGACCGTGGTCGTGCCGCCGGCCTTGCCGAAGACGTAGAACTGGTTGCGCGACTTGACCTGCACGTCGGCGACCGCCTCATTGGCGACGAAGACGTCGGTCATCGTGCCGGGCACGTTGATGAGCTGTCCGTTGCCGATCGAAAGCGAGATATCCTGCGCCGGGCGGACTACCGACTGGGCTGCAGCCGGAGCCGGGACGGCGATGGCCAGCGGCGACAGGGCGCAGGCGGCACTCAACACGGACTTGAGAAGGCGCTGTTTCATGACCTTGCCCTTCGTGGCGGAGAAATCGATTGCGGTTGGGGTTGCCATTATTTGGCTCCCACGACTTCTGCAGTGGTGGTCTTGCCGCGGGTGACGCGAACGATCGGGCCGGAGCGAACCGGAGCGGCATCCGAAACCGGACCGCGGTTGGAAAAGGCGACGGCCATGGCATTGCTGCGCGCGGCGCGTTCGTCGGCCGTCATCGGGCGGCTCGAGCGCTGGAAGCGCGAGACGTCGCCGCCGGTGACGTAAGTCGTGTTGCCTTCGATCGGGCGTTCCATCGCCTGGCGCACGAGCTGGTTTTCCTGCTCCTTGGTCGCACCTTCGGGCACGTTCACTTCGCCGTTGGCAAGGATCCGTTCGAACTCACCCTGGCTGTCGGCGATCGAGCGCAGCGAAAGGCTGAGCGTGCCGATTTCCTGCGCGACGGCGACCTTTTCGGCGATGCGCGGGGTAACTTCGATAGTCACGGTACGGAACGCCTTCACCACGGTCTTGCCGTCGACGACCTCGTTGTCGGTGGTCTGGTCGGTGGCAAGGACGCGCAGGTTGCGCAGGATCGTTTCGGAGGTGCGCAGCGGATCGCCTTCGCCCTTGACCTGCTGGGTCAGGACGAGGTCGACGCGGTCGCCCGGGAAGACGAAACCGCCGACGCCGGTCTTGGCCGACACCGGAATGGTCACGGCGCGCATGCCCGGGCCAAGCGCGGCGGCAAGGAAGCCGCGGTCGCCAGGCGCGACGAGCGAACCCTGGGTCACGGGCTGGCCGGCGGTGAGCGGGAAGCGCACGACGGTGCCGAGCAGCTTCGACATGTCCGCCTCGCCATCGATGAAGTAAGCGTCCTTCACCAGTTCCGAAGGCCAGTCCTGGAAGGAGATGGCATCGGCGGTGATGATGGTTCCCACCGGCAGGGCGCGCTGGGCGACGAGGACCTTGGGTCCCGTCGGCGCGGCCGGCGCGGCATCGGCTTGCGGCGCGGAGGCGCCTGCAAACATCGAACGGGCGACGAAGGCCGTCCCCGCTGCGACGAGCAGCGCGACGACCAGCAGCACCAGCTTCTTCTTATCCATGGCTCTGAAGCCCCCTAGAAATCCCCGAGTAGTTGTCCTCAACATCGGGTGAATTGGTTAAAATGAGGTTCATCCAAGAATTCAGCTCAAAAGTGCCGCCGAATAGGCCTGCTCGCTAAGTACCCAGAGGCCTGCGAGCGAGATGGCGACGCCATAGGGAATCGGCAGGCGAGACTTTTGCCTGCGCAGCATGTGACGGAACCCGAATGCGAAAAGTGCGAGCACGGCGAGGATCGCGAGCGCGATCGTCCAGGGCTGCGGCAGGAAGGTGCCAAGAGCATTGAGCGTATCGGCATCGACCAGCGGCTGGCGCGTCGCCATGGCATAGACGAACAGGCAGGCGCACCAGACCCATGCGATCGCGGTCACGCCAGCCAGCACGTCGCGAACGACTTCACCGGGCACGCGGCGCATGTTGAAAAAGGCCATTGCCACAGACGCGCCGCCGCCGATCACGCCCATCATGACGATGAGCTGGATAAAGGCGGCCGGGCTGAACCAGAAGGCGAGGGCGGTCAGTAGCTTCACGTCGCCTCCGCCCATCTGGCGCATGGCGAACAGGAAGCAGGTGACGATGAACGTAAGGACCGCCAGGCCGAACTGGAAGCCGACGTCGGCCCAGCCATATCCGGCCGAATACCACCAGACGGGCGCGCAAAGCGCGATGGCCGCGTTCAGCCAGTTGTCGATCTCACGCCGCTTTACGTCGGTATAGGCGGCGTAGAGCAGTGCAGTTGCCAATGCCGCCAGCAATGCGTACGAAAAATACCCGCCTTGCATGTAGTGGTCCCCCTGATCGGGAACCGCTCTACCGATTATCACTTATCAAATAGTAACCAAGCCCCTGAGGCCGGGATTAGCCAAGTGACCGTTGCACAGACCTGCCCGACCCCATCCAGCGCACGGCGGGAGATCCCCGCCGCGGCCCGCGAAAGCTGGTGGACCACTCCCGATGGAGCGCGGCTTCGCCGGATCGACTGGCCGGCTCCGCAGGCAGCGCAGGCGCGCGGCTCGATCCTGTTCATGCCGGGGCGCGGCGATGCTTACGAGAAGTGGCTCGAGACCCTGGACGAGTGGCATGGCGAGGGCTGGGAAGTCACCTCGGCGGACTGGCGCGGACAGGCTTTGAGCGGCCGTCTGGGGGTCGACGCGCTGACCGGGCACATCGACGACTTCTCCATCTGGATCAATGACCTCGTGGCGCTGTGGGACGAATGGTGCGCCCGAACACCAGGGCCGCATGTTCTCGTCGCCCATTCGATGGGCGGACACCTTGCACTGCGCGCAGTGGCCGAGGGCAAGGTGCGTCCCGATGCGCTGGTGCTCTCGGCACCGATGCTGGGCTTGCTGCCCGACCGGGTGCCCAGTTTCGTGCTGCATCAGATCGCCAAGGTGATGGTCCGGTTCGGCGATCCGCGGCGCGCTGCATGGTCGGGCGACGAGAAGCCCGAACTCGTCCACCGGGCCCGCAATCTGCTGCTGACGCACGATGCCTCGCGCTACGAAGACGAACAATTCTGGCGGCGCGAGCGCCCTGCGATCACCATGGGCGCGGCCAGCTGGGGCTGGATCGAACGGGCGCTCGACTCGATTCGCGGACTGGAAAAGGCAGGTGCGCTGGAGGCGGTGCCGGTGCCGGTCCTGCTGCTGGGGACGACCCGGGATCGCCTCGTGTCGTGGCGAGCCATCGCCCGGGCGGCAAAGCGCCTGCCGGGCGGCAAGCTGGTCGCTTTCGGCCCGGAATGCCGTCACGAGATCCTGCGCGAACTCGATCCGGTGCGCGAAAGGGCGCTGGCCGAGATCCGCAAGTTCCTCGACCGCGTCGCCCCCGCCTGCCGGTAACGCAAAGCAAGTTGCATAAAAACCGGTTCACAGGCTTTGCCGCAATGCTCTAGGGGCTCCCGGCAATGGACGCGCGTTACGATATCGTGATTGTCGGGGCCGGTATGGCCGGCGCCTCGCTTGCCGCGGCAATCGGGACGCGGGCGCGGGTGCTCGTCATCGAGGGTGAGGATCGGCCCGGCTACCACACCACCGGACGTTCCGCTGCCTTCTGGGCCGAAAGCTACGGTGGCCCCGGCGTGCAGCCGCTGACCAGTGCATCCGGCCCGATCCTGCGTGAACTTGGCATGCTCACGCCGCGCACCGCCGTGACCCTGGGCAGGGCCGGGCAGGAAAGCGAGATCGAGGCCTTTGCCGAGACCTATCGGGCGATCGGAGTCGAGGTGGAACTGCTCGACCGGGCCGGGATGGAAGCGCGCGTGCCGCACTTGCGCGAAGGCTGGACGTGCGCCGCGCTGGAGCCGAGCACCTGCGACATCGACGTCGGGAGCCTGCACCAGTACTACCTTGCACAGGCGCGCAAGGCCGGGATCGAACTGCGATGCAGGGCAAGGCTTGCCGAAGCGCGGCGCGAGGCCTCCGGCTGGACGCTGAAATTGGCCGACGGACAAGAGGTTCGGGCAGAGATCCTCGTCAACGCGGCAGGGGCCTGGGCCGATCCGGTCGCGGGGATCGCCGGGCAGCGCCCCATTGGCATCACGCCCTATCGCCGTACGGTGGTGCAGCTTGCCGTGATCCCTGAGGTTCCCGGCGACCTGCCGCTCGTGCTCGACATTTCCGGCGGCTTCTACTTCAAGCCCGAAAGCGGCCGGCTCTGGCTCAGCCCACATGACGAGACGCCGAGTTGCCCCTGCGATGCCGCTCCGGAGGAATTCGACGTGGCGCTTGCGATCGATCGCTTCGAACAGGTGGTCGACTGGCCGATAAAGCGACTGGAGCATCGCTGGGCCGGTCTGCGCAGTTTCGCCCCGGACCGGCTGCCGGTCTACGGTTTCGCCAGCGAGGACCCGGCCTATTTCTGGTTCGCTGGCCAGGGCGGCTTCGGTATCCAGACCGCGCCTGCCGCCGCCGAACTGGGCGCGCGGCTGCTGATGGGAGAGGCGGGCGGTCCGGTCGATCCCGCGCCTTACGCTCCGGCGCGGCTTGGCTGACAGCTTCCAGGTTGCAACGGCGGGCCAATCGCCTTGCGTTCTCCTGCCGGAATTGCTCAGTTACCCGGACAGCCCCAACCGAGGAGACACTTGATGGCGCATCGCTTCGAGATCCGTAAGAACAAGGCCGGCGAGTATGTGGCCTATTTCTGCTACAACGCGGAAACGATGTTCTGGACGGAAGGCTATTCCAGCAAGGCTTCGGCGAAGAATGCCATCGAATCGATCATCAGAAACGGACCGGGCGCCGAAGTCGTCGATACGACGACCGATTGACTGACTAGGGTTCCTGCTTTGCGTGAGCCGCCTTGCGCGGTGCGATCAGGTGCCAGGCCAGCAGGACCGGCTCGAGCACGATCATGCCGATGAAAGCGCTGGCGAGCCGCATCAATGCAGGTTCGATGGCGACGTTTTCGTAGCTGTCCGGGATCAGCACGATGAGCACTGTCAGGGTGAATTGCAGGCCGATATAGGTCACGCTGGGCAGGCCGTTCTCGATATGGCGGCCCAGCACGATGCCAAGGCAGGTCCCGGCGATGAGCAGGGGCGGGCTGCCATGGGCTATGGCCAGCACGCCCAGCGCGAGCGCGCCGCCCGCCAGGCTTCCCAGTGCACGATGGAACAGGCGCCGGGTGACGGGGATGAAGCCGCTCGGGCCAATGCCGGAAACCGGCACGATCATCACGACGAGGATCGTGATGCCCGCCTGCGCCAGCTCGCGCAGCCCGAGAATGGCGTGAAGCGCGGGCAGGGCGGCAAGCGCCACGCCGGCTTGCGCCGCATGGCGTGCGGCCACCGGGTTCCAGGTGATGCGCTTCGGCTTGTCAGGCTTGAAACCCAGCCACTTCTGACGGGCGAGTAGGGCCGCAACAATACTCACGATCGTGCAGGCCATGGTCCCGGCAGCGACTTCGAGCAGGCGTGTGTGCGCGAAATCCATCGTGTCCAGCCCGGGCCTTTCCAGCTTGTCGAGCAGGATCATCTCGAAGGTCAGGCCGAAGAGCAGCCAGGCATAGGCGCGCCGGGCGGTCAACATGCCATAAAGGCCGAGCGCGCCGATCACGCCCGCGCAGACCATCGCCATGGGCAGCGAATTGGCCGCCATGGGCACGAGCAGGACCGCAAGCAGAATGCCGATGGAAGTGCCCGTCATGCGCAGCACGCCGCGCAGCAGGGTTTCGCCGACATCGCTCTTGAGCAGGACGTATGCCGAGAATGCGGCCCAGGCGATCATCTTCGCGCCGATCAGGTGCGCGAAGACGATGGAAAGCAGCACGGATGCCACGCAGGCCCATTCATCGGCCATGCGCGGCCCGGGGGTGATCAGGGCATGCAGCTCGCCGCGAATTCGTGCGTTGGTTCGGGCAAGCAGGCCGGCAGAACCGGCATCGGCAGTGTCGGGCAGGGGGGCTGTCCTAGTGTCCTGCGGACTGGGCGGCATCGCTCGCCAGCTTGTCTACTCGTTCGTTCTCGACATGGCCGGAATGGCCACGCACCCATTGCCAGTGCACCTTGTGCCGGGCGACCGCTTCGATCAGCTCGTGCCACAGGTCCGCATTGCGCACAGGTTGCTTGCTGGCATTGACCCAGCCCTTCTTGCGCCAGCCGTGGACCCACTTGGTCATGCCGTCGATGACGTATTTGCTGTCGCTGTGGATCACCACTTCGCACGGCTCGATCAGGGCATTGAGGCCCTTGATGACGGCGGTCATCTCCATGCGGTTGTTGGTGGTCTCCGGCTCGCCGCCGGACATTTCCTTCTCATGCGGGCCCATGCGCAGGAGCACGCCCCAGCCACCCGGGCCGGGATTGCCCTTGCAGGCGCCGTCGGTGAAGATGTCGACCTGCTTCATCGCGCAAAAATCCCTTCGTTGGCGGGATCGGCGTAGAACTGCAGGCGGCGGGCGAAGGCCATGGGGTCCTTGGGGGTGACCAGCGCGTCGTCCGGCGTATTCAGCCAGTCGTAGGCGCGCGTGGCAAGGAAGCGCATCGCCGCTGCCCGCGCAAGGATCGGCAGGGCCATCCGCTCTTCCGGCAGCAAGGGACGCACCGTCTCGTAGCCTTCGAGCAAGGCGCTCGACAGCTCGGGCTGGAACGTGGTGCCGTCGGCGCTGAAGCACCATGCTGCGTGGGTCACGGCAATGTCGTATGCAGTCACGTCGGTGCAGGCGAAGTAGAAGTCGATCAGGCCGGTGACCTTGTCGCCCAGCATCAGCACGTTGTCGGGAAAAAGGTCGGCATGGATCACGCCGCGCGGCAGGTTGGATGGCCAAAGCGACGCGATCAGCGGCAGCTCGTGGTCGACGAGGCGCGCCAGATCCGGGTCGATCGATGCGAGCCCGTCATGGCCGCAGGCGCCCAGCAGTTCCTGCCAGGCCGCCAGTCCCATCGAGTTGTCGCGTGCGGCGGGAAAGTCCTGCGCGGCAAGGTGAACCTGTGCCAGCGTTGCGCCTACGGCACGCGCTTGTCCCGTGGTCGGTTCGCTGACCGAGACCCCGGGAAGGAATTCGATCAGCGCCAGCGCCTTGCCTTCGTGAAGGCGAAAGCTGGCACCTTCGCGATCGTGAATCGTACGCGGCACCGGGCATTGCTTCGCCGCGAGGTGATCGAGCAGGCCAAGGAAGAACGGAAGGTCCGCAACATCCGTGCGCGTTTCGTACATCGTCAGGATGAAGCGGCGGGCCTGGCCCTTCGTGTCCTGCGTCTCGATGAGCCAGTTGCTGTTGGACACGCCTTCCGCGATGCCCTTTGCCGAAATCAGCGTGCCGACGTCGAAGGCCGCGATGATGCCGGCCATGTCCTCTGCTCCGAGGCGGGTATAGACTGCCATGTCCTGTCCCTCAGCGCACGAGCTGGCGCGGAAGCTTGAAAGTGATGTGCTCCTTTTCGGTCACCACTTCTTCCTGATCGACCTGCCGCAGTTCCTTGAGGCGGGCGACGACTTCGTTAACGAGTTCCTCGGGCGCGGATGCGCCGGCGGTGATGCCGACCGTATCGACGCCATCGAGCCAGCGCGGATTGATGTCGGCAGCGCGCTGGATCAGCTGCGCACAGGCCCCGGCACGCTGGGCGACCTCGACGAGGCGCAGCGAGTTGGAGCTGTTGGGCGCGCCGATCACGAACATCAGCTGGCACTTGGGCGCCACTTCCTTGACCGCGGCCTGGCGGTTGGAGGTCGCGTAGCAGATGTCCTCGGCCTTGGGCGCGACGACCTGCGGGTAGCGCTCCTGAATGGCGGCGATGATCTGCGCGGTATCGTCCACCGAAAGCGTGGTCTGCGAGAGATAGGAGAGCGCATCGTCCGGCCCGAACGGCAGGCGGGCCACGTCCTCGACGGTTTCCACCAGCGTCATGTTGCCTTCGGGAACCTGGCCGAAAGTGCCGATGACTTCGGGGTGGCCGGCATGGCCGATGAACAGGATGTGGCGGCCGGCCTCGATCTGCCGCTCGGCCTGGCGATGGACCTTGCTGACCAGCGGGCAGGTGGCATCGAGCCATTCAAGGCCGCGCTCGGTGGCCTTGGCCGGCACCGACTTGGGAACGCCGTGCGCGCTGAAGATCACCGGGACCCCGTCGGGAACGTCGTCGACGGTCTCGACGAAGATGGCGCCTTTGGCTTTCAGGCCATCGACCACGAACTTGTTATGGACGATCTCGTGGCGGACATAGACGGGCGCACCGTATATCTCGAGCGCGCGCTCGACGATCTCGATGGCACGGTCGACTCCGGCGCAGAATCCGCGCGGGGCAGCGATAAGGAGCCGCAATGGCAGCTTGCTCGTGGACGGAAAGGGGGCATTCATGTTGCCGCCTCTAGCGCTTTGCCGCTTGCATCGCTAGGGCAAGCGCATGCCATTCGAGGAAGCCAAGATGAATGCACGCCGATTGACTGCCACAATTCTCTGCTCTGCCGCCGCGCTGACCGGGCTCAGTGGTTGTGCCAAGAAGGGTGAGATCGTGGTCGACTCCGGCGTAGGCATCACGGCAGTGCGCAGTCGCTGTCCGGCGGTGGGCATTCCCAACTACACCGGCGACGTGACGCTTTTCCGCGGCGCAGGCGAACATACCGCCGCCAATATCGACGTCGTGGGCGCGATGACCAACGTGCGCAGCCAGTGCAACGAGGATGTGGGCGACAGGGTCACCGCCAATGTCAGCTTCGATGTGTTCGCCAACCGCACCGACACCAGCGGGCCGCGCCAGGTGACCTTGCCCTATTTCGTGACTGTCCTGCAGGGTGGCACATCGGTTGTTTCCAAGCGCGTGGGCAGCGTGACGCTCAATTTCGCCGATGGACAGGCTCGGGCGCAGGCCCAGGGCACCGGCATCGCCTATATCGATCGCGCCGCTGCGACTCTGCCGCCGGAAATCCGCGATCAGATCACCCGCAAGCGCAAGGCGGGCGAAAGCGATGCCGCGCTCGATCCGCTGGCGGACCCGACGGTGAAGGCCGCCCTGGCGCGCGCGTCCTTCGAAGTGCTGGTCGGCTTCCAGCTCGACGACAAGCAACTCGCCTACAACGCGACGCGCTGATTCCTCACAGAATGTGCGGCGGGTGACTGTCCGGGGCCATTAGGCTCCGGTCAGGTTTCGTGCATGGCCGCTTCGATTCGCGCACGAGCGGCGCGGGCGATGGCCTTGCGGTCAGTGCGCTCCTCACCCACCAGCGGGGCGAGGAAGTGGATGGTCAGCGGGATCGGCCGCCACCGGGCGAGTATCCGCATGGCATTGCTCAGCCCCGGTTCGCTACCGACCCATGCAATGTCCGCAACCCGCGGGCCATAGTCGAGCCAGACCGGCTGGATCGGCACATGCTCGATGTCGGCATCGATAGCGGACAGCAGAGAGGACTTGAAGGGCAGGAGCCGCGTGCCTTCGCCTGTCGTTCCTTCCGGAAAGATCGTCAGCGCGCCGGTATCGTGAAGCGCCTCGCGAACCAGGCGGACCTGGGCGGCAACGCCGCGGCGGTCGTGCCGGGCGATGAAGACGGTGTCGTTCATTGCGCACAGCCAGCGTAGCGGGCCGATCGCCGCCAGGCCGTCATGCGCGACGAAGGCGGAGCCGGTGACGCCGGCAATGGCCGGAATGTCCAGCCAGCTTACGTGATTGGCGAGGAAGAACGCGCGGGGGCCGGGGTGCTCGCCCGCCGTGCGCAGGCGCAGGCCGGCGATGGCCGCGACGAGCCTGAGGAACAGGCGGGGGATGGGATTGGCCGATGTGAAGGGCGCCAACAGGTAATAGAGTGCGACGCACGTCACCACGCTGGCCAGCAGGAGGACGATCCGGCAGGCAATCAGGACCCAGCCCAGCGGCGCGATGCGCTGCAGACGGGCCGGGTCCGTGATGTTACTTGCGGGCTTCACCGTCCTCGCGGTCGATCCTGACGCCGAACAGTTCCATGCGGTGATCGACAAGCCGGAAACCCAGCTTTTCGGCGATCTGACGCTGCAGGGATTCCAGTTCCGGATCGACGAATTCGATGACGGCGCCGGATTCGACGTCGATCATGTGGTCGTGATGCGCTTCCGGTGCAGCTTCGTAGCGGGCGCGCCCGTCACCGAAATCGTGACGATCGAGGATGCCCGCTTCTTCGAACAGGCGAACCGTGCGGTAGACCGTGGCAATCGAGATGCCCGGGTCGATGGCCGTGGCGCGTTCGTACAGTTTTTCGACGTCGGGGTGATCGGTGCTTTCGGAAAGAACTTTTGCAATGACTCGGCGCTGATCGGTGATCCGAAGACCACGTTCATGACAAAGAGCTTCGAGGTCGATGGGTTGGTGCACGTTTGACCTATAAAAACAAGTAGGGCGCACCGGCCACGTTAGGCCGATGCGCCCGGAATCTCAACCGTCTGTCGGTCGATCAGGCGGCAGCCTTGGGCTTGCGTCCGCGACGAGCATTGGGCTTGCGACCGAGGCCGATCTTCTTCGCGAGTTCGCGGCGCTTTTCGGCATAGTTGGGGGCGACCATCGGATAGTCGGCGGGCAGGTTCCAGCGCGCGCGATATTCTTCCGGGGTCATGTTGTAGTGGGTCATGAGGTGGCGCTTGAGCATCTTCAGCTTCTTGCCGTCCTCAAGACAGATAATATAGTCCGGCTTCACCGAAGCGCGCACGGATACTGCCGGTTCCGGCTTTTCTTCTTCAACGGCCGCAGCGCTGCCAAGTCCGGAGAGTGCACCGTAGACGTTGGTGATAAGCGCAGGCAGATCTTCGACGGAAACGCTGTTGTTGCTTACATGCGCTGCGACGATGTCGGACGTCAGCGTGATCAGCGTTTCATTGGTATCGATTTGGATGTCTTCCATGTTTGGACCTCTTTGCGACCGCATTACTGGGGGGATTGGGCGAGCTTATACTAGCCGCTGCGTCCACTGAACCATTTCTTTGAAGAATACAAGTTCATTTCAGCGATTCGGACTCAATCGTAGATGAGTTCAAATCACTTGCATCAATTTGTAACACCTTACCTTGAGATGTCGCAGGCGAAGGTAATTGCGTCGATCCGCTGACCATCGGCTGTTCGATAGTAGTCTGGTCTTTCGCCGATGACGCCAAATCCGAAATCTCTATAAAGGGATTCGGCCGGATTACCTCTTCTCATTTCAAGCAGCAGGCGTTTTGCGCCTCTTTCGCGAGCGGATTCCCGCAAAGAATTGAGCATGATGCGCCCAAGGCCACGCCTGCGGTATTCCGGGCGAACGGCAAGAAGCAGCAATTCCTCTTCTTCGAAACCGGTGCGTGACAGAGAAAAGCCGGCGACAACTTCACCTTCGGGTGAGGCTTTGCCCTCCGGAGAGATCAGGAAGTAATGCGTGAAGCCGAACGCGATGGCATCTTCGACCTGCCGACGGTTCCAGGCTTCGCCCCAGATCGGATCAAATCCGGCGGACATGACCGCCATGAGCCGGTCTATGTCGTCATTCATGCCTGCTTCGCCAGCGGCAATTTCGCATCGGGTTCGCGGCCATAGACCGGATGCAGTTCGGCCAGGAACGCCTGGTACGGCAACCGGGAAAAGGCGCGCGCGTCCGGCCAGGTCTCAAGCGCTTCGCCGCTACCGCGCCTGTCGACAAGCGCTCTGGCCTGGTTGCCGGCAACCATCGCCTCGGTGCTCGCCTGTGCGGCATCGCCCGGCTTGAGCGAGGCGAGGGCGCGAGTCGTGTCGCCGTTGGGGGCAAAGCCCTGGGTGAACCATTCTCCGTGTCCGCCGGTCATCGCGACTGCGACGGGAACGTCCCCGTGTTCGGCGCGGGCCATGGCGGCGATCATCGCGAGGCTCGAATAGCCGCGCGTCTCGGCCCCCCATGCCAGTGCCAGGGCGCGGGCCGTTGCCAGTCCCACGCGCACGCCGGTGAAGCTGCCCGGGCCGAGAGCGACGGCAATGCAATCGGCGCGGCCCCGTTCGGGCAGGGCCGAAATCATCGGCACCAGGGCCTCGGCGTGGCCCCGGCCGAGCATGCGGAACTCTCCGGCGACAAGATCGTCGCCGTCGAACAAGGCAACCGAACAAGCCTCGGTAGCGCTGTCGATTACGAGGGTTCTCATTCTTCCTGGTCTGGTTTTGTCGAACGTGTTGTCTGCAGTCACGGCGGCTCAGCGCGCGGTATTGCGCAGGCTCACGCGGCTCGCACTTCGCTGACTTCCGGGACGTAGTGCTTGAGCAGGCTTTCGATGCCATGCTTGAGCGTTGCGGTAGAGGACGGGCAGCCCGAGCAGGCGCCTTGCATCGCCAAGTAGACGACGCCCTCGCGGTAGCCGCGATAGATGATGTCGCCGCCGTCGTTGGCAACGGCCGGGCGCACGCGCGTCTCGATCAGGTCCTTGATCTGCGCAACGATGTCGGCATCGGCGGGATCGTCTCCGAAATCCTCGTCCGCATCGGGCGGTACGGCGATGCCGCTGGCGTCTCCACCGACGAAGAGCGGAGCTTCCGAAACGAAGTGGTCGAGCAGGATCGAGACGACCTGGGGCTTGAGGCCCGGCCATTCGACCCCCGGCGCCGCGGTGACGGAAATGAATTCCTGCCCGAAGAACACGCCGGTCACGTCGCCCAGATCGAACAGTGCTTCGGCGAGGGGGGAGGCGCCGGCATCTTCTGGCGAGGTGAATTCGCGCGTCCCGCCGGTCATCACCTGCCGCCCGGGCAGGAACTTGAGCGTGGCGGGATTGGGCGTGGTTTCGGTTTCGATGAACATGGTGACTGCGATTTAGGTAATGTGGCCGGAGGGTCAAGTGCAGCGGTAGGTTAAGAGTCCCGAAATGTGCCGCATCGACGGGGTTTTCCGTGCTATTCACTGGTCCTTAAGGCTGGGCAGTCCTATAGCTTGCGGGATGACGAATTATTCGCGCGCCGCCGCTCGCTCGCTCGCCTGCCTGATGCTGCTCAGCCAGACTCCGGTCCAGCCCGTCCTGGCCCAGGAAGTCGCCGCTCCGGCCAAGCTCGATGACAGCGACCCGTGGCTCTATCGCGGCAGCGACATTCCGCACGATCCGGATTGGCACTTTGGCGAGCTTTCGAACGGTCTGCGCTACGCCGTGCGCAAGAACGGCGTGCCGCCCGGGCAAGTCTCGATCCGCATTCGCGTCGATGCCGGCTCTCTCTATGAGAAGGACTCCGAGCGCGGTTATGCGCACCTTCTCGAGCACATGCTCTTCCGCCAGTCGAAGTACATTCCCGAGGGCACGGCGATTGCCGCCTTCCAGCGCCTGGGCGCGACCTTCGGCAGCGATACCAATGCCGTGACCTCGACGACGCAGACGGTGTTCAAGCTCGATCTGCCCAATGCGACGCCGGAATCGCTCGACGAGACCTTCAAGCTGATGTCGGGCATGGTCAGCGCGCCCACGTTGTCGGCCTCCAACCTCAAGTCCGACCTGCCGATCGTGCTGGCTGAAATGCGCGAACGCGGCGGCGCTTCCAAGCGCGTGCAGGACGCGATGCAGCAAGTCTTCTACGCCGGGCAGCCGCTGTCCGTGCGTGAACCGATCGGCACCGTGCAGTCCCTGACTGCGGCGACGCCGCAGTCGGTACGGGCCTTCTATTCGCGCTGGTACCGGCCCGATAACGTGGCGGTGATCGTGGCGGGTGACGCCGATCCGGCGACGCTGGCCAGCTACGTGAAGAAGTGGTTCGGCGACTGGAAGGCCAGCGGCGCGCGTTCTCCCGCGCCCAGCTTCGGCGATCCGGCTGCGCCGGCCGGGGCCGATCCCCGCAACCCCGTGGGCGAAACCCGCGTGCTCGTCGAACCCGACCTGCCGCCCTCGATGATGTACGCAATCCTGCGTCCCTGGCGGCAGGTGACGGACAACATCGTCTATAATCAGGGGCTGATGATCGATTCGATCGCGCAGGCCATCATCAACCGTCGTCTGGAATCGAAGGCGCGGGCAGGGGGCAGTTATCTCTCTGCCTCGGTCAACCAGGACGACGTCTCGCGCTCGGCCGATGCGACGTTCGTCTCCGTGACCCCGCTCGGCGACGACTGGGAAGCCGCGCTGAAGGACGTGCGCGCGGTCATCGCCGATGCCGTCTCCCGCCCGCCGACGCAGGAAGAGATCGACCGCGAAGTGGCCGAACTGGATGTGGCCTTCCAGGTCCCGGTCGAGCAGCAGCGCATCCTGCCCGGCTCGAAGCTGGCCGACGATCTCGTCAACGCGCTCGACATCCGCGAGACTGTGGCCGCGCCGCAGGACGTGCTGCGCATCTTCCGCGAGACGAAGCCGCTCTTCACGCCCAAGGCCGTCCTCGAGCACACACAGGCGCTGTTCTCGGGCACCGTGACGCGCGGGCTGTTCACCACGCAGAAGGCCGGACAGGCGAGCGATGCCGAATTGCGCCAGGCCCTGCTCGATCCGGTCAAGCCGGATGAGAGCGTGCGTCTGGCCGCCAATGCGGCTCCCGTATCGTTCGACCAGCTGCCGGCTATCGGCAAACCGGCGAAGCCCGAGGCGGAATTGCCGGTGGGGCTGCTCGACATCGAGGAACTGACTTTCGCCAACGGGGTGAAGGTCCTGCTCTGGCCGGTTCAGGAAGAGCCGGGCCGGGTCATGGTCAAGGTGCGCTTCGGCGGCGGCTATCGCTCGATCGATCCCAAGGATGCGCCCTACATCACGCTGGGCCAGTACGCGCTGGTCGGCTCGGGCGTGGCCACGCTGGGCCAGGAAGATCTCGACAGGGTCGCCACCGGGCGCAAGCTCGGCTTCGATTTCGACGTGCAGGACGCCTCGTTCCAGTTCTCTGCCGAGACGCGCCCGTCCGACCTTGCCGACCAGCTGTATCTTTTCGCGGCCAAGCTCGACCTTCCCAAGTGGGACACCAGTCCTTTCCTGCGCGCGAAGGCAGCGGCGAAGATCCAGTACGATACCTTCGCCACGTCGCCGCAGGGCGTGCTGAACCGCGACCTGCAGTTCTACCAGCGCGGCGAGGACCCGCGCTTCGCAACGCCGACCCCGGCCGAAATCGAGGCGACCACACCCGAGGGCTTCAAGCGTGTGTGGGGCAAGGCCCTGCACGACGGTCCGGTCGAAGTGCAGATCTTCGGCGATTTCGACAAGGCCGCGGCGATCGCATCGCTGGAGAAGACCTTCGGCGCGCTCAAGCCGCGCACGCCCGCGCCGTCGACTGCCGATCTTGCCAACGTCTCCGTGCCCCAGCCATCCGACAAGCCTATCGTGTTGCATCATCACGGCGACCCGGATCAGGCGGCGGCGGTCATTTCCTGGCCGACCGGCGGCGGTTCGATGGGCATTCGCGAATCCCGCCAGCTGGAGATCCTGACCCAGCTGTTCACCAACCGCCTGCTCGATGCCGTGCGCGAGAAGCTGGGCGTGAGCTACGCGCCCTACGTCTATTCCTCCTGGCCGGTGGACCTGCAGGCGGGCGGATCGATCACGGCGATGGCGCAGGTCGATCCCAAGTCGGTCTCCGTGTTCTTCCAGACCGCCGACGAGATCGCGCAGGACCTGATCAACAATCCGCCGACGGCCGACGAACTGGCGCGTGTAACCGAACCGCTGCGGCAGCAGGTAACGCGCGCGGCTTCGAGCACCTCGTTCTTCATGAGCCAGCTCGAAGGCGCGACCGAAGAGCCTTCGCGCTTCGGCACGATCCGCACCGTCCTTTACGATTATACCGAGACGACGCCGGAAAAGATGCAGGCGCTGGCCGCCCGCTATCTGGGCAAGAATGCCTCGTGGCGGCTGGAAGTGATGCCCGAGGGCAAGACTTCGGGGACTATTGCCAGCCGCTGAAGCAGGCGGTCGCAAACCCTTGCGGCACATGGCCTTGCGGCCGGCGCCGCGAAATCGGGGCGCAATCGATCATACTGATCGGCCAAACCGGCTTTGCAAAAATTGCTTCGGGAGGGTATGGGGCCCGCCTTACATTAGCTTGCGCGCGCCAGGGAGAGCGGCGCGACTTGAGGAGTAACCGAAGTGGCTAGCAATTGGACCCCGGACGGCTGGAAGGCGCACGAAGCGCGCCACCTTCCGGTTTATGGCGATGCGGAGAAGCTGAGCGAGGTTGAGGCCACGCTTGCAAAGTTCCCGCCGCTGGTCTTTGCCGGCGAGGCGCGCGAGCTCAAGAAGGACCTGGCCGAAGTGGCCGAAGGCCGCGGTTTCCTGCTCCAGGGCGGGGACTGCGCCGAGAGCTTTGCAGAGTTCCATCCCGACAATATCCGCGACACGTTCCGCGTGCTGCTGCAGATGGCGGTCATCCTGACTTTCGCCAGCAAGCAGCCGGTGGTGAAGGTCGGCCGCATGGCCGGCCAGTTCGCCAAGCCGCGTTCCGCGCCGACCGAGAAGGCCGGCGACCTGGAACTGCCCAGCTACTTCGGCGACATCATCAACGGCATCGAGTTCGAGCCGGAAACGCGCCGCAACGATCCGGAGCGCATGCTGCGCGCCTTCTCGCAGTCGGCTGCGACGCTCAACCTGCTACGTGCCTTCGCGGGCGGCGGCTATGCGAACCTGCGGCAGGTTCACCAGTGGACGCTCGATCACATCGACCGCAGTCCCTGGGGCGAGAAGTTCTCGCAGATGGCGGACCGCATCGGTGAGGCGCTGGACTTCATGGCGGCCTGCGGCGTCGATCCGACGACCGTGCCGCAGCTGCAGGGCACCAGCTTCTACACCAGCCACGAGGCGCTGCTGCTGCCGTACGAGCAGGCGCTGACCCGCCGCGATTCGCTGACCGGCGATTGGTACGACTGTTCGGCCCACATGCTGTGGATCGGCGATCGCACCCGCTTCGAGGGTTCGGCTCACGTCGAATTCCTGCGCGGCGTGGGCAATCCGATCGGCATGAAGTGCGGCCCTTCGCTGGAGCCCGACGCGCTGCTGCATATGCTCGACACGCTCAACCCCTCGCGCGAGCCGGGCCGCATGACCCTCATAAGCCGCTTCGGGCATGACAAGGTCGAGGCCGGGCTGCCCAAGCTGGTGCGCGCGGTAAAGGCGGAAGGGCACCCGGTCGTCTGGTCGTGCGACCCGATGCACGGCAACGTCATCAAGGCGGAATCGGGCTTCAAGACCCGTCCCTTCGAACGTATCCTCGGCGAAGTCCGCGGCTTCTTCGCCGTCCACCGAGCCGAGGGCACCCATGCGGGCGGCATCCACATCGAGATGACCGGGCAGGACGTGACCGAGTGCACCGGCGGCGCCATCGCCATTACCGACGAGGCGCTGGCCGATCGCTACCACACCCATTGCGACCCGCGCCTCAACGGCGCGCAGTCGATCGAACTCGCGTTCGAAATGGCAGACCTGCTCAACCTCGAAGCGACCGCTCACCACAAGCAGGCAGCATAAATTAATTGGTCGATGGGGAGCCTGAGCGCCGCAAGGGCGTTAGGCTTCCCATGGACCTTGCGCACAGTCTGTCCGCGGCGGGGCGATCCCGCAGCCTGTCCGAACGCTTTCGGACCTTGCGCAGTGCCAGCGTCTCGTTGGTTTCCCCGCTGTCGGATGCCGATGCGACGATCCAGTCGATGCCCGATGCATCGCCTGCCAAGTGGCATCTGGCGCATACCACGTGGTTCTTCGAAACCTTCCTGCTGCGCGATCATCTGAACGGCTATGGCCTGTTCGACGAGCGTTGGCCCTACCTGTTCAATTCCTACTACGAGGCCGAGGGCGAACGCCACGCCAGAGCCGCGCGCGGCATGCTCTCGCGCCCCTCGCTCGACGAGGTGCTGGACTATCGCGCCCATGTCGACGCGGCGATGGAAGGCCTGCTCGAGCGAGATGAACTGGCCGACCTGATCGCGCTGGGCATCGCCCATGAAGAGCAGCACCAGGAACTGCTGCTCACCGACATCAAGCACGCGCTCTGGCGCAATCCGCTGGGTCCCGCTTACGGCGACCTGCCCGAGGGCGGGGTGGATCGCGGGCAGGGCGATCAGGGCTGGATCGAGCATCCCGGCGGGATCGCGATGATCGGACACAAGGGCCCCGCCTTCGCCTTCGACAACGAAGGCCCTGCGCACCGCGTTCTGCTCGAACCCTTCGCCCTGTCGCGCAGGCTCGTCACCAACCGCGAATGGGACGCGTTCATCGCCGATGGCGGCTATCGCACGGCGGGCCTGTGGCTTTCGGACGGCTGGGCCTGGGTGCAGGAGAATGCCATCGCAGCGCCGTTCTACTGGCGCGAGGGCGAGGCCTTCACGCTCGGCGGGTGGCGAGACCGCGATCCGGATGCGCCGGTCACGCATATCAGCCATTATGAGGCTGACGCCTTTGCGACCTGGGCCGGGCTGCGGCTGCCCACCGAGTTCGAGTGGGAAGTCGCCGCGCGCGACAGCGATCCGTCAGCGGGCGTGCAGTGGGACGGCGGTGCGGTCCATCCCTCCGGCACGGACCAGTTGTTCGGCGACTGCTGGCAATGGACCCGCTCGGCCTATCTTCCCTATCCCCGCTTCCGCCCGGCTGAGGGCGCGGTGGGAGAATACAACGGCAAGTTCATGAGCGGCCAATGTGTGCTGAAAGGCGCAAGCTGCGCCACGCCGCGTGGCCATTCACGGGCCACCTACCGCAATTTCTTCCAACCATATCAGCGCTGGCAGTTCACCGGCCTGCGTCTAGCAAGGGATCTGTAAGCCATGGCCACTGCCGCACCCTGCCTTTCCGAAATACCGCGCGATACACTCCAGGCGCAATTCCGGGCAGAGGTGCTGCAAGGCCTGTCCCAACCGCGCAAGGCGATCCCCGCCCGCTGGTTCTACGACCGGCGCGGCAGCGAATTGTTCGAGGAAATCACCCAGCTCGAGGAATACTATCCCACGCGCACCGAGATCGGCATACTCACCGACCGGCAGGACGAAATCGGCCGCGCCGTCGGTTCGGGCCGGGTGATCGTTGAATTCGGCGCGGGCAGCGCAACCAAGACGCCGCTTCTGCTCGATGCCGCGGCGCCCAGCGCCTATCTGCCCATCGACATTTCCGGCGATTTCCTGCGCGATGCCTGCGGCCCGCTGGAGGACTCCTATCCCGAACTGCCGATCGTACCCGCCGAGGCCGATTTCATGCAGCCCATCGCGATAGAGGCGCTGCTGCCCGATGGGATGGAGCAGGAACAACGGCTGGGTTTCTTTCCCGGCTCGACCATCGGCAACATGGAACCGCGCGCGGCGATAGATCTGCTGCGCTCCATGCGGGAGACGCTGGGGCCGGACAGCCTGCTGCTGATCGGCATGGACCGGGTCAAGCCGCGTCCGGTTCTCGAGGCTGCCTATGACGACGCGCGCGGCGTGACTGCCGCTTTCAACCTCAACCTGGCCGCCCGCATCAACCGCGAACTCGATGGATCGCTGCCCCTCGACGGCCTGCGTCATCGCGCCGTGTGGAACGACCGTCACGCGCGGATCGAGATGCATCTGGTAGCGCAGCGGGACATCGGTTTCGAAGTCTGCGGACGGCACTTCACCATGGACGAGGGTGAAACGATCCACACCGAGAACAGCCACAAGTACGACATGCGTAGCGCTGCGACACTGCTTCTCGGCGGCGGCTGGGAACCGCTCTCGACATGGTGCGACGAAGACAGCCGCTTCATGGTCGTCCTTGCCCGGGCGATGCGCAACGATCTTTCCGCCTGAGACCGTTCGCAAGCGAAGCGGCGGCTCTCAGGCGCTCAGGCCGCCGTTTATGCTGATCACTTGCCCGGTGATCCTGCGGGCCCTGTCGCCGCACAAGAACAGTGCAATCGGCGCGATATCCTCTGGCGTTGGCAGGCTGAGGCCGGCCCTTCGGGACACGCGCGACATGAATTCCGCGCCCTTGCGCCGGGAGGTGTCGGTTCCAGCGACATAGCTTGGCGAGATCGCGTGAGCCCGAATCCCGTCGCGCGCGGCCTCGATGGCGAAGTTTCGGATGAAGCCGATGGTCGCGGCGCGCGCCGCGCCGACAAGGGTCTGGCGGCGTGCGGCATGGATTCCGGCATCGGAAACGAAAGCGATCAGCGTTCCGCCTTCCTGCGCGAGAAAGGCAAATGCGGCATGGGCCAGCCTCTCGAACCAGCCCACCGAGACGTCGAGAAAGTCCGTGAAGACATCGGGTGAAGTCTCTGGAAACAGGCCGGTTATACCCATCGGTCCGCAAGTCGTGCAGTCGATCACCGCGTCGATCCGGCCGAAGTGTTCGGCCACTTCCGCGACGAGCGTTTCGGCGGCCTCGTCCTCCCGGATATCCGCAATGAACCCGTCTATCGTGCCCTGGTCGGAAAGGCCGGCGACGAGGGCGTGAACCTTGTCCTCGCTGCGCCCGTGAACGGCGACCTTCCAGCCTTCGGCCAATGCCTCGTGCGCGATGGCGCTGCCGACCGAGCCGCTGCCCCCGGCCACCAGCAGGACCCGGCCGTCAGTCACTGTCGTACTGGTTGGCCCTGAGATCGTCCGGAGCGAGGTCGGAGAACTTGGTAATGCGCGCCTCGAAGCGCAGGCGCACCTTGCCGGTGGCGCCGTGGCGCTGCTTGGCGATGATCAGTTCGGACAGGCCGGTGACTTCTTCCATCTTCTGGCGCCAGGCTTCCCACTTGTCCTTGACGTCGGGGGAGTCCGTGTCGCTGGGGAACTTCGGCTCGGTCGCCTTCACGTAATAGTCTTCGCGGTAGACGAACCAGACCATGTCGGCGTCCTGCTCGATCGAGCCCGACTCGCGAAGGTCGGAAAGCATCGGGCGCTTGTCGTCGCGCTGTTCGACCGCACGCGAAAGCTGCGAAAGGGCGATAACCGGAACGTGAAGTTCCTTCGCCAGGGTCTTGAGACCGCGCGAAATTTCCGAAATCTCGTTGACGCGGTTGTCGGTCGCGCGGCCAGAGCCCGAAAGGAGCTGCAGGTAGTCGATGATGACGAGGCCGATGTCGTGGCGGCGCTTCAGGCGGCGGGCACGGGTGCGTAGCGCGGCGATGGAAAGGCCGGGCGTATCGTCGATGAACAGGGGCAGTTCCGCCAGTCGCTGGCTGGCGAAGGAAAGCTGCTGGAAGTCCTCGCGGCTGATCTTGCCCATGCGCAGCGCTTCGGAACTGATGCCCGACTGTTCGGCGAGGATACGCGTGGCGAGCTGGTCGGCGCTCATTTCCAGGCTGAAGAAGGCAACCGCCGCACCCACCGACTTTTCGGTCTCGATGCCGTCGGCATGGTCGCGCTGCAGCCGGTCGGCGGCGTTGAAGGCGATGTTGGTGACGAGCGAGGTCTTGCCCATGCCGGGACGTCCGGCGAGGATGATGAGGTCGGAATCGTGCAGGCCGCCGATCTTCTGGTTGACCGAAGTGAGGCCGGTGGTCTTGCCCGAGATGTGGCCGCCCGAATTGAACGCCTTCTCGATGGCCGAAATGGCGGTGCGGGTGGCGACGCCGAAGCTCTGCGCCTCATTCGCGGTCGCGGCGCCTTCCGCCACCTTGTAGAGCGCAGCCTCGGCCTGTTCGATCTGCTCCATCGGCTCGACCGATTCGGAGGTGTCCATGGCCCCTTCGACGAGGCCGCGGCCGACCGAGATCAGTTCGCGCAGGAGCGCAAGGTCGTAGATCTGTTCGGCCAGTTCGCGCGGGGCCAGCAGGCCCTGTCCATCGGCAGTCAGGCGGGCGAGGTAGGAAACGCCGCCCAGCGCCTTGAGCTGTTCGTCCGCTTCGAAATACGGCCGCAACGTGACCGGGGTAACCACCGCCTTGCGGTCCAGCAGTCCCAGGATACGCTCGTAGATGCGGGCATGGACGGGTTCGAAGAAGTGTTGCGGCCCAAGCTGGGTCTGCAGTTCCTCGATCACGCGGTTGTCGATCAGGACCGCGCCCAGGAACGCGGCCTCGGCCTCGACGTTGGAGGGCAGGGCCCGCACTTGGGCGGAATCGTTGGTATCGGAGACCCGAAGTAGAAGCTGTTCTTGCGACATGAGGAGGTCGACAATGCTCTTCTCGAGTGCTGCCAGCAAGCCACGAGTGTTGCCATTTTCATCCACAGCTTGTGGAAGGATACGGAACGGCTTGCCCGCCCATGCTGCAAGCGCGTAAAGGCCGTTCGCATCATGGCGGACCCGCGCATCACGCATATCGAACTCGACGACGCGACCATTCTGTGGCGCAACGCCGATATCGAGCAGGAACGGCGTATCGCCATCTTCGATCTTATCGAAGACAATATTTTCAAGCCGATACGCGCATTCGAGGCCGGTCACGAAGGCCCTTACCACCTGCGGCTTTCGGTGCGGGACGGGCGCCTTTCGCTGGAAATCTCGGACGAGAAGGGCGCCGCGCTGGAGACGATGGTGCTGGGACTCGCGCGATTCCGCCGTCCCATCCGCGAATATTTCGCGATCTGCGAAAGCTACTACCAGGCGATTCGCAAGGCGACGCCGCAGGAAATCGAAACGATCGACATGGCCCGGCGCGGCGTCCACAACGAGGCGGCCGAACTGCTCGTCGAACGGCTCGAGGGGAAGATCGAGACCGACTTCCCCACGGCAAGGCGGCTTTTCACCCTGATCTGCGTCCTGCATATCCGCGGTTGAGGGGGCAGGACATGGCACGAAGAAAAAGCGCCGGAAGGGCGCGGGCAGGCGGCACCGGCTGGAAGCTGCGGCTGCTTGGCGCGGTCCTGCTCATCGCGATCGTCGCAGGTGCCTGGGGCTGGTGGCACTTGCGCCACTGGACGCCGGATCGCGCGATCTATCCGGTGCAGGGCGTGGAGATCGGCGTCGACGACGGTCCGGTGAACTGGAAGTCGATCAAGGCCATCGGCGCCGACTTCGCCTATATCGACGCCAGCGCCAGCGCATTTGCCCGCGATCCGCGTTTCGTGGAGAATTTCGAGGCTGCACGGGCAATCGGCATGCAGGTGGGCGCGGTTCACCGCTACGATCCTTGCCAGCCGGCAGAAAAGCAGGCGGCGAATTTCGTCACCACGGTGCCGCGCGATGCGGATCTGTTGCCGCCGGTCGTCGATCTCGAGATGCTGGCCGGCGACTGCCCGGTGAAAGTCTCCGACGCCAAAGTCGAAAGCGAACTGATGACTTTCCTCAACCAGGTCGAGACCCATGCCGGCAAGGCGGTGATCCTGAAAGTCTCGCCCGGGTTCGAGTCGCGTTATCAGGTGGCCAACAAGCTCGACCGCAACCTCTGGCTCATGCGCGACCGCTTGCTGCCGGATTATGGCGGGCGCCCCTGGACGCTGTGGACGGCGAACGGTGCGCTGGCAAACGAGGTGGCGGCCGACGGCCTACGCTGGGTCGTCGTGCAGCCATGAGCGCGGCGCCGGACCGTGAGGCCCTGATCGCGGCGGCCCGCGAGGCGGCGGGTCTGGCCTATGCGCCTTATTCGAAGTTCCATGTCGGCGCCGCACTGCTTTTCGCGGACGGCTCGGTGGTGACCGGCGCCAATGTCGAAAACGCGAGTTACGGCCTGTCACTGTGCGCAGAGACGGTGGCTTCGGCGAAAGTCCTGTCCTCCGGCGGGAGGGGCGGATTGATCGCCGTGGCGGTGACAGGCAGCGTGCCCGGCCAGCCGGGCAGCGGGGCCACGGTCACGCCATGCGGGCGCTGCCGGCAGGTTCTCAACGAACTGGCGCAGCTGGGCGGTACCGATCCGCTCATCTGGTGCGATGGCGATAACGGCGGGCTTGAGCTGCGCCTGTCCGAACTGCTGCCCCACGCCTTCGGTCCCGCCAATCTGGGGTAACCGAAGGCGGCAGGCGCGGCGAAGTCAGCGGGCGTTCAGCCTTCGCGTTCGATCAGCCATTCCAGCAGGGCCCCAAGGCAGTCGCGGCCCAGTTGCATCGAGCGTTCCGGGCTCCATTCCTGTTTCGGGTCGGCAGCCGGGTTGTGGTCCTTGAACGGCATTTCCAGCGTCATCGCGACGCAGCCGAAGCGTTCGGCAAGCTGGTTCGTCGACATCGCAAGATTGCCCTTGCCGGGCCGCGCGACCGGGTAGCCGAGCTTGCTCTGGAAATCGGGCGTGCGCCGCTCCAGCAGGGCGGCGTAGCGGTCATACCCTTCCTTCTGCTCGGGCTTGAGCGAGGGGATGCCCTCGAACCCTGCCAGGAATACGGCGGGAATCGCTTCGTCGCCATGCACGTCCATGGCGAAGTCGACCCCGCTGGTGTCCATGGCCTTGCGGATCGCCAGCACTTCGGGCGAACGTCCGGCGCTCGGCTCGTCCCATTCGCGGTTGAGGTTCACGCCCGCGGCATTGGTGCGCAAGTGGCCGCGGCGCGAACCGTCGGGGTTTGCATTGGGCACGACATGCAGGCGGCAGCGACGGCGCAGTTCGCGGCCCACCGAACTCGCCGGGTCGGCCAGCAGGTCCAGCGCGCCTTCCATCCACCATTCGGCCATCGATTCGCCCGGGTGCTGGCGCGCATAGAGCCAGACATGCACGGGGCCATCGCCGATCTCGAGGCAGTCGACCGGCTGACCGTCCAGGGTGGTGCCCAGGCAGCTGTAGGCGACGCCGTCCGCAGCCGCGATGCGCGCCACCAGGTCATGGTGCCGCTCCATCGAATAGGGCGCGAAATAGGCGAACCAGGCAAGATCGCCTGATGGGCGGTAAGTGATGGTGAGGGTGCCGCCGTCGCGGCTCTCGTCCCATTGTCCGGCGGCGCGGCCCCAGAACCGGCGATCTTCGCTGACGGCCGCATTGTAGCTTGCCCAGCCCATCGGATAGGCCGAGCCGTTGAGGCCGGTGATCCGCAGCGTCACTTCGCGTCCCTGCGCGCCGCTGACGCGGAAGTGGAACCACTGGTAGAAGTCGGACTCGTGGTCGCGCCGGATGGCAAGGCGCGCCTCGGTACCGTCGATGGAAAGGACTTCGATGTTGCCGGAATCGAATGCGGAGGTGATCTGGATCTCTGTCATTTCACGAGGATAGTTTCCCCGGACTGGCCCGGAAAGTCCTTGAACAGCGCTTCGGCCATTTTCGCGGCCCCCAGCGACGTCTGGGCGAGGGGAGACTTGCTGCTGACCGAGAACTGCGCGCGGCCTTCCCAGATGGTGCGGCCGCTTTCGCGTTCGCGGATCATCACGTGCATTTGCGTTTCCACTTGCGCAGGTGGCGGTCCGGACAGGTCGATGCCGAGACCGACGCCCAGTCCCGAGCCGTAACTCCCGGTGCTGCCGCCCACGCCGACCGATACCGGGCTGCCGTTGCGGACCGGGGCGAGGGTGTGGCGCTCGACGGACAGCTGTGCGACCTGCTGGCTGGGGGCCGCGCCGGGCAGGGGCGCGGTGTAGCCGACGCGGGTCAGTTCGCGCAGGACGGCGCCGGAGAAGGCACCGAATTCCATCCCGGCCTCCTGGCCTTCGGACGGTTCGACCGCGATCGTGCCCCGGCCCAGCGGAATCGCGCCGGCGGCATGAAACCGGGTGACTTCTACCGGTCCGACCGGCGCGACGCAGCCGCCCAGGAACAGGCTCGTCGCCAGGACGGCGGCGCCGCCAAGGGCTTGCAGGGTATGGCGCATTTCAACCTCTCCGGTGCTCAGGCATGTGCCGGTGTGCCGCCTGCACCGGGAGGATGCAAGTCGCTCAGTTTTCCGGGGCGGCTACCGGGTCCGCCTTGGGGAAATTGTCGAAGAGAGCGGTGGCCAGCTTGCTGGCGATGCGGTCGTCGCTCCAGTCTCCGTCGCCTTCGCGCGTGGCGATCGTGGCGTAGCCTTCCCACAGGACCTTGCCGCTGGCCTCGTCGACGATGCGCGTGTCGAGCCGGGTGGAAATCAGCGCGGCGCGCGGCTTGGTAAGGTCGATGTTGATGCCAAGGCCATAGGCCGAACCCCGATTGCTCACGCCCATAGCGGCGGTGCCGCTTACGGGACTGCGCTTTTGCTCGGCAGGGGCAAGCACTTGCCGGGTGATGCGCAGCCGGGCGACCTGCCCCGGCGTTGCGCCGGGATGGAGCGTGTCGTAGCCCGCACCGACCAGCGCGTTCTCGATTGCTGCTTCGTAAGTGGCCCGCTTGCCGGAATCGAACCAGGGGCCGTCGCCCGATTCCGATTCGACGGTGACCGGGCCGTGACCCAGGGCCGCGGCGGCATCGCCTTGGGCCGCGAAGCGGCTGACCTCTACCCGGCCCTCGCGCGAATCGCGGGACCGCGATGCGGCGCGCGCGGAAAGGCGGTCGGGATAGCGGTCCAGCGGATCGTCCCAGCCGGAACCCCAGCCCAGCGGGCGGGCGAAAGCCGGGATCGGCGCGAAGGCAGGGGATAGCGCCATGGCGGCCATGCCCGCGGCGAGAAGCGCGCGCTTGTGGTTGTGCATTACCGTCTTCTCTTTTTTCGAGTTCAGTGTCGTCGCGCCCGGCGATGGTATATGATGGCGTGCCATTGCCGGGCGATGAACGGAGCCTAAATCTCAGTCGGATGCCGCAGGAATTGCCCACCGGCGCTTGACTTTGCAGGCAGCGACCATTAACGGCGCGGCTTCAATTTTCCGGCGGTCGGTAACCGCCCGACACACGCAGACGAGACAAACGATGAAGATTCGCAATAGCCTCAAGTCGCTCAAGGGCCGTCACCGTGACAACCGCGTGATCCGCCGTCGCGGCCGTACTTATGTCATCAACAAGACCAATCGCCGCTTCAAGGCGCGTCAGGGCTGATTCGTTTCGCCCATCCCTGTCGAACCCGGCAGGGATAACCGGCGGACCGGCCCATTGGTTCTGAAAGACATGAGGCCCCCGCCATTCGCGGGGGTCTTGTCTTGTCCGGAACAATCGAAGCCGTCGTTTTCGACGTGGGCCGGGTGCTCGTCCAGTGGGACATGCGCCGGCTCTTTGCGAAACTGATTGACGATGCCGATCGGCTCGACTGGTTCATGACCCATGTCGTGACCGAGGAATGGCACTTCCTGCACGACGCCGGCCGCGATCTTGGCGAACTGGTCGCTGAGCGCAAGGCGCAGTTTCCCGGCAACGATCACCTGATCGACGCTTATGCCACCCGCTTTCTCGAGACCATTCCCGGCAATGTTCCGGGCAGCCACGAGATCGTGCGCGAACTGGCCGGGCGCGATGTGCCGCTTTTTGCCATCACCAATTTCGCCAGTCCGTTCTGGCGCGAGTACCGGGAGAGCGAGCCGCTGTTCGACCTGTTCGGCGACATCGTCGTTTCGGGCGACGAGAAGATCGCCAAGCCCGATGCGCGCATCTTCGAGATCGCCTCGCGCCGTTTCGGCCATGAGCCCGGCGCGATGATCTTCATCGACGACAATGCGGCAAACATCGAAGCTGCGGACAGGCTCGGCTGGAACGTCCATCACTTTACCGACGCGCCCCGGCTGCGCGAGGACCTGACGCGGCGCGGGCTGCTCTGAAGGCACTGGCTCCGGTCAGCTGACCGGGAGCGGATCGGTCCGGTTTCGGCCGCTTTCGCGTGCAGAAAATTTATTTCGCAACTGCAGCGTAAACCCTTGGCAACTCCCCATCCATGTTGCATCACATGGACAAACGGGAGTCACAATGTCGGCTGCTAACAGTATCAAGTATGACGAGATGCTCGACGAGGACGGCTCGGTCCGTCCTGCCTACGCCGATTTCAGAAACTGGTACGACTCTCAGGACAAGGCCTGGCTGAAACGCCAGGACGCCGAGGCCGAAAGATTTTTTCGCCGCATCGGAATTACTTTCAACGTCTATGGCGACGATGCCGCCGAAGAGCGGCTGATCCCGTTCGACATGATCCCGCGGATCATCACCGCGCGCGAATGGCGCAAGCTGACGCGCGGGATCGAGCAGCGGGTGAGGGCGCTCAATGCCTTCCTGCAGGATCTCTACCACCGGCAGGAAATCATCCGATCCGGGCGCCTGCCGATCCACGCCCTGCGCAACAACGAGGCGTTCCTGACGCAGATGATCGGGTTCACGCCGCCGGGCGCGGTCTATACCCACATCGTCGGCATCGACCTCGTGCGCACCGGCCCCGAGGAATTCATGGTGCTGGAGGACAATGCCCGCACCCCGTCCGGCGTCTCGTACATGCTCGAGAACCGCGAGACGATGATGGCGATGTTCCCCGAGCTGTTTACCAGGATCCCGGTGCGACCGGTCTCGGACTATCCGCGCCGCCTTGCACGCTCGCTGCGTGCCTGCGCGCCGCCGGCCTTCAAGGGCAGCAAGCGGCCGGTGGTCGCGGTGCTGACTCCGGGCATCTACAATTCGGCCTATTTCGAGCACGCCTTCCTGGCCGACCAGATGGGCGCGGAACTGGTGGAGGGCAGCGACCTTCGCGTCGTCGACGGCCGCGTCGCGATGCGCACCACCTGCGGCTACAAGGCGGTGGACGTGATCTACCGCCGTGTCGACGACGACTTCCTCGATCCGCTCAGCTTCAACAAGAACTCGGTTCTCGGCGTTGCCGGGATCATGGACGTCTATCGCGCCGGTGGCATCACGATCGCCAATGCGCCGGGCACGGGCATCGCCGACGACAAGGCGATCTACAGCTACATGCCCGAAATCGTCGAGTTCTACACCGGCGAGAAGCCGATCCTGGACAATGTGCCGACGTGGCGTTGCAGCGAGCCGGACTCGCTCGCCTACGTGCTCGACAACCTGAAGGACCTCGTCGTCAAGGAAGTCCATGGCTCGGGCGGCTACGGCATGCTCATCGGCCCGACCTCCTCGAAGAAGGAACTGGCGGCCTTCGAGGAGAAGCTGCGCGCCCGGCCGGAAAACTACATTGCCCAGCCGACGCTCTCGCTCTCGACGGTGCCGATCTTCACGAAGGAAGGCCTCGCCCCGCGCCACGTCGACTTGCGGCCCTTCGTACTGGTGTCGCCCGACGGCATCGACATCACGCCGGGCGGCCTGACCCGCGTGGCGCTCAAGAAAGGTTCCCTGGTAGTCAACTCGTCGCAGGGCGGGGGCACCAAGGACAGCTGGGTTCTGGACGAATAATGCTCGGTCGTGCTGCCTATGGCGTCTTCTGGATGGCCCGCTACCTCGAGCGGGCGGAGAACACCGCGCGCCTGATCGACGTCGGTTTCCACCTCGCGCTGACCCGCGGGGACAAGGCCTCGCAGGACGAGGAGTGGAAATCGGTCCTCACCACCACCGGCCAGCTCGAAGCCTACAAGGCGGCGCACAAGGACATGACCGGACCGCAGGTGTTCAACTACCTGCTGCGCGACAGGGAGAACCCCGCCAGCGTCCTCAGGATGGTCGAAGCCGCCCGCACCAATGCGCGGGTCGTGCGCACAAGCATCACCAACGAGGTCTGGGAAGCCACCAACGACGGCTGGATGACCTTGAGCGAGATCCTCTCGCGCCCGGTGCGCGAGAGCAACCTGGGCGAAGTGCTCACCGCCGTTCGCGGTCAGGCGACCCTGGTGCGCGGCGCCATGGGCGGCTCGATGCTGCGCAACGACGTGTTCAACTTCGCGCGCATCGGCACTTTCATCGAGCGCGCGGACAACACTGCCCGCATTCTCGACGTGAAGTACTACGTCCTGCTGCCGTCCGTCGCCTGGGTCGGCTCCAGCCTCGACAATGCCCAGTGGGATACGCTGCTGCGCTCGGTTGCGGGCAGCCGCGCCTATTCCTGGCTCAACGCCGGTTCGATGGACCCGCGCGACATCGCCCGCTTCATGATCCTCGACGGGCAGTTCCCGCGCAGCCTGGTGTTCTGCTTCGAGAAGATCCGCAGCAACATGGCCGGGCTGGCCAAGCAGTACGGGCATGAGACCGGCGCTCACGAACTGCTGCGCAACGTCGGCGCGCGACTGCACCAGACGACGATCGAGGAGATCTTCGACATGGGTCTGCATGAGTTCCTTCAGGACTTCATCGGCAAGACCAACCTGATCGGCGACGCCATTGCCGCCGACTACCGCTTTATTGAATGAGGCTCGCCTAGTGCTCCTGACCGTAACGCACACGACCCGTTATGCATTCGCCGACAGTGTCACGCACGGTTTGCAGCGCCTGAGATTGAAACCCAAGTCCACCCACGGCCAGGAAGTGATCGAGTGGGACATGGACCTTTCCGGCGCAAAGCGCGAAGCCGAGTATGACGACCAGCACCACAATCATACCGAACTGGTCTCGATAGAACCGGGGGTGCCGGAAGTCGTCGTGACCTGCCGCGGGACGGTGCGCACGATGGACAACAACGGCGTCACCGGACAGCACACCGGGCACATGCCGCTCTGGTGCTTCCTGCGCCCGACGCCCCTGACGCGCGCGGGCAACAGGGTTCGCTCGCTGGTCGCCTCGATCGGGGTCGACCGTCACGATACGCTCAACTACCTTCATGCCCTGTCTCACGCCATTGCAGAGCAGGTCGAGTACCTTCCGGGCACGACCGACGTCACCACCACCGCGGAACAGTCGCTGACCGCGGGGCAGGGCGTGTGCCAGGACCACGCTCACATCTTCATCAGCGCCGGACGGCTCCTCGACATCCCGATGCGCTACGTCGGCGGTTACCTGTTGATGGACGAGAAAGTGGAGCAGGAGGCCGGCCACGGCTGGGCCGAAGCCTACGTGCAGGGGCTGGGCTGGGTCGGTTTCGACATCTCCAACGCGATCTGTCCCGATGAACGCTATATCCGGGTCGCTACCGGCTGCGACTACAGCGAGGCCGCCCCGGTCACCGGAATCGCCATCGGTGCTGGGGAAACGCAGCTCGATGTGCATTTGTCGGTCGGCCAGAAGATGCTAGGGGGACAGCAGCAGTCCTCGCCAGGCGGGCAGCAGCAGCAAATGCAGGGTCGCTGAGCGGCCGCTCAGGGCGCTGTGCCGGGCGGGGTTCGCTGAAGCGGTTGCAGGGGCTTAGAATTCCATGACTTATTGCGTGGGCATGATGTTGGAACGTGGCCTCGTGCTCATGAGCGACACGCGGACCAATTCAGGCGTCGACAATATCTCCACCTTCCGCAAGATGTTCCACTGGGAAGTGCCCGGGGAGCGCATCATCGCGGTGATGTCGGCGGGCAATCTGGCAACCACGCAGGCCGTCGTCAGCCAGCTTGAAGAGCGTAACAAGGCGCCTTCCGATCGTCACAACTCGCTGCTCGATGCCGAATCGATGTTCCAGGTGGCGACCATTGTGGGCAATCTCCTGCAGGACACCATCGCCGTGCGCGCCGCCGACAACGGGCAGAGCGCAGCGGGAACCTTCAGCGCCTCGCTGATCGTCGCAGGGCAGATCAAGGGCATGGAGCCGCGTCTCTTCCTGATCTACCCGGAAGGCAATTTCATCGAGGCTAGCTTCGACACGCCTTTCTTCCAGATCGGCGAAACCAAGTACGGGCGCCCGATCCTCATTCGCGGCTACGAGCCCAAGATGAGCTTCGAGAATGCAGTCAAGCTGATGACCGTATCCTTCGATTCGACGCTCAAGGCGAACCTGTCGGTCGGCATGCCACTCGATCTGCTGGTGATCGAACGCGACACTTTCACGCCGCTGCACGAACGCCGCATCGAATGGGACGATCCCTATTTCCAGGCGATCTCTACCGGCTGGGGCGAAGCCTTGCGCCAGGCGCTGGACGCCTTGCCGGACTATCACATGGATACTGCCCTGCAGACGGCTGCGGAGTGAGCCTGCTGCTTGGCCGGGGTTTCACTGGGCCTCGGCGTCATCCTGAACCCGTTGCAGGATTCATGTCTGCGGATCGGACGGCAGTGCCCAAGGCAAGATAGATCCTGCAACAGGTTCAGGATGACGCGTGAGGGCAGGGGTGATCCTGTCCATTTAACCATGCGTCCTGGCCTGCAGGCCAGGATCAGCCTGAGCGCAGGTTGCTGCCTGCACATCCAAGCGTGAAGCCAGCGGCAGAGCCGCCTATCTATCGGCAGAAATTCGCCCCGTCGGCTTCCAGGTGGAAGTGATTGCGGTGTGCCGCATTGTACTGCGGGCCAAGGACGGTTCCGAATCGCTTGCACGCGCTCTTGTGCACGACGCGCAGGAACCGGCGTTCGGCATCGGTCCCGCCGTCCCAGTCGTCCAGCACGCTGATCCGGCGCCCGTCGTCGAGCACGAAGGCGGAAACGTCGATGGCATTGGCGGTTGCATGACCGGAGCGGCGGTTGGTCCCCGCGACATTGCGGCAACTGTAGCTGCCGTAGGTCTCGATTCGCATGACCCGGCTGCCGAGGATCTGTTCGGCCGCGCGGTCGACGCCGAATCGGGCCCAGCCGGCAAAGTCGGTTGCCACCGAGCAGGTGACGGGACCGAGATTCGACAATTCGAGAGATGCCGTATCGCTGCGCAGGCTGGCTAGCCGGACCGTGCCGACATTGGAGCAGCCCTGGCCGAAATACTGGTCGGGCAGGGGCGTGAACGAGGCGTGCTGTGCGCCCAGTTCGGAAAGGCACTGGCGGTAGGCCGGACGCGGGCTGAGAGTGCCGGAAGCGGGGCGCGAGGCCGACTTTTGCGTGGCCTGGGGAATGTCCATGCAGGCGGCGAGCGGGGCCAGCAGCGGCAGGATGAGCAGGAGTCTGCGCATGAACAAAGTCTCGCAGGGATTGGTTAACAGAATATTGCCAAGGCCATCGGGTCTCGGTCTTTGCGATGAAGCGAGCGCAGGCTTCACCGTCAGGGGCATGCGTTATCCACTGCAATGCGATTGACAATTTCGGGTGGGAGACTAGAGGCGGCTCCGGGCCACGCGGTCCCAACGCCGCGCGAGCTCTCTGCAAGGAGAGTCTTTATGACTGATATTACGATACCGACGCGCAAGCCTGCGCGTCCGCACTTCTCTTCCGGTCCCTGCGCCAAGCCGCCGGGCTACTCCCCCGAAAAACTCAGCGTCGAATCGCTTGGCCGCTCGCACCGCGCCAAGATCGGCAAGTCGCGCCTTCAGTACTGCATCGACCTGATGCGCGAAGTGCTGCAGCTGCCCGAGACGCATCGCATCGGTATCGTCCCCGGTTCGGACACCGGCGCGTTCGAAATGGCCATGTGGACCATGCTCGGCGCGCGCGGCGTGACGACGCTGGCTTGGGAAAGCTTCGGTGAGGGTTGGGTCACCGATGCCGTCAAGCAGCTCAAGCTGGATCCGACCGTGATCCGCGCCGACTACGGCCAGTTGCCGGATCTTTCGCAGGTGGATTGGAGCAACGACGTGCTCTTCACCTGGAACGGCACCACTTCGGGCGTTCGCGTTCCGAATGCCGACTGGATCCCGGCCGACCGCGAGGGCCTGTCCTTCGCCGACTCGACTTCCGCCGTTTTCGCCTACGACATCGACTGGTCGAAGATCGACGTCGCCACCTTCTCCTGGCAGAAGGTCCTGGGCGGCGAGGGCGGCCACGGCGTCCTGATCCTCGGCCCGCGTGCCGTCGAGCGCCTTGAAAGCTACACCCCGTCCTGGCCGCTGCCGAAGGTCTTCCGTCTCACCAAGGGCGGCAAGCTGACCGAAGGCGTGTTCAAGGGCGAGACGATCAACACCCCCTCGATGCTTGCCGTCGAGGACGCGATCTTCGCTCTCGAATGGGCCAAGTCGCTGGGTGGTCTTGAAGGTCTCAAAGCCCGTTCCGACGCCAATGCCGCTGCGCTCGACAAGATCGTCGCGGAGCGCGACTGGCTCGGTCATCTCGCTGCCGATCCGGCCAGCCGTTCGAAGACCTCGGTCTGCCTGACGGTCGAAGGCGCCGACACCGACTTCATCAAGAAGTTCGCTGCGGTCCTCGAAAAGGAAGGCGCTGCCTTCGACGTAGCCGGTTACCGCGACGCCCCGGCTGGCCTGCGCATCTGGTGCGGCGCCACCGTCGACACCCAGGACATCGAGGATCTCGGTCCCTGGCTCGACTACGCCTACGCCACCGTCAAGGCCGGCTAAGCCAATCAATTCGTCATCCCCGCGAAGGCGGGGATCCATACTACCTAAAGGTTAGACGCAAGGGCGGATAGAATGTCCGCGCTTGCGGGAATGACGAGGAAAGACATGACCACCAAGCCCAAAGTCCTCATTTCCGACAAGATGGACCCCAATGCCGCGCGCATCTTCGAGATCCGCGGTTGCGACGTCGACGTGATCACCGGCGAAACGCCGGAACAGCTCATTGCCCGTATCGGCGACTACGATGGCCTTGCCATCCGCTCCTCGACCAAGGTTACCAAGGAGGTTCTCGCCGCGGCGAAGAACCTCAAGGTGATCGGCCGCGCCGGCATCGGCGTCGACAACGTCGACATCCCGGCTGCTTCGTCGCAGGGCGTCGTCGTGATGAACACGCCCTTCGGCAACTCGATCACCACGGCCGAACACGCCATCGCCCTGATGTTCGCGCTGGCCCGCCAGCTTCCCGAAGCAAACGCGCAGACGCAAGCGGGCCTGTGGCCGAAGAACGGCTTCATGGGCGTTGAAGTCACCGGCAAGACCCTCGGCCTCATCGGCGCGGGCAACATCGGTTCGATCGTCGCCAGCCGTGCGCTGGGCCTGAAGATGAAGGTAGCCGCCTTCGACCCGTTCCTCACGCCTGAGCGCGCCGTGGAAATGGGCGTCGAGAAGGTCGACCTCGACACGCTGCTCGACCGTGCCGACTTCATCACGCTGCATACGCCGCTGACCGACCAGACCCGCAACATCCTGAGCCGCGAGAACCTCGCCAAGACCAAGAAGGGCGTGCGCATCATCAACTGTGCGCGTGGCGGCCTGGTCGACGAACAAGCGCTCAAGGACCTGCTCGACTCCGGCCATATCGCCGGTGCGGCTCTCGACGTGTTCGTCACCGAGCCGGCCAAGGAATCGCCGCTGTTCGGTACCCCGAACTTCATCTGCACCCCGCACCTCGGTGCTTCGACCAACGAAGCGCAGGTCAACGTGGCGCTGCAGGTGGCCGAGCAGATGGCCGACTACCTCGTCAACGGCGGCGTCACCAACGCGCTGAACATGCCGTCGCTCTCGGCCGAGGAAGCGCCGAAGCTCAAGCCCTACATGGCGCTTGCCGAACAGCTGGGCAGCCTCGTTGGCCAGCTCACGCATGACTCGGTTCCGCGGATCTCGATCCACACCGAGGGCGCTGCAGCCGAACTGAACATGAAGCCGATTGCAGCCGCCGTGCTCGCCGGCTTCCTGCGTGTCCAGTCGGACTCGGTAAACATGGTCAACGCCCCGTACCTCGCCAAGGAGCGCGGTCTGGAAGTGCGTGAGGTCAAGACCGAGCGCGAAGGCGACTACCACACCCTGATCCGCGTCTCGGTGAAGACCGAAGCGGGCGAGCGTTCGGTGGCCGGCACGCTGTTCAATAACGTCGAGCCGCGCCTGGTCGAACTGTTCGGGATCAAGGTCGAAGCCGAACTGGCCGGGCACATGATGTACATCGTCAATCAGGACGCACCGGGCTTCATCGGCCGCATCGGTTCGCTGCTGGGTGAAAACGAGATCAACATCGGCACTTTCAACCTCGGTCGCCGTGAAGCCGGCGGCGAGGCCGTGCTTCTGCTCTCGGTCGACAGCGCTGTGCCGGAAGGCGTGCTCAAGCAGGCCTGCGAAGTGACGGGCGTGCGCATGGTCAAGGCGCTCTCGTTCTGATCGGAACGTAACAGCTCCCAATGCAAAGGGGCCGGTGCGTTGCACTGGCCCCTTTCTTTTTGGCGGGCAGAGAAGGGAGCGAAAGCCTTCTGTGAATGCGGCCTTGCACCTTGCAGTCCAAACGCATTCGACAATCCGCTCCCTTGCCGTTAAGGGCCCACCCATCATGCAGGATACCGATCGTGATCTTCTGCCCGAGGGGCTTGGTGACAGGTTGCCGCAGCAGGCGGCCGTTTCGCAGCGTGTGCGTCGCACCGCGCTGGATGCCATGGCGAGCCATGGCTATGAGCGGGTGGAAACGCCGACCATCGAATTCGAGAAGTCGATGGCCAGCCGCATGGCCGGCGTCCAGGTGCGCCGCATGTTCCGTTTCGTCGATCCGGTGTCGTTGCGCACGCTGGCGCTGCGTTCGGACATCACCATGCAGGTCGGTCGCATTGCCGCTACCGGCCTTGCCGCGGCGGCGCGTCCGCTGCGCCTGTGCTATGCCGGGCAGGTCGTCACCATCAAGGGCGACGGGCTCGACCCGGCGCGCGAACGGCTGCAGCTCGGCGCCGAGCTGATCGGCAGCGATTCCGTTGCCGCTGCCGCCGAGATCGTCGAGATCGCCATCGAGGCGCTGCGCGCTGCCGGTGCCAGCGGCATTTCGGTCGACTTCACGCTGCCCGATGTCGTCGATGCCCTTTCGGCCGAAGCGCTGCCGTTGGCGGCCAGCCAGATAGAAGCGGTGCGCCAGATGCTCGATGCCAAGGATGCTGGCGGGCTGGTCGATGCCGGGGGTGAGGCGTACCTGCCGTTGCTCTATGCCGTCGGTCCGTTCGAAACCGCGATCGAGCGGCTTGCTGCTTTTGACAACGCGGGCGTTCTTGCCGGGCGCATTGCAGGCCTGCGCGAAATCGCCGCACGGGTGGATGGCAAGGCACGCCTGACGCTCGATCCGTCCGAACGTCATGGCTTCGAATACCAGTCCTGGTTTGGCTTCACGATCTACGCAGAAGGCGTATCGGGCAGTCTGGGACGGGGCGGTACCTACCGCATTCTCGGCCAGCTCGGTGGACAAGATGGCGAACCGGCGGCCGGATTCTCGCTCTATCCAGATCCGCTGATCGAAGTTCTCGCGAGCGAACCGCAGGATACGAAGAAGCTCTTCCTCCCGCTCGGGCACGATGCCCGCGTGGCCGAGCAGCAGCGCGCGGTCGGCTGGACGACGGTGGCCGCGCTTGGTGAGAACGACGACCCCATCGCGCTGGGCTGTTCGCACCGGCTGGAAAACGGCGAGGCCGTTCCTCTCTGACGTCATCTCGGGGGCGAATCGGTCCGCCGCAACCGACAGGCCAGAGTGGCCCGAGGTTGTGCCCTGAAAAACTTGCCGCCGACGCACAGCGCAGGAACGCTGCTGTGCGTGCTATCCAGCTGTGAACCGTGCCTCCGGGGAAACCTTGCACGATGTTCTTGCAGGCTCGGACCTTGAGCCAAGATCGGCGTTTCACATGGCTTTCCCGGCAGGGGGAGCAGCGCAAGATCTTTCGCGCGAACCCGGAAGTGCTGCAAGATTGCAAGGCTTGGAGCGCGGTGTGCCGCAATCGCCTTGGCACAAATTGTCACCTGCACCTTGCCCTTGGAGGCCACAGGGCCTAGGGCGCGCGGCGGACTTCAAACAGTAATGAAAGCGTGCAGGCGTTGGCCAACGTAACCGTGATTGGCGCCCAGTGGGGCGATGAGGGCAAAGGCAAGATCGTCGATTGGCTGGCGAGCCGGGCGGATGCCGTGGTTCGTTTCCAGGGCGGCCACAATGCGGGCCATACGCTCGTCGTGGGCGAGCAGGTCTATAAGCTTTCGCTGCTGCCTTCTGGCATCGTCACCGGCACGCTGTCGATCGTCGGCAATGGCGTGGTTCTCGACCCCTGGCACCTCAAGGCCGAAGTCGAGAAGCTGCGTGGCCAAGGCGTCGAGATCAATCCCGAGAACTTCGCGATCGCGGACAACTGCCCGCTGATCCTGCCGCTCCACCGCGACCTCGACGGTCTGCGCGAGAACGCGGCGGGCGCCGGCAAGATCGGTACCACCGGTCGCGGCATCGGACCGGCCTATGAAGACAAGGTCGGCCGCCGCGCGATCCGCGTGTGCGACCTGGCACACCTCGATTCGCTCGATCCGCAGCTTGACCGTCTTTGCGCCCATCACGACGCACTGCGCGCCGGTTTCGGGCAGGACCCGGTCGACCGCGAGGCGCTGCTCAACGAACTTCGCGAGATCGCGCCTTTCGTGCTGCAGTTCGCGCAGCCGGTGTGGAAGCGTCTCAACAAGGTTCGCAAGGCCGGCGCCCGCATCCTCTTCGAAGGTGCGCAGGGCGTACTGCTCGACGTCGACCACGGTACCTATCCCTTCGTCACCAGCTCGAACACGGTTTCGGGTACGGCGGCAAGCGGTTCGGGCCTCGGCCCCTCGGCAACCGGCTTCGTGCTGGGCATCGTCAAGGCCTACACCACCCGCGTCGGCTCGGGTCCGTTCCCGACTGAACTGGACGATGATACCGGTCAGCGCCTCGGCGAACGCGGACACGAATTCGGCACCGTCACCGGGCGCAAGCGCCGCTGCGGCTGGTTCGACGCGGTTCTCACCCGCCAGTCCTGCGCGATTTCGGGCGTCACCGGCATTGCCCTGACCAAGCTCGATGTGCTGGACGGCTTCGAGAAGGTGAAGATCTGCACCGGCTACCGCCTCAACGGCAAGGTGCTCGACTACTTCCCGAGCCACGCTGCCGACCAGGCCGCCGTCGAGCCGATCTACGAGGAAATGGACGGCTGGCAGGGCACCACCGCCGGCGCCCGTTCCTGGGCCGATCTGCCCGCGCAGGCGATCAAGTACATCCAGCGCGTGCAGGAACTGATCGAAACTCCGGTGGCGCTGGTTTCGACCAGCCCCGAGCGCGAGGACACGATCCTCGTGCGCGATCCCTTCGAGGATTGATCGCGATGCGGCGGAGCGTGCTACGGTTCGCTCCGCTGCTCCTGCTGCTTGCCGCCGCAGCCTCGGCGCAGGACGAAGCGGCGCTGCCGGAAATCGACTTCGTTCGCGTCGACAAGTCCGAAAGGACGATCCGGCTCTTTTCCCAGGGCCGGCTGGTACGCGTGATAGAGCGCATCCAGATGGGCAATCCGGTCGGCCCCAAGCGCTTCGAGGGCGACCGGCGTACGCCCGAAGGGCTCTACGAGATCGACTGGGCCAATCCCGAGAGCGCCTATTACCTCTCGCTGCACATTTCCTATCCGAGTGAGGAAGATCGCGCCTTTGCGGCGGCACGCGGCCGGTCGGCGGGCGGCATGATCATGATCCACGGCCAGCCCAATGGCCTTTCGCAGGGCCGGGTGCCGGGCGACTGGACCGATGGCTGCATTGCGGTTTCCAACGATGAGATCGAATACCTCTGGCAGACCGTGCCGGATGGGACGCCCATAGAAATTCGGCCCTGATCCCGGAAAGGCCGGGATGGAGCCGGGCGTGCCGGTTTCCTGCTTCTTCCCGCTGTGGTCGGCGGCAAGGGCTCAGAAGTCGACAGCGATGCCCTTGTGCACCCAGTCGCCATAGCGCGTGGGAGAAAGCTCGCCGTCGGGATCGGGCGAGTCCTGATCTGCCTTGGCGTCTGTGGGCTGCGGCGCGGGATCGTTGGTCCAGTGCGCGGGCTTCTTGAAGCCTTCGGGACGTTTGGTGGCGCGTTCGGTCATCGTGCCCATGTGGTGCCACTGGCGGGAAAACGCAATCCGCTATAGGGGCAGGCGGATGGACATTCCCGGCCTTCCGGCGCGCCGTGCCGCGCTCAACCTCATCGATGCCGTTCTGCGGCGCGGCGAAACTCTCGACCAGGCCGCCGGCGCTGCGCTGTCGCGCGTGCGCGGCGATGCCGACCGGGCGCTGACCCGCGCGATTGCCGGCGAGGTGCTGCGCTGGAAGGCCGACCTCGATGAGCTGATCGACAGCGCCACGCGCCAGCGCCTGCCCGACGATGCAAAGCCGCGCGCTGTCCTCGAACTCATGCTGGCACAGGTCCTGCGGCTGGAAACGCCGCCGCATGCGGTGATCGCGACCGGGCTGCCCTTGCTGACCGGCGGGCCGAGGCGGCTGGCGCATGGCGTTTTCTCCACGCTGGTGAAGCGAGAGGTTTCGCTGCCGGACGTGCCGACGCTGCCCGATGCCGTGCTCGCCCGCTGGGGTGAACGGGCCGGAGAAATTGCCCAGGGCCTGGCCGAGCCCCCGCCGCTCGACCTTGCCTTGCGCGAACCGGACAAGACGCAGGAGTGGGCGGAAAGACTGGGCGGCACAACGCTGATGCCCGGCCACCTCCGCCTGCCGCGCGGCGCGGCGATCGAAACGCTCGAGGGTTTTCGCGAAGGTGCGTGGTGGGTGCAGGATCTCGCCGCCAGCCTGCCCGCGCGGCTGCTGGGGCAGGGCGAGGGGCGGCGCGTGCTGGACCTGTGCGCCGCGCCCGGCGGCAAGACGCTGCAACTGGCCGCGGCCGGATGGGACGTCACCGCGCTCGATATCTCCAAGCGCCGTCTCGAACGGCTGAAGGACAACCTCGAACGTACGCAGCTTTCCGCTCACGTGGTCCAGTCCGATGCTTTCAAGTGGGAGCCGGAAGCGCCCTTCGACGCAATCCTGCTGGACGCGCCGTGCACCGCGACGGGCACCAGCCGCCGCCATCCCGATGTCCTGCACCGGATCGGGCCAAGGCAGATCGCGGAAATGACCGAACTGCAGTCCGGCCTGCTGGCACGCGCGGCCGAATGGCTCAAGCCGGGCGGAACGCTGGTCTATGCCGTGTGCTCGCTGGAAGCGGCGGAAGGCGAGGCCCAGGCCGCGCAAGTATCGCTGACGCCTGAGCCCATCTTGCAGGACGAATTGCCTGTGGGCCTCTCGCCAATGCCCGAAGGCTGGTTGCGCACAGACCCGGCGATGCTGGCCGAGGCAGGCGGGCTGGACGGCTTCTTCGTGGCGCGTTGGCGCAAGTCATGACATGGCCCGCAAGGCAGCGCTGCGGATCAATGTGAACCGCAGCCCTGCCTACCGGAAGGGTCAGGCCTTCACCTTGGCCTGGAAGCTCTTGCGCAGCTTCATCAGCTTGGGCGGGATCACTGCCAGGCAGTAAGGATTGCGCTGGCCTTCGCCTTCCCAGTATTCTTGGTGATAGTCCTCGGCGGGATACCATGTGGCCGGGCCCTCGATGGTGGTCACGACCTTGCCGCCGTGATCCTCGTTGGAGCGCGCGATGGCGGCTTCGGCTTCGGACCTTTGGGCATCGTCCAGCGGGAAGATCGCCGAGCGGTACTGGGTGCCGACATCGTTGCCCTGCCGGTTGAGCTGCGTCGGATCGTGCGTGCCGAGGAACACGTCGAGAATTTCGGCATAGGAGATCGTTTCGGGATCGTAGGTGACCTTGATCGCCTCGGCATGGCCGGTCGTACCGGAGCAGACCTGCTTGTAGCTGGGGTTCTCCACCGAGCCGCCGATATAGCCGCTCTCGACCTCGCTCACGCCGACCACGTCGCGGAACACCGCTTCCGTGCACCAGAAGCATCCGCCTGCCACGATTGCCGTTTCCATGGTTTGTCCTGTCCTTGTCGTTCGGGGGGCATTCAAGCCCACGAACATAGGTAGCTGACCCGCTCTTGTCATCGGGAGGCGCTATTCCCGGTCGTCTATCCGGGTTGCCTTTGTCCCGATCTGGTTTACTTTTCCGCCACTTCGTCCGCGCTGGGAGAATCGTGATGCGTCGAACTTTGGTAGCCGTTTCGTCGTTCCTGGGTCTGCTGGCCGCTCCGCTTTCCGCCGCCACAGTGGAAGCCGGGGCCGATGCGCGCACCGAAGCGGAATTCTGCAAGGGCTGCGAAGCGCTGGTCGAACTCGCTCTCGCACATCCCGCGCGCAAGGATGACCGCAATCGTGACGCCGCTCGCCATCCGGCGGAAACCCTGTCTTTCTTCCGCGTTCGCCCGGATATGAAGGTCGGCGAATATGCGCCGGGCGGCGGCTGGTACTCGCGGGTCCTTGCGCCCTATCTGGCCAAGGAAGGGCATCTCACCGGCCTGTTCTTCAACCCGAAGCAGGGGCCGTTCGACGCCGACAAGATCAATGCCTCGGCTGCCGGTTTCGCCGATCAGGTCGCGGGATGGACGGGGCTTCCGGCCCAAAGCTTCTCGGGCATGACGCTCGAAACCGTGCCGGACGACCAGAAGGGAACCTTCGACCGGATCCTCGTCGTGCGCATGATGCACAACATGCTGCGCTGGAACATCGCCGACAGCGAGATCAAGGCCATGCGCGCGCTGCTCAAGGACGATGGCCTGATTGGCATCGTCCAGCACCGGGCCAAGGCAGACGCCCCTTACGCGGTCAGTTATGGCAATCGCGGCTACCTGCGCGAGGCGGACGTGATCAAGTTCATGGAAGTGAACGGCTTCGAGCTGGTCGCCAAGTCTGAAGTCAACGCCAATCCCAGGGACACCGCGGACTGGGAGGAGGGCGTGTGGACCCTGCCGCCGACTTACGCGCTCAAGGACAAGGACAAGGCGAAATACGCAGCGATCGGCGAAAGTGACCGGATGACGCTTCTGTTCCGCAAGCGGCCCTGATAAAGGGCCGGCCCATGGCCGAAATCACTGTCGCAGCACTGCAATTAGCCCTTGGCTCCGCCGACGAGGCGGAAAACATCGCCGCCGTTTCCGCTCTCGTCGAAGAGGCGGCGGGCAAGGGCGCCCGGATCATACTGCCGCCCGAACTGTTTTCGGGGCCGTATTTCTGCAAGGTGGAGGAAGAGGAGCTCTTCGCGCTGGCCCGCCCCACGGCCGAGCATCCCTCCGTCATCGCGATGAAGGCGCTGGCCAGGAAGCTCAAGGTGGCGATCCCGACCAGCTTCTTCGAGCGCGACGGGCACCACTATTACAATACGCTGGCCATGATCGATGCCGACGGCGAGATCATGGGGACCTATCGCAAGAGCCACATTCCCGACGGCCCCGGCTACGAGGAGAAGTATTACTTCCGTCCGGGCAACGACGGGTTCAAGGTATGGGACCTGTTCGGCACGCGCATCGGCGTCGGTGTGTGCTGGGACCAGTGGTACCCGGAATGCGCCCGCGTGATGGCGCTGATGGGGGCCGAACTGCTGTTCTATCCCACTGCCATCGGTTCCGAACCCTATGACGCCGCGCTCGATACCAGCCGTATGTGGCGCCGCGCCATGCTTGGCCATTCGGTTTCCAACTGCATGCCGGTGATCGCGGCCAACCGCATCGGGATCGAGGCCGAGGCGGGCAGCGAGCAGACATTCTACGGCCACTCCTTCATTACCGACGAGTGGGGCGATTTCGTCGCCGAATTCGGCAAGCAGGAAACCGGCGTGCTGGTTGCGAAGCTGGACCTTGCGCGTGCGGCGAAGCACCGTGCCGGCATGGGTTTTTTCCGGGATCGCCGTCCGCAGCTCTATACCCGCATCGCGCAGGACGTCTGACCGACTTGGCAAGGCACCGCTATCTCATCGCACTGGGATCGAATATGCGGCATCGCAAGTATGGCGATCCGCACAAGGTACTCAGGGCTGCGCTTGCCGCGCTCGACAAGGGCAAGTTCGAGGTCGAAGCCGTCTCGCCGCTGATTGACTCTGCCCCGCTGGGCCCCTCGCGCAGGCGCTATGCCAATGGCGTCGCCATCGTCGGTACGCATCGCGATCCGGACGAAGTGCTCCACAAGTTGGCCAAGCTGGAACGCAAGTTCGGCCGCAAGTCGGGCGGACGGCCCTGGGGCGCGCGGGTGCTCGATCTCGATATCGTCCTGTGGGATGGCGGCCCATGGACCAGTGACAGGCTCGTGATCCCGCACCCGGCCTATCGTCAGCGGCAGTTCGTACTGGGCCCCGCGTGCACTATTGCGGGTGGCTGGCGCGATCCCTTGACCGGCTTGTCGGTGAATCAGTTGCATGCGCGCTTGACCAAGCCTCGCCCTGTCCCTAGTTGACCCTTCCGCAGCCGCGAAACGGCATCGTGGGCCCGTAGCTCAGTAGGTAGAGCAGCTGACTTTTAATCAGCGGGTCACAGGTTCGAATCCTGTCGGGCTCACCACTTCGCCGGCGGCTGCGGCAATTGCATTTCCAGACCGGAACGATACCCTCACGCGGCGGCGCAATCGCGCGGCGCGTAGCGGGGACAAAGGTGGCGGGCGAAATCCGGTTACGCGGTCTTCGGCCTGCCTGCATTCAATGCATCGATGGTTTGGCATCCACATATTCAATGCGACGTCTGAGCCGCGTACGGCTAACTCTCGGACCCGGGTGGCGGCAGCGGGGAGGACAAATATGCGCGCGAGCTTTGGACGGTTATTGGTCCCGGCCGCAGCACGGTTTTCGGGGCAAGGCGCGGACAAAGGCGTGTCTTGTGCAAGAGGCTTGCGCGGCAGCAGGTCTGGGGGAGCGGGAGGCGCAGCGTGAAGGTCCTGGTGACGGGGGGCGGCGGCTTCGTCGGTCGGCAACTTGTTTCGCGGCTGCTGGAGCGCGGCGACACTGTCGTTGCATTGGATGCGCATGCGGGCGGCATTCCCCAAGGTGCCCGTGCCGTGGCGGGCGATCTCGGAGACAGGGCCGTGCGCGGCGATGCGCTGGCTGGCGGCTGCGATGCGCTTGTCCATCTCGCGACCGTTCCGGGCGGCGCGGCTGAGGCCGATCCCGCAGCTTCGCGCCGGATCAATGTCGATGCCATGTACGACCTGCTGCTGGAGGCGAATGCGCTGCGTCCGGGCTTGCGCGTCGTCTATGCCAGTTCCATCGCCGTCTTCGGCGATCCGCTGCCGGAGCAGGTCGACGACGAGACGCCGCTCTCGCCGAAGCTGATCTACGGCGGGCACAAGGCGATGATGGAGGGCGCGGTCGCGATGATGTCCAATCGCGGCATGATCGACGGCGTGACCGTGCGCCTGCCGGGCATACTTGCGCGGCCCAAGGGACCGTCCGGCATGAAGTCGGCCTTCATGAGCGACCTGTTCCATGCCCTCAAGGCGGGCGAGACTTTCACCTGTCCGGTCTCCGCGGGGGGCACGATCTGGGCGCAGTCGGTAGCGTGCTGCGCCGACAACTTGATCCATGCGCTGTCGCTCGATACCGCTCTGTTGCCGCCTACGCGGGCGGTCACGCTGCCGGCGCAGCGGATCGCCATGCGCGATCTCGCCGCGGAAATCGTCCGCCAGTGCGGCATGCCCGCAGATCTGGTGACCTATCGCGCCGATATGGAACTGGAGGCTGCCTTCGCAGCGCAGCCGCCTCTCGCGACGCCTGCGGCCGAAAGAGCCGGGTTCGTCCACGACGGCGATCTTTCCTCATTGGTCCGAAGCGCGCTTCAGACACTCTGAGGCAGAGCAGGAATCAGAATGGCCGGAGCGCGCTGTGCACTCCGGCCATGCCTGAATTCTTCGGGAGAGGGGCGGGGCCCCCTCCTAGAGGTTGCCGATCGCCAGGAAGCGTTCTTCGCGGCGATGGAGCAGGTCCCTGGCCGGAACGCCCGCAAGTGCGTCGAGCTCCTCGGCAATGGCCTTGCCCAGCGCCTGCGAGGCGGCTGCGGGATCGCGATGAGCGCCGCCCATCGGTTCGGGCACGATGCGGTCGATCACGTTGAGCTGGAGCAGGTCCTGCGCCGTTACGCGCATGGCGGCGGCGGCGTCCGCTGCGCGCTCACCGGTGCGCCACAGGATCGAGGCGCAGCCTTCCGGGCTGATCACCGAATAGACGGCATGTTCGAGCATGAGCACGCGCTCGGCGCTCGCCAGGGCGACCGCGCCGCCCGATCCGCCTTCGCCGACGATCGTGGCGACCATCGGCACGGGCAGCGACAGGCAGGCCTCGGTGGCGCGGGCAATGGCCTCGGCCTGGCCGCGCTCTTCGGCTTCCACGCCGGGGAAGGCGCCCGAGGTATCGACCAGCGTCACGACCGGGAGGCCGAAGCGCCCGGCCAGTTCCATCAGGCGCACCGCCTTGCGGTAACCTTCCGGCTTGCCCATGCCGAAGTTGTGCTTGATGCGGGTCTGGGTGTCGTGCCCCTTTTCATGGCCGATGACCATGACGCGCCGGTCGCCCAGCCGCGCCATTCCGCCCACGATCGCCGCGTCCTCACCGTAGAGACGGTCGCCGCCCAGCGGCATGAAGTCGGTGAAGATATGGGCGAGATAGTCGCGAAGGTGCGGCCGCTGCGGGTGGCGGGCGACCTGCGTCTTCTGCCACGGCGTCAACGTGGCATATGTGCGCGCCAGCAGCTGCTCGCTCTTGGTCTCGAGCTTCTGGATCTCGTTCACCAGATCGAGGCCGCCGGTGTCGGCGGTCGAACGCAGCTCGTGGATGCGCGCCTCGAGGGCGGCAATCGGCTTCTCGAAATCGAGATAGGAGATCATTTGGCCTCGCTTTCGGCTTCGGCCTTGTCGGCCAGCCACTGTTCGAGCCACTTGATCGTGTAGTCGCCGGACTGGAATTCCGGGTCCTGGATGATCGCTTCGTGCAGCGGGATCGAGGTCTTGACCCCGCCGACGACCATTTCGCCCAGCGCCCGCTTGAGACGCATGATGCAGCCCTCGCGGGTGCGGCCGTAGACGATCAGCTTGGCGACCATCGAATCGTAGTAGGGCGGGATGCGGTAACCGGCATAGAGCCCGGAATCGACACGCACGTGCATGCCGCCGGCCGCGTGGAACGTGTCGACAAGGCCGGGGGAGGGGACGAAAGTCCACGGGTCCTCGGCATTGATGCGGCACTCGATGGCGTGGCCCTTGAACTCGATCTCGTCCTGCTTGACCGACAGCGGCTTGCCGTCGGCAATGCGGATCTGTTCACGCACGAGGTCGACGCCGGTGATCGCTTCGGTCACCGGATGCTCGACCTGCAGGCGGGTGTTCATCTCGATGAAGTAGAACTCACCGTTTTCCCACAGGAACTCGATCGTGCCGGCGCCGCGATAGCCCATGTCGGCCATCGCCTTGGCGACGACGCCGCCCATGCGCGCGCGTTCCTCTGCCGTGATGACGGGCGATGGAGCTTCCTCGAGCACCTTCTGGTGACGGCGCTGCAGCGAGCAGTCGCGCTCGCCCAGGTGAACGGCATTGCCGTTGCCATCGCCGAAGATCTGGAATTCGATGTGACGCGGATTGCCCAGGTACTTCTCGACGTAGACGGTGTCGTCGCCGAAGGCGGCCTTGGCTTCCGAGCGGGCCTGGCTGACCATCGTTTCGAGCTGGTCTTCGCTGGGCACGATCTTCATGCCGCGACCGCCGCCGCCCGATGCGGCCTTCACCAGCACCGGGTAGCCGATTTCCTTTGCAAGCTCGCGGATCTCGTCGAGGTCTTCGACGGCGCCCGGCGACCCGGGGACCAGCGGCAGGCCGAGCGCGCCGGCGGTGCGCTTGGCTTCCACCTTGTCGCCCATCGTGCGGATATGCTCGGGCTTGGGGCCGATCCAGGTGATGCCATGGGCTTCGACGATCTCGGCGAACTTGGCGTTCTCCGAAAGGAAGCCGTAGCCGGGGTGGATCGCGTCGGCCTGGGTGATCTCTGCCGCAGCGATGATCGCGGCGACGTTGAGGTAGGAATCGCGGGCCGAGGGCGGGCCGATGCATACCGCGTGGTCGGCGAGGCGAACGTGCATCGCGTCGGCATCGGCCGTGGAGTGCACGGCGACCGTCTCGATGCCCATTTCATGCGCGGCGCGATGGATACGCAGCGCGATTTCTCCGCGATTGGCGATCAGTATGCGGGAAATGCCCATGCGATCAGCCGATGACGACGAGCGGCTGGTCGAATTCGACCGGCTGGGAATTGTCCACCAAGATGGCCTTGACGGTGCCCGCGGCAGGTGCGGTGATCGGGTTCATCACCTTCATCGCCTCGATGATCAGCAGGGTATCGCCTGCCTTCACGCTCTGGCCGACCGAGATGAAGTTGGCCGAGCCGGGTTCCGGCGCGAGGTAGGCGGTGCCCACCATCGGCGACTTGACGGCGGTGCCGTCGACGACCGGCGCGGCGGCTTCTGCCGCGGCAGGTGCGGCAGCGGCCGGGGCGGCGACAGGCGCGGGGGCCGAAGCGACCGCGGCCTGGACCATCGGCGCTGCCATCAGCGTGCGGGCGACGCGGATGCGACGTTCGCCGTCCTCTACCTCGATCTCGCTGAGGTTGGTGTCGGAGAGAAGCTCCGCCAGTTCGCGCACCAGTGCGCTGTCAATGTTCATGCCAGCGGCCTTGCCGCTCGTTTGGTTACCCATGCGTTCCTCGGATCAGCATATTTTGCCGCGGCTATCGCGGGGGCGATAGCACGTGACAAGGGATTAATCCTAACCTTGCACATTTTTTCCGCGAAGGGACTGTGCGCAGTTTTGCGTTGTCAGGCTGCAGATGCAACCGGACGGAGATAATCGAGCAGGCGCGCCAGCGTCTCTCGCAAGTCCCGGCGATGCACGACCATGTCGACCATGCCGTGTTCGTGGAGGTATTCCGCGCGCTGGAAGCCGTCGGGCAGCTTTTCGCGAATGGTGTCCTGGATCACGCGCTGGCCGGCAAAGCCGATGAGCGCGCCCGGCTCGGCGATCTGGACGTCGCCCAGCATGGCGTAGCTGGCCGTGACCCCGCCGGTCGTGGGGTCGGTCAGGACGACGATGTAGGGCAATCCGGCAGCCTTGAGGCGGCGCAGGGCAACCGTCGTCTTTGGCATCTGCATCAGGCTGAGAATGCCTTCCTGCATGCGTGCGCCGCCAGCCGCGGTGCAGATGACATAGCCGCAGTTCTCGCGAATCGCGCGCTCGATACCGCTGACGAAGGCTGCGCCGACCGCCATGCCCATCGAACCGCCCATGAAGCCGAAGTCCTGCACGCCCAGCACGAGCTTCTTGCCCTCGATCTGGCCAACCGCATTGGTCAGCGCATCGCCGTAGGGATAGTTGGCGCGGGCGGCCTTGAGGCGATCGGGATACTTCTTGCTGTCGCGGAACTTGAGCGGATCTTCCTTGACCTTGGGCGTGGGCAGGATCGAGAATCCGGGATCGAGCAGTTGCCCGATGCGTTCCTGCGCGCTGATACGACCGTGGTAGTCGCACTTCGGGCAGACCGAGAGGTTGTCCTCGAAGTCCTTGACGAACAGCATCTCACCGCAGGATCGGCACTTGATCCAGAGGTTGTCGGGTGTGTCGCGCTTGCTCGTGCGCGAGAGGGAATTGCGTACGCGTGTTAGCCAGCTCATGCCGCGCTATTTGCCGTTTTTCGGCGCTTGGGCAAGTCCTGCAGGTTCCCATGGCCCTGCAAAGGGCCGCAAATGGCGGGAATGCGGGGTTTGCGAATGTAAGACAGCCCCGCGATCGCAGGGCTGTCTCACGGGTTTTGCACAAGCTGCCATCGCTTGAGGATCAGAATTCGCTCCAGTCCTCGTCGTTCGTGGGCACCGATTGCAGGGCGACATTGCCCATCGAAGCGGGTTGCGGACGAGGCGCCGAATGGAGGGAATGGGCAGGAGCCGAAGGCACCGATGGGGCGAACTTGCGCATCGGGCGCACGATGTCGTCTTCGCCGGTGACGAAGGAGGAGACGAGCGAGGTCATCTCATTCGCCTCGTCGGCGAGGCTGCGCGAGGCCGCGGTAGATTGCTCGACCATCGCGGCGTTCTGCTGGGTCAGGCGATCCATTTCGCCCACCGCGTCGTTGATCTGCTGAAGGTTGCCCGCCTGCTGCGTGGCATTGCGGGCGATCTCGGCCATCAGCTCGTCGATATCGCCCACACTGGCGACGATCTTTTCGAGCAGGGTGCCGGTATCGCCGACGAGAACGACGCCGTCGCCGACCTGCTTGCTGCTGACGGTGATCAGTTCCTTGATGTTCTTCGCCGCTTCGGCAGAGCGCTGGGCAAGGGCGCGCACTTCATTGGCGACGACCGCGAAACCCTTGCCGGCATCGCCTGCCCGGGCAGCCTCGACCCCGGCGTTGAGCGCGAGGAGATTGGTCTGGAAGGCGATGCCATCGATCACGTTGATGATCTGGCCGATCTCCTGGGCCGATTTTTCGATCTCGCCCATCGCGGCGACGGCCCTGCGCACGACTTCGCCCCCCTCGGTGGCTTCGCGGTGAGCGCCGGAAACGGCCTGCTGTACGTCGGTCGCCTTGTCGGCGGTCCGCTTCACGTTGCTGGTGACTTCGTTCATCGACGATGCGGTTTCGGCGAGGCTGGCGGCCTGGCGCTCGTTGCGGGTCGCGAAGTCGTCCGAGGCGGAACGGATCTCGGTTGCGCCGGTGCGCACGCTGGCAGCGGCGGTGCGGACAGAGCGTATGGTATCTGCGAGAGAGCGGACGGCGGCGTTGAAGTCCTTGCGCAAGTCGTCGTAGGCGCCGGGGAAGGGATTGCGGATTTCGCAGTCGAGATGATTGCTGGAGAGCTTCTTGAGCCCGCCGCTCAGGGCATCGATGATCTGCTTTTCCTGCGCGGCATTGTCGCTGCGCAGGGCCACGGCGTTGTTGCGGAAGGTTTCCATGGCCTTGGTCATGCGCCCGACGCAGTCCTTGTAGTCGGTGTAGCGGATCGGGCTGTCGGTGTCCCCGTCGGCGAGCGCTTCCATCCGCATGACCGTATTGACGTATGGGGTAGTGATATGGCGCGCGGCGAGGATCATCACGATCACGGTGGCGGCGAGTGAAGCGCAGGCAGCGCCGATCAGTTCGGCGTTTCCGCCAGCGAGCCATGTCGTGGCCGGTCCCGCCGTGCCGATCAGGGCGAGCAGGGCTGTCAGAGCCTTGAATTTCGTACGGATAGGGGCCGTCTTTTCAAACCATTGCAGCATGTCGGACTCCTCGAATTCCCATCGGCAGCCCGGATCGCAACGACGCTCCCCAAGTCGGCAAGAAGACGGACTTCGATGAAGGCAGAGTAAGAGAAGCAGGAGAAATATTGAGTTCTTCGCAATCTACGTACTGATCCCTATGATGCGCACCGATATTCCTATCGACTATTGCAGTTTTGAAAGAACAGCTCCTGATCGCGCTTGCAAAATTCGGGTGGGCTTTCTTGGAAGCGCCTGGCGCAAGGCGATAGTGGCGCCTCCCGGACAGCGGCAGGCGGTGGCGCCTGCGGTCTGCGCGTTGGCATTGATTTACCAATAGTTATTGCAAATGGGCCTAAGCCTGCCGGATCGCGGGAAGGAGTGGCTACGGGCGTGGCATCGGGTGTAAGATCGACAGCGGGCTTTCTCGCATTTGCCCTGGGTGCGATGCCCCTGCCGGCCGCAGGGAGTGAAAGCGTCGATGGCGCCACGCCTGCCTTCCAGCTCTCTGCGAATGCCAGCATCGTTTCCGACTACCGTTTTCGCGGCATCAGCCTGTCGGGCAAGGACCCGGCGATCCAGGGCGGTATCGACCTCAGCCATGACAGCGGCCTGTTCATCGGCACCTGGGCTTCGAGCATTGCCGATTCCGGCGGTTCCAACACCGAGCTCGACCTTTACGGCGGCTATGGCGGCTCTCTCGCCGGCATCGACTATTCGGTTACTGCGCTAGCCTATGTCTATCCAGGTGGCCAGGGCGTGAACTACTTCGAGGTTCTGGGTTCGGCCACGACCAGACTGGGGACCGGGAGCGTCGGTCTCGACATGGGCTGGGTGCCCCGGCAGGACAATTTCGGCGGGGACAACATCTACATTGCGGCAAAGGGCCAGGTTCCGCTGGGCAGCCTGCCTGTAAGCATGTTCGGTCATCTCGGCTATGAAAACGGCGATGCCTACGACCGCAAGTGGGACTGGGAAGCGGGCCTTTCCTATGCGTCGGGACCGTTGACCGCATCGCTGTCCTACGTCGATACCAACTATTCCGGCGCCGATGAGGCAGGCCGTTTCGCCAGGGCGGGCGTCATTGCCTCGCTTGCCGCCAGCTTCTGATTGCAGGGTCCACACCATGTCCCGTCTCTTCCTTTCCGTAGACATGGTCGGCTCGACCCAGTTCAAGGCGACCAAGACCGCCAAGGGGCCGGGTGGCTGGATGGAGATCTTCCGCACATTCTTCACCAACTTCCCGCTGATGCTGGTGGGGCAGATGGGCTTCGAATTCCTCGAGGAGGACGAGACTCCGGCGGTCGATGTCTGGAAGGCCATGGGCGATGAGGTGATCTTCACCGCGCAGCCTTCCAGCGCCGAGGAATTGACCGGGATCCTGCGCGTCCTGCTGCGCACCATGCGGCTTTACGAAGCCACCCATTTCGAGACGTTGCCATTGCGCCTCAAGGGCACGGCCTGGCTGGCTGACTTTGCCGAGAACAACATCGCTCTCGAAATCCCGGAACTGTCCTCGGACGATGCCGCGCCGCATCTCGATTTCATCGGGCCGGACCTCGACCTGGGCTTTCGCCTTTCGAAATATGCCCGTCCGGCCAGTCTCGTGCTATCGCTCGATCTGGTCGAAGCGCTGCTGGGGGCGGACAATCTCTCGACCGTCGCGATGTACCTGGTCGGGCGCGAGGAACTGAAGGGCGTGATGTTCGGTCGGCCATATCCGATCGTGTGGATGCACGATGCGGAAGAAGGTTTCGACTTCCTGCCCTGGGAGCGCGAGAGCTGCCCCTATATCGCCGCCGCGCTCGACGCCCGGCCGGCCAGCGTCGAGCAACTACGCGGCCAGATCGACGACATGCGGCTCTACTTGCGCAAGATGCACGGGCTCGAGCGCCCGCCGATCACGCTGGGCTGACGGTTTCGCGGGCGCCTTCGTAGCAGACCGTCAGGATCGCGATGTCGTCCGACTGCGGCACGGCGCCGACGAATCCGCGCACGCTTTGCGCAAGTCCTTCGGCAATCAGTCTGGCGGAAAATTCGGCGCGTGCGCTGGCCAGGGCATCGGCGATGCGGGCCGTGGTGAACAGTTCGTCGTTCGCGCCCGTCGCTTCCGAGACGCCGTCGGTGAACAGGACCAGCGCATCGCCTTCGCGCAAGTCGAAATGGCCGGTGCGAAAGGGAACGTCCTCGAACACGCCGAGCGCCATGCCCTGCTGCTTGGCCAGCCGTTCGACCGATCCATCCGCCCGCACGATGAAGGGCGCCTCGTGCCCGCCGTCGCTGTATTCCACCTCGCCGCTGCGCAAGTCGAGGATACCCGCGAAGACGGTCACGAACATCTCCGCGGCATTGTCGCGCGAGAGTTCGGCGTTGACCCGCTCCATGATCTGGCCGGTCGATCCGCCCGACATGGCGTGCGCCTTGAACAGGGTGGTGGTCATGGCCATGAACAGCGCGGCCGGAACCCCCTTGCCCGATACGTCGCCGACGACGAAGAACAGGCGGTTTCGGTCGATCAGGAAATAATCGTAGAGGTCGCCGCCCACCTGCTTGGCCGGTTCGAGCAGGGCGAAAACGTCGAGGTCCGTGCGGTCGGGGAAGGGCGGGAACTTGCGCGGGAGCATGCCGATCTGGATGTCGCGTGCGGCGGAGAGCTCGCCTTCCACCCTTTCGCGCGCCGCTGTCGCTTCGGCAACCTCGACGAGGTAGCGCTGGAGGCGCGCGATCATCCCGGCCATCGCTTCGGCAAGGCTGCCCACTTCATCGCCCCGGTCGCGGCTGATCTTGCGCATGGCGTCCATTTCGTCCTCGTCGGGCCGGAAGCTGCGCGTCTCCATGTTGCGGGTGAAGGTGGTCAACCGCACCAGCGGTTCGACGATGCGCGAGACGAGGAACCAGCCGACCGCCATCGACAGCGCGAACAGGGCAATGCCGATCGCGATCGACTTCACGAGCGCCATGTGCAGCCGCTCGTCCAGCCAGGTCAGGTCGATGTCCGCCCCGATGACGTGGACGCGCCCGTCAGGGCTTTTCACCGGCATGTAGATCGAGCGGAAGCGGCCGAAGGAATCGCTGTACTCGTCGAAGCGCACCTTGCCGTCGGCGAAGCTGCGATAGAGCTTGTCGGGCGCGGTGTCGTAGAGCGTGAAGAACTTCGTCTCACTGCCTTGGGCGATCTCCCCGTCGGTGGCGCTGGTCGCCACGGTGCGGATGTCGTCGCCGAACTTCATGTAGGTATAGACATACGTCAGGCCCGAAGCATTGCCGAAGCGCGACAGGTGCTGCTGGATCTGCCTGTACTCAGCCGGCGTGACCGATTTCGCATCGCGGATGCGCCGGTGGTATCCATCGGGGATGATCTCGCGCACGGCATTCGTCGCGATCCGCAGCTTGCCGTCGATGCCCGTGAGGATCTCGTTGCGGTCGGTACTGTAGAGGACAGCGGTATAGACCGTTGCGGAAACCAGGTTGAGTACAAAGAGCAGGAGCAGCAGTTGCGGCTTGAGGCCGAACCTGCGCACCCTTTGCGCTCCATCCATGGTCGCCACGAAAATCATCCCCCCGATACTGTGCCTGATAACGCGATAGAAACGGAATAAGCCCTATTGCAGCGATACTTGCAAAAATTGATTAAGCCGGACCGCGACATTGGTGGGGAGAACATTGCTCGATTTCGTTAACCGCCTCTTCCGGCTCGAGCGCGGTGAATGGCCCCGACTTATCCAGTTCGGCCTGTTCGGATTCCTGTTGCAGATGGGCATGGGCGTCGGTTTCAGTGCCGGCGATGCCGCATTCCTGAGCAATGTCGGCGCGGATCGCCTGCCGCTGGTGTTCATGCTGACGCCGGCGGTCATGCTGCTCTACACGGTGCTGTTTTCCTACCTGCTCGTGCGTTTTTCGATCGATCGCATGGTCGATCTGACCCTGGCCGCGCTGGTCGCGGGCGGAGTGGCATTCTGGGCCCTGATCGATGCCGGACTGCCGCCGGATTGGCAGGTTCCGCTCTATTTCGCGGTAAAGCTCTACCTGGCGATGTGGTACATCGCGCTCTACTCGCTGTTCTGGAATTATACCGACGCCTATTTCGCGATACAGGACGCCAAGCGACTTTTCCCGCTATTCGCCGCGTTCTGCGCGCTCGGTACGGCCTGCGGCGCGATGCTGGTGGGCCTGCTGGCAGAGAGCGTGGCGGTGCAGGACTTCTTCCTGTTGTGGGCTGCCATCGCCATGGCAACCGCGCCGCTGGCCGTTCTTTTGCGCCGGCGCTGGAGCCAGATTGCCGAGAGCGACAGCGATCTCGAGCAAGAATCGGGCGGTGCCCTGAGCCAGCTTGCAGCGGTCGGCCGCGCCTTTGGCCGGTCGCGCTATACGATGGTCTTCACGCTGGTGCTCTTCGTCACCCTGTTGATGACCAATCTTGCCGAGTACCAGTATTCGATGGTGCTGCAGGAAGGCCGCGACGAGGCGGCCTTGGCATCGCTGTTCGGCACGCTCTACGCGGCAGCCAACCTGTTCAACCTGGTGACCTGCCTTTTCGTGTTCAACCGATTGGTGGCGCGGCTGGGCGTGCGCAATGTCGCCTTCATCCAGCCGCTGACCTACTTTGCGGTGTTCGGGTGGTTCTTCCTCCAGGGGGGCACGGGCGCTGCGCTTGCGGCTTTCTTCGCCTATCACGGGGTCCTGACCTCGATCGAGTACAACAACCAGAACCTGCTGTTCAATGCCGTCCCCTCGCGGGTGAAGCGGCCGCTGCGCACGGTGATGGAGGGCATGGCCGAGCCGCTCGCCAGCCTCGTCTCGGGCGGCTTCCTGATCTACGCGGCCAGCCAGGTGGACATGCGCGAGCTTTCGGGCATCGGGATTATCGTGGGCGCGACGCTTGTTGCCGTCGTTGTCGCGCTGCGCCAGCTCTATCCTTCGGCTATGGCCGCCAACATGCGGCAGGGCTGGATGAACTTCGGCGGGCGCGGCGTGCTTTCCCCGCAGTTCGAACCCGAGGCAAGGAGCCTGCTCGCCAGGGCCGCCGCAGGTGAAGGAGACAGTGCGCAGATCGCCGCGCGCCTGCTTGGCGAAGCTCCCGTTAGCGGGTCTGCTGCATCGCAGGGGCCCGATATCGATGCCCTTTTGGCACAGCTCACGCTGGGCGATCCGGCGAAGCGCATCGGCGTTGCCGAGGCCATCGACCGGTTGGCAACGCGCGAGGACGTGCACATCGTCCCGGCTCTGGCGCGGTGTCTTCCGAAATTGGAACGCGACGAACGGCGGCGGATGATTCGGCTGCTCGGCCGGATCGCGGACAGCGAATCCATTCCCGACGTTCTCGAGGCGGCCACCGAACTGGCGCCAAGGGCGCGGCGCGCAATTGCGACGATGCTGACGGAGCTGGGCGAGACGGCGATCCCCCGCTTGCTGGGCGGGATGCGCGACCGGGCCTTGGCTTATCGGTCCCGCGCTATCGCGGCACGCGCGCTGGCGCAGACTTCCTTTGCCCAGTTTGCCGCCAACCTCGATCGTCTCGTGACCGGCGAACTGGATGAAGCCTCGCGCCTCGGCCATATGGCGAGCCTGCTCGACCTCCACGCCGGCACGCACCGCTCCGTCGCACTGCTGGCGCGCGCCCAGCGCGAGCGGGCGGAAGCTGCGATAGACTTCGTGCTGGAACTTCTTGCAATCGGCGGGCTGCTGCCGAATTTCGATCTCCTGATCGTCTCGCTCCATTCCGCCAACCCCAAGGTGCGGGGCAACGCGGTGGAGGCAATCGAGAGCAGCGTTCCTCGCCACTATCTGCGCCTGCTCGGGCCGCTCCTGCACGGCGAAGCGCAGCCGCGTGAGGGCGCGCAAATCGATGTCGAACAGGTTCTCGTAGAGGCTCTCGCCAGCGGCCAGGCAATGGAAATGACTTTGGCGGCTGACGTTCTCCATGACCGTCTGGACGCCGCTGGCTTCACCCAGCGTCTCAAGGCGGTGATCCGCGAAGGCATGCCCGAAATGGTGCGCCGCCATGTCCTTGATCTCCTGGAGATCGACGGCGCTACCCGGCCGCATTCGCTCGATCTGCTGGCGGCTCTGGCGGACCATCCCGAGGTTGGCGGTGCTACGCTCGAAGCGCTGGGTGCTGCGGTGCTGTGCGCCGTCTTCGAGAAGCCGGAAGGCGGGGCCCTTGCAGGGGAGGCTGGGGGCTCCCCGTTCTGGATCGCCCATCGCGATCTGGGCGAAGTCGCCGCGCGCTTCCCCGAACTGGCACTGGTCATGCTCAAGTCACAGGACGGTCGGCAATATGCGGCCTAGAAGCGTGCCGATCAAAGCGCTGCTACTGCGCACTTTCCTGCCTGCGGTCGTCGTCGTGGCGGTTCTGCTGGCGGTGTTCGTCTACAACTGGCTCTACGCTTCGATCCTCGAGGGCTTCGAGCGAAAGCTGGTGACGACGAGCGCGCTTGCCGGTGCGATGGTCGATCCGGCAGATCACGATGCCCTCATCGCAGTGGCCTTCGAGGGCGGAGACGCGCAGGCAGCCGAGGCCAGCACTGCCTATCGCCGCAATGTCGAGCCCATGCAGCGTATCCGCAAGGAACTGGGCCTGACCTACCTCTATACCCAGGTGAACGGTGGCCCGGCGGACATCCTCTATATTCTCGATGCCTCGACGGGGGAGGATCATTCTCCGCTCGGTTCCAGCGACGACTTGCCCGACGAGACGGCCGAAGGCCTCAGGCGGGTCGAGGATACCGGATCGATCTATGTTTCTCCGATCGAGTACCAGGAACAGTGGGGCCTGCTGAAGACGGGGGCAGCCCCGGTCAGAGGCGCGGGCGGGCGCATCGCGGCGTCGGCCGGGGCGGACGTCAATGTCTCGGTCATCCAGGTCGCCACTCAGAATGCGCTGTTCATGAGCGCGATGATTGGCGTTGGCTCGGTGCTTGCCTGCCTGCTCGTCTCACTTGCGCTCGTGCGGCGCATCGCCGGGCCCATCGAGGCGCTTACAGAAGAGACCCTGCAGGTTGCGGCGGGTCGCGGGCACAGTGCGGCGCAAGGGTCTGCGCCGCGTGAAGTCACCGTCCTGCGCAAAGCCCTGCTTGAACGTGCGGCGGAGATTTCCTGCGAGTTGCAGGCGCGCAGGGAGCGCAGCGTGCAGGAAGACGCTCGCGCCCATGCAGGGTTGCTGGCAAGCGGATCCGGCATCGGACCGGGCCAGCCGGTGATCCTGCTGTCCGGTGCTCGCCGCGTGATTGCCTGGATGCCCGGCGATCCCGCCGATGCGCGCACGGTTCTTGCCCAGCGCGCCATGGCGCGCCTCGCACAAGCGATGGCCGAGAATCCGGCGCTCTGCGCGGACTGGGCCATGCTCGCTGACTGCGATCAGGGCGCTTGCCTGGTGGTTGACGGCACGGCTGGCTCGATTGAATGGGTTGGAACGCCCCAGGCCGGGCTTCGCGTTGCAGGCCGGCACGCCGATCCCGGCCGCTTCGATCCGAAGGAGCGCGTCTCGTTCGTCTCGCTGACGGGCGGCGAGTTCGTCGTATGGCCGGGAGAAGCACGATGATCGCGGCGCAGGTCGTTGCCGAGGCCCTGGCACTTGCAGCCTGTCCGCCGTTCGACCGGCTGACCGAAACCGAGCTGCTGCTTGTCGCCAGCCATGCCCGCCGCTTCGAATATGAACCGGGTGAGACGGTCCTTGCAGGTGGAGCGGTGGCGCAGCGGCTGGTCACGGTGATCGGCGGCTCGGTTGTCGTTGAGGGCAGGCAGGCGCCCGCGGTATTCGATGCGCCGTCCGCGCTGTTCGGCCTGCCGACGCGGGCTGACTACATCGCGGGAGGAAGGGGGGCGCAAGTCTTGTGCCTGGCAAGGCCGCACCTTTTCACCATCGCGCGCGAGTGTCCCGATTTCGTGGTGGGCCTCGCCGCGATCCGGGCCGGGGCTGACGCATGACGATCCGCTCGATAATCCTGCTGCTGGCCGTGCCGCTGTTTCTTGCGCTGGCGCTCGTCAACGGGGCGCTGCTCTATTCGCAGGAGCGCACGGAACTGGAGCATGCACTTCGCGAACAGGCCCTGGCGACGGCTGTTACGGTTGCAGAATTCACGCGCGAAATGACCGATCCGGGCAAGACCCTTGCCCAGCCCCACCGCCGCGAGGCGCTTGAGGCTGCCCTTGCGCATGTCGAGGGACTGGGCGCCCTCTATCTCGTCGAGGCGGACCGACCGGCTCTTGCGCTCAAGTCGGGGGGGCAGGAATGGGATCCCACGGCGCTGGCCCGGCCGAGCCGGCCTTCCGTTCGGACGATGGCGCAGGACGGCGCGGAAGGCTGGGTGATCGGGCTTGCACCGGCAGGGGAGGGGCGTTTCGTCGCAGCGCGCTTCAGCCGCGCTCCGATTGCAGAGCACTTGCGCCTCATTCGCCGGGACGTGGTGCTGATCGCTCTGGGGCTGATTGCCCTGGCGAGCGCGCTTGCCATATTCGTTGCCCGCCGCCTGACCCGCGAACTGGACCTGAGCAGACGCGCGCTGTCGGGACATGTTCCGGACAGCAAAGTGAGTTGGCGTATCCGCGAGGCGCAGGATCTTGCCGGGGCGGTGAGGCTCATGGATGCCAGCGGCGAAGCTGCCGAACTTCGGGCAACGCTCGTCGAGGCCCGCAAGGGCCGCACGCGAAGCCTCGCAAACGCCTTGGAGAATGCGCGCGCGGTGGAATTCGCACCCTGCGCCTGCCGCACCGCGGACGCCGTCATTGCGATGCGCGCCTGCGGCGCCATTCCGGCGGGAAGTTTCTTCGCCTTTGCCGACATGGAGCAAGGCGGCGCCGTCGTGCTGGGGCGCTGCGAGGATGCGGACCCTGTCGATGCACTGGCAGCGGCCTGCCATGTCCGGCGATTGATCGAGGCATCCGCTTCGCAGGCTGAACTCGGCCGCGCGCTGGACCTTGCGGGCCAACTTTATGCTCTTTCGGATCTGGTCGTGCACGAATGGCGTGCGCCATTGGCCAAAGGGGCCTTGCAGCTGGTGACGCTTGCGCAAGCCGATGAAGCGGAGCGTGCGCGGGTTTACCTCAAGGCCGCGCGCGGTATCGGGCCCGATGAATGGCTGGCCAGTCTCGATGCGCTCCTGAAGCCGACCGGCATCTTCGCCGTGATCGGCCCTCCGTGCTCAACCGACTGCGGCGAGAGCGGAAACGAGGTCAGGTTCGATCGCAAAGATAGCGGTGAAGCCGCTGATATCGAACACTTCACGCACTGACGGAGCGAGACCGCAAAGCGCGAGCCTGTTGCCCGATGCCTTGGCCACTTTCGCGCCCTTTAGCAGGATGCGCAGGCCCGCGGAACTGACGTAGCTGACCTGCGACAGGTCGATCACGGTGGCCGGATTGCCCTCGATCCGCGAAGGCAGACGGGTTTCGAGCAGCGGCGCGGTATTGCTGTCGAGCCGACCGGCAAGGGTCATCACCAGGGCCGGACCCTTGATTTCTTCGCTGATTTCCATCGCCCTGTCTCCGCCCGTCTTCTCATCGTGTCCACGCACCTTATTGGAGAAGTTGTGAAATTTTTCCACTCGATTAAGCTGGCCGGGGCCGCAATCGCGTGGCGCCGGTACGGGGATCGAGTGGCATGGATTGCGATTACGAACGCACTCTCGCCAACGGAAGGGCAGGGTTCCCCTCGTTCCTCGAGGATATCGAAGCCTATCTGGAAAGCGCCGACCTGCCGCTCGATGTTCTGACCAAGGTCATGATCGTGTTCGACGAACTGGTCAGCAACATCCTCGAACACGGCAAGGAGCAGGATATGCCGCGCATAACCGCCTGCCTCAGGGTGGGGAACGGGGAAGTCGCGGTCGACCTTATCGATGATGGCAGGCCATTCGACCCCTTGTCGCTTGAGACGCCCGATACTTCGCTTTCCGTGGAGGAGCGCGAGATCGGCGGCCTTGGCATCCACATCGTGCGCCGGATCATGGACCGCGTGGAATATGCGCGCGAAGGCGAATGCAACAGGCTACGTTTCGCTAAGAAATTGCCCCTAGGGTAACAGCCTCGAAGATCAGCAAAATTCAGCAGGCGTCAGGGGAAACGGCCTTGTTCATCCAACCGCGGGGACATTCCAGTGCGAGTGAAGCCGGCGAAGATCGTCTTGTCGTCTGCGATTGCGAGACGCTGGGCCTGTGCGTGCGTGCGCTTGCCCCCTTTGCCGCGGGCGAGGTGCTCGACAGGTTCAACGGCGAAGTCAGCGCCGACCTGCTGCAGCACAGCCTGCAGGTCTCGCCGGGGATGCATGTCCATGACACGCGCTTCGTCGGCTACCTGTCCCACGGTTGCGAGCCCAATTGCCGGCTGGACATGGAGCGCTTCGAACTTGTCGCCCTTAGCGATATCGATGCTGGCGAAGTCCTGACCATCGACTATGCCGCGACGGAGGATGTTCTCTATCGGCAATTCGCATGCCATTGTGCCGCGCAGCGCTGCCGCGCGTGGATCACCGGGCGCGCCGAGAATGCGAACGAGGAGGGCAGGCGATTTCTGGACGGGCAGGCCAAGCCGCTGAAGTCGTGACCGTGCCGCAGCAGGGCTCATCGGCCCGGACTGCGCCGTGGTGGGAGCGCCCAGACCTGCATTATCGCGGCGGGCGCCTGCACTTCGCGGGACATGATGTCGCCGCACTGGCCGGTGAGGGCGAGAGCGGGGGCGAGGAAGGGGGGGCGCTGTTTCTCTATTCGCTCGACCGCGTCGAAGCCAATCTCGATAGGGTGGTCGCTGCCCTTGGCGATATCGGCTGCGCCTTCACGGTCTATTACGCCATGAAGGCCAACCGCTTTGCGCCCCTGCTTGAGCGGCTCGCACAAAGCGGCAAATGCGGGGTCGACATCTGCTCTCCGGGTGAACTGGATCATGCCCTGGCCTGCGGTTTTGCGCCCGGTCAGATCAGTTTCACCGGCACTGGCGTCACGCCGCGCGATCTGGAACGACTACTGTCCCATCCCGAGATCACGATCAATTGCGACACCATGGGCATGATCCGACGCATCGGTGAGCGAACGCCGGGCCGCGAGATCGGCATTCGCGTGAATCCCGGGCGCGGCACCGGCTACGGCGATGCCGAGAAGCTGACTTATGCCGGGGGAAGAACGACCAAGTTCGGCATCTACCGCGAGCAGTGGGGCGAGGCGCTTGCCCTCGCGAAAAGCCATGGGCTGGCGATCACCTCGCTGCATTTTCATGTCGGCTGCGGATACCTGACCGATCAGCTGGAGAGCTGGGATCTGGCCGTCGCGGAGGCCTCTCGCTTCCTCGACGAAGTGCCGCAGGTGCGCACGGTCAACGTCGGCGGCGGGCTCGGGCTGCCCCATCGCTGCGGGGACAGGCCGCTCGATCTGGCGCAATGGGCCGCGATCCTGCGCCGCCATTTTGCCGGACGCGGCCTGCGCATCGCCGTTGAGCCGGGGGACTACATTGCCAAGGATGCCGGGATGCTCGTGCTTCCCGTGACCGACGTCGAAATCAAGCGCGACACCCGGTTCGTCTTCGTCGGCGGGGGCTTCAATCTCCACCCGGAACCTGCTTTCTACGACCTGCCGTGCGAGCCGGTTCCCTGCCTGCTGCGCGGCGATGGATCGGCGCCGGGCGAGCGGGTGACGATTGCCGGCAATATCAACGAAGCGCTTGATATCTGGGCTGCCGACACGCTCCTTCCGCCCGTTGAGGAGGGGGACTTCATCGCCTTCCTCAATGCCGGGGGATACGGCTCGGCGATGAGTTCCAACCACTGCATGCGCGGCGCCTTTACCGAACGCGCCCTGTAGGCTGCGCGCCGCGCCTGGGCCGCGCGATTGCCGCAAACTTGCGATGGGCACTGCGAAATCGGGGTGTTATCAGCACCTTCGAATCGGTTCTTGCCGATTCCCATTGATCGCGCCGGTGCCCCGTAACAGGGGCTTAATCGGGAATGCGGTGCGGGGAAGGGATTGCCTTTCCCAAGTCCGCGGCTGTCCCTGCAACTGTAAGCGGATAGCGCGATGCACAGGGCTTTTCATGCGCCATGGGCGCCTGGGAAGCAGCCACTGGGCCGAATGCGGCATGCCGCGAAGGGCCTGGGAAGGCGTGCATCAAGCTGTGACCCGCGAGCCAGGAGACCTGCCGGCGTCTGGTCGCTCTTGCCCTGGTCCAGGGGATGGCCGCGGCACGGTGAACTCCGTCTGAGCGACGAACCTGCGGCCGGGGCCGCAGCGGAGCGGCGTGTCGACCGGCCCTGGCGTCCGGTTGCCTGCGCCTTCCGGCCGTTCGCCTGAGCGGTTCGTCCCGGCCTTGTCGCAAGACGCCGGAGGACGATTTCGCATCATGGCTCAATTGCCGCATTCTGTTCGACCCAACCTGCGCCGCCGGATAGGCTGGCTTTTCGGCCCGCTCGTGGCCGCCAATATCGCCGCCTGGATCTGGGCTTTCTCGCTGTTCCACGATCGGCCGCTCATGCTCGGCACGGCCCTGCTGGCATGGGGCCTGGGGCTGCGCCATGCCGTGGACGCGGACCATATCGCGGCCATCGACAACGTGACCCGCAAGCTGATGCAGGACGGTCAGCGCCCGATCGCAGTCGGCTTCTGGTTCGCCATCGGACATTCCGGCATCGTCACCATCGCGGCCATAGCCATTGCCCTGACGACGAGCGCACTGACGCAGTTCGAAAGTCTCAAGCAGGTCGGCGGTCTCGTCGCGACCTCGATCTCGGCGATCTTCCTGTTCTCGATTGCCGCCATGAACCTGATCATCCTGCGCAACGTGTGGAAGACCTTCGCCCATGTCCGTGCCGGGGGCGCCTATGTGGAGGAAGACCTCGACATGCTGCTGGGCAATCGCGGGCTGATGGCGCGCCTTTTCCGGCCGATGTTCCGCCTCATCACCCGCAGCTGGCACATGGCTCCGCTGGGCTTCCTGTTCGGGCTGGGTTTCGACACCGCGACCGAAGTGGCCATCCTGGGCCTTTCGGCGGGGCAGGCGGCGGACGGGCTTTCCATCGGCACGATCCTCGTCCTGCCGGTGCTTTTCGCCGTGGGCATGGCGCTGATCGACACCGCCGACGGCGTCGTCATGCTCGGCGCCTATGAGTGGGCTTTCGTCAAGCCGATCCGCAAGCTCTACTACAACATCACCATCACCCTGATTTCGGCGCTTGTCGCCATCGTCATCGGCGGGATCGAAACGGTCGCCCTGATCGGCGATAAGCTGGGCCTCACCGGCGGCCTGTTCGATATTGCCGGCGAACTGGGAGAGAACTTCAACAGCCTGGGGTTCGGCATCATCGGCCTTTTCGTGCTGTGCTGGCTCGCCAGCTTCGCGATCTACCGCTGGAAGCGCTTCGACGATATCGAAGTGCGCGTCTCGGCATGAGAACCGGTCCTTAGGCGATTGGCTTGGCGGTCGATCTGTTCTAGGGCCTCGCTTCGAAGCACGGATCGATTCTGTGCTTCGAATGATCGCGCCGGTGCCCCGAAAGGGGCTTAATCGGGAATGCGGTGCGGGAAGGTCTCTCCTTCCCAAAACCGCGGCTGTCCCTGCAACTGTGAGCGGATAGCGAGATGCACACGGTTCCCTTCCTCACGCGAAGGGCCGGCCACTGGGTGAAGCCGCAAGGCGATCCGGGAAGGCGTGCATCAAGCAGTGACCCGCAAGCCAGGAGACCTGCCGGCGCACCGGTCGCTCTTGCCTTGATCCAGGGGATGGTCACGGCACGGTAATTCTTCCGTCTGAGCGACGAAGCTGTGCGGCTGGGGCTGCACGAACGCGCGATAACGGGTGCCTTTTCGCGCCCGCCCGTCGCCGCGCGTCGGTCGGATTCGCTTCCGGCAAGCCCCGCCGTTGTCGCCATGGCGCGTGGGGAATTGCCGATGCCTGACCTGTCCAAGGTCCCTGTAACGATCATCACCGGTTTTCTGGGCGCGGGTAAGACCACGCTCATCAGCCATCTCATCCGCAATGCCGGCGGTCGCCGCCTGGCGGTCGTCGTCAATGAATTCGGCACGCTGGGCGTCGATGGAGATATCCTGAAGTCGTGCGCCATCCCCGACTGCCCGGCAGAGAACGTCGTCGAACTGGCCAATGGCTGCATCTGCTGCACCGTCGCCGACGACTTCATCCCCACTGTCGAGAAGCTGCTGGCGCTTGAACCCCGGCCCGATCACATTCTGATCGAAACTTCGGGTCTCGCGCTGCCCAAGCCGCTGCTCAAGGCTTTCGACTGGCCCGCGATCCGCAGCCGCATCACTGTCGACGGGGTGCTTGCCCTTGCCGACGCAGAGGCCGTGGCCGAGGGCCGGTTCGCACCCGATCTCGCCGCACTCGAGGCGCAGCGCGCGGCCGACCCGGAAATCGATCACGAGACGCCGCTGTCCGAAGTCTTCGAGGACCAGCTCGCCTGCGCCGACATGGTGCTGCTGACCAAGGCCGACCTTGCCGGCGCCGAGGGCCTTGCCCGCGCGCGTGAAGTCATCGCCGCAGAAGCCCCGCGCCCGGTCCCGGTCATCGAACTGAGCGAGGGCGTCGTCGATCCGCGCGTGATCCTTGGCCTTGGCGCTGCTGCCGAGGACGATATTGCCGCGCGTCCCTCGCACCACGATGGCGAGGACGATCACGAGCACGAGGATTTCGACAGCGCCGTCATCGAACTGGGCGAAATCGCCGATCCCGCTGCTCTCGCCGCACGCATCGAGACACTGGCGAGCGATCACCGGGTGCTGCGGGTGAAGGGCTATGTCGCGGTAGCCGGCAAGCCGATGCGCATGCTGGTGCAGGCGGTCGGCGCGCGGGTACGCAGCCACTACGACCGCCCCTGGCGCCCCGATGAAGCGCGCCTCACGTCGCTGGTCGCCATTGCCGAGCACGATTACCTCGATCCCGCTGCGATAAGGGCCGTGCTGCAGGGCTGAGGCCGCGATGCACGTTATCTTCCGCGAGACCCACGGGATCGAGGAAGCCTCCGTTCCGCAGGATCTGGGGCAGGCTCCGGCCGATCTCGTGGTGCTGTCGTTTTCGGACAGCGACCTCGGCGCTTTCGCTGCCGGGTGGCGCAGCGCGCGCGATGCGGGGGACAGTCCGCCCTCGCTGCGCCTCGCCAATCTTGCGGCACTGACGCATCCCTTGTCGGTCGACACCTATGTCGAGCGCACGCTGGCATGTGCGAAGGCGATCCTGGTACGGATCATCGGCGGGCTTCCCTACTGGACTTACGGCCTGCAGCAGGTGGAGGCGCTGGCGCGTTCGCGCGGGATCGCGCTGGCCGTGCTGCCCGCAGACGGGCGCGAGGACGAAAGGCTCGATGCCGTCTCGACCGTTCCGGTTTCCACGCTGCGCGAACTGACCCGCCTTTGCGATATCGGCGGCGCGGTTGCAGCGCGGGCAGCCCTTTCACGGCTCGCGCAAGCGGGCGGCCTGCTGGCGGACGGCAAGACCGGGCGCGAAGTCCGGGCCATTCAGGCGCTGCCGACTGCCGGGGCGTGGCTTCCAGGTGAAGACACGGCCTGTCCGGCGGCCTTTGCCCTGACAGCATCCCGCCCGCGCGTGCTGCTCGCGTTCTATCGATCCTATCTCAGCTCCGCCGATCTCGATCCTTTCGAGGCACTCCACGCGGCCTTGCGCGCACGCGGTTTCGATGTGCTGGGCCTTTACGTGCCCTCGCTGAAGGCCCCTGAAGTTCGCGGCTGGGTGGATCGCTGGGTGCGGGCGCTGCAGCCCGCGGCGGTGATCAATGCGACCGCCTTTTCCGCGCGTGACGATGAAGGCGCGACGCCGCTCGACGGCGCCGGTGTCCCGGTGTTCCAGGTCGCGCTGGCGACGAGCGGACGGCAAGCCTGGCAGGATGCCTCGCGCGGTCTGTCGCCGGCCGATCTCGCCATGCATGTCGTGCTTCCCGAAGTCGACGGCCGCATCTTTGCAGGCGTGGCCAGCTTCAAGGAAGCCGCCGCGCGCGACGATGCCCTTGAATTTTCGCGCAGTGCCCACCGCGCCGAGCCATCGCGGATCGAAGCGATTGCCGCGCGCGTCGCGGGGTGGATCGCGCTGGGCCGGAAACCCGCGGCAGAGCGGCGCCTTGCGATGGTTCTCTCGACCTATCCGGGCAAGGGCTACCAGATGGCCCACGCTGTCGGGCTGGATGCACTGGCCTCCGCCGATGCGATCCTCGCCGATCTGGCGCAGGCCGGTTACACGGTCGAATGCGGCCATGACCTTGTGGCGGGCCTTGGCGAAGCAACCGCCAGTTGGCCGCTCGGCGCCTATCGCGCCGCTCTGGCCCGCTTGCCTGCAGCGCTGCAGGCCGATCTGGCCGAGGCCTGGGGAGACGCCGAAAGGGACCCCGCCGTTGCCGACGGCGCCTTTCATTTTCGCGTCGTGGAGCTTGGCCATGTCCTGGTCGCCCTGCAGCCCGAGCGCGGCTGGTCTGCCGAGCGTGACGAGGATTACCACGATGTCTCGCGTTGCCCGCGTCATGGCTATGTTGCCTTCTATCTCTGGCTGCACGAGCGCCGGGTCGATGCGCTCGTCCATCTCGGCGCGCACGGAACGCTTGAGTGGCTGCCGGGTAAATCGGTAGCGCTTGGCGATGCCTGTTGGCCTGAGGCGCTGACCGGCGCCCTGCCTGTCATCTATCCTTTTATCGTCAACGATCCCGGCGAGGCGGCGCAGGCCAAGCGCCGGATCGGAGCCGTTACGCTGGGACACGCACCGCCGCCGCTGGCTCCCGCGCAGCAAGGCGCAGGACTGACGCGCCTCGAGGCGCTGCTGGACGAGTTTTCCAACGCCGACGGGCTCGATCCGGCGCGGCGTGACAGGCTGCAATCGGCCATCCGCGAGGAAGCGCTGGCGCTGGGGCTGGAGGCTGAACTCGGTCTCGACGGCGCGACCTCGCTGGTCGAGGCGATCACCCGCATCGACCGCTTCGTGTGCGACGTGAAGGAGAGCCAGTTCGGCGAGGGCCTGCATGTCTACGGCCGCGGTGAGCAGGGCGAGGCGGAGCGCAGCGGACTGCTGGCCGCACTGGCCGGACGACGTGTGGCGGCAGGGCCATCCGGTTCGCCATGGCGCGGGCGCTCCGATGTCCTGCCGACCGGGCGTAACCTCTTCGCGGTCGATCCGCGCGCGGTGCCTTCGCGCACGGCCCATGCGCAAGGCGTGGACCTCGCCGAGGAACTGGTCCGCCGGCACCTGCAGGACCATGGCGACTATCCGCGCGGTCTGGTGGTCGACCTGTGGGGCTCGGCGACGATGCGCACGGCGGGCGAGGAGTTCGCCATGGCCCTGCACCTGCTTGGCGCAAAGCCGGTGTGGGACAATGCTTCCGAACGCGTGACCGGAGTGGAAATCCTGCCGCTGGCCATGCTCGACCGGCCCCGCATTGACGTGACGCTGCGCGTCTCGGGTCTGTTCCGCGATGCGTTTCCGGTCCTTGCCTCCCTCTTCGGGATGGCGGTGCGCGCGCTGTGCGAGAGGGACGAGACGCCGGAGTGGAATCCTTTCGCCGGCAGGACCGCAGCCCCGCGCGTCTATGGCCCGCGTCCCGGGCGCTATGGTCTCGGTCTGCGCGATACGGCCGAGACTTATACCGACGAAGCGCGCCGGGCTGCCGGTGAAGCCTGGCTTGCGGCGTCCGACCATGCGCTCGACGGGCAGGACGAGGCGCCCGATCCTGCGGGTTTGCGTGAGCGCGTCGCGGGGGCTGACGCTTTCGTGCACCTACAGGACCTGCCCGAGACCGACCTGCTGCTTGCGGCCGACTATGCCGCGCACGAGGCGGGATTTGCCGCAGCGCAATCGGTTACCGGCGGCAAGGCGGCGCTCTACCACCTCGACAATCGCGATCCCGCCCGGCCGCATGCCCGGACCTTGAACGAAGAGATCGCGCGCGTCGTGCGGGCAAGGGCGGCCAATCCGCGCTGGGTTGCCGAGATGATGCGCCACGGCTTTCGCGGGGCTGCCGAACTGGCCGCGACGCTCGATCACCTTGGCGCCTTCGCGCATCTCTCCGCTTCGGTGCCGCCGCAGCTGTTCGATCTCTATCACGACGCGACGCTCGGCGAGCCGGAAGTGCGGGCGTTCATGGCGCGCGAAAATCCCGAAGCGCTGGCAGCCATGGAAGCCCGCTTCGCCGCGCTTCATGCCGCTGGCCTGTGGCAGACGCGGCGCAACTCGATCCTCGCCAGCCTGGGAGGCGGGCAATGAGCGGTTTCGCGATCAGGGGCTGGTGTCCCGATGCATGGCATCCGATGGCGGCGGGAGACGGCCTGCTGGTGCGGGTGCGTCCCCGCCTCGGGCGATTGAACCGCAAGCAGGTGCTGGGCCTGTGCGATGCCGCGCTGACCTTCGGCAATGGCCTGATCGACCTGACCCGCCGCGCCAACTTCCAGCTGCGCGGGGTGAGCGAGGCTGAGTGGCCTGCGCTTATTGCACGGCTCGTCGAACTGGAACTGGTCGAGGCCGATCCCGTCCACGAGAAGAAGCGCAATCTCCTTGTCGCGCCCATCTGGCAGGAAGCCGACGATACTGCGCGGATTGCCGCTGAACTCATCGCAAGGCTCGGTGAGTTGCCGGAGTTGCCGGGCAAGGTCGGTTTCGTGATCGACGCCGGGCCGGCCCCTGTCCTGCCGGGGGAGGCGGGTGATTTCCGGATCGAGCGTGCGGCCAGCGGCAGCCTGATCCTGCGCGCGCAGGGCCGGACCGCGGGCGCGGAAGTGACCGCTGGCGCGGAAGTCGACCGCCTGATCGCCATGGCGCGCTGGTTCGCTGAAAACGGCGGGCCTGAGGCCGGTCGCATGAGCCGGTTCACAGCTGCACTTCCCGAGTGGGCGCAAGGCTCGCTGCTGCCTGCGCGGGGGTCTTGCCCCTTGCAGCCCGGCCCGACACCCACAGGTGCGGCATGGGGCGTGCCTTTCGGACAGATCCCGGCACTGGCGCTGGCCCGCCTGATCACAGACCCGGCGGCGACGGCACTGCGCACCACTCCCTGGCGGCTGCTCATCGTCGAAGGCGCCGCCTTTGCGCCCGTGGAGGGGCTGGTGGACGATCCGGCCGATCCGCTCCTGCGCGTCGATGCCTGCCCGGGGGCGCCGTCTTGCCCGCAGGCAAGCGTCGAGACCCGCGCGCTGGCGCGCCGCATCGCTCCGCAGGTCACCGGATGCTTGCATGTTTCTGGCTGCGCGAAGCGCTGTGCGGCGACCGGGCGGGCCGATGTGACGCTGATCGGCCGCGAGGGGCGATACGATCTTTCGGGCGAGGGGCGCGAGCGCCTCGCTCTTGGCCGGGACGAGGTCCTGGCTCTTTTCGGAGCAGGCTGATGCCGCATGACTATGAAACCGATGGCGCAGCGATCTACCGCCAGTCCTTCGCCACGATCCGGGCCGAGGCCGAGCTGACGGCCTTTTCGCCCGAAGAAGAACCCGTTGCGGTGCGCATGATCCATGCCGCGGGCATGGTGGAGCTTGCCCGGCACGTCCGCTTCTCGCCGGGCTTTGCGCAAGCCGCGCGAGAGGCGCTGGCAGGCGGTGCGCCGATCCTGTGCGATGCGCACATGGTCTCCGAAGGCATTACCCGGGCCCGCCTGCCTGCGGACAATCCGGTGCTGTGCACGCTGCGCGCACCCGAAGTACCCGAACTGGCGAAGGCGATGGGTAATACGCGCTCCGCCGCAGCGCTGGAATTGTGGCGGCCGCATCTTGCGGGGGCGCTGGTCGCCATCGGCAATGCACCCACGGCGCTGTTCCATCTGCTCAACATGCTTGAGGACCCGGCGTGCCCGCGTCCGGCGGCGATCGTCGGCTGCCCGGTCGGTTTCGTCGGTGCGGTGGAATCGAAAGCGGCGCTCTGGGCTGCGCCGCCGGTGCCGTGCTGCATTGTCGAGGGCCGACTGGGCGGCAGTGCGATCACCGTGGCTGCCGTCAACGCGCTTGCGAGCCGCGCCGAATGACTGGGGGCGTGACCTGCGGCACCATCCATGGGGTCGGCCTCGGTCCGGGCGCGGTGGACCTGCTCAGCGTGCGGGCCGACCGGCTGGTGCGCTCTGCCCGTCATGTCGCCTACTTCCGCAAGGCCGGCCGGCCGGGACAGGCGCGCCGCATTGCCGATGAACTGCTCCGTCCCGACGTGATCGAGATTCCGCTGGAGTACCCGGTCACCACCGAGATCCCCTTCGACGATCCGCGCTACAAGGCCTGTCTTGCCGAGTTCTACGCGCAGAGTACCGAGCGTCTTCTGGCGCTCGCCCGCGAAGGTGAGGACATCGTCGTCCTGTGCGAGGGCGATCCCTTCTTCTACGGCTCGTTCATGCATCTGCATTCGCGGCTGACCGGGCATGTTCCGGTCGAGGTCGTGCCAGGGATCACCGGCATGTCGGGGGCGTGGAATGCAACCGATGTGCCGATCACATGGGGCGATGACGTCCTGACCGTCTTGACCGCGACATTGCCCGAGGCCGATCTGGAGAGGCGCATCCGCGATACCGATGCGCTGGTGGTGATGAAGATCGGGCGCAACCTGGCCAAGCTGCGCCGCGCCGTCGCCGCGGCCGGGCGCGAGCAGGATGCGTGGCTGGTCGAGCATGCGGCGATGCCGGACCAGCGCGTGACCCGCCTTGCCGAGGCGGAGAACGTGACGCCCTATTTCTCGATCCTGCTGATCCACGGTCAGGGACGCCGCCCGTGAGCGGGGCGCCGGTATTGAACGGGGCGCCGATAGTGAGCGGGGCGCAGGATCGGGGCCGGGTCTGCGTCGCCGGGCTGGGGCCAGGCGACGAGGCGCTGGTGACCGGCGAGGTCACGCAGGCGCTGTCCGAGGCAACCGATGTGATCGGCTATATCCCCTACGTTGCGCGGATTGCGCCGCGCGAAGGGCTGCGGCTGCATCCTTCGGACAACCGGGTGGAACTGGACCGCGCGCGCCATGCGCTCGACCTTGCCGCGCAGGGGCGTCGCGTCGTCGTGGTGTCTTCCGGCGATCCGGGCGTCTTCGCGATGGCCTCGGCCCTGTTCGAAGCGCTGGAGGCGGGGCCTTCTGCGTGGCTCGACATCGATATCCGCGTGCTGCCCGGGATTACCGCGATGCTTGCGGCAAGCGCCCGCGCCGGAGCGCCCTTGGGGCACGATTTCTGCGCGATCAACCTTTCGGACAATCTCAAGCCCTGGGACCTGATCGAGAAGCGCCTGCGCCTCGCCGCCGAAGCGGACTTCGCGATGGCGTTCTACAACCCGCGCTCCGCGTCGCGCCCTGCAGGTTTCGCACGGGCCCTGGAGGTTCTGCGCGAGGCTTGCGGGCCCGAGCGGCCGATTCTCTTCGCCCGCGCCGTCACCACGCCCGACGAGGAATTGCGCATCGTGAGCTTGCGTGAAGCGCGGCCGGAGATGGCCGACATGCGCACCGTTGTGATCGTGGGGTCGAGCCGCACCCGCATCATCGCGCGCGAGGGCGGGCCGATTCTCTATACGCCGCGTTCAGCCGTGGAAGCTGCCGCGTGATCCAGCCAGTGCAGGACCTCAAGCGGATCGTGGACCTCGCGCCGTGCGGGAATGGCGGGGCGGTCGATCATCACCACCGGCAGGCCCAGTTCGCGTGCCGCCACGAGCTTGGCCTGCGCGCCGGTTCCTCCGGCATTCTTGGACACGACGAGTTCGATGGCGTGCTCGCGCATCAGCCCGATGTCGCCATCGACAGTGAAGGGCCCGCGATCGACGACGAGGCTGCGGCGCGGCAATGGCGGCGGGCCCTCGGGCGCATCGACGAAGCGCAGCAGGTAGTGATGCTGCGGCTGCGCGGCGAACGCGCCGACATGCATGCGGCCCAGCGCCAGCATGACCCTGCGGGCAGGCCCGGCAAGCGAGGACACAGCGGCGGCAACGTCCGCCACGTGACGCCAGCGATCGCCTTCCTGCGGTTCCCATGCCGGACGGGTGAGGGCGATGAGCGGCGTTCCGGCAAGCTGCGCGGCGGTGACGGCATTGGCGCTCATGGTTGCCGCGAAGGGGTGCGTCGCATCGATGAGGTGGGTCACCCGGTTTTCCCGCATCCAGTCGGCAAGGCCCTCTGCACCTCCGAATCCGCCGACGCGTACCGGGACCGGCTGCGTACGGGGGGTGGTGGTCCGACCCGCGTAGCTGAGCGTCGTGTCCACGCCGGCATCGGCGAGCAGGCGGGCCAGAGCGCTTGCCTCGGTAGTGCCGCCCAGCAGGAGAACTTTCGGCATGGCTGACACTTCCTCCTTCACTGGCCCCGGTCGGTGGCTGACTATCCTCGGCATCGGCGAGGATGGGGTGGAGGGGCTTTCGGCCGCCGCGCGCGATGCACTTGCGCAGGCCGAACTGGTGATCGGCGCCCCCCGGCACCTTTCGCTGCTGCCCGCGCTTAGTTGCCGCGTCGAGGAATGGCCAGTGCCCTTTGCGCTCGGCATCGAAGGGTTGCTGGCCCATCGCGGGAAGCGCGTGGTCATGCTCGCTTCGGGCGATCCGTTCTGGTTCGGCGGCGGAGCCTCGGTTACGCGGCATCTCGAAGCGGGCGAATGGATCGCACATCCCGTGCCCTCGACGTTCTCGCTGGCCGCTTCGCGCCTGGGATGGTCGCTGCAGGATACGGTGTGCCTGGGCCTTCATGCCGCGCCGCTGCCGCGTCTGCGCCCGCATCTGGCCGCAGGCCGCAGGATGCTGGTCCTGCTGCGGGACGGGAATGCTGTGCGCGATCTGGCCGCCTATCTGGGCGAGCAGGGCTTCGGTCCATCGGATCTCCATGTCCTCGAGGCGCTGGGCGGCCCGCGTGAGCGGGTGCGCCGCGTGCGGGCTGACGCATTTGCTTTCGGCGATGTCGCTCACCCCGTCGCGGTCGGCATTGCCTGCGCCGGGCAGGGGCGCGCCTTGCCTTGCGCCTCTGGACTGGCCGACGACCTGTTCGACCACGATGGCCAGATCACCAAGCGCCCGGTACGCGCCCTGACGCTTTCCGCGCTTGCCCCCGTGGCGGGTGAGACCTTGTGGGACATCGGCGCGGGATCGGGCTCGATTGCGGTCGAATGGCTGCTGCGTCATCCGGCGAACCGGGCGGTGGCCTTCGAAAGCGATCCGGTTCGGGCGGAGCGGGCCCGGGCCAATGCCCGTGCGCTCGGCGTCGACCGGCTCGAGGTGGTGACCGGCCGTGCCCCCGGCATTCTCGATCAGCGACGGGACGATGCGCCCGATGCCGTCTTCATCGGCGGGGGGCTGTCGCAAGCGCTGCTGGAAAGCCTGGTGACCATGCTTCCTGCCGGAACCCGGCTCGTCGCCAATGCCGTAACGCTGGACTCGGAAGCGCTGCTGGCCCAGTGGCAGGCGGAGAAGGGCGGCGATCTCCTGCGGATCGAACTGGCCCACGCCGCGCCGCTCGGCAGTCGCCGGGGCTGGCGAGCAAGCTTTCCCGTCGTGCAGTGGAGCGTCGTCCTGTGATTGTCGCCGGTTTCGGTTTCCGGCAGGGCGCAACCCTGCAGTCGCTGGAGGACGCGCTGGCGCTGGCGCAGCAGTTCTCGCCGCGCGTGACCCTGCTCGCCACAGCGGCGGACAAGGCGGCGAGCCCGGAATTGGCGCGTCTGGCCGCGGTCCTGGGTCTTCCGCTGACCGGCGTTTCGGCGCAGGTGCTTGCCCGCATCGTCACGCCCACCCAGTCGGATGCAAGCCTTGCCAGCCACGCAACCGGGAGCGTGGCCGAAGCCAGCGCCCTGGCCGCCGCCGGCCCCGGCGCGCAGCTGATCGCGGTGCGCCACATTTCCCCCGACCGCATGGCGACATGCGCCATTGCCCAAGGATCGATCCCATGACCGTACACTTCATCGGCGCCGGCCCCGGCGCGCCCGACCTCCTGACCTTGCGCGGGCGCGATCTGATCGCGGCCTCGCCGGTCTGCCTCTATGCCGGGTCGCTGGTGCCTGCCGCAGTGCTCGATCACTGTCCTCCCGGCGCGCGCATCGTCAACACCGCGCCGCTCGATCTCGACGCGATCATGGACGAGATCGCCGCGGCCCACGCTGCCGGTCACGATGTGGCGCGGCTCCATTCGGGCGACCTTTCGGTATGGTCGGCAATGGGTGAGCAGCTCAGGAGGCTGCGGGCCTTGGACATTCCCTTCACCGTGACGCCGGGCGTGCCCGCTTTCGCGGCAACCGCAGCAGCGCTGGAAACCGAGCTGACCTTGCCGGGCCTTTCGCAGTCGCTGGTCCTTACCCGAACTTCGGGCCGGGCGAGTGCGATGCCGGAAGGGGAGAGCCTGATCAATTTCGCAGACACCGGCGCGACGCTGGCGATTCACCTCTCGATCCATAACCTGGCCCGGGTCGTGGCCGACCTGACACCGGCCTATGGACCCGACTGCCCGGTCGCGGTCGTCTGGCGCGCAAGCTGGCCCGACCAGCGGATCGTGCGCGGCACGCTGGAAACCATCGAGGCAGAAGTCGCTGGCAGCATGGAGCGCACCGCGCTGATCGTCGTCGGGCGAGTGCTGGCGGGGGAGGGCTTCGATGAAAGCTGCCTCTATTCCCCCGGCTATGACCGCCGCTTCCGGCCGCAGGATGCATCCTCGCGCTTTGCCGGAGGCATCGCATGAGCACACCCGGACTGCTCGTCGCCGCGCCCGCCTCGGGAACCGGAAAGACCACTGTCATGCTCGGCCTGCTGCGCGCATTGAGCGAGGGCGGCGACACGGTCCAGCCGTTCAAGAGCGGGCCGGACTATATCGATCCCGCGTTCCATCGGGCGGCCTGCGGGAATGCCTCGTTCAATCTCGACAGCTGGGCGATGGACACAGGCTTGCTGGATGCCGTCGCGGCGATGGCAGCCGAGGCGGACATCTGCGTCGCCGAGGGCTCCATGGGCTTTTATGACGGCGTCGCCACGCGCGGGGCGGCCGGCAACGGCGCCAGCGCGGACATCGCCCGGCGCATGGGCTGGCCGGTGATCCTGGTCCTCGATGTGTCCGGCCATGCCCAGTCCGCCGCGGCGACGGCGCTGGGGTTTCGCCGTTTCGATGCGCGCATCCCCTTCGCCGGGGTGATCCTCAACCGTGTGGCAAGCCCGCGCCATGAACGCCTTGTCCGCCGGGGGATGGAGGCCATTGGAATGCCGGTGCTGGGCGCGTTGCCTCGGCGCGGCGACCTGACCTTGCCGGAACGCCACCTCGGGCTGGTGCAGGCTGCAGAGCAACCCGAGCTCGACCGCAAGATCGCCGATTATGCCGCCTTCCTGCGCGAACATGCCGACCTTCCGGCGATCCGCAAGGCGGCGAGGGCGCTTGAGCGCGGAGAGGGATCGGGCCTGCCGCAGCCTCCTGCGCAGCGCATCGCCTTGGCCCAGGACGAGGCCTTTTCCTTCATCTACGCGCACATGCTGGAAGGCTGGCGGCGGGCAGGCGCGCAGATCATGCCATTCTCTCCCCTGGCCGACGAGGCACCCGACAAAAGCGCGGACTTCGTCTGGCTGCCGGGTGGCTACCCCGAGCTTCATGCCGGCCGGATCGCCTCGGCGTCGCGCTTCCTTGCCGGTCTGCGCCGCCATGCCGAGACCCGTCCGGTCCATGGCGAATGCGGCGGCTACATGGTGCTGGGCGAGGCCCTCGTCGACAAGGAAGGCGCACGTCACCCGATGGCCGGCCTGCTTGGCCTCGTGACCAGCTACGCGCAGCGCAGGATGCACCTGGGCTATCGCAGTGCGCAGTTGCTGGGACCCGTGGCCAACCTGACGGCGGGGTCCCGTCTGCGCGGTCATGAGTTCCATTACTCGACGATCCTCGAGCAGCCCGACGAGCCGCTGGCCGCAGTTACCGATGCCGACGGTAGCGTCGTGCCCGAAACCGGGTCGCGGCGCGGCCGGGTGACCGGCACGTTCTTCCACCAGATCGCTCCCTACGCATGATCGCGCTCAGCCTCATCGGGATCGGCACCGGCAATCCCGATCACCTGACCATGCAGGCGCGGCGGGCCATGAACGAGGCCGACCTGATTCTGCTGCCGCGCAAGGGTGAGGCGAAGGCGGACCTGCTCGACTTGCGCCGGGGCATCTGCGCGCAAGTGCTGGAGCGGCCCGTCCGCGTCGTCGAATTCGACCTTCCGGTTCGGGCTACGCACGGCGATTATCTTGAAGCGGTCAACGACTGGCACGATGCCATCGCCCGGACTTGGGCCCGGGAAATCGCCCGAAACCTGCCGCAAGGCGGACGTCTGGCGCTGCTCGTCTGGGGCGATCCCTCGCTGTACGACAGCACCTTGCGCATCGCCGCGCGCCTGCAGAAAGGCGGCTTGGATCTGAAGATCGAAGTGGTCCCCGGCATCACCAGTATCCAGGCCTTGACCGCCGCCCACGCGATTGCGCTCAATCGCCTTGCCGAACCTCTCGTCGTGACCACCGGCAGGCAGTTGCGCGAAAAGGGCTGGCCGCAGGGGACCAATGTTGTCGTCGTCATGCTCGACCGCGGATGCGCCTTTGAAACGCTGGAGCCTGAAGGAATAGAGATATGGTGGGGTGCCTATCTCGGCATGGAGCACGAGGCCCTGATCCACGGCTCCTTGCCAGTGGTTGCCGATCGCATTGTCGAGGCGCGTAAGGCATTGAGGGAGCGCTACGGCTGGATTATGGATACATACCTGATGCACCGGACCTTCAACGACAAGACAGGGGCAGGGAGAGCATCTTGACGCAGGCTCCTCCCAGCTTCGATGCAGCGTTTGCCGCGCAGCTTGAGCAATTGCTGCACTGGCGGCGCGATGTGCGGCATTTCGACACGCGCGCCATTCCCCGCGGCGATATCGAGCATCTGCTCCGCTGCGCAAGCCTGGCCCCGTCGGTGGGCAATTCCCAGCCATGGCGCTTTGTGCGGGTGCGCAGCCCCGGTTTGCGGGAACGACTGGCCCGGCACGTCGACGAGCAGAGCGCACTGGCTGCCGATCGCTACACCGATGCGAAGCAGCGCGATCACTACAAGTCGCTCAAGCTGCACGGTTTGCGCGAAGCGCCCGAAGTCATGGCCGTGTTCTGCGATGGCAAGCCGGTCGCGGGGAAGGGGCTGGGCATTGCGACGATGCCGGAGATGCTCGACTACTCGGTGGTCATGGCGATCCATACAATGTGGCTGGCTGCCCGGGTGCGGGGGATCGGCATGGGTTGGGTCTCGATCGTCGACCCCCGGTTCGTCAGCGAGCTGCTCGACGTTGCGGATACCTGGCGACTCATCGCGATCCTGTGCATCGGTTACCCTTGCGAGGCGGCCGCGACGCCCGAGCTGGAAGAACGTGGCTGGCAGGCCCGCGAAGCCTGGAAAGAGCGCACTTGCGAGAAGTGAAGGGCATATCGGTCGGCACCGACACTCAATTTCAACCGACAATTCGAAAGGCGCCGGTATCTGCGCGTCCTTCTCTCTTTCCGGCCCGGTGGTGGCCTTTTCGGGACTTGGTCAATCAGGAGGTGCTGCGGCTTCTTCCGAACTTGAGATAGGCCAGGATCATCTCGCTGAGTTCGTGAAGCATCATGCTCCAATCACTATGGTTTGCCGCAGGGTCGATGGACTCGAGGCTCAACTGGCGGACCAGCGTGGAAAAGGCGATGTGGAAAGCCATGGCGGCCTTCGTGTCCGCATCGCCAGAGATCTCTCCGCGAAAGCGGCTCAGGTCGCAAGCGAGCGATTCGGTCGATTCCCGGTGGCGCCGGTTACCGGAGTGGGACACTTCATGGTCGACGGTTGCGCGCCGCATGGCAAGCCGCAGCATAAGCGAATTCTTGCGCAGGATGTCTGAGAACGCGCGGACGTAGGCTGGAATATACGCGTCCAGGTTCGCTGAATTATTCAGGGCTTCGGCAAAGGCGCGGTTCTCGTCATCGGCCATGACTGCCAGTTCGCGTTCGATCACGGCGCGGACCAGTTCGTCCTTGCCTGCGAAGCGATGATAGATCGAGCCGGTCGACACCTTGCCGATATTGCTGACTTCCTGAAGCGTGAAGTCCTCGCCGCCACGCTCGATCATGAGTTTCCTTGCTGCGGTCAGCATGCGGTCCAGAGAAGCCTGGCTGCGCGGTTGCATTGGCTGGCGGGACTCGGTCTGGCTTGCCGAAAGCGCGTGTTCGGACTTGGCTGTCCCGGCCTTCGGAGCGATCGCCGCCAGTTTCATGTTGGGCTTTGGTTTGCTCATGTTGTCCCTGTCATCGAGCCCAGTCGCCTGCCGTTCTTGAATGGCGACCTGATTTTGAGCGAGGCAACCGGTTGCTCGGGTGAACTAAAGCAGATCCGAGGATGCGCAAGGATCGCAGCCCGATCCTTGCTGTCGTGTGGGCTGCATCTGCCATATTCATCGCTGGTCATTCGATCCATTTCGGCAACGGTACTTTGACGCATCCCGTCTCTTGCGCATCTACAGAATCGTATTCTGGTTCTATCAAGGTGCAAGCGGTATGGGAAACGTTGGGCAGATCGAGAAGAAAGCGCTGGAAAGATGAGGTCAAGGCCGATCCGGGGCCAGGCCAGGCGCCGCAGAGTCGGCCAGCCCATCGGGCGCAGTAATATCGGGAAACGAAAGACCCGCCGTCTGCTGATGCAAACGGCGGGTCTTTATCATGTCGGTGTCGATCAACCTCAGAAGCGGTTGACGTAGTTCTCGCACCATTCCTGACGGCCGGACTTCGGCTCGGGTGCGCGATTGGAATGGACCGCGATATCGGCGATAGAAGCAAGGGTGGCGTCGGGCGCATGGATCTTGCGGCCAAGCTCACCCTTCCAACCTGCGTAGCGATCCGCGCGGAAGGCCTCCAGGCGGCCATCCTCGATCATGGCAGCGGCGCGCAGGAAAGCCCTGGCGATCGTGTCGACGCCGCCGATGTGGCCATGCAACAGGTCTGCCGCGTCGATCGACTGGCGACGCACCTTGGCATCGAAGTTGAAACCGCCGGTGGTGAAGCCGCCGGCGCGGATCACTTCGAGCATGGCGAGCGTCAGTTCTTCCACCGAGTTGGGGAACTGGTCGGTATCCCAGCCATTCTGCGGGTCGCCGCGGTTGGCGTCGATGGAGCCGAAGATGCCCAGCGCGCGCGCCATCGCCAGTTCATGCTCGAAGGTGTGGCCCGAAAGCGTCGCGTGGTTTGCCTCGATGTTGACCTTGACCTCGCTTTCGAGGCCGAAGCGCTTGAGAAATGCATAAACGGTCTGCGTGTCGAAGTCGTACTGGTGCTTGGTCGGCTCGTGCGGCTTGGGCTCGATCAGGATGGTTCCGGTAAAGCCGATGCGGTGCTTGTGGTCGACCACAAGCTGCAGGAAGCGGCCGAAGTTCTCCTGCTCGATGCCGATCTCGGTGTTGAGGATCGTGTCGTAGCCTTCGCGGCCGCCCCACAGGACGTAGTTGGAACCGCCGAGGCGATGGGTGGCTTCCAGCGCATCTCGCACCTGCATGGCCGCCCAGGTGTAGACTTCCGGATCGGGATTGGTCGCAGCGCCCGCCATGTAGCGCGCATGGCCGAAGAGATTGGCAGTGCCCCACAGCAGCTTGCGGCCGTGCCTGGCCTGCAGTTCCTCGAGATGATCGACGGCTTCGGCGAAGCTGGCGCGGAAACTGGTGGCGTCCTCGGCGTCCGCCATCACGTCCACGTCGTGGAAGCAGTAGAAGGGCAGGTCGAGTTTCTCGACGAAGGCAAGCGCGGCTTCGCGTTTGGCACGCGCGGCCTTGGCGTCGTTCGGGCCGGCGTGCCAGGGACGGGTGAACGTGCCCGCGCCGAAAACGTCGCTGCCCGGCCAGCAGAAGGTGTGCCAGAAGCAGACGGCGAAGCGCAGGTGATCTTCGAGCCGCTTGCCCATGACCATGCGGTCCTTGTCGTACCAGCGATAGGCAAGGTCGTTCGCGCTTTCCGGGCCTTCGTAACGGACCGTGTCGAACTCGGCGAAGTATTCGGCAGACATCCTTCTTATTCCTTTCACAGTTCTCGAACTGCCGCATAGGCGCGGCGGAATTTCTCAAGCTTGGGTGCCAGGCGCTCGGCCAGCAGCGGATCGGGTGCGATGGCGTCGATGACGGCTGGGCGCACGCACGCCTGGGCTGCCGAAGCGCCGGTCGCGGCCATCATCGCGAGCTTGGCTGCACCCAGCGCAGGACCGACTTCGCCGCCGTCAAGATATTCGAGCCGCACGTCGAGTGCAGCGGCGAGGATCGAACCCCAGTAGCGCGACCGTGCGCCGCCGCCGATGACCGACAGTGACGAAACATGCGTCCCCGCTTCGCGCAGTGCAGCAAGACCGTCGGCATGGGCGAAGGCCACGCCTTCCAGCACTGCCGCGGCCAGGCGCGACTGGTCGGTCCCGTTGTCCGCGCGAAGGAATGCACCGCGCACATGCGGGTCATTATGCGGAGTTCGCTCGCCCGAAAGATAGGGGAGGAACAGTTCCGGGCCGTTCGCCGCGCCGGCCCGCTCGGCAAGGGAGAACAGGTCGGCCGGTGCAGCCAGCCCCATCAGGCGCGCGGCCCAATCGACACAGGATGCGGCGGAGAGGTGGACGCTCATCTGGTGCCACATGTCCGGCAGGCAGTGACAGAAGGCATGCACCGCCTGCCCGGGATTGGGACGAAACTGCTGCGTCGCCACGAAAATCACGCCCGAGGTGCCGAGCGAGAGCAGAGCATCGCCGTCCGAAATCATCCCGATCCCTGCAGCGCCGCCGGCATTGTCGCTTGCGCCTGCCGCGACGGGAACGCTGTCCATGCCCCACCGCGAAGCAATCTCGGGGCGCAACTGCCCGGTCACTTCGCTGCCCTCGAACAAATTGGGCATATGTTCGCGCGAAAGGCCTGTGGCCGAAAGGAGAGCATCGCTCCAGTCGCGCCGGGCAACATCGAGCCAGAGGGTGCCAGCAGCATCGGACATGTCAGTCGCCTTCTCGCCAGTCATGACGAGGCGGACGTAATCCTTGGGCAGGAGGACCGAGCGGACTTCGGCAAAGATCCGGGGTTCGTGGCGGCGCACCCATTGAAGTTTGGGAGCGGTAAATCCCGGCATCATCAGGTTGCCCCCGATGCGCCGCGAATCCGGTTCGGCCGCCTCCAGGTCTTCGCATTCCTGGAAGCTGCGACCGTCGTTCCAGAGGATGGCAGGACGCAGCGGGCGATCGTCGGCGCCGAGCATTGTCGCTCCATGCATCTGCCCGGCCAGTCCGATGGCCTGGGCCTTGGCGCGAAGTGGCGCCGAAAGCCCCAGAACGGCAGCCTCGGTAGCGGCCCACCAGTCGTCGGGTGATTGTTCCGACCACAGCGGCTGCGGACGCGAGACTGTCAGCGGGGCAGACGCCTGGTCGCGCACGGTTCCCGCCGTGTCGATGAGCACCGCCTTTACGCCGGACGTGCCGATGTCAATTCCCAGAAACATGCCCTGAACAACTCTCCCATCCGATTCACGATCGATCATTCTAGTCCTTAAGATAGCGCTACCATAGCTCCAAAGGCAAGAGACTAAGGGCATTTGTGAGCGGCGATCCGATCAGGTTGCTGAATTGCGGGTGCTATTTGCGGCGGGTTCCCGCGCACTGCATTGCAGCGCGCTTGTCGGCGCCTTGCGGACTGCACAGGGGCGAGGCGCCAAACCGGAAAGGCGCGGGGAGGCTGGGCGGCGTGAGGCCGCGAAGGTCGCGCGAGGTGGAGGACGATTCTGCTGGTTACGGATCCGCACGTGTGCCGGACCGCGAGCAACTCTTCACCTGACGGATAGTGTGACAACATTTTTACATGCGCGGGCGATGCTGAGAGATAGTCCGGCCATGGACATCTCTCGACCCGCAGCCGCCAGTTCCGCGAAACCGCGCGCCGAGGGGAGCGAGCCGGAACGCCTGCCTTTCGGGGTGTGCCTGGGTTTCGGAGTCGGCTCTTTCGGCGTGTCGATCATGCTCAACGTCGTGACGATCTTCTTCCCGGTCCTGATGACGACCATTCTTGGCCAATCTGCGGCGCTTGCCGGAGTGCTGCTTACGGTCTCCAAGCTCTACGACATCATGGCCGATATTCTGATCGGCGTAGCCAGCGATCGCACCAGGAGCCGCATGGGCCGCCGCCGCCCCTACCTGCTCGCCGGCGCGATCATCGGTGCGGTTTCGCTGCTGATGGTTTTCGCGCCGCCTGCGCTCACGGGTGTGGGGCTGACGGTGTATATGGCCGTGGCCCTGGTCATCTACTCGACCGGATATTCGCTCTTCGCTGTGCCTTACGTGGCCATGGCGGGCGAGATGACCGACGGTTACCATGAGCGAACCCGCCTGCTGTCCTTCCGTACCTTTTTCATTGCCATCGGTCAGCTTACTTCGGCTGCCGTCATGGCGATGATCGTCGAGTGGGGCGGGGGGGGCGGACCCGGATATGCCTGGATGGGCGCAGCGGCCGCCTCGCTCGTCTTCACGACCATGGTGATTTCCTTTGTCGGCACCCGCAAGGCCAAGCGCGTCGAACGGGACGTAAGGACCAGTGTACCGGCGAAGGAGCAATGGCTCTCGTTGCTGCGTAACCGATCCTTCGTTCAGCTGATGACCGCCAAGATGTTCCTCTATCTCGCCATTTCGGTGATCAGCACCACGAAGTTGCTGTTTCTGCTCAACGTGCTCAAGGTCGGTTACCAGGGGCTGGTCCACCTCACCTTGTCGCAGAACATCACTGCCATGATTGTCGTACCGTTCTGGACCTGGTGCGGACGTCGCTTTGGCAAGACCGCTTCGTACCAGGCCGCGATCCTTTGTCTTGCCCTGCTTTACGCAAGTTATGCGTTCACCGCTGAGGGCATTACCGTAACCGAACTCTGGATCCGCGGTACGATCAACGGAATAGGCGCGGCCGGAGTCACCCTGATGGGCATTTCGATGTTACCGGATGTCATGGAGTACGACCGCAAACTTACCGGTCAACGCCGTGAAGGGGTCTATTCCAGTATCTACGCCTTCATGGAAAAGGTTGCCTTTGCCGTTGGTCCTGGCCTGATGGGGCTGCTCTTTGCAGCCGCCGGCTATACTGCGACCAAGGGCGGAGCGCTCGTCGCGCAATCACACTCCACGGTCCTTGCTTTGTATGCAGGGATCGCCGTCCTTCCGGCCCTGTTGGCGTTTTCCAGCTTTCTTGCGATGTCGCGTTACAAGCTGGACGAGAGGGCGCTGGCTGACATGCCCGAATATACTGTACAAGCCTGAGCCCGTTCCCCGGCAAAGCCTGGCGGCGCGCATCAGTCCACGTCTAGAAAGTCCTGCAGGAGCCGCGCGATCTCTGGGGCGGCGAAGGTGAACATGCCATGGGCGGTGCCTGGCAGTTCTCGGTAGATGCAGTGAGGAAAGCAATCGCGGTTCAACCGGGTCAGTTCCCACAGGTCGTCCTGCGCATTGATGAGAAGAACCGGCTGGCGCACCTTGCGCGCGGCTGCTTTCAAGTCGTGGTTATAGACCGCTCGGTAGCCTGCAGGTCCGTCCGCTGCGCGCAGGTTCTCCGTCACCGAACGCTGGCGCCATTCAGGATCGGCACGCGCATCGCTCAGCTGCGCAACCGTGTTCCACATGCGGGAGAGATGCGATCCGTCTTCGCAAACGGTCTTGAACGGTGCAAGGCTGCGCAGTTTCGCTGCGCGGGCCTCGGCATCGTAGGCCGCAATCGAGAACAGCGCGATCTTGCCGATCCGTTCGGGTTGCGCCACTGCCATTTGCACGGCGGTCGAAGACCCGGTGTGGTAGCCTGCAACGTCGAGGCATTCGCCCGCAACAAGGGCATCGGCCAGTGCCAGCATCGCTTCGGCATAGCCTTCGATGGAAGGTCTTTCGTGCGGGGGGTCGCTGGCGCCATAGCCAGGCGTGTCCGGTGCGATGACGGTCCGCCCCTGCGCCGCCAACAGGGGCATGATCGTTTCGTAGATCCAGCCGCTTTTCGGAGTCGGGTGGAACAGCATGAGGGGGCGCCGGGTCGGCTCTTGCGGAATGCAGATGCGATAGTGCAGCTGGCCGGGACCGACCTGCGCATAGGCGCGCCTGACCGGGATGTCAGGCCGCCGCGCCATAGGGCGTGGCTGGTCGCACGCGCAGGGAAACGTCACAGTTCGTCAACGGTTCGGCGCCGTTGGCGGTGACAAGGATCTGGTCTTCGACATGGAGGTTGCCCCAACCGATTTCGTAATAGGGCATGTCGAGCGAGAAGATCATGTTTTCTTCGAACACGAATTCGCCATTGCCGCCGGGGAGGGTGGGGCCGATCGGGATCATGTGGTCGGAATGTTCCAGGCCGATGCTGTGCGGTGTGGCGAAGAAGAATCCCTCGAAGCCGCCCTTGCGCACGGCTTCGATTACCGTCGATGTCACCTCGTTTGCGGTTATGCCGGGACGAATCGTCTTGAGCAGGGTTTCGCAGCCGATTTCCAGCGCTTTCACGCGCTCCACGACATCGGGGCGCGGGCTCCCGCAAACCGCAACGCGACCGAGATCTCCATGGTAGTTCTGGTATTCGCACAGGCCGTCGAACGTGATCGTTTCGGTTTCCAGTACGCCGCCAAGGTTATTGTTGGTCCCGTGCTGTCCGGTCGCCAGATACAGGCCGCGTCCGCCGCGCCTGGCGATTTCGACGTTGTAGATGCGTTCCAGCTCGGTGCGCGGCATTCCCACCCGCAGTGAATCGATGACGGCCTCCAGCGCTTCCTCGTTCATCCGGGCGACCTGCCGCATCAGTTCGATTTCGCGCGGGGTCTTTACCATGCGGATTTCGCGGAAAAGAGTGGTCGCCTCGCTGATCTTTACGCCGGGCAAGCCAATTTCATGCAGCCATGGCCCGATGCGTGGATCGTCGGAACCGATCCGAGCGCTTTCAAGTCCGGCTTCCTGCAAGCCCTTCTTCAGAGCATAAAGTGCATTGACCGATGCCTTGCCGCGATGCGCCTCCATGTAGGCCAGGTATTCCTTGTCGCGCGGGCTCAACGTGTCGTGCGAGATCGGCCATTTCATCCCGTATTCGACCGCTTCGGGATCTTCGACGTCCGGATCGAAATCGCGCCTGTCCTGGTATATCGGGTGGACGTAGGGCATCCGATTTTCCATCCAGGTCGCGGCCGGGTTATGGAAGAAGCGCAAGTGCTCGACGCCGGTGACGATCAGGGCGGATGGCTTGCTCTCGTCGCGTGTCAGTACCGCGTAGTTGTAGAACGAGCGGCGCATGCGCATCAGCGCCCCCCAATAGTCCGAGAGATAGTACACGTTGATCGGAGCGACGGCGACGAGAGCGTCGAGCCCTTCGCGGTCCATGATCCGGTTGGCGCGTTCGCGGTTGAGAAGCATTGTCTTTCCCTTCGCACTGGTCGGTCAGGTGATGCGTCCATTGCGGGTAACGGGGCAGGGCTGCCGCGCCGATTATCTGCACAGTGAGCAATTCGGGTGCTCACTGCTACGCGGCCTGTTGTCAGGAGGCAGATTGGGCCTGCGCATGAGACACGGAGGATGACATAGGCATCTCGGCCCCGTGGCGACGGCTTCGAAGAGCTTCATGCCATCGCCCGCCGCCATTCCGCGCTCGGCCATTTCGCGCTTGGCCATTCCGCGCTTGGCCATGTCAGCGCCAGGCTGGAATCCGGAAGGACTGAACGCGCGGGAACCCGGCTTCAGTCGAGTGTCGCCGCGATGGCCGCGGCCTTGCCTTGCGGACTGGTTTCGACTTCGACGACTTGCGCGCCGCGGACCGAAGCAGCGAGCTTGCGGAGCTTTTCCTTGAGTACGGGCAGTTCCGCCTGGCCGTCGAGGAACGTGGCCTGGGTTTCCAACAGCGGCAGGCGCTCGCTGGCGCGATAGGCGAAGGCGGCGCGGTAGGACTTGTGGTAGCTGCTGATGCTCTTGAGCAGTTCGACGACCCGCTCGTGCATTTCCTGGCCGCCGGGAACGGCGCGGGTCATCAACCGATGCTCGGGATCGCGCAGGAACCAGGGGTAGTGGAGCGCCTGATCGCGGATGAAGTTGAAAGCCCAGATCAGGTGCTCACCATATTCGCCGGGCGTGACTTCAGGCGCATAACGGTCGAGCAGGAGCGCGCGCATTTCTTCGTCGTAATCGCCGATGCCATCGAAAACCACGTGGCTGATCCGTCGCGGTGCCTGGAGCGCACATTCCGCGGCAATGCGGGCGCCGGTGTGGGTGCCGTAGATCGCGACACGGTCGATCCCGAGCCTGTCGAGAAACGCGAGCAGACGGTCTGCGAAATAGGAGATTTCGGGCTCATCCGGAGCGGGCGGCGCGCTATCGCCATTGCCCAGCGTATCGGGGGCGATCAGGCGCAGGTCCGGCTTGGCACCTGTAAGCGCGGCCATGAGGGGCTCGAGCCCACGCGATGAGCCCGGAGAGGCGTGGAGCATCAGCAGGACCGGGCCATCGGCGATGCCGGCATGACGATAATGTACCAGCCCTTCATCGATCCGGGCAAAGGCGCGATCGACTTGCGCCATCATTGCGGCTTGACGCCAGAGGCGAGGAACCACGAACGAAACACCCCCTTGCTCACCTGGTCGAAAGATCCTGGCGAAGCGTCGCGCACAGCGTCCTGGAAGCCGGTTTCGATATCGATGAAACCCGCGCGCGTCAGTTGCGCAGCGTAGTCGGCGCTGATTGCGACTTTCCAGTTGGGCTCGTTATTGTATTCGTGTTCGATCTCGCCACGCACTTTCGTCCATAGCGGCACACTGTCGTATCGTTGGGGCACCTCGAGATGTGCGACGATACCGCCGGGTTTCAGCAGGCGGGCACATTCGGCCATGATCGCCTCGATGCCGGCAGGGCTTGTCTCGTGCAGAACGACGCAAGTGAAGACGCAGTCGAAGCTTTCGTCTTCGTAGGGGGCTCTTTCGGCATTGCCCTGCGTGAAGTGAATGTCGACGTCCAGATATGCGGCCCGCGCGTGGGCATAGCGCAACATCGAGGCGCCGACGTCGAGCGCGTGAACTTCGGCCTGTGGAAATGCCTTTGCAAGCGGGACGGCCGAGGCACCGATCCCGCAACCCAGTTCGAGGATGCGCTTGGGGGCGCGTCCGGGCCAGCGTGTCTTGAGGTGCGAGGCGAGTGTCCATCCGCGCCCGTCGTTGAGAAGACCGCCGTTGCGTCCGAGCATGTAGACCGCTCCGCCGCGATCCATCAGCGCTCCTTGGGCGACGCCTTCGATGTCCGCACCGTAACCGCCCGGCATGAGATGTACGTCGCGATCAGCCAGGTACTCGGGTTGGTTGGTCTGCGGATCGAGGGTCAACGAACCGCGGACCGGTGCCGATCGCGCCGCTGCGTCGAGGTCGCCTCTCTGCCTGTCCACGCTTGCTCCGACAAGCGACCAGAGCAGTTCCTGGCTGGCCCTGCGCAAGGAAAGGTAGCCGCCGAAGCTCTCGCTTTCCTGCAGCAGCCGGTATGTCGTTTCCGCACGGGAATTGTGGCCTTCGCCTGGATCGAGGCACTCGGCGCTCTTGGCAATCGAGGGCTCCAGTGTGCCGGCGATGTAGGTCTTCAGGTCGCGCACGAAGAGCTGTTCGGCCCTTTCGTCATGATTGGTGCGCGCAAGCATTGCATGGCCTTCAGTCATGGGGCGATCCTTTCCGGGCTTGCTCGGCCTCGCGTGCGGCTGCATCGCGCAGGGGATGCATTACCTTGGCGATGAGATCCGCGCGCAGACCGTCGCGACGTTCTGCGTCGTTTTCGTTCGGTTCGAAATGCTCAACCGAATCCGCATCGAGCATGCCAGACGCTTCGAGCAGGACTTCGAGTGTATCGATACGCTCACGCATCGCCGCAACCTGTGAGGTAAGCGCTACGATCATGCCGAGCAGGCGGTCTTCTCCCTGGCTCATGCCCGGGACGGCGAGGCGGCGTTGGTACGGTCGGTCCATGGATGTCAGTCTCCCGCAGTTGGTTCGCCGCGAAGGGTCATCGTGCGCTCGTCCAGCGGATAGAAACGCATCGCAACGATGCTCAAGACCAGGAAGGCGGTCGAAAAGATACTGTAGCACAGTGCAATGCCAAGGACCGCGCTTTGCGGCTGAGCAACCGTGATGCCGCCCTTGGCTTCGATATAGCCGAACAGGCCGAGGATGATGCCGGTCAGCGAGGCGCCGATCGCCTGCCCCAGCTTCTCGACCATGATGTAGAGCCCCGCGAAGCTGCCCTCGATGCGATTGCCGGTGCGCAGATACTGGAACTGCATGGTATCCGGCAACATCGACTGGCTGATCATCACGATTCCGCCGTTGCCGAGGCCGGCCAGCAGGCCGATGGCGATCACCATCCATTCCGGCGTGCCGTGGCCGAGCGGGAACCACATGATCCAGACGCAAGCCGTGAACACGCCGCCGAAAGTGTAGGCCGTACGCTTGCCGACCCGCCGGGCCAACCATAACCAGCCCGGCTGCGCGATCACCGTCCCGATGGTGAGGGTGAGATAGATCGTGCCGAGCCATTCGTCGGACATGCCCAGGCTGCGTTGCACGAAGAACGGGGCCGATGCGGTATGCAGCGCCGCAGCGCTCAGGAGCATCAGCTTGGCGATCTGGAGGATGACGAAGGGCCGGTTGCGCGACGCAAGCTTGAGCTGTTGGCGGTAGGGAATGTGCTTGCGCGCATCGACTGGCCGCAGGCGCGCCCGCGAAGTCATGAAGAAGCAGCCCATCAGGATCGCGAATATCACGATGCCCATGATCACGCCCATCGCGCGGTGACCGGCCAGACCGCCGCCAAAATAGGCAATCAGCGAGGCCGTCGCAAACCCCCCCAGCATGTTGCCAAGCGATCCGTTGACGACGCGAAACGACATCAGCTTCGATCGTTCGTGTGCGTTGTCGGTCATTTCGGCCGGCATCGTCATGTAGGGTACGGCAAAGATCGCATAGGACGTTGCGTGGAGCAGCAGCAGTCCCGCCAGCATGGTAATCGCAGCGCCCTCGGTAGGCACAACCGGCATGTTGAAAGCGAGCATGAAGATCAGCCCGCAGCCGAATGCACCTGCCATCAGGAAGGGGCGCCGGCGGCCCCAGCGCGAATTGAAGCGGTCGCTCCACGAACCGATCAGGGGATCGGCTACGGCGTCATAGATCTTGGCCAGTGCGAAGATCGTTCCCGCGACCTCGGCGGGGACGGCCATGTAGTCGGTCATGAAGCGTAGCAGGAGATAGCTGCCCACCATGTATGCGGTGATGCCGAGCGTCCCCAGACCCCATCCGAAGTAGATGCCAAGGGGCAGCGGCGCCGCCTGATCCTGCTGCCCGAAAGTGGCCTCGTGCTTCATTGCATAATTTCCATCGCTTCCGGTTAGGCCATCACGGCGCCCACTGGCATAGAGGCCTTGCCGCCCTATCCACGCTGCGGATAATGACTGCGGCTGCGCGTTGTAGCGGGCAAGATCCCACCTAGACCCGGGGCCGTACATCAGCAGCAAAGAGTCCGGATCATGCTACTCAATCGCGAACGTGCCAATCAGGTCATGGACCGTCACGGGTTGGACGGACTCGTGGCCGCCTTTCGCGAGAATATCTACTATCTTTCCGACTATTGGGGCACGATGTTCCTCATGTCGCGCAACTACACGCTCTACGCGTTGCTGCCGCGCGACGAGAATGCTCCGGCGGCATTGGTGATGCCGGGAACCGGAGTCTATCACCTCGAACATTGTCCGACCTGGATGCCCAACGTCGCGACTTTCATCACCCGCGTCGCGCCCAAGACCCAGGCGCGCGACTACGAGTTTTCAACCGAAGAACTCGATCTGGACCAGGTCGTCTCGGCAGATACGATCGACAGGAACACGCCGCTTACGCCCTTTCCCACGCGCGAGAATGCAGCGATGGCACCGCGTGACCGGCAATTGCTCGATCGCTATGCCGCGCACCAGGGAAGCTCCGAGACGACTGCGACGCGCGCGTTGGCCCGCGCCATTCGCGAAGCTGGACTGGCCGACAAGCGCCTGGGCTTCGACGATCCGCGCGTGCTCGGCTGGCTCCACGAGATCGGTCTTGAAGACCTTGAGGGCATGGACGCTCTCAACGTATTCAAGGAGATCCGTATGGTGAAGAGTCCTGCGGAGATCGAACTTCTGCGCACTGCAGGCCGGGTCGGGGAGACCGTCCTGAACGGCGTGATCGACCGGATGGAAGTGGGCATGCCGCTCGAGGCGCTCTCGGACATCCATGCCCGCCTTGCTGCAGAACACGGCTGCCGTTCGGAGTGGATCATCGCCAACATCCGCGGCCTCGCAACCGGGAAAGTGGAAGCAGGCGAACTCATCAAGCTCGACAGCGTGACCAGCTACAAGCAGTATCGCGGCGATGTCGGACGTTCAGTGCTGTTCGGTGAGCCGGACGCGGAGATGCTGCGGCGTTTCGAGGCGGTCAATCGCGGGCTGCAGGTCGCCTATGAGAACATCCGGCCGGGCAAGACCTTCAAGGAAATCGTCGACCTCACGCTCAAGACCGTTCACGCGGAGGGTTTCCCCGGCTTCGTCATCGCCGGGCCGCATAGCGTCGGCCTCGAGCATACCGATCATCCGGTCTCGGTAGGGGCCGAGATGCCGGGCCATCATCACCTCACGTTCGAGGAGAACATGGTCTTCACGCTGGACATGCCCTACCACGAATTCGGCTGGGGCACGACGCATGTCGAGGACATGATGATCGTTCGCAAGGATGGCTGCGAGGCGATTACTTCGATGGATACCGCCTTGCGGGTAAAGCCGGTCTAGGCTGTTCCGGGCACCGTTGCGCGGTCCAGTCCAGGCCGCGGCCATGCAAGGCTGACGATCCGCCCGGTGCTGGAGAGGCAGGCGAGGACCTCGCGTCGATCCTCTCCTGCGAAGGCCAGGGCGGTCACTGCAAAATCGGGCAGGGCGATGAGCGCCTGCAAGATCCCACCCGGTGAAACCACCGCGATCCCCCCTGGCCTGACGCAGCCGATCAGCGTGGTTCCATCCTCGTCGCACACGATATTGTCGAGGATCATCGCTCCCGGCAGCCGCGCGAAGACCGCAGCCGGCCCCAGCGTGTCGCCGCGCGCCGGCAACTTGAGCACCGTGCGCGCCTTGGACAGGACGACGAGCAGATCGCCATCGGGCGTACGGCATAGGCCGTTCGGGGCATCGAGCGGGTGGAGCACTCGCTCGATGCGGCTTCCATCCAGCCGTGCATGATAAAGCGCACCGGGGTCCTGGCCTGTAGGGCGCAACTTGCCGGTATCTGTGAACCAGAAGCCACCGAGGCCGTCGAGGATGAGATCGTTCGGGCCGTTGAGCGCAGCGCCGTCGCACTGCGTATACAGTGATTCTACTGCACCGTCCGGCGCGACCCGCACGATGCGGCCGGGGGCGAGGTCGACAGGTAATCCGGCAACACGCAAGCCTTGCTCCGTCCGGCGAAAGGCGATGCCCCCGTTGTCTGCCACGAGGACCGATCCGTCCGGCAGCAGCGCCGCGCCGTTTGGCCCGGGGCCCGGTCGGGCCGTGATCTCCTGCCTTCCCCTCCTGTCGATGCGCAGCAGGGTTCCGCCGGCAATCTCGACGCAGCCGATTGCGCCGTCGGGATATGTGAACAGGCCTTCGGGGAACTGGAGCCCCTTCGCTATCGTCCTGACCCCGTCAGGCAGAGCTTCCCGCGCAAGACCGCGCCGGGACGCGCCTGCGGCGGCAAGCAGGCAAGCTGTACTTGCCAGCACCGATCTGCGGGTCAGCGAACGGACGCCTGCCCGCGCTTGTGCACATGATCCAAGGAAGCGTCCTGTCATCGCGGTATCCTAGCAGCCTGGGGGCTCGCTTGAGGAGGAGGGCAGCGTCCCTCTCCACCCTGTGGACATTCTATGGCTTCGTCCCGCGCAGATCCGATGTCAGCGAGTAGGGTAGGCGGCGGCGTCAGCGCCATCAGATCAGGAGATTGCGATACGATGCCACGCGGCACGAAAATGGCCAGTGACACGCGCACCGCGAAGGAGATCTTCGAAAGCGTCATGGCCGATCCGCAACGCGCCCGCTTCGGCTTTGGGCGCAAGCTGGCCGTGGTCAATGTCGACTTCCAGAATGCCTACACGCGGATCGACGAGTTCAGCACCGCTTACGAAGCCGATCCGCGGCAGATCGAATTCACCAATCAGATTTCCCACCTCGCTCGTGAATGCGGGATGCCGGTGGTCTGGACGCAAGTGGCTTACATGGGAACCGGCGCCGATGCCGGGATCTGGGGACGGCGGACCAATACGCCTGACAGTCTCGAGAACATCAAGCGCGGCAGCAGGCGTCACGACTTCGATGTGCGCTGCGAGATCGATCCGTCGGTCGATGCGATCTTCGACAAGCGCATGCCAAGCGCATTCTTCGAAACGCCGCTGGGAAGTTATCTCACGTCGCACGATGTCGACACCGTGGTCGTTACCGGTGGCTCCACTTCGGGCTGTGTTCGCGCTACTGCAGTCGACGCGCTGAGCCGGGGGTACCGGACGATCGTTCCGATCGAGACCTGTGCCGACAAGCACGAGAGTTTCCACTATGCGAACCTTACCGATCTGCAGCTGAAATATGCCGATGTCCTGCCGGTCAGCGAGGTGATCGAATGGCTTGAGTCGCGGTAGCCGGTCGATCCGTTTGCTCCGTGAGCCGAGAAAATCGGCCGCGGCGCCGGGCTTTCCCGCCGATGAAATGAAGAAACTGTAAGGGTTTTATCCGCCAGGCGATCAAAGGGCTATAAGTTTATCCGCATGGCATTCAGAAATGCGGAATATCCGCAGCATGAACAATGACAAACCGATCCGCGCCCTCAGTCGAGGTTTGGCTGTCCTTCAGGCCATCAACCGAGGCGGTTCGCTGACCCTCATGCAGATCGCCCGGGCTTCACAGGTTCCCTATCCCACGGCGAGCCGCCTGGTTCATTCGCTCATGCACGAAGGACTGATCGAGCAGGAGCCCGACCGCAAGCGCTACCGGCCGACCGCATTGGTCCAGACGCTCTCCAACGGCTTCCAGGGCGACGGCATCCTCATCCAGGCGGCCCGGCCTCATATCATCGACCTGACGCGGCGCGTGGGCTGGCCGATCACGCTTTCGACCCGGGTCGGCCATTCGATGGTCATTCGCGATTCCACGCATTCGATCACGGCGCTGACCTTCAATACCTATCATCCGGGCTATTCGATGCCGATACTGGAGGCCGCTGCAGGTCACGCGACGCTCGCCTACATGAGCGATGAGGACCGCGAGCAGCTGCTGGAAAGCATGAAGCTCTTGCCTAAGATCGAGTCCCCGGGAATCCTCGAGATGTTTCAGAAGGAGGAACTGGCCAGCCGTATTCGCACGGAGGGTTACGCGGCTCGCATGTTCAATCAGTTCACGGCTAATCCGGGCAAGACATCGTCGATTGCAGTGCCGATCCTGCGTGATGCAGAGGTTGTCGGCGCACTGACCCTCGCCTTCTTTGTCAGGGCCGCGAAGATGGATCAGGCTGAAGCCAGCTTTGTTCGGCCCTTGCAGGAAACGGCCACGAATATTGCACAATCGCTGCGCGATGTAGAGACAAGGCATTGAATTCTTTGTCATAAGGATGACGCATTTACAGCTTTTTGCGTCGTAGTTTTTTCTCACGCAGTGGATAGTGTGCGCTTGCAGGCTGGGGTCATGGCAAATTTTGCATCACACTAAATAAATAAATCAAGAAAATGTGGGGCAGGGCGAAGCACTTGCTATGGCGTTGATGAGGGCATCTAACATGACTGGCAATTACTTGAAAATTATCAAGAGTGGACTTAAGGTTACTACGGCACTTGTTGCGGTATGTGCCGGATCTTCGGCGATCGCGCAGACTGCGGGTTCCGGTGACAAAGCGTCCGCGGAAGCCGAATTCTCGGGTGACATTGTGGTCACCGCGCGAAAGCGCGACGAAAGCATTCTCGACGTTCCGCTGTCTATCTCGGCGATCAGCGGTGAAGGTCTCGAAGCCAGGGGTGTGCAGGGTTTCAATGAACTCAATGATTTCGTGCCTGGCTTGCGCTACCAGAACAGTTCCGCCAACCGCAATGATCGCGGTTTCAGCACTTTCTCCATGCGTGGCATGTATCCGGGCGATTCTCCGAACCGGCAGGGCGTAACCGTATTCGTCGATGGCGTCGCCATCCCGACCGGCGCCGTTCCGGGCCTCGGCGATGTTGAGCGTGTCGAGGTCGTCAAGGGGCCGCAGAGCGCATATTTCGGCCGTTCGACGTTTGCCGGCGCGATCAATTTCGTGACCCGCGCACCCTCGCTCGAGGAATGGGGCGGCAAGATTGATGCCTCCTACGCAAGCTTCGATACGCTTACGCTCAATGCCTCCGTGGAAGCCCCGGTGGTCAAGGGCGTGCTGGGGGTGCGCGTCGGTGGTTATTACTACAAGACGGATGGCGCCTACGACAATTTCGGCTACCCGGGCAAGGCGGGCTCGCGCGAAACCCGCGCCGCATCGCTGGCCATCAACTTCCAGCCCACCGACCGCCTGAACGTTCGCCTGTACGGCACGATGTGGGAAGATTCCGACGGTGCATCGGCACAGGCCCTGCTTGCGGAGGACCATTACAACTGCAATCCCGGCGGAACGGGCCGGGCGGTTGACGGCAACAACTATATCTGCGGTGGTGTCGGTTCGGCCCCGAAGCAGTGGATTTCGCAGAACACCCTGCTCGGTGGTCTCACCGATTATTCGCTCATTACAGACAACGGCGTTCTCAAGGATGGTTTCATCGATCATCTCGGTCTCGAGCGTGAAGCCTACCAGATCATCGGCTCCTTCAATTACGACCTCGACGATTACGCGATCTCGGGCAACTTCGGGCACAACAAAAACGACTGGGGCGCGCTGACCGAGACTTATAACAGGCCGGACCCTAGTTATTTCCGTGCGGTCTATCTGCCCTATAACATCGACAATACCTCGGCCGAGTTACGCTTCGGCACTTCGGGGAAAGGACCTCTGCAGTTCCTTGTGGGCGCGAACTACTACGAGGAAGGCATTTACTTTGGCGTTCGTGCTGACATCAACGGCACATTCATCAATCTCGGAAGCCCGACAAATTACGATGCAAGGACGACGGGTATCTTCGGTTCGCTCAGCTACGATTTCGGTCAGATCGTCACGATCAGTGCCGAAGGCCGCTACCAGTGGGACGAAGTTCACCATTACAACATAGCCGCGGATGCCAAGAAGACCTTCAAGTCCTTCAGTCCGCGCCTGATCGCGAACTTCCACGTGACGCCCGACGTCGATGTCTATGCATCGTATTCGCGCGGCACCCGCCCGGGCACATTCAATACCAACTTCTTCTCCCTGCCGCAGACCACGATAGATGCCGTTCTTGCGGTTCAGGACGTCCCGCTTGCAGTGCCTGAAGAGAAGCTCACCAACTTCGAAGCTGGCGTTAAAGGCGAATTCTTCGACAAGCGCCTGCGGCTTCTGGCCTCCGCCTATTACATGAAATGGCGTGGTCGTCAGATCAATCAGAACATTCCCTATACCATCGACGTCGGCGGCACGCCCACGCTGCAGACGACGACGGTCACTCTCGCCAACGGTTCGACCGATCTTTACGGTCTCGAACTTGAAGCAACGGTGCGAGCCAGCAACTACCTCACGATCGAGGGCACGTTCAACTGGGCGGGAAGCGAGATCAAGTATACCGACTGCGCAGAATGCGTGTTCATCACCGGCAATCGCAATCCGGTAGGTAACCTTATGCCGCGTTACGCAGAGTTCAGCGGATCGGCCTCGGTCTACTATGATCGCCCGATCAATGCGACCTGGGACGGCTTTGCCCGCCTCGACTACACCTACACCGGACGGATGTACGCGACCGAAGCGAACCTTGCCTATACCGATCCGGCAAACCGCTTCAATCTGCGCGGTGGCTTGCGCAGCGAGCACTACTCGGTCGAACTTTTTGTCACTAACCTGTTCGATGACAAGACGCCAACCAACATCCTGCGCAGCTCCAACCCGCGTCTTGGAGCCGGTGAAGGCCAGAATACGCTGATCGTGGCGCCGCCGCAGCCCCGCACCTTCGGGGTCAAGGGCTCCTACAAGTTCTGATCAATACGTTTGTCAGCAAGCTGGCAGGGGAAGGGGGCGATCGCGCGTTGCGGTCGCTCCTTTTTCGTGTGCCATGCCAGACAGACTCCAAGGGCAGATGGTGTGCCGCTGAAAGCAATGCCCGTCAGAGCGGAGAGGGCAGGGTGAGGAAGCCCTCCGCAACGGCTACCCGTCCCGATAACCTGCGCGCCAGTTCCTGGCACCGGCTATAGGGTGACCGAGCAAGGTCGCGCACGGCGTTGATTGCCTCGCGAAAATCTACCTCGCGTGGTCGGGAATCAGCGCCCTGGTTTGGGCATCGACAGCGCTAGGCGATCTCATTCCTCGCCAATAAGGTCGCTGGGTCGGGTGTTTGACGCTTTGCAGCCGAGGTGTTGCACGATAATCGGGGGCGATGATGAACATACCCTGGGACCAGCCTGCGACGCTGATAGATCTGGACGGCAAAACGCCGGTCATTGGAACGATCCTGGAATGCGTGATGCACTTCTCGCTCTTCAAGCCTTTCGCCAAGGAACAAGCGCGCATCCTGTTGACACGACCGGTGTTCAGAACAGGTCAGAAGACACGAACATGGGTCCTCAACCCTGATGAGATCGAATTGCTCGTCCAGCGCATGACCGATGAAAAAGGTACCGGCCAGTAGCTACGTCAGCAGCCACGGGCTGGCGCAGGTTCAATTAGCAATATGTTGATGAGCCTGAACATGACCAGGACGAGCCCGATCCTATGCTGTCGTCGCGCCAGGCGATTCTGCGGTGGCAAAATTGGAGCTTCACCGAGGCTGATCTGCGGTACGCGTTCTGTGCCCGTGACGCTGACAGGGCAGGACTCGCAGAAAGCTGCTGGCTGGGGCGGCAGGATTCGAACCTGCGAATGCCGGTACCAAAAACCGGTGCCTTACCACTTGGCGACGCCCCAGCAGGGAATGCGCGCTTAGCGGCTAATGTTCGGGCTGAAAAGGGGCCAATCGCATGTTTCGGACAATTGGCCCCCCGCCATGCGATCAGGCGGAAAGGACTGCGTCGATATCGGCAGCGCTGTGGCGTTCGCTTACGAAGCCTTCGCTGTTGCGGTTGACGATGCGGCCGCGCTGGACTCCCTTGCGGTTGCCCACTTCCTCGCCCCAGCGCACGACATTCTTGTAACTGGGAATGTCCAGGAAGGTTGCTCCGTCGTCATAGGCGTCACCGCGAAGGAATGCGCCGAACCAGCCGTAAGTGGCGATGTCCGCGATCGTGTACTCCTCCCCGGCGAGGTAGCGGTTCTCGGCAAGGCGCCGGTCCGCGACATCGAAGATCCGTTTCGTTTCCATGGCATAACGGTTGATCGGGTACTCGTACTTCTTGGGCGCATAAGCGTAGAAGTGCCCGAAGCCGCCGCCGATCACCGGGGCCGTGGACATCTGCCACATCAGCCATGACATGCACTCGGCGCGCGCGGCAGGTGCGGTGGGAAGGAATTTGCCGAATTTCTCGGCGAGGTGGACGAGGATCGCGCCCGATTCGAAGATGCGGATCGGCTCATCGCCCGAGCAGTCGAGCAGAGCAGGGATCTTCGAATTCGGATTGATCGAGACGAATCCCGATCCGAACTGGTCGCCATCGCCGATCGAGATCAGCCAGGCATCGTACTCCGCATCGCTTATGCCTGCCGCGAGCAGTTCCTCGAACATGATCGTGACTTTCTGGCCATTGGGCGTGCCCAGCGAATAGAGCTGGAACGGGTGCTGGCCGCGCGGCAGTTCCTTGTCATGCGTGGGCCCGGCGATCGGGCGATTGGTCTTGGCCCATTGGCCGCCGTTTTCCGCATCCCATGTCCAGACTTTCGGCGGCGTGTAGGTGAGATCGGTCATGCGGGGGGCATCCTGTTTCGCTGTAAGGGATAGGGGCACAGGCCCGGTAGGTAGGATCGGCCCTGTCCGGGGACAAGGTCCTGGGCGGCAGGGCGTCGGTTCGGAGCGGACGATTGCTCGTCCAACGAGAAAAGGCCCGGCAGCGCCATGCGTTGCCGGGCCTTTTTGCGAAATCCCGTGACCGAGATGCGGCTCGATCAGCCGATCTTGCGGATCCAGCCGTGGGTATCGGCTTCCTGCCCGCGCTGGATGGCGACGAGGCGGCTCTTCAGCTTCTGGGTGAGCTGGCCGGGGCCGCCCGAACCGACGGTGAATTCACCGTCGCGCCCGGAAACCTTGCCGACCGGGGTGACAACGGCCGCGGTGCCGCAGGCGAAAGTCTCGACGAGCCGACCCGACTTTGCATCCTCGCGCCACTGGTCGATCGAATAGCGGCCTTCGGTGACGGTGAGCCCTTCCTCGCGGGCAAGGGTGAGCAGGCTGTCGCGGGTAATGCCGGGCAGGATCGTTCCCGTCAGTTCCGGCGTGAGCAGGGTACCGTCGTCGAATACGAAGTACAGGTTCATGCCGCCCAGTTCCTCGATCCACTTGTGCTCGGCGGCATCGAGGAAGACGACCTGGTCGTGGCCACGGGCAATCGCCTCGCCCTGCGGCACGAGGCTGGCGGCGTAGTTCCCGCCGCACTTGGCTGCACCGGTGCCGCCAGGAGCGGCGCGCGTATAGTCGCTGACCCAGATCGAGACGGCCGGGGCGCCCGATTTGAAGTAGTTGCCCGCCGGGCTGGCGATAACGATGAACTTGTACTGCTTGGCCGGACGCACGCCGAGGAAGGCCTCGGTCGCGATCATGAACGGGCGCAGGTAGAGCGACGCGCCTTCGGCCTCGGGGATCCAGTCGCGGTCGGCCTGCACCAGGCGCTCGATGGATTCGACGAAGAGCGCTTCGGGCAGTTCGGGCATGGCGAGGCGTTCGGCCGAGCGGTTGAAGCGCGCGGCGTTGGCTTCGGGGCGGAACAGGGCAATGCTGCCGTCCGCCTGCTTGTAGGCCTTGAGGCCCTCGAAGATTTCCTGCGCGTAGTGGAGGACAGAGGCGGCCGGATCGAGTGCGATCGGCTGGCGCGGGCCGATCACGGCATCGTGCCAGCCCTGGCCCTCGGTCCACTCGATCACCACCATGTGGTCCGAGAAGTTCGTGCCGAAGCCCGGATTGGCAAGAATTGCAGCCCGTTGATCCGCGCCGGTCGGCGAGGGGTGGGGCAGGGAAGTGAAGGTCAGGCCGGCATCGGCGAGCGTCGCCATCGAACTAGGTCCTCATCATTGTACGTGCGGCGCGCTGTTGAACAAAAATTGCGCTCAGTGCAACCGAAAAGAAATTTTGATACTTAGCCGTAATGTATTAGCATGTCGCCGCAGCGAGGCAAATTGCTGCGCGCGCGGTGTCTTCCGCAACGGCTGAAAGCAAGTGATGCCAATGGGCGTCTTACCGGCGATTTTCCAGCCTCATCTTCTCAATTCGAGGAGCAGGGATGGATGCATCGGACTGCGCGAGTCCGGTGTTGCCGGCACGCATGGGCGCTCGGCTGCTTCAGGGCCGCGCTGCTCCAGGGCGCTGGGCATGAAAAAAAGGCCGTGCCCGCGAGTCGGGACGACCTCGATTGTTTGCTGAATGAGAATTGTTTGCTCAATGAGAATGGCCGCACCGGAAAACCGGTGCGGCCATTCGCATGGTCAGCGGCCGGAAGTGCCGCCAGCGAAAGCCTTTATCGCCTGATCAGAATTCAGCGATAATGCCTCGCGACGGAAATTGCCGACCTCTCTGCTGAACCATGAGACATCGGATCACCTCCTTTCGCGCTGTTGAGCCAAAGATCACCGCTTTCGCGGCTGGGACTTCAGGTCGTCCTGGGCGCGTTTCCCGGGGCCTTCGGTCTTGAGTATTTTTGTGTCCGATTCCGCATCGCACAACAAGTCTTGCATTCGTTTTTTTTGCGGTCATTATGATGACTTCGGCCAGTTTTCCCCAGCTTGGAGGTCGATTTCGACCCACCGCTCGGGGCACCGCTGAGTGCGGCCTGAAGAGAGCCGGAATTTACCGAAATCAGCGCTTTTTCACCCGCTTTTGAAGTCCGAATCGCCGTTTGGACGGCTTGTGATTCGTCTCCATGGAGAGGCGACCCAGCTCTTGGGCAATACCTTACCGCGGTCTAGTGCAGGGGATCGGCAAATCGAATCAGCCGCTTGCGGTCGAATCCGCTCTCTTCGGGAAAGCCGATATGGCGTTGTGACTAATGGTCGATTCGGAATTGCAGCCGCGTGGCGATCCCGTGGAGGCCGGTACGAGGCCGCCTTGTCATGCCTCGTGCGCAAAATGGCGCGGCGAAGCTGAATGCGAAGATCGATTCGTGGCGGCGGCCGGGTTAACGGCAGTCTTCGATGACGCGCGAAACTTCGGTCCAGCTCGGAATGTAGAGCGCTGCCATGCCCGGAACTTGCACTGCGAAGCGACCGCGGCTGAAGGCCATGTCATCGAGCAGCGGGTCGCGGGCGGCCAGGCTTGTCGAAACGCCGCCCTGCAGCGGATTGGCGACGAGGGTGCGTTCGCCTTCGGTGGTGCGGATCGCCATCGAAACGGGACCCGCAGCTACGCCTGCGCGGGTCAGCGACACCTTCTGTTGCTGCCGCTCGCAGCGCAGGATGAACTGGCCGCCGGCGAAACTGGCGAAAGAGCCGGCCGAACCGGGGGCGTATTGCCAGTCGCCTGGCGTCGCCGGTGCGTCGCGCCAGTCGCTAGCCGGAGGTGGCAGGGGCGTCGGTGTCGTTGCCGGGGTGGGCGTGGGGCGCTGCGCCGGTTGGGGCGGGGGAGCCGCCACTTGCGGAATGCAGCCGGCAAGCGCCAGGGCCCCGGTCAGGACCGAAAGGAGGCGAAGCGAAACGGAGGTGGAGCGCAGGCGCGGATTTGCCTTCATGCTCCCGGTATGGAATGACAATCGCTCCATCTCAAGTACCCAGGCCCGATGACTGACCCATCTGCGCAACTATCTGTCGGAAAACCAAAGCCCGCCCCCAAGGCGCGCGTCGATCAGATGCTGGTCGACCGCGGGCTGGCGGAGAGTCGCACCCGCGCGCAGGCGCTGGTACTGGCCGGGCTCGTCTTTTCCGGGGAAACCAAGATTGCCAAGCCGGGGCAGAGCCTGCGCGGCGACATGCCGCTGGAAGTACGCGGCCGCGATCACCCCTGGGTTTCGCGCGGTGGCATCAAGCTTGCCCATGCCATCGAGCATTTCGGCCTGGATCCAGCCGATGCGGTGGCGATGGACATTGGCAGTTCGACCGGCGGCTTCACCGACGTCCTGCTGACGAATGGGGCGAGCCGGGTCTTTGCGGTCGATTCCGGGACCAACCAGCTCGCCTGGAAGCTGCGGCAGGACCCGCGGGTGACTGTCCTGGAGCAGACTTCCGCGCGCATTCTCACGCCTGAGCTTATCGATGCGCCCTGCAACTGGGTGGTTTGCGATGCCAGCTTCATCGGACTTGCCAAGGTTCTGGAAGTTCCCTTGCGCCTCGCAGCCCCCGATTGCCGGCTCGTCGCCCTGATCAAGCCGCAGTTCGAGGTCGGTCGCAACGAAGTGGGGAAGGGCGGCGTTGTCCGGGACCCAGCCCTGCATGAACGTGTCTGCGCCGAAGTGCGCACTTGGCTGGAGGGTGAAGGTTGGCAAGTAGAAGGCATTGTCGAAAGCCCGATCAAGGGGCCGGAAGGCAATGTGGAGTTTCTCGTTTCGGCACGCAGGGGCGTCTAACGATTGCACCTTTGCTCCAGCCGTTACACAAATTGCCTAATCTTCATGGTCTCTTGGTGATTCGGGGGTGAATGCGGGGATGAACCTGCTTGCTTCGTCAGGTCAGTTGCGTGCCAGTTTTGCGCGATGGGCTTTGGTCTTCGTGCCGGCACTTGTGCTGCTCGGCTTTCTTTCCGGCAAAATGGCCCAGAGCGGGCCGGACAATCCATGGTTCGCCGCCTTGGTGAAGCCCGAGGTCTATCCGCCACCGGCGGCCTTCGGCATCGTCTGGACCATACTGTACGTCCTGATGGGACTTGCGCTGGCGATGGTGGCTGCGGCTCGCGGAGCGCGGGGACGCGGTATTGCCGTGCTCGTCTTCACCGTGCAGTTCGCGCTGAATCTTGCGTGGTCTCCGATTTTCTTCGGTGCACATCAGATTACCGGCGGGCTGATCGTGATTGCATTGCTCGACGTGCTGGTCCTGCTTACGGCAGTCCTGTTCTATCGGGTCCGGCCGATCGCGGCGGCACTGCTGGTGCCGTATCTCGCCTGGATTTTCTTCGCGACTTACCTCAATTACGCGTTTCTCGAAGCCAATCCCAAGCTGGACGGCGTCGATGTTGCGCCTGCGGTTGAGCGTTTCGAGATCTGACCCCCCTTGCGCCGCGTTTCGGTGCGCACCATCATAGGGCCATGCAAAGCGAAAATCCCTTCATCGCCGACTTCGTCAAGATGATGAACAGCGCCGCCGGCACGTTTGCAGGCATGACGCGTGAGGCCCGTGATACCGCCAAGGAGCGCTTCAAGGAGCTCATGGGCGACATGGACTTCGTCAGTCGCGAGGAATTCGACGCCGTCAAGGAAATGGCTGCGACGGCGCGCGAGGAAACCGAGACGCTGAAGAAGCAGGTCGCGGCGCTCGAGGCCAAGCTCTCCGCCAAGGGTTGATCGGTCCATCGGACGCAGATCCGGTGCCCGCCTTTTACCTGACCTTGTACGGCATCGCTGCGCTGGTCCTTGGACTGGCGCTTGGCCGTCGTGCGCGCCTGCGCTGGCCGGACGCCATGCCGCGCTGGATGCCGGCGGCCGTGCTCGTGCCCGGTCTCCTGCCGCTTTCCTGGCATTTCCGGCGAATTTCCGACTTCGTCGCTCCGGTGTCCGGCATCATGGACCGCAGCGGCGCGGCTGCCGAACTGGAAGCGCTGGCGTTCGGCCTGCCATTCGCAGTCCTTGGCCTCTGGGGTCTCGCTATCCTCATCGCGCGGCGCCTGCCTGCCTTCGCAGCGCTGTTTCCGGGGCTGGCGACCTTGCTCTATTTTCTCGGTACGGCGCAGGCAGTGCCTCTCGTGGGAGAAGTCATCGCCGCGCGCCGGGACTGGCATGACCTGCTGATTGCCGCGCAGGTTCCGGCAAGTCTGGCCATCTGCGGTTTCCTGTGGGGCGCGCTTGGCCGTGCGGGGCTCTTCGCGCCCTGGTCCTTGCGGCGAAGGTGATCGCGCTCGGCTTGCCCCGGCCGATCAACCGTAGCACAGGGAAGCCATGCAGCTTCGCGCTCCCGCCATAGTCTGTTCCACGAGGCCGCACGGCGAAACGGCGGTGATTGCGCGCCTGCTGACACAGGAGAGCGGCATCGTTGCGGCTTACGTGGCAGGAGGCAGGGGGCGCAACCTGCGGCCCGTGGTCATTCCGGGCAACCTGGTCGATGCCGAGATCCGAGCACGATCGGAAAGCCAGTTGCCTTATGCGCGGCTCGAGCTTGTCGAGAGTCGCGGGCCTTGGCTGACCGAGCCCTTGCCTTCTGCCGCCATTTCCTGGGTCACCGCGCTCACCGCGATCGCCTTGCCCGAGCGGCATCCTTATCCCGCGCTTTACGATGCGCTCGAGGCCTTGCTCGATGCGATTTGCGTGGCGCCGTCCGCGCGCGGCTGGGCCTTGCCGCTGCTATCCTTCGAAGTGCTGCTGCTGCGCGAACTGGGCTACGGGGTGCCCGTGCCCCGGCCACAGGACGAGGATTGGGTCGCCGTTCTCGACACTTTCGACAGACTGGGACGTGAACTGGCAAGGTATCCGCTTGCTGATCGGCGCAGAGACGTTATGGCGGCGCGCGACCTGCTGCGTGAGCGGCTGGCACGTATCTGAAGCTACAAGACGAGTCTGGAGACGCCATGCGCATCGCGGTTTTTGCAGGAGACGGAATCGGCCCCGAGGTCACCGAACAGGCGGTCCGCGTGCTCGAGACGCTGGACCTGCCGGGCCTCGAACTGGTCGAAGGCGATGTCGGCGGCGCGGCCTATTACAAGCACGGACACCCGTTGCCGCAGCAGACTTTGGACATTGCCCGTTCGAGCGATGCGATCCTGTTCGGCGCCGTGGGCGATTTTTCCTGCGACAATCTTGAACGTCACCTGCGTCCGGAGCAGGCCATTCTCGGCCTGCGCAAGGAACTCGGCCTGTTCGCGAACCTGCGCCCGGCACGCGTTTTCCCGGGCCTTGAGGACCTGACGACGCTGCGCCGCGAAGTCGCGCAGACCATCGACCTGCTCATCGTTCGCGAACTCAACGGCGACGTCTACTTCGGCGAGAAGGGCATGCGTACGCTGGAAGACGGCCGCCGCCAGGGCTGGGACATGATGTCCTATGCCGAGGACGAGGTGCGCCGCATCGCCCATTCGGGATTCAAGGCCGCGATGACCCGCGGCAGGAAGCTGACTTCGGTCGACAAGGCCAACGTGCTGGAAACCTCGCAGCTGTGGCGTGACGTGGTGATCGAGGTTTCGGCCGAGTATCCCGAAGTCGAACTGAGCCACATGTACGTGGACAACGCGGCAATGCAGCTCGTCAAGAATCCGGGCCAGTTCGACGTCATCGTCACCGGCAACCTGTTCGGCGATATCCTGTCGGACCAGGCCAGCATGTGCGTCGGCTCGATCGGCCTGCTCGCCTCGGCATCGCTGGCTGAAGGCTCCTTCGGCCTTTATGAGCCGATCCACGGTTCCGCGCCGGACATCGCAGGCAAGAACCTTGCCAATCCGATGGCGACGATCCTTTCCGCGGCCATGCTGCTGCGCCATAGCCTTGGCCTCGAGGCCGAAGCGGCGCGGATCGAGGCCGCCGTGGCCAGGGCGCTTGCCGACGGCATCAAGGGCGGCGATCTTGGCGGCAGCGCCGGAACGCGGGAAATCGGTGACGCCGTCGTCGAACGGTTGTAACAGGCGCAGGACTTACCCAAGGTAGTCCATAAGAAACATGGGGCGCATGAACATTACTCGTTCCGATCTTGCTCAGGCCGTGGACGTTGCCGCGCAGCCGCTCGAGCTGGCTATCGTGCTGCCGACGTTCAATGAACGCGGCAACGTTGCCGGCATGGTCGAGCGGCTCGATGCCGCGCTCAAGGGCGTGGTCTGGGAAGCCATCTTCGTTGACGACAACAGCCCGGACGGGACTTCCGACGAGGCCCGTCGCCTTTCGTTGAAAGACCCGCGCGTGCGCTGCATCCAGCGCATCGGGCGTCGCGGCCTGGCGAGCGCAGCGATCGAGGGCATGTGTTCCACCGCAGCCCCGGTGGTGGCGGTGATGGATGCCGACCACCAGCACGATCCGGAACTGCTGCCCCAGATGCTCAAGGCCGTGCAGTCGGGCGAGTACGATCTCGCCTATGCCTCACGCTTTGCGGAAGGGGCGAGCACCGAGGCGTGGGGAAGGCCTGACCGCGTCAAGGCATCGGGCATTGCCAACAGGATCGCCAACAAGGTGACCGGCGTCGAACTGACCGACCCGATGAGCGGCTATTTCATGCTGCGCACGGAAACCTTGCGTGCAGACGCCCACCGCCTTTCGGGTGTGGGCTTCAAGATCCTTCTCGACATCCTTGCCACGGTCGATCGGCCGCTTCGGGTCAAGGAATTCCCCCTCCACTTCGCCGCCCGCGCGGAAGGCGAAAGCAAGCTGGATCAGACCGTCGTGTTCGAATTTCTCATTGGTCTTTACGACAAATGGCTCGGCCGCATCATTCCGACCCGCTTCGCGCTGTTCGGCACTGTCGGCGCAATGGGCGTGGTCGTCCAGCTAGCGGCGCTGTGGATGATGCTCCACGTCGTGTTCCGTGAGCGTTTCGTCTACGGCAACTGGTCGGAAAGCGCGACGTTCAACGTGGCGAACACCATCGCCGCCGTCGTCGCGATGACATTCAACTTCGTGCTCAACAACGAGCTGACCTATTCGGACAAGCGTCTGCGCGGCTTCGTGCCGCTGATGCGCGGCTGGGCGCAGTTCGGCGTGACCTGTTCGCTGGGCTTGCTGACCAATATCGGTTCGGCCGCCATGCTCAAGACGATGGGCTTCCATGACGTTGTCGCCGTCGTGACCGGCATCATCCTCGGCTCGGTTTGGAACTTCGCGCTGTCGTCCAAGTTCGTCTGGGGCAAGTACTGATCGCAGTACGGGGCTTCCCAAGCGCATAACCGACCTAGCGAAAGGTCGGGCAAACAAGGGCTCCGCGCGGCAATCGGCGGGGCCTTCTTTGTGACCCGCGATATCAGCGCCAGCCGGGCAGCCACATCCAGAAGTTGTAGACGTCCTTTGGCAGGGGCAGCCCCGAGAGGATCGGGAAGAACAGGACGAAAAAGCCGAGGGCGAGGACGAAAGTCCCTGTGCCCACGCGCTGCCAGCGTCCCTTGCTGGCCCACATGGCATCGAGGGCAAGCGCCAGAACCCCCATCAGGAAGGCACCGGGCAGCAGGTAGTGGTAATAGAACTGCACCGGCTTGGCGTTGTAGATCCACACGCCCAGCGTCGCGGCATAGAGCAGGACGAAGGCCAGCACGTCGTGGCGCTTCTGGTAGATCGCGGCGCCTATACCCCAGAGCAGGGCCAGCAGGCCGACCATCATCGAGAACGGATTGCCCAGCATGACGATGCCGCGCTGCGTATCCTTCATGGTCTCGAACAGGTACCAGATCACCCGCAGGTCGCCGACCCACTGGTACCACACGCTGCGGTAGGGATGGGGCTTTTTCACGCTTTCCTGCAAGCGCAGCATGTACTCGTGTTGCTTGAGGAAGCCGAAAGGCGAGACCGGACGGTCGGTGTAGAACATCGCCGGCGCGTAAGTGGCCCAGTAGACCGCGAGCGGGAACAGGCCGAGCCAGAAGGCCGCCTCGATCAGCGAGATGCCCTTGACCGGTCCACCCTTGGGGCGTCCGGCAAAGGTCAGGCCGTTTTCGCGAATCCACAGGATGAGGAAGCACAGGCCCGGCAGCATGACGGCCGGCGCGCTCGTCCACTTCGCTGCTATCGAGAGGCCCAGGGCGAGCCCTGAAAGCAGCAGCCTGAAGCGCCCGGCGGCTTTCGAACCGGACCGCAGGGCTGCCGCGAACTGCCACAGGCCGACCATGCACAGGCCCGCCTCGATCATGTCCAGCATGGCGATGCGGCTCTGGACGAACCACATGAAATTGGTCGCCAGCAGCATCATCGCCGCCAGCGTCGCTGCGCGGCGATGCGAGGCGTGCCACATCAGGCGGCCGAACCCGAGCAGGCCCAATGCGCCGAACAGCGCCGAGGGCAGTCTCCACCCGATCGGACGGTCGCCCAGGAAGTGGATAGAGGTGGCGATCACTTCCTTTGCGAACATCGGATGTTCGCGGTTCGCCGGGATCAGTTCCAGCAGCTTGAGCGAGGCCGGAACGTAGTGGATCTCGTCGAAATAGTATCGCCCCGGCAGGTCGATGCGCCAGAGCAACAGGGCAAGGAATCCGAGCGTGATGAAGAGGCACCAGCCGAGCGGATCACGGTCTTTGCGGGGGGTGAGCGGCATCGGCTTTGCGGGATAGGGGGGAACTTCCCCTCCTTCAAGGGGACGCCGAACTTGTGCGGTGGACGAAGGCACGCTGCAGGAGCGCTGCATTCGCTTGCGCTGCGCCTTGCGCGAATCTAGAGGCAGGAGCCATGAAACGCACTACCGGAATGGACCGAGCCAAGACCTCTCAATGGCGTCCCGCCACCCGCGCGATTCGCGGCGGTACATGGCGCTCGGAAATGGGTGAGACGAGCGAGGCGCTCTTCCTCACCTCGGGCTACTGCTACGACGATGCCGCGACGGTTGCCGCGCGCTTCGCCGGTGAGCAGGACGGCATGACCTACTCGCGCCTGCAGAACCCGACGGTGGCGATGCTCGAGGAACGCATTGCGTTGCTCGAAGGGGCCGAGGCGTGCCGTACACAGGCATCGGGCATGGCGGCGATGACCGCTGCGCTGCTTTGTCAGCTCTCGGCGGGCGATCACATGGTCTCGGCCCGCGCGGCCTTCGGTTCGTGCCGCTGGCTGGGCGACAGCCTGCTGCCGCGCTTCGGCATCGACGTGACCGTGATCGACGCAACCGACAATGCCGCATGGGAAGCGGCAATCCGCCCGAACACCAAGGTCTTCTTCTTCGAGACGCCCGCGAATCCCACGATGGACGTCGCCGACCTCGAGTACATCTGCGGCCTCGCCCGTTCGCGCGGGATCACTACCGTGATCGACAATGCCTTCTGCACGCCTGCACTGCAGCGTCCGCTGGAATGGGGCGCGGACGTCGTTGCCTATTCGGCCACCAAGCTGATGGACGGGCAGGGCCGCGTCCTGGCGGGCGCCGTGTGCGGCAGCGAGGAATTCATCAACGAGAAGCTGCTGCCCTTCCAGCGCAACACCGGGCCGAACCTTTCGCCGTTCAACGCCTGGGTCGTGCTCAAGGGTCTCGAGACGCTCGACATGCGTGCCAGGAAGCAGAGCGAGAATGCGCTCAAGGTCGGCGAGTTCGTTGCCGGACGCGTGCCGAAGATCCTGCATCCCTGGCTGGACGGCCATCCGGGCCAGGCTCTCGCGCACAAGCAGATGGATGCCTGCGGGCCGATCTTCAGCTTCGTGCTCGATGGCGGCCGAGAGCAGGCCCATGCCTTGCTCGATGCGTTGGAGCTCATCGATATTTCGAACAATATCGGCGATTCCCGGTCGCTCATGTGTCACCCGGCCTCGACCACCCATCACAACATGGGGCCGGAAGGCAGGGAGGCCATGGGCGTTTCGGAAGGCATGCTGCGCATCAATGTCGGGCTGGAAGATCCCGACGACCTGATCGAGGACCTCGACCAGGCCCTGGCCAAGGCAGGGCTCTGAGCCCGCTGTCCCTCGGCGCCGATCCGGCGGCACTGCTCGCCGCGATCGTCGAATCGACTGACGACGCGATTGTCGGCAAGTCGCTGGAGGGACGCATCCTGAGCTGGAATCACGCGGCCGAGCGTATCTTCGGATACAAAGCCGAGGAGATTGTCGGCCGCAACGTGCGCACGCTCATCCCGGCAGATCGGCAGGGTGAGGAAGACCGCATCATCGCGGCGATCACCCGGGGTGAGCGCATTCCCACCTTCGAGACGGTTCGCCTGCGCAAGGACGGCAGCGATGTTCACGTCGCGGTGACGGTTTCGCCGGTGCACGATGCGGGCGGCAATGTCGTTGGTGCGAGCAAGATCGCGCGCGAGATTACCGAGCGCAAGATGATGATGGCGCAGTTGCAGGAAAGCGAAGAACGCTTCCGCCTGCTGGCTGACAACATCTCGCAGCTTGCCTGGATCGCTGACAGCGAAGGCTGGATCTTCTGGTACAACAAGCGCTGGTTCGATTACACCGGGACCACGCTGGAGGCCATGCAGGGCTGGGGCTGGAAGGCCGTTCACCACCCCGACCATGTCGATCGCGTGGTCGAGCGCGTGCAGCACAGCTGGGACACCGGAGAGGACTGGGAGGACACCTTCCCCTTGCGCGGGGCTGACGGCCAATACCGCTGGTTCCTGTCCCGCGCCGTGCCGATCCGCGACGAGCGCGGCGGGATCATCTGCTGGTTCGGCACGAACACCGACGTTACCGAAATGCGCGATGCCGAGCAGCGGATCGAACTGCTGCTGCAGGAAGTCAATCACCGCTCCAAGAACATGCTGGCGATCATCCAGTCCCTCGCTCGTCGCGGCGATGCCAATGGGCCGGATTTCGTCAGGAAGCTGGAACAGCGCATCCAGGGGCTGGCTGCGAACCAGGATGTCCTTGTCCGGCGTTCGTGGTCGGACGTTCCGGTGCTGGAAATGGTCGAGGGCCAGTTGCGGTCACTGGGGGAGGCGCGCTCGCAGGTGATCTGCCAGGGAGAGACGGTCATGCTCTCTCCCGGTGCAGCCGAGGCGCTGGCCATGGCCACGCACGAGATGTGCACCAATGCCATGAAGTACGGTGCGCTCTCGGTGCCCAACGGGCAGGTCTTGATCGCGTGGCAGGTCGAAGGGGCGGGAGAGGGCGCGCGTTTTCGCATTTCCTGGACGGAGAGCGGCGGGCCGCCTGTGTCGCCACCCGCGCACCACGGCTTCGGATCGCGTATCATCGTCGATGTGCCGCGCGTGAAGCTCGATGCCGAGATCGAGACGAGCTATCGCCCGGAGGGGTTTCGCTGGTCGCTCGACTGCGGCTTCGCTTCGATTAGCTGATTTTGGGGCGGGGCGCAGGCCGCGCGGGGCAGGCAGTGCATTGCAGGAAACGCCGGTCAGGCAGTTGTCTCCGCGATCATTCGCCGTTAGGCTGGCGGCTGTCATGAAGGAACTGTTCCAACATACGGCAATAACCGATGGCGTCACCGTTCGCGTGGCCGTCAATTTCCTGCCCGAACAATCGCGTATCGAGGCGGGGAAATGGTTCTGGGTCTATCACATCCGGATCGAGAACCACTCGGACCAGCCCCTTCAGCTTCTCACCCGCCACTGGCGCATCACCGATGGCAAGGGTGAAGTGAATGTCGTGGACGGCGATGGCGTGGTTGGCGAACAGCCGGTCATCGCGCCGGGCGGCAGTCACGATTACGTCTCGGGTTGCCCTTTGGCGACGCCGCAAGGGAGCATGGAAGGGCATTATGTCTTCCAGGGCGCAGACGGGCGCGAGGTGAAGGCGCTGATCCCGTTCTTCCCGCTTGCGGCACCGGCAACCGCGGGCTGAGCGAAGCGGGCCTGTCCGTTTCGATCCGGGTTGACTTGCTGGTGGCAAAGTCCTGCCTTGACCGACGTTACGCAAACTTCATTGCCCCCGCCGCCTGCGAGGCATAGGTAGCATTCCATGAAGCGAACGCACTTGCCCCTCAATGCCTTGCGAGTCTTCGATGCGGCAGCCCGGCACTTGTCCTTCACGCGCGCGGCCGACGAACTGGCGGTTACACCCGCTGCCGTGGGCCAGCAGATCCGTGCGCTGGAAGACCTGCTTGGCGTCGTTCTGTTCCGCCGTACGAGCAAAGGCCTGGAACTGACTGAGGAGGCCGGATCGGGCCTTGCCGCCCTGCGCACCGGGTTCCTGCATTTCGAGGATGCGGTGCAGACGATGCAGGCGGGCCAGTCGAGCCACGTCTATACGATTGCGGCCCCGCGCGAATTCTTCGCGGCCTGGCTCGCGCCGCGTCTCGCCGCGTTCCGCGCAGCAAACCCGCAAGTGCGCTATGTCATCGTCGATGGCGAGATGACCGATTTCACCGAAGCCAATCTCGACCTCGCGGTGCGCTGGACCGACGGGCCGGGCGATCTGGAAGGTATCGCGCTGGCGCCTGCGGAATGGGCCGAGATCGGCGCGGGTGACTGGATTGGCTGGCCGGGAGATCCTTTCCCCGGCAGCGACGGCGAGATTGCGGACAAGGACAGCGAAGAGGACAAGCCCCCGATCACGGTAAGCGATGCCGGGCAGGCCGTGGCCGCCGCCGTCGCCGGGCTGGGCCGGGCACGGGTTCCCGCGCTTCTGGCCGAAGGGCTCGTCGGGCAGGGCCGCAAGGATCTCGTCCACACCGTCACCCCGTGTCGCAGGGGCTACTGGCTCGTTGCGCCGCTGCCGCAGTGGCGGCAGAAGAAAGTGCGCGCTCTGGTCAGTGCGATTACCGGGACCGACTAAGTCTCACCGCGACTGCGGATCGCGACATGTCAGCCGCGCCGATTGGGGTCGAGCGCGGACCGCGAGCCGCGCGTGGTCGCTGCAACGCGGTCAGGCGTCGGGCCGGAGCCTTCAAGCGCCATCAGCGCGGCAATGCGCTTTTCGGTGGCCGGGTGCGTCGAGAACAAGTCCGAGATTCCGGTGGGCACGATGTAGAGCTGAGCGGCGGCAGGGTTGCCTTGCGCCGCATGGCTGGGGATCGCGCGGGCGGGGCCGGCTATCTTGGAAAGCGCCGAGGCGAGCGCGCGCGGATCGCCCGAGATCTCGGCCGAGGCGCGGTCGGCGCCATATTCCCGGGTGCGGCTGATCGCCATCTGCACGATCATCGCCGCGAAGGGCGCCATGAGCATCGCGGCGATGGCGGCAAAGGGGCTGACCCGGTCGTTTCCACGCCCGCCGAAGAACAGGCCGAAATTGGCGATCATTGAAATCGCGCCGGCAATTGTGGCAACCATGGTCATGATCAGGGTGTCGCGGTTGCGGACATGGCCAAGCTCGTGCGCCATGACGGCGGCGACTTCATCTTGGTTCAGCATGTCGAGCAGGCCGGTCGTCGCCGCGACGGCCGCGTTCTCGGGATTGCGGCCGGTGGCGAAGGCATTCGGGTTGGCACTGTCGACGATATAGACGCGCGGCATAGGCAGGCCGGCCCGCTGTGAGAGATCGGCTATCATCCCGTAGAACTGCGGGGCCGACCGCGCATCGACCTCGCGCGCATTGTGCATGCGCAGGACGATCTTGTCGGCGTTCCAGAAGGTGAAAAGGTTCATGCCCGCCGCCGCGACAAGCGCGATCATCGCCCCGCCGCTGCCGCCGAACATGTAGCCCAGCCCCATGAACAGCGCCGTCAGCGCCGCCAGCAGCATGGCCGTTTTCAATCCGTTCACTTCACCTGTCTCCAGACATTGAAACCCTGCCGATGATCTAGGCACGGCAGGTGCGAAATCAATGTCGCGAGCCCCTTGGAAACATCGTCTTGCAACACCGAAACATCGCGCTTCACGGCGATCCGCACTTGCCTTGACCTCCCCTATCGCACAGTTGCCGAGCGACAGGCTATCGCGAAGAGCCTGAAAGCCATGCGCAGGTTGCAAGACTGGGAGTTGAAATGACCTACAAGCACATCCTTTTCAGCCTCGAATATGGCGTAGCCCGGATCTCGCTGAACGATCCCAAGTCGATGAACGGCGTGACTGAGGACATGGGCCGCGAGATGGTCGACGCGCTCGACCGTGCCGCGCAGGATGCGCGGGCCGTGGTGATCACCGGGGAGGGCAAGGGCTTCTGTTCGGGCGCGAACCTGACGGCCGCGCAGGACATGTTGACCGACCCGATGCGCGATGTCGGCGGGCAGCTCGACCGTGCCTTCAACCCCGTGATTTTGGCGATCAAGTCGATGGAGCAACCAGTCATCACCGCCATTCGGGGGCCCGCCGCAGGCTTCGGCGCGGGTCTTGCAGCGGCAGGCGACATTGTGATGCTGTCGGAAAATGCCTACTTCTTCTGCGCCTTCTGCCATGTGGGCCTGGTGCCCGATGGCGGCGCCACCTACCTGCTAAGTCAGGCGGTGGGCCGGGTTCGCGCCACGCAGATGATGCTCCTGGGCGAAAAGGTCGACGCCAGGACGGCGCTGGACTGGGGGCTGGCGACCAGGGTGGTGCCCGATGAGGAACTGGACGAGGCGGCGATGAAGCTTGCGCGGCAGCTTGCCGCAGGTCCGCGCTCGCTCGGCCTCATCAAGCGGATGGCCTGGGAGGCCCTCGATTCCGGTTTGGAAAGCGCGCTTCAGGCCGAACGCGTCAACCAGCGCGCGGCAGGCCGCACCGAGGATTTCCTTGAGGGCGTCAATTCCTTCATCGAAAAACGCAAGCCGGCCTTCAAGGGCCGCTGATCGTTCCGCGCCTCAGGATGCTCCCGCCTTATCTTCGAGCGGGAGTACCGAATTGCGGATGACCAGGTCTGCCTTGAGCTCAGGTGCGCCCTCGGCCTCCATAACCGGTCCGCGAATGCGTGCGACCGCTTCCTGTGCCATGGCGGCCCAGGGAATGTGCATGGAGGTGAGCGCCGGCCAGATTTTCGCCGCGAGCGGCGTGTCGTCGAATCCGACAACCGAAATGGCATCCGGGACCATGAGGCCCGAGTGTTGGGCGGTCTGGATGACCCCGGCCGCCATTTCGTCGTTGCAGGCGATGATGGCGCTAGGGCGCGGGCTGACTTCGAGCAGCAGGCGGCCCGCCTCCATTCCGGATTCGAATGAGTTGTCGCCTGCAGCGATGAGCGCGGGGCCGCGATCGAGGTCATGGTCGGCCATCGCGTCGAGATAGCCCAGTTCGCGCTGCTGTGCGGTCAGCGAGGACTCCGGGCCGCTGACCAGGCCGATGCGCGTGTGGCCCAGCCGGATGAGCCAGGCGACCAGCCCGGACATGGCGGAGCGGTCGTCGCAGGCAAGGCCATGTTCCCCGCGCACGCGGCCGAGGCGCACGCAGCGCGTTTCAGTCTCGTCACACAGCTGGGCCAGTTCCTCGCTCTCGGACAGGGGCGGCAGCAGGACGATCCCGGTGGGGCGGTGCTGGTCGATGAAGCTGCGCAGGCGGGTGAGCGGATCGCCTTCGACCGGGCGAAGAACGAGTGAGAACTCGCTGCCCTCCATGCCGCGCAGCATTCCGCGTTCGACCGCTTCGAGGATGCCGCGATCCGAGCCGTCGTGGACGAGGGCGATCAGCGGGTTGCGCCCCCGGGCCAGCGCCCGCGCCTGCGCGTTGGGCACGAAACCCGTCTCGGCGATGATTGCCTCGACCTTGGTACGGGTTTCCTCGCTCACCAGTGGCGACTGGTTGATGACGCGGCTGATCGTTTTCTTAGAAACGCCCGACAAGCGAGCGATGTCGTTGATCGTGATGCGGGAGGAGGGGATGTGCATGGCGCGAGTGTATAACCCATTGTTACCGGTTACCAAGTCGCTGGATCGCGGTTTCAACTGGGATCTGGCACGGGGCTGTTACAAGCGAAAGATTGCAGAAACCCGCCATCGCGCGTAAGGGCGCACGGTTTCTGCCATTGCATCGGACCGTGATGAAGCCTGCCTCGACGCAACGCCACTATGGAATGGACTGGCTGCGCATCGGCGCTTTCGTCCTGCTCATCTTCTACCATGTCGGCTACAATTTCACGCCTTGGGGCTATCAGACGCCCACGCGCGGCGTAGTCGGCTGGGCTGAGATTCCGCTGCTGGGCCTGAGTGCATGGCGGCTCTCTCTGCTGTTCGCGATCTCCGGCTATGCGAGCGCGGCGCTGCTTGGCAAGGACGGCAGTACCGGCGCATTTTTCCGGAGCCGACTGGCGCGACTGGGTATTCCGCTGGTCTTCGGCCTGATCGTGGTTGTGCCGCCGCAACCCTACATGGGGCTGGTCAATTCCGGCTACGAGCACGGCTATCTCTACTACCTGCTCCACGACGCCTTCTCCTTCCGCACCGTGCGCTACGAATATGTGCCCCGGGTGATGCACTTGTGGTTCGTGGTCTACCTGCTCGCCTATACCGTGCTGTTCTGCGGTTTGCGCGCAGTGCTGCCCGAAGCGCTTCGTACGAAGATCCATGCCGCTGCCGAGAAAGCGCTGGCAGGTCCCATGCTGCTGCCACTTGGGATCGTCTTCGTCTATCTGGTGCGCGAGTACCTGCCGTTCGGCTGGACCGACATGCACAGCATCCTCGTCGACCGGGCCGCGCACCTGCATTACCTGGCGATGTTCCTGTTCGGCTTCCTGCTGCGAGAGTCCGACGCCGTGAGGCAAGCGATCGCGCGGCAGTGGAAGGTCGCGGCGGTACTTGCCACGGCCGGTTTCATCTGGGCTGCAGGCAATGCCTATCTTTATCCCGGCAATATTCCGACGCCGCGCGAATGGCAGGCGCCGCTCTATTTCGCCAAGGCCGTCCAGAGCTGGAGCACGATCATCGCCCTGTTCGGGATCGCGGATCGCTTCTGGAACCGCGATGCGCGCTGGCGTGCGACATTGGCCGAGGCCGTGTTCCCGGTCTACATCGCGCACCAGACGATCATGGTCTTCGTCAGCTACTGGCTGCGCGACAAGGGGCTGACTGCCTTGCCCGAATTCCTGCTGCTGTGCAGTTCGGTCGCGCTGGGGTCCTGGATGTTCTACCTGATCGGCCGGGAAATCGGCCCGCTCCGTCCGCTCATCGGGCTCAAGCGGCAGAAGTCCGTCAAGCGGGTGCAGCCGGCCGAGCCGGCGCTCGCTTCGGTCTAGTCAGACAGGAAATCGACGATGTCCCGGGCGATTCGGCCCGGGATCTCGAAGTTCAGCATATGCCCGGCGTCGGCATGGTCGATCCGGGTTACTTGCGGACCTAGTGCCGAAATTGCATCGCCGATCAGCCTGAAATCCTCGGTGTCGAGCGCACCGGTCAACAAAAGTGTCGGCACGGCCAGGAGGCCCAGGCGATCGAGGTCGGGCAGGGCCTGGTGCTGGTTATCCTCAATCCACTGATGACCGTGGAAGGCTGCGATCGAGGCCTTTAGGGCAGAGGCGGCTGCGCCCTTGCGGGTACTTTCGAACAGCGGGTGTTGCCACCACAGCTCTCGGGCGCTGGCGATGTCACCGGAACGTGCGGCGCGCCCGATCTGCTTCCAGCGTTCGATCCAGTCTTCGGACCACGACCAGCCCACCATCAGCGGGCTTACCAGGATCAGGCGACGCACGCGGTTGGGGTGATCCAGTGCGAAGTTGAGGGCGGTGGCTCCGCCCAGCGACATTCCGCAAAGGTCGACCTGTGCAAGGCCCAGCGCATCGAGGAGAGCGAGAAGATCGTGGCCGTGGGAATAGGTCCTGCCCGCAGGCGCCGACGATTCCCCGAAACCGCGCTGGTCGTAGGCGATCAGCGCAAGCTTTGAGGGCAAGTCTTCGATCAGGCCCTGCCAGTCGCGGTGCGATGCTCCGAACCCGTGAATGAGGACGAGCGGTGTACCTTCGCCATCGCGCCTGACGCCTGCAAGCGTGGCGCCGTCATCGGTCTCGACGGAAAATGACTCAAGGGGCATGGCCGTCTTGTCCTCTCTCGTGCCTGTTACATCCTTTCGGCGAAACCGCCGTAGCGACCGCGGTGGAACAGCATCGGGTCATCTTCGCGCACGGTTTCCATGCGCAGGATTTCGCCCATGACGAACCAGTGGTCGCCCGCCTCGGTCACCGAATAGAGTCGGCATTCGATGGAAGCGATGGAATTGGCAATCACCGGCAGGTCATGGTCGGAGATCGCGTATTCCACGCCGACGAACTTCTCGTCGCCCTTGGCGCTGGCCGATCGGCACACGTCCTGTTGGTCGCTGGCCATGACATTGACGCAGAAGCGTCCGGCCTTTTCGATCAGGGGCCAGGAGGTCGACTTCTTGTCGGGAAAGAAGCCGACCAGTGGTGGATCGAGCGAAACCGAAGTGAACGAGCCCACTACCATGCCTGCGACCTTGTCTCCATCAAGGGACGTGACGACGCAGACGCCGGTCGGATAGCTGCCAAGGACCTTGCGGAAATCGGCCGGGTCGATCGTTGTCTCACTCACGCAATTACATCCTTCCTCGCGGCTTGTGCGGGCGCCGCACTTGATATTTTCCAATGTTCGTCTGCGTAAGGAACCGGCGGCCAGCCGTCGCGGTGCCTAGCGCACAAAGACATCGGCGCCGTCCTGCCTGTTCGCGGCTGAAGGGACAAGGGGGGAAAGATGCATCAATGCCGGCGAGCGGCAATGTGACGCCCCCCATTGACTGAAAGGCCAAGCTCCCCATATTTAATCGCGCGATTAAGAAACTTGATCTGGCTCCACCAAAAGGGCAGGGGACGAGCCTGTGGCACATGGCCTAACGAGCTTTGGCCAGACAGCCGGCGCACGGTGTGCGCACGCGGGAACGGACTGTCGGAGGCTCGTGTGGTTACACTAGGGAAGATGCAAAATGGCTACTGCTGAAATGATCGCCGAAACGCCTGTCGCCGCCGAGGTGGCGGAACTGATTGCGCGCTCGCGCGCAGCCCAGGCGCAGATCGAAAATGCGACCCAGGAACAGGTCGACCACTGGATCCGGGGCATGGTCTATGCCGTGTGCAAGCCGGGTCTGGCCGAGGAAATCGCCCAGGAAACGGTCGATGAGACGCAGCTCGGCAACTACGAAGGCAAGTTCAAGAAGATCTTCGTGAAGACCCGCGCCACGCTGATGGATATCATCGACGACAAGTCGGTGGGCGTGATCGAGGAAGATCGCGAGCGCAACATCGTCAAGATCGCCAAGCCGGTCGGCGTGATCGGTGCGCTTTCGCCCTCGACCAATCCGGAAGCGACCCCGGTCATCAAGGCGATCAGCGCGGTCAAGGGCCGCAACTCGATCATCATCTGCCCGCACCCGCGTGCCAAGCTGATCAACGCGAAGATCTGCAACCTGATGCGCGAAGCGCTGGTCAAGATGGGCGCGCCGGCGGACCTCGTGATCCCGATCGAGCAGCCTTCGGTCGAAAAGACCAATGAAGTGATGAAGCAGTGCGACCGCATCCTTGCCACCGGCGGTTCGGCCATGGTGACCGCGGCCTACAGCTCGGGCACTCCGGCGCTCGGCGTGGGCGTCGGCAATGCCGTGATCACCGTCGACGAGACGGCAGATCTCGACGATGCGGCTGAGAAGATCCTCATCTCCAAGACCCTCGACTATGCAGCCTCCTGTTCGTCGGACAACTCGGTGATCCTGCTCGATGTCATCTACGACAAGATGCTCGCCAAGCTGCAGGAGAAGGGGGGGCTCGTCCTCGACAACGAGCAGAAGGGCAAGCTGCAGAAGGCGATCTGGGAAGACGGCGAGCACATCAACGCCAAGGTCGTGGCGCAGTCGCCGCAGTTCATCGCCAATTATGCCGGCTTCGAGATCCCCGAGGCGACCAAGTTCTTCATCGTGCCCGAAACCGGCGCAGGCAAGGACCATCCCTTCTCGGGCGAGAAGATGACCGTGACCATGGCGCTCTACCGCGCCAGGGACATCGACGAGGCGATCGCGCTGACCAACGCCATCCAGGCCTACCAGGGCCAGGGCCATTCCTGCGGGATCTACTCCAGTTCGGACGAGAACATCATGAAGCTGGCCAAGGGCACGCGGACCAGCCGCGTCATGGTCAACCAGCCGCAGGCGGCATCGAACTCGGGCAACCTGTGGAACGGCATGCGCCAGACCTTCTCGCTGGGCTGCGGCTCGTGGGGCGGCAACGGCACCAACAACAACGTGACCTGGCGCGATCTCATCAATGAGACCTGGGTCTCCAAGCCCCTCGAGCAGACCAAGACAATCCCGTCGGACGAGGAACTGTTCGGCAAGGACATCATCGAGACGATCGGCTGACACTTTTGCGGCAACCGTACGGGATCGGGGCGCGTTCCCGGTCCTGTACGAACCGTCTGAGGAGCATACCGATGAGCAAGACTTCCCTGATTTGCGCTGCCGCCCTTGCCATGGCACTGGCCGCCTGTTCCCAGGAGCAGCCGGCGCCGGCGCCAAGCGAGACGGCCACGCAGGTTGCAGTCGCGGAAGAGATGAAGATTCCCGAGGTGCTGCGCGGGCGCTGGGGTCTCGTGCCTGCCGATTGCACCAGCACGGCAGGGGATGCAAAGGGCCTGATGACCGTCGGCGAGGACAACCTCAAGTTCTACGAATCGGCCGCGGAACTGGGGCCCATCAAGGAAGTCGGCGACGACAGCATCAGCGCTTCCTATCAATTCACCGGAGAGGGCCAGAGCTGGATCCGCGAAGTGGCCTTGTCGACCCCCGATGGCGGCAAGACCCTCGTTCGCGAGGATACCGGACCGGACGCCTCACCCGAACCGCTTACCTACAAGAAATGCCCATGAGGGCAGCCCGGGTGAACCGGGCCCAGATGACGATACCGAGGGGCTGACATGACTGACCAGTTTGGGTTGACTGAGGATCAGGTCGCGATCCAGGAAACCGCGCGCAAGTTCACCGCCGACATGATCACGCCCTTCGCGGCGGAGTGGGACGAAAAGCACCACTATCCTGTCGACGTGTGGAAGGCGGCCGGTGAGCTTGGCTTCGGCGGCATCTACGTGTCGGAAGAAGGCGGCGGCATCGGTCTCGGCCGCCTCGACGCGGCTCTGATCATGGAAGCCATGGCCTATGGCTGCCCGGCGACTTCGGCCTACATCTCCATCCACAACATGTGTGCATGGATGGTCGACAGCTTCGCCGACCAGCAGCTCAAGGACCGCTACCTGCCCGATCTGGTGGCGATGGAGAAGATCTCCTCCTATTGCCTGACCGAGCCCGGGTCGGGGTCCGACGCTGCGGCTTTGAAGACTTCGGCGCGCCTCGACGGCGATCACTACGTCCTCAACGGCACAAAGCAGTTCATCTCGGGCGGCGGCGTCAATGACGTCTATCTTGTCATGGCGCGCACGAGCGATCACAAGTCCCGTGGGATTTCGTGCTTCCTCGTCGAGAAGGACACTCCGGGCGTTAGCTTCGGAGCGCCCGAAAAGAAGCTGGGCTGGAACGCTTCGCCTACCGCGCAGGTTGTCTTCGAGGATGCACGCATCCCGGCCGAGAACCGCGTGGGCGCTGAAGGCGATGGCTTCAAGTTCGCCATGGCCGGGCTCGACGGCGGGCGCCTGAACATCGGGGCCTGTTCGCTGGGCGGGGCGCAGCGCTGCCTCGACGAGGCGATCCAGTACGTTCAGGAGCGCAAGCAGTTCGACCAGTCAATTGGGGAGTTCCAGAATACCCAGTTCACGCTCGCACAGATGGCCGCCGATCTCGAGGCCGCCCGCGCGCTGCTCTACCTGGCGGCGGTGAAAGTCACGGCCAAGACGGCCGACAAGACGCGCTTTGCAGCCATGGCCAAGATGATCGCCAGCGATACCGGCTCTTCGGTCGTCGACCGCGCCTTGCAGCTATTCGGCGGCTACGGTTATCTCAAGGACTATCCCATCGAGCGCTTCTGGCGCGATCTTCGCGTGCATCGCATCCTGGAAGGCACCAATGAAGTGATGCGCATGATCATCGGACGGGACCTGCTCAAGTGATGACGGACGAACTGATTATCCGGCACGATGGCGTCGCCGGTCACATATCCCTCAATCGCCCCAAGGCGATCCATGCCCTGACGCTCGACATGTGCCGGGGCATGTCCTCGGCGCTGGCCGACTGGGCGGATGACGACAATATCGGCGCGATCATGATCGATCACAGCGAGGGCAGGGGCTTCTGCTCGGGCGGCGACATCAACCTGCTGCGCAAGTCGGCCCTCAACGACGGCGGCATTTCGGGGCGACGGTTCTTCTACGAGGAATACCAGCTCAACAACCAGATCTTCAGTTACGCCAAGCCGATCGTCGCCTTCATGGATGGCATCACGATGGGCGGGGGCGTGGGCATCTCGCAGCCGGCGCGCTTCCGCGTCGCGACCGAGAACACTCGCTTCGCCATGCCCGAGACCGGCATCGGCCTGTTCCCCGACGTGGGCGGGGGCTGGTTCCTCTCGCGCCTGGAAGGGCGCATTGGCCAGTTCCTCGCGGTGACCGGCGCGCGCCTGAAGGGCGAGGACTGCCTCTGGGCTGGCCTTGCCACCCACTATCTGCCCAGCGATGCGCTGGAAGAAGCCAAGCGCCGCATCGCCGCCGGGCACGAGATCGCCAATGTGCTCAGCGCTCTTTCGGTCTCGCCGCCGGCCTCTCAGCTTGCCGCCGACGAAGCCTTCATCCGCAAGCACTTCGCCTTCGATACCCTGGAAGAGATCCTGGCCTCGCTGGAAAGCGACGACAGCGAATGGGCGGCCAAGGAACTGGCCGCGCTCAGGACCAAGAGCCCGCAGTCCTGCAAGGTCTCGCTGCGCCAGTTGGCCGAATCGCTCAAGCTTTCGACCTTCACCCAGAACATGGCGATGGAATACCGCATCGGTTCGCGGGTCCTGACGCTGCCCGATTTTGCCGAAGGCGTGCGTGCGGTGATTGTCGACAAGGACAACGAGCCTAAATGGAACCCGGCGACGCCTGCCGGTGTGACCGAAGCGATGCTGGACGCGATCTTCGCGCCGCTCCCCACTGAAGAGGAATGGAAGCCTTTATGAGCTACGAAACGATCCTGGTCGAACAGAAGGGTGCAGTCACCCTGATCACGCTGAACCGCCCGAAGGCGCTCAATGCTCTCAACTCCCAGGTCCTGTCGGAGCTGATCGATGCTTTCGCCTCATACGAAGCCGATGCCTCGCAGCTGTGCGCGGTCATCACCGGTTCGGGCGACAAGGCATTCGCAGCAGGCGCCGACATCAAGGAGATGTCCGACAAGCCGAGCGCGGAGTTCTATTCGGAGGACTTCTTCGCCGGCTGGACGGCGCAGATCGTCAAGACTACCCGCAAGCCATGGATTGCGGCGGTCAATGGCTTCGCACTGGGCGGCGGCTGCGAACTGGCGATGATGGCAGACTTCATTATCGCGTCGGAAAACGCCAAGTTCGGCCAGCCCGAGATCAAGCTCGGCGTCGCGCCCGGCATGGGCGGATCGCAGCGCCTGACCCGCGCCGTGGGCAAGTCCAAGGCGATGGACATGTGCCTCACGGGGCGCATGATGGATGCCGCCGAAGCGGAGCGTTCGGGCCTTGTGAGCCAGGTGGTCCCCGCCGACCAGTTGCTCGACGTCGCTATGAAGTCGGCCCAGGTCATCGCCTCGATGCCGCCACTCGCCGCGATGATGAACAAGGAAATGGTCAATATCGCGTTCGAGACGACGCTCGATACCGGGCTCGTCATGGAACGCCGCATGTTCCAGGTCCTCACCGCGACCGAGGACAAGGCCGAAGGCATGGCCGCATTTGTCGAGAAGCGGCCGGGCGTCTGGAAGGGCAAGTAAGTCCGATCGGCCATTGGGAAAGAGGCGTGCGGACCAGCACTCTGGCTAGCTGTCCGCGCGGCCTTCCGGCGCTAGATGCCGGGACGTGCAGTTTTGGGAGCATGACATGAAGATCGCATTCATCGGCCTTGGCAACATGGGCGGCGGCATGGCCGCCAACCTCGTCAAGGCGGGCCACGAAGTCCACGCCTTCGACTTGTCCGAGGAGGCGCTGGCCAAGGCGGCAGAGCATGGCTGCGCGACCTATTCGGCGGTTCCCGAGGCCGTCGCCGGTGTCGATGCGGTCGTCACGATGCTTCCCAACGGCGCGATCGTGAAGGGCGTCTATACCAAGGACGTGATCGGCAAGGCCCCTGAAGGCGCACTGTTCCTCGACTGCTCGACGATCGATCTTGCCACTGCCCGCGAAGTCGCCGGCCTCGCCGAGGCGGCGGGCTACCAGATGGTCGATGCGCCGGTGTCGGGCGGTATCGCGGCCGCAAACGGCGGCACGCTCACGTTCATGGTCGGCGGCAGCGATGCAGCATTCGAGAAGGCGAAGACCGTTCTTGATCCGATGGCCAAGGCGGTGATCCATGCCGGTGCGATCGGCAGCGGGCAGGTTGCCAAGATGTGCAACAACATGCTGCTCGCGATCCACATGATCGGCACCTGCGAGGCGCTTGCCCTGGCCGAGAAGGCGGGGCTCGATCCGCAGAAGTTCTATGAGATCAGCTCGAAGTCGACGGGCTACAACTGGTCGCTCAATGACTATACCCCCGCGCCCGGCGTCGGGGCGACGAGTCCGGCCGACAACGGCTATCAGGGCGGCTTCGCTTCGGCCCTGATGCTCAAGGACCTGCGCCTTGCAATGGAAGGCGCACAGACCGCGGGGGCCAGCGTCCCCATGGGCGAGCACGCCAAGGCGATCTACGAGGCTTTCGTGGAAGCCGGAAACGGCGGCAAGGACTTCGGCGCCATTTTTACGACGCTTTGACCTGACTTATTTCGCCTGCCGCCGCTCGATTTCGAAACGCGGCAGGCGCATCCCCTTGGTGCGGCTGGTAAGGTGGAATTGCCGGCACAGTTCGCAGCGATAGGGGCGCAGTGGGAAGGGTGCCTTCTCTGCCACGCGCAGCGCTTCCTCCTCGTTGGAGTAGCGGGCCTTGCGCCGGCAAATGCCCAGGCGAGTGCGCACCGCGATCAGCCCAGCAGTTTCGGGCCGAGCAGCGAGAGGATCTTCACGTCGATGGCATAGCCATCCTCGCGATAAGCGGCGATGGCCTGTTCGATGCCCGGCAGCGGCACGCGGTGGACGACGATGTCCTCGCTGTCGACGCCGCCGCCTTCACCGACCTTGACCAGATCGTGCGCGCGAAACAGCGTGAAGCTTTCGCTCACCATGCCGGGTGACGAGAAGAACTCGCCGATCTTCTCCATGCGGCCCGCACGATAGCCGGTTTCCTCTTCCAGTTCGCGGGCAGCGGCAACGGAAGGATCTTCGCCCTCGTGTTCGTCATGATCGCCGACGAGACCGGCGGGAAGTTCGATGCAACGCCGGCCGAGGGGAACGCGGTACTGGTCGACGAGGATGACGTGATCGTCTTCGTCGACGGCCAGGATCACGGCCGCATGGATGCCGCGGGCGCGTCCGACGTATTCCCAGCGGCCGCGGCGCTTGGTGGTGATGAAGCGCCCCTCCCACATGATCTCTTCGGGGGCATCGGCATCTGCAGTCATACTTCGATCAGCCTGTCGGGGATTTCGTTTATGTCGTCATCGGCGCGGGGGAAGTGCGGGGCCACGATCGCGCCGACCTTCTCGACCGCTGCGCACATTCCCTCGGCAATGCGGCCCTCGCGCACATGGGAGAGCATCGCGCTCATCGCCTCGCCCCAGACTTCGGGATCGACCTTGGTGGCGATCGCTTCGTCGGCGACGATCTCGGCGCGGTGTTCGCGCATGGAGAGATAGATCAGCACGCCGGTACGACCCATTGTGCGGCGTTCCGCGCCGATCCGGAAAGCGCGGATTGCGCGTTCATGCACCCGCGCGGTCTTCACCGGCGGGGGGATCAGCCAGAACTTGAGCGGCTGCCAGAACTGGATGAGCAGGACCGCGGCGAACTTGAGCGTCGCAATCCCGGCCGCCAGCGTGAATAGCGCGCGCGGGCTCCATTGGTGGCCCCAGTCGGCGATGAGCCGGTCGTAGAGGCCGATGTAGAAATCGGGCGCGATCGCCAGCGCCGAAAGCGCGAGCAGTGCCGCGAGCGCAGCCCATGCCAGCGCGATGTCGGTATAGCCGTCGGAGCGGTCGGCCAGGATTGTCACGATCTCGCCGGCGCTCTGCAGTTCGGCCTGCGTCACGGCGGCGCTGATCTGGACGTGGTCCTGCTCGGAAAGGTAGGTGGGTGAGGGCATTTCTATCTCCGCTACCAGCTTCCGCTCGACCCGCCGCCGCCGAAGCTGCCGCCACCGCCGGAGAAACCTCCTCCGCCGCCGAAGCCGCCACCGCCGAAGCCACCGCCGCCGCCCCAGTGATCGTCGTCTCCGCCGAAGCCGCCCGGTAGCCAGATGAACGGCCCCATGCCGCTGCGCCGACGCCGTCCGAAGCCGCGCGCCTCGTTCGCCATCGGCATGACGATGACTGCCGTGACGACGATGATGAACACGATGACGCCGAGTGGAGGCCCGCCGCTGCTTTCGCGCTGCTCATCGGCCTGTGCGGCGATTTTCTGGGCTTCCTCGGGCGGAAGCGTGAGCTGCTTGATGATCGCGTCGGTGCCGGCCTCGATGCCGCCGGCCATGTCGCCGGCCTTGAACTTGGGCACGATCACCTTGTTGATGATGAGGAAGCTCATCCCGTCGGTCAGAACCGGCTCGAGCCCGTAGCCCACTTCGATGCGCAGCTTGCGTTCGTTGGGGGCAATGATGAGCAGGGCGCCGTTATCGTCGCCCTTCTGGCCGATGCCCCACTTGCGCCCGAGCTGGTAGCCATAATCGGCAATGTCGTATCCCTGCAGGCTAGGCAGGGTCACGACGACGAGTTGGCGCTGCGACTGCTTTTCCAGCGCGGCGAGCTTCTGCGTCAGCCGCGCTTCTTCGGCATCGGGAATGATCTGGGCGTCATCGACGACGCGGCCGGTCAGCTTGGGAAACTCCTGCGCCTCGCTCGCCTGTGGGACGAGCAGGGCGCTGAAGGCCAGCATGAGCGCGAGGGCGAGTGTCCGGGCGGTGAGCCGCAAGCGATTCACCGGATCACATCTTGCCTTCGAGGCTCGGGGCGACTTCGGCGCCCGGGGTTGCCGCCTGATAAGGCACCAGCGGATCCGCGCCGCGCAGCTTGGCGCCGATCATCGTCGGGAAGGTGCGGACCTCGGTGTTATAGTCCTGCACGGCCGCATTGTAGTCGCGCACGGAAATGCGGATGCGGTTTTCCTGGCCTTCCAGCTGGCTCTGCAGCATCTGGTAGTTGGTGATCGACTTGAGGTCCGGATAGGCCTCGAAGCTGGCGAGCAGCCGGCCCAGGTTCGCGCCGAGATTGGCCTGCGCCTGCTGGAACTGCTGCATCTTGGCCGGATCGTTGAGGTCGTCGGCATTGACCTGGATCGAGGTGGCCTTGGCGCGAGCCTCGACGACGCCTGTGAGGATCGCCTTCTCCTGCTCCGCGGCGCCCTTGGCGACGGCGGCGAGGTTCGGCACGAGATTCGCGCGCTCCTGGAACGCGGCCTGCACGTCGGCCCACTTGGCCTTCGCGGCCTCCTGTTTGGTCGGGACAGAGTTGAAGCCGCAGGCGGCCAGGCTCATCGCGGCAAGCGTCACGAGCGCATAGCGGCCGATGCGCGAGAGCATCCCGGCCGGGGTATTCGAAGCTGACATGGTGTTCCCTACTCCTCGCCGACCGCTGCGGAAGCGGTCATCACGGGGGGAATGTAGCGGTGCACAGTGGCGGTTCAAGGACTTGACCGGCGTAATGACCGGTTGCGATGACAGGATCCTGCGAAAACCGCACCGAGGAGGTCTGGATGTTTCAGGAATTCAAGAAATTCATCGCCAAGGGCAATGTCATGGACCTGGCGGTCGGCGTCATCATCGGCGCGGCCTTCGGTGCGATCGTCAAGTCGCTGACCGACGAGGTGATCATGCCGGTAATCGGGGCCATCTTCGGCGGTGCGGACTTCTCCAACCACTTCATCCTGCTCAGCACGCCCGACGGCTATGCGGGCGCGATGGACGATTATGCCGCGCTCAAGGAAGCCGGGGCGGCGATGATCGGTTATGGCGCCTTCGTCACTGCGGTGATCAATTTCCTGATCCTTGCCTTCATCATCTTCCTGATGGTTCGTTATGTGAACCGTCTGATGGAAGCAGTTGAAAAGAAAGAGGAAGAGGCGGCGCCTGCGCCCTCGGGTCCGAGCGAGATCGAACTGCTCACCGAAATTCGCGACGAATTGAAGAAGCGCGGCTGAATGGTGGGGAACTTCGCGTTTCCCGCAGCTTGCTCACTTCACATTCACGTTTGATCGCCTATATGGGTCATTGCCGGCTTCGGTCGGCTATGACGATAAATTGCGGCGTGCAATAGGCACAGCGGACCCGGGGGCGGTACCCGGCGGCTCCACCACCAACCTCGCCAAGGCGGCGTTGATGACGGGGCCGAACTAGGATCGACGTGTGTTGAAAAGCGGTGTTTTCGTCCGGGCTGAGTAACCCGTTCAAGGCTCAAAACTCATAAGTGCCAACGACAACGAAGCACTTGCTCTCGCCGCGTAATTCTAGGGCCTAACGGCCTGAAGTTACAAAGCTAGAACGCGGTTGGACCCACCGGTCAACAGAAGCGGATTCCAGGGGTTCGGGGTGTACCTGGCAACAGAAACACCCCACTTCATGCAGATCGGATCAGGAAATTGCCCAGGGCAGCGAGGCTCGCGTGGTCAGGCCGCCTCGCGTTGGTCTTCGGGCAGGGCGAGCGGCGGCGTAGCCTGCGCGGCTTCGCCCTCTCGCTGTGCCTTTTCGTATTTCAGGCAGTCGAGGATTTTCGCGCCGGCCATGAACACCGAACCGGTGCAGGCGAGGAACAGGAGTTTGCCGCCGAATCCGGGAAACCGGGTCAGGTATACGCTGCCGCGTTCGATCGCTCCCAGCGCAAGCGCATAGATGATCATGTACGCTTCCCAGCGTGTCTTGATCACGAAGAGGCGGGCGATTTTCCTGAACATTTCGATCCTCTTTTCTCGTTTACCTCTTAGCAACCTTTGTGCCAGTCCCCGGTTTCCGGTCCTTGCGATGGTTACCGGAATCTGAAGTGTAAGTGATTCCGACGCGATCCCCAAGGCTGGAAGCCGCTGGAGGCGCAGGGGTTGACACGATAGTCCCTGTTGCCAATCGCCGGCTCATGCGTCATAGGGCAGGGCATCCTTCCCCAGGACAGTCTTGGTAATCTACAATGATCGCACGGCGCATTGGTTTCGCGCGTGCGTCCAGGAAGTGTGAGGAAAGATGACGCAAAGGGTTGAACGTTCGGGCCTCCAGATCGACGCCGGATTGGCGGCTTTCGTCGAGGAGAAGGTCCTTGCGCCCATCGGGCAGGATACGGATGCGTTCTGGAGCGGCTTTGCGCAGCTGCTGGCGCGCTTTGCTCCACGCAATCGGGAACTGCTGGAAAAGCGCGACCACCTGCAGTCGCAGATCGATGCCTGGCACATGTCGCGCGCGGGCAGGCCGATCGAGCAGGGCGAATATCAGGCGTTCCTGCAGGACATCGGCTACCTCGTGCCCGAGCCGGAAGGCTTCTCGATCGGAACCCGGAACGTCGATCCCGAGATCGCGACGATGGCCGGGCCCCAGCTCGTCGTGCCCCTGCTCAACGCCCGCTTTCTGCTCAATGCCGCCAACGCGCGCTGGGGCAGCCTCTACGATGCGTTCTACGGCACCGATGCGCTCGACGCCGCGCCGGCGCAGGGCAAGGGCTACGACCCGGTTCGCGGCGCCGCCGTCATCGCCGAGGGGCGCAAGTTCCTCGACAAGGCGCTGCCGCTGGCATCGGGAAGCTGGGCCGACGTCGACAGCCTGGAAGTCACCCTCGCCGATCCGGACCAGTGCGTCGGCGAGACCCGCAAGGGCTGCCTGTTCAAGTCCAACGGCCTGCACATCGAGATCGTCGTCGATCCCTCGAGCCAGGTCGGCGCGACTGACAAGGCCGGCATTTCCGACATCGTTCTCGAAGCGGCGTTGACCACCATTGTCGACCTTGAAGATTCGGTCGCGGCCGTCGACGCCGAGGACAAGCTCCTTGCCTATTCGAACTGGCTCGGCGTGATCCGCGGCGACCTGGCCGACACTTTCGAGAAGGGCGGCCAGACGCTGACGCGCGAGCTGGCGGGTAACAAGGTCGTGACCGTCCCCACCGGCGAGGCGCAGGAACTTCCCGGCCGCAGCCTGCTGTTCGTGCGCAACGTCGGCCATCTGATGACCAACCCTGCGATTCTCCTGCCCGATGGCAGCGAGATCCCCGAGGGCGTCATGGACGCGGTAATCACCAGCGCGATTTCGGCGCAGGACGTCAAGGGCATGACCCGCTACGGCAACAGCCGCAAGGGCAGCATCTACATCGTCAAGCCGAAGATGCACGGTCCTGAAGAGTGCTCCTTTACCAATGACTTGTTCGACGCAGTTGAGGATTTGCTCCAGCTGCCGCGCAACACCGTCAAGGTGGGTGTCATGGACGAGGAGCGCCGCACTTCGGCCAACCTCGCCGCCTGCATCCACGCGGTGAAGGACCGCATCGTCTTCATCAACACCGGCTTCCTCGACCGCACCGGCGATGAGATCCACACCTCGATGCGGGCCGGTCCGATGATCCGCAAGAGCGCCATCAAGGGCTCGACCTGGATCGCCGCCTACGAGAAGCGCAACGTCGCCATCGGCCTCAGGCACGGTCTTTCGGGCGTCGCCCAGATCGGCAAGGGCATGTGGGCTGCGCCCGACATGATGCGCGACATGATGGAGCAGAAGGTCGGCCATCCCAGGACCGGTGCGAACACCGCATGGGTCCCGTCGCCCACCGCCGCGACGCTCCATGCGATGCACTATCACGAAGTCGATGTGTTCGGCCTGCGTGAAGGTATCGCCGCAGAGGAAATCCCGGGCCTCGACCTGCTGCTGCAGATTCCGCTGGCCGATGGCGCCAACTGGTCCGAGGACGAAGTGCGCGAGGAACTGGAGAACAACGCACAAGGGTTGCTCGGCTACGTCGTGCGCTGGATCGATCAGGGCGTCGGCTGCTCCAAGGTTCCCGACATCAATGACGTGGGCCTGATGGAGGACCGCGCCACCTTGCGCATTTCCAGCCAGCACATGGCCAACTGGCTGCTTCACGGCGTGTGCACCGAGGCGCAGGTCATGGACGCGCTGAAGCGGATGGCTGAAAAGGTCGATGCCCAGAACGCCGGCGATCCGCTCTATGAACCGATGGCGGGCAACTGGGACACCAGCCTTGCCTTCAAGGCAGCCTGCGATCTCGTCTTCAAGGGTGTCGAGCAGCCCAGCGGCTATACCGAACCGCTGCTGCATGCCTGGCGCCTGAAGAAGAAATCGGCTCTGGTGACTGCCTAGATCGCCTTAGCGAAATCCTAAGCGATTCCCCCCATCCTGCCTGATGGTGCAAGATGGGGGGAGGATCATGTTCTTCCGCAAGGAACGAGTGCAGGGTCGAGAGCCCGCCGCATTGATGGTGCGTGTCCGCGTCAACGATCGCGATTGCGATGCGATGGTGGGCAACGCCTCTTCGCGCGGCCTCATGGCGATGATGGCCGACCCGCCGGCCAAGGGCGGGAGGGTCAAGATCGAGATCGGCGATCATTTGCTGGCAGGCCGCGTCCGCTGGTCGCATGGCGACCGCTGCGGCATCGCACTCAAGGAAGAAGTCCGGGTGCCCGACCTCGTGCAGGGCATGGCGGTTCCGGTATCGCGGATGACGGAGCGGGATGTCATCGGCATTTCTGCAGGGCCGCGCTGGAAGTCCTTCGGCAAGTCGCGCGCCGTCCGTCTGATCCTGCTAGCAGCGCTGCTGGGCGGCAGCACCTTCGTGATCGCGCGGTTGGGCAGCGGCGAAGCGGCAAGCGACACCACCGACCTCGCACTCTCCACCCGCGACTGGGACTAGGCGGCTCTCGCCTGCCGGTTTCGATGCCCTTCCAATCGTGATCTCGGATCGAGTCCGGGATGACGGCCGACCGACAATGGCAAGTCTGGCGAGCTAAGGCGTCAATTCGCGGGCAATGGCCACGAATTCGGTCACGCTGAGAGTTTCGGCGCGGCGCTGCACATCGATCCCGAGCCTGTCCAGCGCCGCCAGTGCCCCGGGCAAGCCCTTGAGGCTCTGGCGCAGCATCTTGCGGCGCTGGCCGAAGGCCGCTTCGGTCACGCGCTCCAGCACGCGCATCGAAACACCTTCGGGAGCGGTGCCCGGCGTAACGTGGACGATGGCCGACATGACCTTGGGAGGCGGGGTGAAGGCGCTGCGGTGCACCTTCATTGCCAGCTTCGCCTTCGACCGCCACTGCGCCAGAACGGCGAGGCGGCCATAGGCGGAGGTATTGGCTTCGGCAACGATACGGCGCGCGACTTCTTCCTGGAACATCAGCGTCAGCGACTGCCACTGCGGCGGCCATTCCTCGCCGGAAAGCCAGCCGGTGAACAGCGCGGTGCCGACATTGTAAGGGAGGTTCGCAACTATGTGATAGGGGCCGTCGAACAGGCTGGCAGGGGCGATCTTCATCGCATCGCCCTCGATGACCTTGAGCTTGCCCGGGAAGGCCTGCTCGACTTCGGCCAACGCAGGAAGGCAGCGGCGGTCCATCTCGATCGCGGTGACCTGCGCCCCGGCCCGCAGAAGTGCGCGGGTCAGGCCGCCCGGGCCGGGGCCGACTTCAAGGACGTTGTGGCCTTCAAGCGCGCCGGGAATGGCAGCGATGCGGTCGAGCAGCTGCTCGTCGAACAGGAAGTTCTGGCCCAATGCCTTGGAGGCGGAGAGGCCGTGCCTGGCGATGACTTCGCGCAAGGGAGGCAGGGTGGTCATGCCGCGCGCCTCGCCGCACATTCGCCGGCCATGCGGATCGCCGCGATCATCGCACCCGCACTGGCGGTGTTGTCTCCGGCAATGGCAAAGGCCGTGCCGTGATCGGGCGAGGTGCGGATGATCGGCAGGCCGAGCGTGACGTTGACGCCCTGGTCGAAGTCGAGCGTCTTGATCGGGATCAGTGCCTGGTCGTGGTACATGCACAAGGCCACGTCATAGCCACCGCGTTCGTGTGCGGCGAAGAGCGCGTCGGCCGGGTGGGGGCCGGTTACGGCGAGCCCCGCGGCCTTGAGCGTCTCTATGGCGGGGCGGATGATCCGCTGCTCTTCGTCGCCCATGCGGCCGTCTTCCCCTGCGTGGGGATTGAGGCCGGTGATCGCCAGGCGAGGGCGGGCAAGGCCGAAATCGCGGGCCAGTGAGCTGGCCACGATCCGGGCGCGGTGTACGATCAGCTCCTGCGTCAGCAGGGCGGGAACCTGCGAGAGGGCGGTATGGACGGTAAGCGGCACCGTGCGCAGCGACGGACCGGCGAGCATCATCACCGCGTCCTCATGCGGCAGGCTGCAAGCATCGGCGAGAAATTCGGTCTGTCCGGGCTGTGTGAAGCCGACTTCGGCCAGCTTCGACTTGGCGATCGGGCCGGTCACGACGCCGCCTGCTTTGCCCGAACGGGCGAGCGCGGTCGCCGCCCCCAGCGAATGGAGGGCGAGGCGCGCGCCCGCCATGTCGGGCGAGCCGAAGGTCGGCTTGCAGTCTTCATCGCCCAGAACCGGCAGGCCGAGGGCGAATGCCGCATCGGCCTGCGAAGGTTCTGCGATGCGTGACACGGGCAAGTCGATGCCGCGCGTGCGTGCAGCGGCCGCCAGCACTTCGGCTCCGCCGACGACGAAGAACGGGGCGAGGCCCGCGGTCTCGCGCCTGATCCAGGCTTCGGCGATCAGCTCGGGGCCGATGCCGGCAGGGTCGCCCAGCGATATCGCGAGCGGGGCCGCAAGGGCCATGTCAGCCGCTCCGTTGCAGGTCAGTTGTACTCGATGATCGCGTCACGCCGAAGGTCGCGCAGGTACATCTGCGCGCGCTTGTTGATGCGCTCGTCTTCCATCTGCGACATGAGCTGGTCGAAGCTTGGGCCGCTGTCGACCTGCGGATCGTCGCGGCCGCAAAGCATGAGGATTCGCACGCCGTCCTCGACCGACCCGAAGGGCGGCAGCGTTTCGCCGGGCGAAAGCTGGAGAATGGCGTTCTGAATCGGTCCGGGCAGGTCGCGGGCGCGCACCTGGTCGTTGGCGACGACCTGAGCGCCGACCCCGGCGGCGACCTTGTCGACATCGCCGCAGCCCTTGGCCGCGCTGATCGCCTTGGCAAAGGCCTCGGCCTTCGCGCCGGCCTGCGCTTCGCTGATGCCCTTGGGGAAGTCCATCGAGATCTGCTTGAGCGCGAGAACCGCGTCACGCGGGTCCGCGGTCAGGACCTGGCGCTTGTCGATCAGGTAGATGATCGAGAAACCGCCGGGCACCTCGATCGGGCCGACCAGCTGGCCGGTCTGCATCTCGCGGGCGGCAGCAGCGAGCGGGTTGGGCAGCTGGGCAAGGCGAATCCAGCCCAGGTCGCCGCCGACTGCCGCAGTCGAAGCCTGCGAGTACTGGCGGGCGTAAGCGACGAAGCTGCCGCCTTCGCGCAGCTGCTGCACGATCTGCATCGCGTTCTGGGCGACCTGGTCGTGCGATTCGGGCGTCGCTGCGAGGTAGATTTCGCCGAGCCGGTATTCTTCGGTGCCCTTCGAGGCCTTCAGCCGGTCGAGCACTTCGTTCACTTCGTCCTCGGAGATGTTGATGAACGGCGCGACGTTGCGCTGGAGCAGGCGCTGCCAGGACAGCTCGCCGCGGATCTGGCGCTTGAGCGATTCCGGCGAAGAGCCGATGCGCTTGAGATAGGCATCCATCGCATCGGTGTTCTGGTTGAAGTTCTGCGCGGCGACGCGTGCATAGGACTGGTCGATCTCGGCCTGCGCGATGTCGATATCCGAAGCCTTGGCCTCCTGGATCTGCAGGGTTTCATCGATCAGGTTGCGCAGTACCTGTAGGCGCAGGCGCTTCTTTTCCTCGTCGCTAACCTTGCCCTGGTTGGCGGCGAGAACGAGCGCGAGACGCTGGTCGACGTCGGTCCCCGTGATCACCGAGCCGTTCACCACCGCAGTCGCGCGGCGCATGTTGGGATTGTCGTTCCCGAACATCTTCACGTCATCGGGAATGACGATCTGGCCTTGCGGTGCCGACTGAGCATTGGCCGCAGAGGCGGCGAGACTTCCCGAGATGACGATGGCAGCGCCGATCGAACGGAGCGCCTGCTTGATGAACTTGCTGCGATTGATTGCTTGCACCGTAATCTCAATCCCGTTTTCGACCGGACCTAACCGGATGTGTTCCGGGGGCAGGGACAGGTGTCGCACGTGCCCGCCGCACCAGAATTTGCTCCTGCCGTGCTGCGGCTTAACCGAATATGAGCCAACCCGATAGCGGCTTTGCTCGGGCCTGCCAACGCCTGTACACCCGCAATTCAGAGGAATTCCCCGTAGTTCCGCTTAGGGACGTCTTCCCCGACGGGCAAGGGCAGGTCTGCTTCATCGAAAGCCGATGTTCTTGAGGCTGAAGCGAAGCTGGAAGGAGTTGCCCCTCCGGGCGTCGCCGGTGGCCTCGTAGTCGCGGCGCCAGGTGAAGGCGATCTGCATGCAGTCGTCCTCGTAGGCGGCGCCAAGGCGGGTACGCAGGGGCTGGAAGCCGTTGGACCCGTAGATCGGGTCTTCCGATCGATCGGTCAGGTTGACGACTGCGGAGCCGAACACCGACCAGTAGTTGGCAAAGGCGACGCGCCCCGCTGCGCGCACTTCCTCGCGATCCTGAAGATCCTCGATGTCGCTGGATATGTCGCGGTTGAGCTTGGTGTAGCCCAGTTCGAGATAAGTCTCGTTGTTGCCCACCACCGCATCGAACTCGTTGCGGCGAACCGCGAGGCTGTCCTTGTCGACGCGAAAGCGGTGGATCACCTTGAGGAAGTTGCGGTAGCGCACTTCGGTGCGGCCGACGATGTCCGAAGTCTTGTTGGTCAGGCCGGTGCCATCGGGCAGCAGGGTCGGCTTGTTGCTCAGGCGGATCGACTGGCCGACCGTCGAACTGATCCGCCAGCGCGGCATTTCGAACTGCCAGTCGAGGCCGTAAGTGAAGCGCACGCTGTCTTCGATCCGGTCGTAGCCGGGAAAACGGTTGAGCGAGAACAGGTTGCTGTCTTCCAGCTCGATCGCTCGCGCATCTTCGTTGGGGATCGAGAGGTTCTTCACCTTCGGCGTGGCGACGAGCTGCACGCGCGGGGTGAGGACCTGCGTTCCGCCAAAGACCTTGCCGACCAGCGGCCATTTCACGTCGAGCGCGGCGGTGGCGATACCTCGGGTCTGCCAACCCGGATCGCCGCGATAGATCGCGGTGCTTGTCTTGTCGTTCTCGTCCGAGTGGTAGACGTCGCCGCGCGCGAGGCCGGTCAGCGTGACTTCCTGACCCATCGAAGTCAGCTTGCGCAGCGACCACTGCGCGCTGGCGAAGGCGCGCTGGGTGTCCTGGCCGTTGGTGCGGGTGATGCCCAGGGTGTTGATCTGGGTCTCGAACTTGCCGCCCAGAACGGGATCGTCGAAGCGCCGGCGATAATCGAGGACGGGGAAGGCGACGGGGATCTGTCCCTGGTCGCGGCTCGACTGCATGGTTTGCGTCGCATATCCCGCGAAGGAGAGATAGCTGTCCTGATCGATCCGCTCCACGTTGACGATGGAGCGCAGACGGTCGTCACGGCTGATATCGTAGCGGCGCAGGAAAGTGCGGTCGCTCGCGCGCCTGATCGAAGCTGTGACGCTCCAGTTATCGTCGAGCTGAAACCTGCCGTTGGCAAAGATGTAGCCGCGAAAGGCGCTTTCGCCCTCGGTGCCTACTGTCGTTCCGATGATAGGTATCCGGTTGCTGGACGTGGCATAACCGGTGATCTGGTAGGCGCCGCTCTCGGTAAGGGCGCGATACTCGATCGAGGCCATCGGCGCGGCCTTGGTATAGGCATAGGCCGTCGCGGTGAGGTCGCGGTTCTCGGAGATCTTCCAGTAGTACGATTCGCTGATCTCGACGCCGTTCGAGGGCGAAAGGCGGAAATCGGGGACAAGGAAGCCGGAGACGGCCTGGCCATTGGTGCTGACGGTCAGGCCAAGCAGGGGCAGCTGGACTGCGCCGAACAGTTCGAGACGCGCATCGTTGAAGCGGATGCGCTGGCGGTCCTCGGAGTAGATCACCTGCTTGGCGACGATGCGCCAGCTGGGCTTCCTGGGGCAGCCGTCGCTGCCCACGACGTCGCAGCCGGTGTAGGCGGCCTTGTTGAGAATGACGTCGCCATTGGGCAGGCGCTCACCATCTGCCGCGGCGAGCCGGCCGCCTTCGCGCATGGCAAGCAGCAGGTTCTGCATGGCACCGGTCTTGAGTTCGTCGGTCAACTCGATGCGGTCGGTATAGAGTTGGTTGCCGTCCTGATCCACGAGGCGGACATTCCCGCTCGCGACGATCTGCCCGGATTGGCGGTTCCAGGTGACCGTATCGGCGCGGACCGATTGCTGCTCGCGTCGCAACACGACATTGCCGCTGGCGGTCACCGAATCCGCGTTCTGGTCGTACTCTACCGTATCGGCCTCGAAGGCGATCGGAAGCTTTTCTTCGGTACTGGCCGGCGCCACGGCATCGGCTGCCGTTGCCGCATCCTGTGCATATGCCCCTGGGGCAAGCGTGAACGTGGCGATTCCTGCGGCGAGGATGCCCAGCGAAACGGGACGCAAGCGGCGATGACTGGCTTGCTGCGGTATCTGCGCGGCGGGGAGCATCACTTGCCTATCGCATCGCCGGTGCCTAACTGCAATCCAGTGATGCGGTGAACCGCACAAGTTGTGAAACCAACGGCGCCATCGCATGAGAAAATTCAGGAGAATCCATGAATATCCAGTTCCTCGATGCGGCTACTCCCAGTGATGAACGCCTCGTGGCCCGCCTCGTCAACCAAGATGCGATGCCTGCCGATCTCGAACCGGTGCTTGCAGAGGGAGCGAAGCAGTCGCGTTTCACCGGCAAGCCCGGGCAGGTCTTCGAAGGTTTCGTGGAGCGTGACGGCAAGGTCGTGCGTGTTGTGCTGGCGGGCATTGGCGCCGCGTCGGCCAAGGATCGCCGCGCTGCCATCGAAAAGGCCGGTGCGGCCGTCGTTGCCAAGTACCTGACCAGTGGCGAGACCGCACTGGCGCTCGATGTAACCGGGGCAGGGCTCTCCGCCGAGGAAACTTCTGGCGCGCTGCTCGGCGCGGTGCTGCGTTCCTGGCGTCATGACGTCTATCGCACCAAGCTGTCCGACGAAGCGAAGCCCACTCTGGCAGCGATCTCGGTGATCGGCGCTCCCGATGGCACTGCTGCCAACTGGGACGTGGAAACCGCCGTGGCGGACGGCGTTGCCTTCACCCGCGAACTGGTGACCGAGCCTGCCAACACGATCTATCCGGAAAGCTTCGTTGCCCGCTGCGAAAAGCGCATGGCCGGCACCGGGATCAAGATCCGCGTGCTCGACGACAAGGAAATGGCCGAGCTTGGCATGGGTTCGCTGCTCGGAGTGGCGCAGGGCTCTGTTCGCCCCGCGCGCCTGCTGGTGATGGAATGGATGGGCGGCGCCAAGGGCGACAAGCCCGTCGCCTTCGTCGGCAAGGGCGTGACCTTCGATACCGGCGGTATCAGCATCAAGCCTGCGGCCGGCATGGAAGACATGAAGTGGGACATGGGCGGAGCAGGCGCGGTTGCGGGCACCATGCTCGCACTCGCGCTGCGCAAGGCCAGGGCCAATGTCGTGGGTATCTGCGGCCTTGTCGAGAACATGCCAGACGGCAATGCCCAGCGCCCCGGCGACGTGGTCACTTCGCTTTCGGGCCAGACCATCGAAGTCATCAACACCGACGCCGAAGGTCGCCTCGTGCTGTGCGATGCGCTGACCTGGGTGCAGCGTGAGTACAGCCCGGCCAGGATCGTCGATCTTGCCACGCTGACCGGCGCGATCATCCTCTCGCTGGCTCATGAGTATGCGGGCCTGTTCTCCAACAACGACGAGCTTGCCGCCGAGCTGACCGCAGCCGGCGATGCCTCGGGCGACCGCCTGTGGCGCATGCCGATGGGCCCCAGCTACGACAAGATGCTCGACAGCCAGATCGCCGACATGAAGAACGTCGGCCCGCGCTTCGGCGGCTCGATCACTGCGGCGCAGTTCCTCAAGCGCTTCATCGAGAACGATACGCCCTGGGCACACCTCGACATTGCCGGTACCGTCTGGACCGACAAGCCCGGCGCGACCTGGGACAAGGGTGCGACCGGCTACGGTGTGCGCCTGCTCGACCGATTCGTTCGCGACACGCTCGAAGCCTGATAGGCAAGGGGAGGGAGGCGGCCGATGCGGGTCGATTTCTACCAGCTCAGCCGCGATCCAGCCGAAGTCGCACTGCCGCTGATCGCGGGCAAGGTCATCGGGTCGGGCGAGCGCCTCCTGGTGGTCTCCGCTGACGGCGAGCAGCGCAAGCGGATCCGGCAGGCCCTGTGGTCTGCCGCGCCCGACACGTTCCTTGCCAATGGCGAGGTTGGCGATGGACAGGAGGAACGCCAGCCGATCCTCCTGTCCGATGCGCCGCAACCGGCTAACGGGGCGAAGTTCATGGCCATCGCCGACGGGCAGTGGCGTGAAGGCAGCGAACCGTTTGCGCGCACCTTCTACCTCTTCGACGAATCGACGGTTCAGCAGGCCCGCGGCGTCTGGCGCGAACTGCGCTCTCGCGAAGGCGTGGAGCACTATTACTGGAAGCAGGAAGGCGGCCGCTGGGTCCAGGCCGGATAAAGGCGTGCTTGCGGCGCAACCGAAACCCCGCTAGGGGCGCGCGCAACTTTCCCAAATACCATACTTCGCAAGGAACCAGACATGGCGGTTACCCGCACCTTTTCGATCATCAAGCCCGATGCCACCCGTCGCAACCTGACCGGCGGCGTCACCAAGATGCTGGAAGAAGCGGGCCTGCGCGTCGTCGCTTCCAAGCGCATCCAGATGACCCAGGAACAGGCCGAGGGCTTCTACGCCGTCCACAAGGAACGCCCGTTCTTCAACGACCTCGTCTCGTTCATGATCTCGGGCCCGGTCGTGGTCCAGGTCCTCGAGGGTGAAGATGCCGTGAAGCGCAACCGCGACGTCATGGGCGCCACCAACCCGGCCGATGCCGCCGAAGGCACCATCCGCAAGACCTACGCCGAATCGATCGAAGCCAACTCGGTCCACGGTTCGGATTCGGATGAGAACGCCGCGATCGAGATCGCCTACTTCTTCAAGCCGGAAGAGATCGTCGGCTGATCGACGGTTAATTCTTCGCAAGATGGATGAAGGCCGCCCAATTGGGCGGCCTTTTTCTTTGCGGCACGTCCTGTCGTTCGGTTAATCAAGTGTTAGCTAATTGAATTCGAATTGTAGGAGGTTTGCTTTGATCGGCAGGACATTCATCATTGTAGCCGGCGCATCGTTCATCGCAGCAGTGATAACCTCGGGCGCCGCGCAGATCAGCGCGGGCACAGCGCCGGTGCAATTGCTTCAACTTGTCGCCATGCGTTAGGCTCATGCCGAGCCGCAAAAGGCGGTTATTGCGCGCTCTGCTCGACCGTCACGAGGCGCGCGAGGCAGCGTGAGTAGAGCTGGTGCTCGGCGATCAGGACGCGGGCGGCCAGACTGTCGGGCGTATCCCCGGGAATGATCGCAACCGGGGTCTGGCCCAGGATCGGGCCGTCGTCGAGTTCGGCGGTGACAAGGTGCACGGTAACGCCGCCATGCGAATCGCCCGCCTCGATGGCGCGCTCATGGGTGTGCAGCCCGGTGTACTTGGGCAGCAGGGACGGGTGGATGTTGACCATGCGGCCCTCCCACCCCGCGACGAATTCCGGGGTGAGGATGCGCATGTAGCCGGCCAGGGCAACCCACTGCGCACCCGATTCGCGGATCGCGGCGTCCATTGCCTTGTCATGTTCCGCGCGCGCCATGCCCTTGTGCGAAAGGGCGAAGGTGGGCACGCCTTCTGCTTCGGCGAGGACGAGGCCCTTGGCTGCCGGGTCGTTGGAGGCGACCAGGACGATCTCGAAAGGACAGTCCTCGGCCCGGCTCGCGTAAAGCAGGGCGGCCATGTTGGTGCCGCTGCCGGAAATGAGGACGGCAACCTTTTCGCGGTTCATTCGAAACTTCCGTTCGCGTCAGGCCGGAGGGATACCAGCATCCTTGGTCTCAAGCGAAGTGAGTCGCTTCCCAGTTCTCACGAGCGGACCAGACTTCGGCCTTGCCCTGCACGGTGCAACCCTTCTCGCCCGGCTCGATCGCGCCGATGACGTGAACGGTTTCGCCCGCCGCTTCGAGTTCGGCCTGCAGCGCGCCCGCGTCGTCGGCGGCCACTGCAAGGACCATGCCGATGCCGCAGTTGAAGGTGCGGGCCATCTCGCCGGGCTCGATGTTGCCCTGGGCCTGGAGGAACGCCATCAGGCGCGGCTGCAGCCATGCGCCTGCGTCGATGCGCGCATGCAGGCCCTTGGGCAGGACACGCGGGATATTTTCCAGCAGGCCGCCGCCGGTAATGTGGGCAAGGGCGTGGATGCGGCCCGAGCGGATGAAGGGCAGCAGGCTCTTCACGTAGATGCGCGTCGGCGCGATCAGCGCGTCGATCAGCAGGGTTTCCGCATCGAACAGGGCCGGGCGGTCGAGCTTCCAGCCCTTGTCCTCGGCAAGGCGGCGGACCAGAGAATAGCCGTTCGAGTGCACGCCCGAGGACGCGAGGCCAAGCAGGACGTCGCCGCTGGCCACCTTGTCGCCGGTCAGCTGCTCGCCGCGCTCGACGGCGCCGACGCAGAAGCCGGCAAGGTCGTAGTCGCCAGCGGCATACATGCCGGGCATTTCGGCCGTTTCGCCGCCGATGAGGGCGCAGCCCGACATCTTGCAGCCTTCGGCAATGCCGGCAACGACGCGTTCGGCGACGCCGTTCTCGAGTTTTCCGGTAGCGAAGTAGTCGAGGAAGAAGAGGGGCTCCGCGCCCTGCACGATGAGGTCGTTCACGCACATGGCGACAAGGTCGATGCCGATGTGGTCGTGACGGTCGTGATCGATGGCGAGCTTGACCTTGGTGCCCACGCCATCGTTCGCCGCGACAAGGAGCGGGTCCTTGTACCCGGCCGCGCGTGGATCGAAGAACCCTCCGAACCCTCCGAGGTCGGCGTCCGCGCCGGGACGGGCGGTCGCTTTGGCCAGCGGGGCGATGGCTTTGACAAGGGCGTTGCCGGCCGCGATCGAAACGCCGGCCTGCTCATAGCTATAGCTCTTCGAGGAGTTATCTTCGGACATTGCGCGCGCATAGTGCGCAATTGGTTTCGAGTCACGCCCGAGGCGCAAAAATGACGCACAAAAACTGCCGGGCGTGCCCAAGTTCGGGGGCAGTCGCTTTCCTGCTTGGATTTCGCTCGCCGTTTGGGCAAAAGGCCCGGGTTTTGACAATGGCCACGACAATCTCCCACAAATTCCGGCGGCTTGCCCGCACCGGTTCGCTCAAGGGCGCCGCTGGGCGCAAGGGCCTGATCCTCGGCGGCGTGGCGGCGGCGGTGCTCGCCCTGGCGGGCGGCTCGGCGCTGATCGCGCAGATCGATGGTGACCGGGGCATTGCCCCGCTCGTCAATTCCGAGGATATTCAGGTCAACGGCATAAAGGTCGACGTATCGGACAAGACCGGCGCCGATGCCCGTCTAAAGGCATGGAAAGAGGCGGAAAAGGAAGCCTGGAAGAAGCTGGGCGGTCCTGACATGCCGGTCGAATCGATCGATGCCATGGTCTCGTCCGTGGTGATCGAGCACGAACAGATCGGTCCGCACCGCTATATCGCCTCGCTGGGCGTCATCTTCGACAAGGCCAAGGCGGGCCAGTTCGTCGGCGGAGACGGTGCGACGGTCCGTTCGGCGCCGCTGCTGGTCATTCCCGTGCTCTACTCGGGCGGTGTGCGTCAGGTCTTCGAGGTGCGCGGGGCCTGGCAGCGCGCCTGGGCCGAGTTCCAGGCCGCGCAAAGCACCATCGATTACGTACGCCCCGCCGGTGCGGGTGGCGAATCGCTGATTCTCACGGCGGGACAGCCGGGCCGGCGCAGCCGCCTGTGGTGGCGCAACGTGCTCAACCAGTTCGATGCGGCTGACGTGATCGTGCCGGTGGCCCGGCTCGAGCGCCAGTGGCCGGGCGGCCCGGTGAAGGGTACGTTCACGGCGCGTTACGGCCCGGACAACAAGTTCCTCTCCAGCTTTGAAATGACGGCCGCAAGCGAAGAGCAGCTGCCTGAAATGCTCGACAAGGCAGTGCAGCGCATCGATGGCATCTACCGCGGTGCGCTCGATCAGGGGCTGCTGCAGCCCGACCCGACGATCACCGCCGGTCGCCTCACGCTGGACCGCGCTTTCGCCGAATTGCGCGACAAGCTGATGCCCCAAGGCGCGCCGCCGCCAGAACTTCTCACGCCTCAGCCGATCTCGGGCGCCGCGTCCGAAAGCGTCGCTGCCGGTCAGGTCGAGACGGTGACCGTACAGTTCGCAACGCCCGATGCGGGAGCGGTCGACGCGGCGCTGGCTGCCGTTCGCGGCGTGCCGGGCGTGAGCGGGGCCGCTACGGTGAGCCTTGCCATCGGCGGAACCTCGGTCATGCGGGTCTCCGCAACGGGCGGGGCGGAACGCCTTGCCGCGGCGCTGAAGGCGCAGGGCTGGAATGTTTCTGTCAGCGGTTCCACGCTGAGGATCAGCCGCTAGGACCGGGCCTTGGGCATGAGGCAGATTGCATTACCGCTTTCATCCAATCGGGACAGGCCCCCGCGCATCGTCGTGGGCAATGCCAATGCGTCCGTGATCGACGCGATGTCGGAACCGGGCAACTGGCCATTCCATACCGCGATCCTCACCGGACCGCCGCGCTCGGGCAAGTCGCTGCTTGCCAGCTGGTTTGCCGATTCGGGCGTGGGCGATGTCGTCGACGATGCCGACACGGTCGACGAGGACGCGCTGTTCCACCGCTGGAACCGTGCGCAGGAGAGCGGACGGCCCCTGCTCATCGTCAGCAACCGACCGCGCGGCAATGGCGAAGGAGCCTGGAAAGTCAGCCTGCCGGACCTCAATTCGCGATTGGGAGCCGCACTTGACCTCGAAATCGACGTGCCGGACGACGAGATGCTGGCCGCCTTGATGGAAGTCCACGCCGAGATGCGCGGCCTCGTTCTTGACCATTCCGCAACCGATTATCTTGTACCACGGTGCGAGCGTAGCCATCTGGGGGTCGAACGGCTGGTCGAAGCGATCGATCGGCTCAGTTTGGAACGCAAGCAGGCCCCCACACTGGCCATCTGGCGCGAAGCCTTGATCGAGACTAAAGGCGGTGCTCCGGAAGGCCTCGGGAACTAGGTCTGCTCTACGATGCTTGCCTTGCAGGCGAATTGATGGGAGATTCGGGCAATGCTCGGTAATCTTGTCCGATATCTGGATTCTGTCGTGGCGCGCGATCCTGCGCCTCGTTCGCGTTGGGAAGTGCTGCTCTATCCCGGCGTGTGGGCGCTGTTCTGGCACAAGATCGCGCATCGCCTGTTCAATGCGCGCCTGTTCTTCCTCGCGCGCGCGGTCAATCACCTCTCCCGGTTCATGACCGCGATCGACATCCACCCGGGCGCGACCATCGGCAAGAACTTCTTCATCGACCACGGTTTCACCGTGATCGGCGAGACGGCCGTGATCGGTGACAACGTCACCATCTACCAGTGCGTCACGCTTGGCGGTTCCAACCCGACGAACGGCAAGGGCGGCAAGCGCCATCCCACGCTGGAGGACAATGTCATCGTCGGCTCCGGGGCCCAGATCATCGGTCCGGTGACCATCGGCAAGCGCGCCCGCATCGGCGCCAGCGCCGTCGTGACCGAGAGCGTGCCCGATGGCGCGACCATGATCGGCGTCAAGGCGCGCTCGACCCTTGTCGCCGCAGAGACTTACGCCAAGGATTTCATGCCTTACGGCACGCCCTGCAAGGAACCGTGCGAACCTGCGCCCAACCAGCGCGTCGACCAGCTCGAAGAGCAGATCGATGCCCTGCGAGCGCAAGTCGAGGCGCTCATGGCCGAACGTGATGAGGCCGCTAAGTCGACCGAACCGGCATGCAAGGGCGTTTGAGCTGAATGTCGGTTGGGCCGGCCGGACTGAATTCCCATCACGGCAGTGTCGTTGCATTCCCCGGGCGCAAGCCTCTGCAGGTGGGGTTTGAGCGCGACGAGCTGATGCGCATTCTGGATCTTTACGGGCGCATGGTCGCGGCCGGACTGTGGCGCGACTACGCCATGGACTTCGGCAAGGACGCCGCGAATTTCAGCGCCTTTCGCCGCGCTGCAGAACGCCCGCAGGCGCGGTTGGAGAAGCGCCCGGCACTGCGCGCAAAGCAGGGCATGTGGACATTGTTCGGCGAGGCCGGGCAAGTGCTCAAGCGCGGGCATGAACTGGCCGGCATTCTCAGCCCCCTCGAACGCAAGCTCCTCAAGGTCGTCGAGGATTGAGGGCAGGGGGCTGTTTTGCTCCCGTTCTCAGCCGCGCTTGCCTGACAGCATCGCCATCGCATGATGCGACTGCTCCATGCCGTTGTCGAAGACACGGTCGCCGCGCCGGTCGCGGATACGTTCCCAGGCCGCTGCGAATCCTTCGACGGTCCGCTCTGCCTCGGGCAGCAGGACGCCGTCGTTCATGGTGATGAAGGCGCCCTGGTAGACGCCGCCACCCGCACCCACGATGGCATCGCTTGGCGCATCCTTCGATACGAGGAAGAGGGCGGCGGGCACCACGGCTTCCGGAACGAAAGCATTATAGGCTTCATCGGGAAAGATGTCGGCGGTCATGCGCGTGCCCGCCGTCGGGGCGATGGAGTTGACGCGGATGTCGTACTTGGCGCCTTCCATGCGCAAGGTACGGGCGAGGCCGAGAACGCCGGCCTTGGCCGCGCCGTAGTTGGCCTGGCCGAAGTTGCCGCCAAGACCGGAGGACGAAGTCGTCATCAGAACGCGGCCGTAGCGCTGCTCGCGCATGGTTTCCCAAACCGCCTTGGTCGCAAAGGCGCTGCCCAGCAGGTGGACGCGCACGACCAGCTCGAAATCGGCCGGGTCCATCTTGGCGAATGTGCGGTCGCGCAGGATCCCGGCATTGTTGATCAGGACATGGACGCCGCCCCATGCTTCCCTGGTGCGCGCGACCATCGCTTCCATCTGGGCGAAGTCCGAAACGTCGCCGCCGTCGGCCATGGCCTCGCCGCCAGCTACGCGAATTTCCTCGACCACCGCCAGTGCGGCGTCGGAGTGGCCGCGCCCGTCGCGCTCGCCGCCGAGGTCGTTGACCACGACTTTCGCGCCGCGCCGCGCCAGTTCGAGGGCATAGGCGCGTCCCAGTCCATTGCCCGCACCGGTCACGATTGCGACCTGTCCTTCGAACGAAATGGGCATATTCTTGGCACTCCGGCTTGGCGCTTGAGGGGGCTTGCCGCGAGATGGCAGGTTGCGCGGCGCGGTTCAATTGCAAAGCTTGCCCATGAAGCGCGTGCTGCCGCTTGCTCCCGCGCGTTCTCGGGGCCATAGGCGGTCCGAACGAATCCGGCGATTCCGCGCGAAGCGGGATTGCATTTGACCAGACCGCCCAAGCGAAAGGCCCCCGCGATGAAAGTCCGCGTCCACGTCAGCCTCAAGCCCGGTGTCCTCGATCCGCAGGGTCGGGCGATTCATCACTCGCTCGAAGGCCTCGGCTTCTCGGGAGTGAACGACGTCCGCGCCGGCCGCCTGATCGAGCTCGACGTTGCCGACAACGTCAGCGACGAAGCGCTCGACGACATGTGCCGCAAGCTCCTCGCCAACATGGTGATCGAGAACTACCGCATCGAGAAGGTCGCCGCATGAACTTCCGCTCCGCCGTCATCACCTTTCCCGGCTCCAATTGCGACCGCGACATGGCGGACGCGCTGGAGAAGGTTTCGGGCACCGCGCCGCATCGCGTCTGGCACGGTGACGCCGACCTGCCAGAGGGACTGGACTTCATCGCCTTGCCGGGCGGCTTTTCCTATGGCGACTACTTGCGCTGCGGTGCGATTGCCTCGCGCTCGCCGGTGATGCGCGCCGTCATCGAGGCTGCCGGTCGCGGCGTTCCGGTGCTCGGCGTCTGCAACGGTTTCCAGGTCCTGACCGAAAGCGGGCTGCTGCCCGGTGCGCTGCTGCGCAACTCGGTGATCCGCTTCGTCTGCCGCGACGTTCGCCTCAAGGTCGAAAACGCGCAGTCGCTGTTCACCAGCGGCTATGAAGCGGGACAGGAAATCCTCATTCCGGTCGCCCACCACGACGGCAACTACTTCGCCGACGAAGCGACGCTCGACCGTCTCGAGGGCGAGGGCCGCGTGGCCTTCCGCTATGCCGAGGACGTCAACGGTTCGGCCCGGCAGATCGCCGGCGTGCTCAACGATGCCGGCAACGTGCTGGGCATGATGCCGCACCCCGAACGTGCCATCGAGGCTACCCACGGTGGCACCGATGGTCGCGCATTGTTCGAAAGCGCTATCAGGGGCTTGGTCGGCGCCTGATCGCCAGGCAGGCCGGCGTCCCGGGCGTGTTCCGGGGCAGTCGGCTTGGTCTTGGGCCTTTGGCTGCAAGCGCTGGCAGGACCTGAGCGCTATTCCGGTGCTGTTGCCGCTGCGCGCGGGTGATCCGCTCAGGCCGCGCTCTGTCGTGGATTGGCCGGGCTGCCGAATAGTGCAATTGCATCTTCGGGGGCCATCGGGCGACCGAAGAAATAGCCCTGGATCTTGCGGCAGCCGAGCTGCCGGATCATGTCGACCTCTTTCTGGGTCTCGGCGCCTTCGGCGGTTGTCGACATGCCGAGGCTGTCCGCCATGGCGACGACGGCGCGGATGATCGCCAGGCTCTCGGGATTGCCCGTGGCGGCGCCCTGCACGAACATGCGGTCGACCTTGATCGTGGAGAAGCGCAGCTTGCGCAGGTAACCCAGCGAGGAATAGCCGGTCCCGAAGTCATCGAGCGCGATGCCGCAGCCCAGCGCCATGACTTCCTCCAGCGCGGCATTGGCCATGGTCGTGTCGCGCAGGAAGATGCTCTCGGTCACCTCGATCTCGAGCCGGTTCGGGCTGAGCCCGCTGTGCTGGAGCGCACCGACCACGCTGGCCACGAAGTTCTGGTCGAGGAGCTGTTCGCCCGAAACATTCACCGCCACGCGGATGTGGTCGGGCCAGTTCATCGCTTCCTTGCAGGCTTCCCGGAGCACCCATTCCCCGATCGGCACGATGAGGCGGGTATCCTCCGCCAGCGGGATGAACTTGGCTGGGCTGACGCTGCCGTGATCCTTGCTTTCCCAGCGCAGCAGCGCTTCGAAGCTGACGACGCCCTCGGTGTCTGCCGCGACGACGGGCTGGTACACGACCTTGAATTCGTCTCGTTCGAGGGCGCGGCGCAGGGAGAATTCCAGCTTGCGCCGCTCCTCGGCATGGGCGTGAAGGGCCGGTTCGTAAGTGAAGTGCTCGTTACCCCCGGTATCCTTGGCGCGGTAGAGCGCCAGGTCGGCATTGCGCATGAGGGTCTCGACAGTCGAGCCGTCGCGCGGGCCGATCGCAGAGCCGACCGAGGCGCCGACGTAGAGAGTGTGGTGATCGACTTCGTAGGGCTGTGAGAGGCGCTTGATGACGCGTTCGGCGACACGGTCGATATGGGCAAGGTCCGAAGCGTCGCGGATGACGATGGCGAACTCGTCGCCGCCAAGGCGGCCGCACAGTTCGTTGTCGGTCATCTGCTCCTTGAGTCGCTCCGATACCCGGGCCAGCAACTGGTCGCCGACGAGATGGCCCAGCGAATCGTTGACCGCCTTGAAGCGATCGAGGTCGATCATCAGGAAGGCGCAGCGCGTGCGCCACTTGTCCGCGTAGTCGAGCGCGTCGCCCAGCGCTTCGGTGAGCATCATGCGGTTGGGCAGGCCGGTGAGCGTGTCGTAACGCGCGAGCCAGGCAATCTTGTCGGAATTCTCGCGCGCTTCGGTGACGTCGGAGCCGACGCCGCGGAAGCCGTCGAAATTGCCCTTTTCGTCGAGCTTGGGCGTGCCGGAAAGCTCCCACCAGCGCGGTTGGCCGTGGATCGTCACGCGCACCAGCAGGTTGTTGAAGTTCTCGCGCCGCTTGATGCGCTCGGCAAGGTCGTGGAGGCTGGTCGAGAACTGGCCGCTTTCCCACGCCGATCCGGCGATGAGCTGGATCAGGGGCTGCCCCTCGATCTCCTTGGCATCCATGCCCAGGGCAAAGGCGAAGCGCGGTGAGACCGACCGCACGCGGCGTGCGGTATCGATCTGCCAGAGCCAGTCTGCCTCGCCTTCCTCGAACTCGCGCAGCAGCATCGAGACGACTTCGTCCTTTTCGACAATGCCGGCTTCGGCGATCTTGGTAGTGACGTGGCGCCGCGCGCTCTCGATGGCGGCAGCAATCACGATTCCCGAGAAGGCGATGCTGACCGCGGCCATGTCGAACATGCCGCGGCTCAGGAAGAACACGATGGCGGTAGCGCCGGTGATTCCGGTGAACAGCAAGGTTCCTAGCGGTACAGCGGGCAGCAGCACGGCCGATGCTGTCATCAGCATGGCCAGCACGATCCACAGCTTCACTTGCGTCTGCGCGTCGACGAAGAAGCCGAGGCCGCCGATCGGGACGGACCAGGCCAGGCCGTTGAGAATGGAGCTGATCATCTGCGCGTGGACTTCGTCGCGCGAGATGCGGCGCTTGTCCGCGTCGATGAGCGTGCGGTCTATGCGGACCCCTCGCCAGAGCGTGACGCAGGCCACTGCGATCCAGACCGCGACAGCTGCCATCGGCACTTGCCCGAAGACGAGCGCCGCGGTTGCGAGCATGGCGGAGATCTGCGTCGTGACCCGCGCGAAAGTGGAGTGGCCGAGGCAGGAATACTGTATTCCCCGCAGCCGACTCCAATCGCCGTCGTCCGGATCCGATAGGCCGAGCACCGCCAATACTGGCAGTTCCCGTGGCATGGCGCAGTAGGTGGACGTGTGCGTGTTCACTCCCCTGCAATAACCGACCAAGTGTTATTACAGGGTAAAAGTCGTACGATCAGTCGCCAGGGCCTGAATTATTTCCACGAACGGCCGTTATTCGACGGTTACGCTCTTGGCGAGATTGCGGGGCTGGTCGACGTCGGTGCCCTTTACGCAGGCGACGTGGTACGCGAGCAACTGGACCGGCACAGCATAGACCAGCGGCGCGATCAGCGGGTGGACCTTGGGCATCTCTATCGTCGCGATGCAGCCTTCGCCGGCTTCCTCGATGCCCTCCCTGTCGGAAATCAGCACGACCTTGCCGCCGCGGGCGCGCACTTCCTGCATGTTGCTGACGGTCTTTTCGAAGAGCGGCCCGGAAGGGGCGAGGACAATCACCGGGACGGCATCGTCGATCAGCGCGATCGGACCGTGCTTCATCTCGCCCGAGGCATAGCCTTCGGCATGGATGTAGCTGATTTCCTTGAGCTTGAGCGCCCCTTCGAGGGCAAGCGGGAAGTCCGGTCCGCGCCCCAGGTAAAGCACGTCGCGCGCCGGGGCGATGAGGTGCGCCATCTCGGCAATTTCCTCGTCATGGGCCAGCGCAGCGTTGAGGCAGGCAGGCGTTTCGACGAGATGATTGACGACTTCCATCTCCTCCTCGCGTGCCATGCGCCCGCGCTTGACCGCAAGATGTGCGGCGAGGGCGGCGAGCACGGCAAGCTGGCAGGTGAAGGCCTTGGTCGAGGCAACGCCAATTTCCGGACCGGCATGGGTGGGCAGAAGCAGGTCGGCCTCGCGCGCCATCGTGCTGGTCGGCACGTTGACGACGACGGCGATCTTCTGGCCCGCCTCCTTGCAGTGGCGCAGCGCGGCGAGCGTATCGGCGGTTTCGCCGGACTGCGAAATGAACAGGGCCAGCCCGCCCGGCTCCAGCACCGGTTCGCGGTAGCGGAACTCGCTGGCGACATCGATGTCCACCGGCAGGCGCGCGAAATGCTCTATCCAGTATTTCGCGACCATGCCGGCGTAATAGCTGGTGCCGCAGGCGACGATGGTGATGCGGTTGACGCTGGTGACGTCGAAATCGATCTGGGGCAAGGCGACGGAGTGGTCGATCTGGCGGATATAGCTGCGCAGGGTCTGGGCAACGACGGTCGGCTGCTCGAAGATCTCCTTCTGCATGAAGTGGCGGTAGTTGCCCTTCTCGATCGCCACGGCCGAAGCGCCGGAGGTTACGATCTCGCGCTCCACCGCATGGCCTTCGACGTCGTAGATCTGTGCGCCCTCGCGGGTGATGACGACCCAGTCGCCCTCTTCGAGGTAGGAAATGCGCTGGGTGAGCGGGGCCAGCGCCAGCGCGTCGGAGCCCAGGTAGGTCTCACCCTCGCCATAGCCAACGACGAGGGGCGAGCCGAGGCGGGCGCCGATCAGCATGTCGGGGAAGCGGCGGAAGGCGATGGCAAGCGCGAAGGCGCCGCGCAGCTGCGGAAGGGCTGCCCTGACCGCTTCCTGCGGCGACTGGCCGGCCTCGACCAGTTCGGAGACGAGGTGCGCGACCACTTCGGTATCGGTCTGGCTCTCGAACTTGCGTCCGCGCGCGACGAGCGCTTCGCGCAAGGGCCGGAAGTTCTCGATGATGCCGTTGTGGACGAGTGCCAGTTCCCCGGTCGCATGGGGATGGGCATTGACCGTGGTCGGCGCGCCGTGGGTGGCCCAGCGGGTGTGGGCAATGCCGACGAGGCCCGGCGCAGGATCGACGGCCAGTTCCTTGACGAGATTGAGAAGCTTGCCCTCAGCCCTGCGGCGGATCAACTGGCCATCGTGAACGGTGCAGACACCTGCACTGTCATAGCCGCGGTATTCCATGCGCCTGAGGCCGTCCACCAGGCGCTCTGCAACCTCTTCCTTGCCGACGATACCGATGATTCCACACATGTGCCGCGCTTGCCGCCTTGTTCCGGATGAATGTTGTTGTCGCTGGACCCAGCCTTGCTGGTCCAGCAGATGGCGCTCCGTCCTGCAATGGACAAGCTTGAAAATCGGTTTAGCCGCCGACCTTCGCAAGCGAGCGGTGGAAAGTTCGCTCAGTCGCCGTCGAGCAGGTCGCCAAGGCCGCCCAGGATCGACCCTTCACCCCGGTTCTGTCCCCCGCGCGAACCGGCGGCCGCCAGCATCCGACCGGCGAGGCGCGAGAAAGGCAGGGACTGGACCCAGACCTTGCCGGGGCCGCGCAGGCGCGCAAAGAACACGCCTTCGCCGCCGAAGATCATCGACTTGACCGAGCCGGCGCGGATCACGTCGAAATCGATGCCCGATGTGAATGCGGCCACGCAGCCGGTGTCGATGTGAAGTTCTTCGCCCGCGGCCAGCTCGCGCTCGATCACCGTGCCGCCCATCTGCACGAAGACCCAGCCATCGCCTTCCAGCTTCTGCATGATGAAGCCTTCGCCGCCGAACAGGCCGGTCATGATCCGCTGCTGGAAGTGGACGCCGATGGAGACGCCGCGAGCCGCGGCGAGGAAGGCGTCCTTCTGGCAGATCAGGCGCCCGCCGACGTCGTCCAGCTTGATCGGGAGAATGGCGCCGGGCACGGGAGCGGCGAAGGCGACGCGCGCCTTGCCTTTGCCGTGATGGGTGAAGACGGTCGTGAACAGGCTTTCGCCGGTAACGAGGCGCTTGCCTGCGCCGAGCAGCTTGCCCATGAAGCCGCTGCCTTCGCCGCCCGAACCGTCTCCGAACACGGTCGACATCTCGATAGGGGCATCCTTCCAGACCATCGCACCCGCTTCGGCCACGGCGCTTTCGCCGGGATCCAGCTCGATCTCGACGAACTGGAGTTCCTGGCCCTTGATCTCGAAGTCGACGTCGTCGGAAATCGAAGAACTGCGCGAATGGCTCCAGGGACTGCCGGACATGATGCCTCCTTTGGGGGTGAATTGCTGGAACCCGGGTTTGGGGTGAGCGATTATCCTTGTCAAACCGCGTTCATCGGATACGCTTTGCAGTTCGTCGACCACTAACAAGGTGCGCGGCATTTCAGCGGATTCGTCGACCTCCAAAAGGTGCGCGGCGCATTTGGGTGAGGATGAAAGCATGAACCACTGGAAGGCCTTAATTCCCGGAATGTGCATGGTCATGGCGGTCGGTGCGGCTGCAGGGTCGTTCCCGGCGCGTGCCGAATCGGTTTCGCCGGGCCATCTGGGCGAAGTCAGCCAGCTGGTGGTTGCGCCCAATGTCATGGACAAGCAGCGCACTTCGGCAGGCTTCGGCTTCATACGCGCGGGCAAGCTGAAGAAGGCGATTGCAGAATTCGACGCGGTGATTTCTGCGGCGGACCGCAGGCACCTGGGCGATCCGCGTCCGCGCTTCTGCGCGCGCGATGAACGTGATGCCTCGAAGATCACGACCGCGACCGGTGCTTCGGGTACAAGCCCCGTGCTGATCGATGCTGCGGTGTGCGATGCGCACTTCGGCAAGGGCTATGCCCTGATCGACATGGGGCGCGGCGATCTGGCCGAAGCGGAACTGCGCCGCGCGACCGAACTGGCGCCCTTCGATGCGCATTACGCCAACGAATATGCCGAACTCTACAAGTCGCGCCGCGACTGGAAGACTTCGCTCGAACTGTTCCTGCGCGCCTGGAACGTGACCGACAAGAACCCGGCTGGGCCTGACGCCGACCTTGCCGCGCGGGCGCTGCGGGGGATCGGCTACAACCAGATGATGCTCGGCAACCTCGAAGCGGCCGAGAATTCGTTCAGGCAGTCGCTGGAATTCGAGCCTGGGAACAAGGCCGCCAGCATCGAACTGGGACATATCGCCCGGCAGAAGGCAATCGGTTCGTAATTCAGCTCCGGAGGCCGGGCGGAACTACTTTTTCTGCTCGGCCTTCTTCTTCTTCATCGTATCGTGAAAGCGGTCTGCCCAGCCGGGCTTGACCAGCTGTTCCCCGCGCACGAGGCGCAGTTCGCCCGGGGCGACGTTGCGCGTGACTGCGCTGCCGGCCGCGACGATAGCATCCGCGCCGATCTGGAGCGGGGCGACCAGGGCGCTGTTCGAGCCGATGAAGGCGCGCTCGCCGATCACAGTCTTGTGCTTGAAGTAGCCGTCGTAGTTGCAGGTGATCGTACCCGCGCCGATGTTTGCGCCCGCGCCGATCTCTGCATCGCCCAGGTAGCTGAGGTGATTGGCCTTGGCGCCTTCGCCCAGCACCGCCTTCTTGATCTCGACGAAGTTGCCGACCTTGGAGCCGGACTTGAGCACCGCACCGGGGCGCAGGCGGGCGTAGGGGCCGATCTCGACCCCGCTTTCCAGCGTTGCGCCTTCCAGGTGCGAGAAGGCGCGAATGGTGACATCGTCGGCGACCGTCACGCCAGGGCCGAAGACCACATTGGGCTCGATCGTGACGTCGCGGCCAAGCTGCGTATCCCATGCGAAGAACACCGTTTCCGGCGCGGCAAGCGTCACGCCATCGGCCATGGCGTCCTTGCGGCGACGGGCCTGCCAGCGTGCTTCGGCCTCGGCCAGTTCGCCGCGGCTGTTGATGCCGCCCACTTCGTCCGGATCGTCCGTGGTGATGACCGCACAGGTGCGGCCCTCGAGCGTGGCGACATTGACGATGTCGACGAGGTAGTACTCGCCTTGCGCATTGTCGTTGCCCACGCGTGAGAGCAGGTCGAACAGGTCCGCCGACTTCACCGCCATGAGGCCGGAGTTGCACAGGCGGCAGGCGCGCTGCTCATCGGTTGCGTCCTTGTACTCGACCATCATTGCGATGCGGCCATCGTCGTGGGCGAGCACCCGGCCGTACTGCAGAGGATCTTCCGGCTCGAAACCGAGCACTACGACCGCCGGGGAATCCTCTGCGTGAAGGCGTTCGATCATGGCGCGCATCGTTTCGGTGCGCACGAAAGGCACATCGCCGTAAAGGATCAGGACATCGCCGTCGAAGCCCTGCAGAGCGCCCTGTGCCTGCTGGACGGCATGGCCGGTGCCCAGCTGCGGCTCCTGCACTGCGAAAGTCACGCTTTCGCCCAGGGCCTTTTCAAGCTGCTCCAGCCCGTGCCCGGCCACGACGACCTGCCGCTGCGGGGAGAGTTCGGCCGCGCTGGCCATGAGATGCTCCAGCATCGGCCTGCCCGCAATGGGGTGCAGGACCTTGTGCAGGTTGCTCTTCATGCGGGTGCCCTTGCCGGCGGCAAGGACAACGACCGCGAGCGGGGCGAGGGGGGATGAGTCTTCGGCCATGGCGCTCATGTGCCAGCAAAATGTTGCGGTTTCCACATCAAGTCTTAACTGGGGACGCGATGAGCACATTTCCATTCGATATCGTCGGGTTCGACCTCGACGGAACCCTTCTCGACAGTCACGGGGATCTGGCAGCGGCAGTGAACCACGCGATCTCGTTGGAGGGCAGGCAGGCGATCCCGTCGTCCGAAGTGCGTGACCTGATCGGCGGCGGAGCGAAGAAGATGCTCGCCCGCGCGCTGGAGGTTACCGGGGAGCCGGTTTCCGATGCGCGTTTCGACGAATTGCACCGCATCCTGCTCGATTTCTACGAGGCCAATATCGCGGTCGAGACGCGCCTGTTCCCGGGCGGACTCGAAATGCTGGACGGTCTGGCTGCGCGCGGCGTGAAGATCGCGGTGGTGACCAACAAGCTTGAGCGCTTCGCCGTGCGGATCTTCGACGAGCTTGGCCTGTCGGATCGCTTCTTCACGGTCATCGGCGGCGATACGCTGGGGCCGGGCAAGGCCAAGCCCAACCCCGATCTCATCTACGAGATGCTCGACCGGGCCGGTGTCTCGCGGCAGGAGGCGCGCGCTGTCTATGTCGGCGATACGACTTACGATACCGGCGCGGCTGCCGCGGCGGGGCTACCCTGCGTCGCGGTGAGCTTTGGCTTCTGCGACAAGCCGCCCCGCGAGCTGGGTGCCAATGCGGTGATCGATCACTTCGACCAGCTCATTCCCGCGCTTGACTATCTGGGAACCGCCTCTGTGCGCTGAGCCAACAGGCGCGGTTCCGTTGCAGATCAGGGCTTGGGCGGATCGACGCCTTCCGGAAGGACCAGCACTTCCACGCCGGCATCCGGTTGGAGGTAGCGCTTGGCCGTCGCCTCGACATCGGCGGCGGTGAGCGCCATCAGGCGCTCGCGCGCCTTGACGAAGCGGTCGATCCGGTCGCTTTCCGACTGGGCGCGATCGACCAGTGAGAGCCACCCGGTGTTTGTCTTCAAGGCGTTCTGGAAGGCTTCGTAGAGCGGTTGGCGCGCCCGGGTCAGGATGTCGTCGCTGACCGGTGCTGAGCTTAGTGCGGCGAGAACCTTTTGGATCGCCTTGCGGGTCGCCGCGACATCCGCCACGTCGACCGAGGCGTTGATCGAGAACGTGCCGTATCCCTTCCACTCGCGCGAGAGATTGCTGCTGGCCGAAGGCGAATAGGTCTTGCCCAGCGCTTCGCGCAATTCGTCGGTCAGCTCAATGCGCATGACCCGTTCGAGCAGTTCCAGCTCGAGCGTCTGCTGCGGGTCGCTGTCGTCGCGGGTGGGGAAGGTCAACCGCAGCAATGCCTGGTCGGATGCGCCGGTGTGTCGCAGGACGCGCGGTTCCCGATCTGGCGTAAAGGTGCGCGGCGGCTGGTTCGCATAGTCGCGGAATGCCGCTTCGCGCGGCGGCAGCGCCCCCAGCGTTTGGGCGACAAGAGCGATAGCCTTGTCCTCGTCGATGTCGCCGACGATGCCCAGTTCGATGGCGCCGTGGGCAAGTCTGTCGCCGATGTCGCGCTTGAGTTCGTCGAAAGTGCGGTGGCGATAGGCGTCGACCGGCTGCAGGCTGAAGCGCGGATCCTTGTCCGAAAGGATCGCGCCGAGGTCCGCGCTCAGGGCCGAAGCCGGGGTGGCCCGCAGCTGGGCGAAATAGTTGTTCACCTGTTGGCGGTACTGCACCGCGCCCTCCGGGCGATAGCCGGGGTCGGTGATGAGCGCGGCGATGAGGTCAAGCTGCAGCTCGAGGTCACGCGGCGTGGTCTGGTAGCGTCCGTCGAAGCTTGCATCCGCGCTGGTGAGGCCGAAGCCGACAGTCCGTCCGGCGAAGATCGTATCGAGATCGTCGCGGCTGTGCTTCCCGAGCCCGCCTTCGTCGAGATAGGAGACCATTTCCGTCGCCAGCGGGTCGCTCCTGGTATCGAGCTTGTCGCCGCCATCGATGCTGATGCTGACGCGCACCTTGTCCCTTTCGATGTCGGTGCGCTTGAGATTGAGCATTACGCCATTGGCGAAGCGGATCTCGCGGATGCCGAGTTCGGGCCCGATCCGGTCGCTGACCACTTCTCCCGGAGCGCCGAAGTCGGTGTAGCCGAAATCGCTGAGCGCGGTGGTATCGCTGCGCTCGACCGGGGCCTTCATCGCCTGTTTCCAGCTCTCCCGCAGCGCTTCGCCGCCGCCTTCGGGCGCGATCCGGCCTTCGAAACGCAAAAGCGGTTTCCTGAGCGGGATCGCTTCGCGCTCAAGCGCGGCGAGGACGGCTTCGGGGGTTATCTGCGGAGCAAAGGCCTCGAAGCGTTGCAGCACGGTTTTGGGCGTGGAGGGCACTGTCCGGTCGGTGACGAGCGCCAGCGCGGACTCGGCGAGCGCGGGGTTGCTGCGCGTGTCGGCCGAGCCCAGGGCATCGACCAGGGTGTTGCGGATCGAGACCACCTGCTCGGCGACTTCGGAGGAGGCAAAACCGTAGGCGAGGGCGCGGCGATATTCAGCCACGGCGGCCTGAAGTCCCTCGCGCCACTTGCCATCGACGGTATCGACTATGAGGCGCGTCGAGCGCGCGGTTTCAAAAACGTCGCCGGTGCCGAACCCGGCGCCTCGGAAAGGCGGGGACGCCTGGCGCGAGAGGCGCTGGAGGCGGCGATTGACGATGTCGTAGCCGATCGAGCGCAGCAGGTTTTCCTGCCGCTGCTTCACGCTGTCGGGTTCGTAGAGCCAGGGGCCGTTGCGCAGCGCGGTTATCCGCTCGGAAAGGGCAGGGTCGACGTAGATTTCCGTGCGGCTCTTGTCTTTCGCCCGAATCGGTCCGGCATCGGGCTGCGGCTCGGACGGTTCGGCCTGCCAGTCTCCGAAATGGCGCTGTATGCCGGCGACCATCTCGTCGATGTCGAAATCCCCTACGACGACAACGGTAACGTGCGCAGGCACATACTCGCGGTGGTAGAAGGCGCGCAGGCTTTGGGACGTGGCGGCATTGAGTGTCTGTGCCGTGCCGATCGGCAGGCGATTGGCATAGAGCGAGCCGGGGTAGAAGAACTTCAGCCCGTCGACCGCATTGCGAAAACCGAAGGTGTTGCGATCGCGCATTTCGGACAGAACGACGCCGCGCTCGCGCTCTACTGCGCCCTGCGAGATGGTCAGTTCGCTGGCGGTCTGGCGCATGAGCATCAGCGCCGTGTCGAGCAGGGCGGAATCGCTGCGCGGCAGGTCCAGCTTGTAGATCGTGCGGTCGAAGCTGGTCGAGGCATTGGTGTCCGCGCCGAAGGCGAGGCCGTCGCGCTCGAGCAGGGGAATCATCTCGCCTTCGGGCACGCGCTTGCTGCCGTTGAAGGCCATGTGCTCCACGAAGTGGGCGTAGCCCTGTTCGCTGTCGCTTTCGTCGAGCGAGCCGGCTTCGACCAGCATGCGCACCACGCCGGTCCCGGCAGGGGTGGCATTGTGCCGGACGACGTAACGCATGCCGTTGGCGAGGCGCCCGAAGCGATAGTCCGGATCGAGCGGAATGTCGCTGGCCTCGAAGGCCCAGGAAGTGTCGTCGCGGGGGGGCGTGTTCTCCCGGGCTGCCAGCGGGGCCGGCAGGAGCAGGAGAAGCGCAATCAGGAGTCCTCTCATCGCGCCCAGACCTGCCCCAGCGGCGCGCATATAACAAGGGCCCGGATCGCGATTGCCACCGCGTTCCGGACCCTGAAAGGCTTTGTCAGCGCCCCGATCGAGGCGCGTGGCCGGTTACTTGCCGCGCAGCTTGCGGTGCTTCGAGAGATCGAAGACTTCGCTCGGGCCGTTATCGTCCTGCAGCAGGCCGAGGCGGCGCGCGACTTCCTGGTAGGCTTCTTCCTCACCGCCGAGGTCGCGGCGGAAGCGGTCCTTGTCCAGCTTTTCGCCGGTTGCCATGTCCCACAGGCGGCAGCCGTCGGGGCTGATTTCGTCGGCGAGGATCACGCGGCTGTAGTCGCCGTCCCAGATGCGTCCGAACTCGAGCTTGAAGTCCACGAGGCGGATGTTGATCGCCGCGAACATGCCGCACATGAAATCGTTCACGCGGATGGCCATGGCGGAGATGTCCTGCATCTCCTCGTTGTTGGCCCAGCCGAAGCACGCGATGTGCTCTTCGGCGATCAGCGGATCGCCCAGCGCGTCGTCCTTGTAGTAGTACTCGATCAGCGTGTGGGGCAGCGGTTCGCCCTCGGGAATGCCGAGACGCTTGGAGATCGAACCAGCGGCCACGTTGCGCACGACGACCTCGATCGGAATGATCTCGACCTGGCGCACGAGCTGCTCGCGCATGTTGAGGCGGCGGATGAAGTGGTTGGGAACGCCGATATGGTTGAGGCGCGTGAAGACATACTCGCTGATGCGGTTGTTGATCACGCCCTTGCCCTGGATCGTGCCCTTCTTCTGCGCATTGAACGCAGTGGCATCGTCCTTGAAGTACTGGATCAGCGTGCCGGGCTCGGGGCCCTCATAAAGGATCTTGGCCTTGCCTTCGTAGATCTGGCGGCGACGGGACATCGGATTCGTCCTTGATACGGTAAAAGTACAAACCCCGGCACGATGGAGTCGCTTTCACGACTGCGCGGGCCGGGGCGTTCGCTTCGCGCATATAATGCAAGCCCGATCAAAAGCAAACTGCGCGGCTTCACACTTGAGGACAGCCGCGCAAGGAGGCAAGGTCGCGGCCCAGAAGGGAGCCGGTAGCATTGAAGACGAACACCGCCGATGCCGTGCAAGACTGGATCGCGCAAAGCCTAGGCAGGACATACGTTTCCGACTGGCTGACCGTCGACCAGTCGATGATATCCAGGTTTGCCGATGTCACGCAGGACTGGACGTTCCTGCATGTGGACGAAGATGCGGCGCGGTCGGTCGGGTTGGAAGGCACCATCGCTCATGGCTTTCTCTCGCTCTCGCTGCTTTCGGTCCTTCTGGAACGCGCGCAGACGCCCAGGCTTCCAGGGATTACCAAGGGGTTCAACTATGGGCTTGATCGCGTGCGCTTTCTCGAGCCGGTTTCGTCCGGGGCCCGGGTACGCGGTCATTTCAGCGTTGCGGAGATTGTCGGGACGGGCCCGGGCCGGTATCGCCAGACCCTCAAGGTCAGTGTCGAGATCGAGGGGCGGGTGCGACCGGCGCTTGTGGCAGACTGGCTGATCATGGCAATGACCTGAGGGAACACGCCAGCGACATGACGATAGCCATCAAGGCCCTGACGGGCGCGCAGATTCTCGAGGCGATCGACGATCTGGCCGCATTGCGCATCGCGGTCTTCGCCGAGTGGCCCTATCTTTATGACGGCGACCCAGCCTACGAGGGCGACTATCTGCGCGAATTCGTGGCAGCGCCCGAGGGCATTCTCGTCGCTGCATTTGATGGCAACCGCATCGTAGGGGCAGCGACGGCCTCGCCGATGGCGGCTCAGAAGGCGGAGTTTCGCGATCCTTTCGATGGAAGGGGCATCGATTCTTCGCGGCTTTTCTATTTCGGCGAGTCCGTCCTGCTGCGCGAGTATCGCGGGCAGGGGATAGGCCATGCCTTTTTCGACCATCGCGAAGCGCAGGCGAAGCAGTGCAATGCGGCATGGGCCACGTTTGCAGCCGTCGTTCGCCCGCCCGATCATCCGGATCGTCCGCCGGACTACGTGCCGCTCGACGGCTTCTGGCGCAAACGCGGCTATTCTCCCGTGGATGGCCTGGTCACGCAATTCGCGTGGAAGGACCATCGTGACGCGCGGGAGAGCGAGAAAGCGATGCAGTATTGGATGCGTGCGTTGGCTGACTAGCGGGAATCGCCCAGCAGTGCGGTGACGAGATGGCGAGCCGCCAGCGCGACTTCCTGCCAGGTTTCCTCAAAACCCTCCGGACCGCCGAAATAGGGATCGGCGACGTCGCTGCCTTCCATGCCCGGAACATGATCGAGGAGCATCGACAGTCGCGCGCGCGGATTGCGTGGGGCGAGGCGCTCAAGATCGGCATAATTCGCCCGGTCGAGCGCGATGACATGGTCGAAGCGCTCAAAGTCTTCGCGGCTGACCTGCCGGGCGCGGTAGGTCGAGATGTCGATGTCGTGACGCAAGGCTTCCGCCTGCGCGCGCGGATCGGGCGGGTTGCCGACGTGCCACGAGCCGGTGCCCGCTGAATCGACGCATAGCTCCAGCCCGGCCTGTAGTGCTTCATGGCGCAGCGCGGCCTCGGCCAGCGGCGAACGACAGATATTGCCGAGGCAGACGAAGAGGACGGACGACTGAAAGGGTTCGCGGGTCATGTGCCGGCTTTTAGCGGGGGCGTCAGGCGGCGTCATCCTTGCTTGCTTAAAAGCATCGGGTGGACTGCGGGGCCACCGTCATGCGGTTCGCAAGGAATGTTAAGGATTGCAATGTAGTGAACGCTGCGGGGACCGATGTGGAACGGTAGCGAACTGGTTAACAGATGCGTGATGTGATGTCCTTGCCGGCACAGGTTGCCCGCGAGAACGGCGGGAATGTCTTGCCCCTTGCCGCGGTGGGCATGCTTGTGGCCGCTGCGGTGGTGGGCTCGGGCATCGACCTCAGCCGCGCCTACAAGGTGGAGAACAGGCTTCAGTCCGCTTGCGATGCGGGCGTGCTTGCCGGTCGCCGCACGGTCACGACCAATGGCTTCGACGCGGCTTCCCAGAGCGCGGCCAAGGCGTTCTTCGCCGCGAACTTCGACGACGGTCGCCAGGAAACCCATTCGACGGCTTTCACGGTCACGGCGGACGAAAAGGCCAACACGGTGACCGGCAAGGCCACGACCGTGCTCGACACCCTGATCATGCGCATTTTCGGTTACAACGACTTCACGCTGTCGGTGACCTGCGGATCGTCGATGGGCGTGGGCAATGCCGACATCATGATGGTGCTCGATACCACCGGATCGATGAACAATTCGCTGTCCTATTCGCAGACCCGCATCATGGCGCTGCGCGACGCGATGAAGAATTTCTACGACACGCTTGCCAATGCGACGTCCGGCACCAATGCCCGCATCCGCTATGGCTTCGTGCCCTATTCCTCCAGTGTGAACGTCGGTCGGCTGCTTTACGATGAGGACCCAAGCTATCTTGTCGATACGCGGACCTACCAGTCGCGGCAGGCCTATTTCATAGACTACACTTCGGCAACGAAGAGCGCCGGTACGCCGAGTTATCAGAATTACTCTGGCGCAGGCTGGTATCTCCTCAGCAACACGAGCTACTCCAACAACAAGTGCGGATACCAGGTCCCTTCGAACGATGCGGGCTATTCGGATTATGGTTCGCCCAGTTCCAGCACGAGTAAATCGGGAAGCGGATCCAGCTTGACGATAACCAAGACGACGACACAGGGGCAGAGAAAGGCGAGTTACCAGTGCTCCAGGTCGAGCTATGGTTATAGCTACTATATATGGGTATATTATGAAACCCGGGATAAAGTTACGTCTGATACATATAGCAACGCCCAGGTGGTAACAAAGCCGACTTCAAACTCGGATTTTTACTATTGGGAATACAAGCCGGTTTCTTATTCCACCAGCCAATACAAGGCGTTCTCGCCTGTCACGACTTATACAGGTGAAAGTGGCGCGACTGTCTCCTCCACCTGGGCCGGCTGCATCGAGGAGCGTAGTACGACCGCTTCGTCGAGCTTCAGCTATTCCTCGTCGAACGGCTATTCGCCCTCGGGTGCGCTGGATATCGATATCGACACGGCACCGTCCTCGGCGGATTCGACCAAATGGGCTCCGATGTGGCCCGAAGTGGCCTACCGGCGCTTCAACCAATATGGCTATCGCACGACTGCTACTTCGGATTCAGGGCGTTCCGCGTCATCCTATTGCCCGGCAAAGGCACAACTGCTTACCGGAATGAGCGAAGGCACCTTCGATTCTTATGCGGATTCACTGTCGGCGGAAGGCAGCACCTACCTCGATATCGGCATGATCTGGGGCGGTCGAATGCTGTCCCCGGACGGCATCTTCGCGGACAACGTCAACACCGAGCCATCCAATGGTGGTGAGGTTTCACGCCACATCGTGTTCATGACAGACGGTGTGATGGAACCCAATTACGACATCCAGCAGGCCTGGGGCATGGAATACTGGGATCGCCGGGTCACGAGCGATGGCTACAGCGACGATACTGCCCGCCATACCTCCCGTTTCCTCGCGGTCTGTAACGCGATCAAGGACAAGGGCATCCGAATCTGGGTTGTCGCCTTCACTTCCGGGTTATCGGACGACCTCAAGACCTGCGCGTCGGACAACAGTTCCTTTACGGCGAACAGTTCGGCCGAACTCAACACCGCCTTCCAGGAAATCGCCAAGCAGGTCGGCGAGTTGAGGATCGTGGAATGATCGTGCGCAGTCCCCTGGTTACCATGCTGCGTCGCTGCCGCCGCGAGAGCGACGGCGTGACTGCGGTGGAATTCGCCTTGGCATCGCCGGTGCTGATCATGCTGCTGGTCGGGATCTGGGATATCGGTCACATGGCCTACCTGTCCGCCGTGATGCACGGCGCAGTGCAGCAAGTTGCGCGCAAGGGCACGATCGAAGGCGCGGACACCTCGGCGGACGACGACTACGTGAAGAAGGTGGTGTCCGGCGTCGCGCCCGGCGCAAGGATCACGACGAGCCGCACCAGCTATTACGACTTTGCCGATATCAGCCGGCCTGAATCGTGGAACGACAACAACGGCAACGGGGTGTGCGACAATTCCGAAAGCTACGTCGATGAAAACGGCAATGGCCAGTGGGACGCAGACATCGGGCAGGACGGAAACGGCGGTTCGGGCGATGTCGTGCTCTACACGGTGAAAGTCACGTACGAACCGGTGTTTCCCTTGCCGTTCCTCGATAGCATGGACAACACGCGCACGCTTTCGGCCACCGCAGTGAAAAAGAACCAGCCTTATGCCCTGCAGGAACGGTACGGTTCTTCGGCGAGGACCTGCACATGATTGCCAGCGCCGCTCTGGCGGATCGGATCGCTCGTCTCGGCCGGGATCGCCGCGGCGTCTCGATCCTCGAATTCGCGCTGATCCTGCCGATCCTGATCACGCTGGGGCTCTACGGCACTGAACTGGCCTACATGGCGACGATCAACATGCAGGTCTCTCAGATCGCGACCTCGGTGGCCGACAATGCCTCGCGCCTTGGCCAGACGGACAACAGCTCGGTCACGCCAACGGTGACGGAAGACCAGATCTCCTCGGTCATCAAGGGCGCGTTGGTCGAAGGCAATGCCTTCGACTTCGAGAAGAATGGGCGGATTATACTCTCCAGCCTGGAGAAGAACGGCGCGACCGGCGGTCAGTACATCCACTGGCAGCGGTGCAGCGGGAGCCTTGCGAAGAACTCCGCATACGGCAAGCAGGGGGACTCGGTTACGGCCATGGGGACTTCGGGACACACGGTCACCGCACCCAGCGGATCGGCGGTGATGTATGCCGAGGTCTATTACCAGTATCAGCCGCTGTTCGGCACGATGTTCACCTCGAACACCCAGTTCCACCAGGAAGCGGCTTACGTGGTCAGGGACGATCGCAACCTGACGCCAGGCGTCACCGGAACCAGCGGCACCAACAGCTGCAGCTAGGTTCCCTGGCCGATCCGCAGCGCTCCGGCAGCGGCGACCAGCAGCGTGGCGGCGGCGAAGGCCATCGTCCAGATCGGCTCGCCCGGGAAGAAGGCTTTCATGATCGAGCCCATGACGGTGGCCACCAGCAACTGGGGCAGAACCACGAAGACGTTGAACAGACCCATGAATATGCCGAGCTTGGCCTGCGGCAGGCTGCTGGCGAGGATCGCGTAAGGCATTGCGAGGATCGAGGCCCAGGCAATGCCGATGCCGATTTCGCACAGGACCAGCGCATCGGGATCGCGCAGCAGCATGAAGCCGGCAAAACCGGCCGCACCCGCCGTCAGGCACAGGGCGTGGGTGCGCGCCTTGCCGATACGACCTGCAAGCCAAGGCAGGATGAGCAGGGCAGCCAGTGCCGCGACGCCGTTATAGACGGAGAACAGCACGCCGACCCAGTTGCCTGCCTCCTGATAGGCCGCGCTTGCAGGGTCTGCAGATCCGAAATGATACTGGGCAACCACCGGTGTCGTGTTGATCCACATGATGAACAGGGCCGACCAGCTGAAGAACTGCACCAGTGCGAGGCGCTTCATGATCGGAGGCATGCCCGAGAAGTCACCGACAATTCCCGCCAGCATGGAGGCGGAACGACCGGCACGCGCCAGTCGGATCGCGACGATAACCGCGACGCCGTAGGCTGCCAGCAGGGCCGCGAGCAGGTAGACTTCCTTTTCCAGGCCCCACCCGCTTACTGCAAGCGCGACAAGTACGCCTGCGGCAATCCAGACCAGTCCGCCGAGCGGGCTGCGCGCTGCCAGCGCCTGTGACGTTGCCGTGGATTCACCTTCCTGCGCTTCGGCAAAGGCGGTCTGTTCCTCCGGTGAATATTCGCGCGTGCTGAGCACGGTCCACAGCACGGCGGCCAGCAGAGCCGCGCCGCCGGCCCAGAAGCTGAAGCGCACGGTGTCGGGGATTCCGCCGTCAGGCGCGATATTCGAAACGCCGAGGTGATCGAGTACGTAGGGAAACAAGGATCCCACCACCGCGCCTGCGCCGATGAAGGCGGTCTGCACTGCATAGCCGGCAGTATGCTGGTCCTTGCGCAACATGTCTCCGACGAAGGCACGGAACGGTTCCATCGAGATGTTGAGGCTGGCATCGAGCATCCACAGCAGCATCGCCGCCATGAGCAGTCCGCCGCTTTCGGGCATGAGCAGGAGAGCGATGGTCGCCAGGATCGCTCCGGCGAGGAAGTAGGGACGACGACGGCCGAACCGTCCCAGCCAGGTGCGGTCGGACATGTGTCCGACGATCGGCTGAACCAGCAGGCCGGTAAGCGGTGCGGCCACCCACAGGGCGGGGAGGTCATCGATGCTGGAACCCAGAGACTGGAATACCCGGCTCATGTTTGCGTTCTGGAGAGCGAAGCCGATCTGGATGCCGAAGAAGCCGAAGCTGATGTTCCACAGTCCGGCAAACCCCAGCCGGGGCTTTTCGTTCACCGCAGGCATGTCTCCCTGCACGGGCATCTCCATGGCATCATCCCCAAAGGTCGGCGCGGAATGCATCGCCCCAAGGCGCGGCCGCGTCACAAGAGCAATCGCGTGGCATGCGGCGCAGCGCTCGGCAACATGCATACGAATGCCTAATATGCACGGCGTGACTGCCGGATGGGCATGTAGGGGGCGGGCGGCAGGCTCACCCCGTCGTGCTTTTGCGCGGGATCAGCCGGGTGCCGATCTGGCGGGGCGGAGGGGGGGAGTCCTCGATCTGGGCCACCAGCGTATCGACCAGGAGTTCCCCCGCGCTGCGCAGGTCCTGCATCACCGTAGTCAGCGGAGGATTGGTCATGCTGGCTGCCGGCAGGTCGTCGAAGCCCATAACTGCCACGTCTTCGGGAACGCAGAGGCCTGCCGCTGCAAGGGCCTTCATCGCGCCGATGGCGATGAGGTCGCTGGCGGCGAAGACGGCATCGAAGGGGACGCCGCTTGCGATGATCGAGGCCATCGCCTCGCCGCCCAGTTCCTCGTGGCTGATGACATTGCGCTTGAGCACCGGGTCAGGCGCTATTCCGGCCGCTTCGAGCGCCATGCACAGGCCGCGGTAGCGATCCGCGAATTCGGGATAGTGTTCGTCCGCCTGTCCCAGAAATGCGATCTTGTTCCGGCCCAGGCCGAGCAGGTGTTCGCCCGCAAGCTTGCCTGCGCCGAGATTGTCCGATCCCACGGTTGAGCCAATGTTGTCGTCGCCCACCGAACCCCAGCGCACGAAATGCGTGCCTTGTCCGACAAGTTGTTCCAGTCGGCTTTCATAGAGGGTGTAGTCGCCGTAGCCGAGCAGGATCAGGCCGTCGGCACGGTGGCTGTCCTGATAGCGCACGTGCCAGTCGTCCTCCATCTTCTGGAACGAGATCAGCAGGTCGAGGCCGCGATGGGCGCATTGGCGCGTGATCGACCCCAGCATCGAGAGGAAGAAGGGGTTGATCTTGGAATCGTCGGGGGTCTGTTCCTCGAAGAAGAGCAGCGCGATCGTGTTCGAACGCTGGGTGCGCAGCGAGGATGCGTTCTTGTCGACCGAGTAGTTGAGTTCGCGGGCGATCTCCTCGATCCGGGCGCGTGTGGCGGCGCTCACGGACTTGCTGCCACGCAATGCGCGACTGACGGTGGGCTGGGATACACCGGCGCGATAGGCGATGTCGAAACTCGTCGGTCGGTTGGTCGGCTTGCGTCCCATTTTCTTCTTCTCCCACGCCAGGTAGCCTGGATTCCGGCAACCCCATCCTGACGATCGCCAAATTAATGCAATCGAATGAATTTCTCAGTTTTCCGACAAAGTACGCTGGCACGATGCGGCGAGCCATGCCGTACCTTCGCATACGTATGCCATATTATGCGTAATGAAAACGTCCCTTATGCAAGGGTCATCGAGAGAGTCGCGGATGGAACTTCGGGCCTCATCGAAGCAGTTGTGGGTCACCAGTTTTCCGGGTCCCCGCAGGTAGGTTTAGGAGAGGACCAGAATGTCGCTTCGCAAAGAGTTTTCGGCTGCCCGGACTGCGTCCGGAATGGCCATTGCCATAGCGCTTGTTGCCGGCATTCCCGCCGCGGCGCAGGCGCAGGATACCGCCGCGGCCGATGATGCGGACACAGCCAATCAGGTGATCATCGTCACTGGTTTCCGTGCCAGTCTCGAGAATGCCATCAACGAGAAGAAGCAGGCCCAGCAGATCGTCGAATCGGTCTCGGCCGAAGATATCGGCAAGCTGCCCGATGCCTCGATCGCGGAATCGATCGCTCGCCTGCCGGGCCTGACCTCGCAGCGCGTTTCCGGCCGTTCGAACGCCATCGCCATTCGCGGCTTTGCGCCGGACTTCTCGACCACGCTGCTCAATGGACGCGAGCAGACCTCGACCGGCGACAACCGCGCCGTCGAGTATGACCAGTATCCGTCCGAGGTGATCAGCCAGGTCAACGTCTACAAGACGCCGATGGCGAGCCTTGTCGGGCAGGGTCTCTCCGGCACCGTCGACATGCGCACGATCCGTCCGCTCGAGGCGGGCAAGCGGGTCGTCTCCTTCGGTGCGCGCGGTTCCTATGCGGACCTCGGCAAGCTCAACACCGGCTCCGATGACATGGGCTACCGCGTCAACGGCATGTACGTGGACCAGTTCGCCAACAACACGATCGGCGTGGCACTGGGCGCCAGCTACACTGACGAGCCTTATCAGATCGAGGAATTCAACGCCTGGGGCTATGCCGACACGCCTGACGGCAACAAGGTGATCGGCGGCTCGAAGTCGTACAACACCTCGACCAAGCTCACGCGTCTGGGTCTTAACGGTACGCTGCAATGGCGGCCCGACCCGCGCTTCACCTCGACGATCGATGCGTTCTACTCGAACTTCAAGGACGACCAGATCAAGCGCGGCATCGAGCTTCCGCTCTACTGGGGTAATGCAACGCTCAATCCCGATTATACCGCCAGCGACGGCCTGATCACTTCGGGCAGCTTCGACGACGTCAAGGGCGTGCTGCGCAACGACGTGTTCCAGCGCCATGCCAAGCTCTACTCGTTCGGCTGGAACAACAAGTGGGAAGGCGACGACGGCTGGGATGCCATGTTCGACGCCAGCTACTCCAAGACCGACCGCAACGAGCTTTCTATCGAGAGCTATTCGGGCACGGGGCGCGGTGATCTGGGAGCGACCGATACCATCGGCTTCACCAGCAAGTCGAGCGGCACGGGCTTTACCCATGGCCTCGATTACGGCGACTATGACCTGATCCAGCTGACCTCGCCGCAGGGCTGGGGCGGTACCCAGATCGCGCAGGATGGCACCAGCATCGTCGGTGGTCAGGACGGTTACTACAACAATCGCATCGTCAAGGACGAACTCTGGCAGTTCCGCGTCGAGGTGCAGAAGCACATCCAGAACGGCTGGCTGGATTCGATCCGTGCAGGGTTGAACTACAACAACCGCTCCAAGTCGCTCGTTCCGGAAGAATACTTCCTCGGCCTTGCCGCCAATACCGACGGGCTCACCAGCGTTCCGGTGCCCGAGGAATACCGCCTCGGCACTACCGACCTGAAGTACCTCGGCCTCGGTCCGGTGATCAGCTACAACCCGATCGACCTGATCAACGACGGTATCTACAACCTCGTCGCGAACCCCTACGGCGATGTCGTGGTCAAGAGCTACTCGATCCGCGAGCGGATCATGACCGGCTATGTCCAGGCCAACTTCGATGCCGATATCGGTTCGGCCAACCTGACCGGTAACATCGGCGTGCAGGCGAACTGGACCGACCAGAACTCGAAGGGCGCGACGGCTGTCCTGCTTGGCACCAATCCCAACGGTTCGCCCAATGTGGGTTCGCTCGTGCGCAACGAAAGCACGGACTATCTCGACGTGCTGCCGAGCCTCAACCTCTCGCTGCGCCTGCCGAGCGACTTCGTGATCCGCTTCGCCGCATCGCGCGAGATCATTCGTCCGCGCCTTGACGACATGCGCGCTTCGCTCAGCACGAGCTACACGATTACCGGCAATGTGGCTCAGGTCACCGGCGAATCCGGCAATCCGGACCTGCGTCCGTGGCGCGCCAATGCCCTCGACCTGACCTTCGAGAAGTACTTCGGCGGCAAGGGCTATATCTCGGCCCAGTTCTTCTGGAAGGAACTCAAGAGCTACGTCTACAAGCAGGACATCACGATCCCGTCGAGCCTGCTGGCACTTGCCGATCCGGGCAATGGCGTGACCATCTCGCCGACGGCGCAGATCCAGGTTCCGATCAACGGGCAGGGCGGCAAGCTCTACGGCGTGGAGCTGGCGTCAACACTGCCGTTCGACACGTTCGTACCGGCGCTTGAAGGCTTCGGCGTGACCGGCAGCGTCGCTTACACGAAGACGAAGATCCAGCCCGAGCCGGGCGCGCCTTCCAGCGACCTTCCGGGCTATTCCAAGTGGGTCGCAAACGGTACCGCCTACTTCGAGAAGGCTGGCTTCAACCTGCGCGGTTCGGTTCGGTACCGCTCGACCTTCATTGGCGAGGTTTCCGGTTTCGCGGCCAATCGCGTACGTCGCCGGGCGGCTTCGGAGCTGATCGTCGACGGCCAGATCGGCTACGACTTCCAGGAAGGCAGCGCACTCGAAGGTCTCTCGCTTTACCTGCAGGGCCAGAACCTGACCGACGAACCTTTCATCACCACCAACCCCGGAGGCGATTCGCGCCAGATCATCGACTACCAGCGCTACGGTCGTCGTTTCCTGGCCGGCTTCTCCTACAAGTTCTGACGAATGCCCCGGCCCGGGCGCAATCCCGGGCCGGACCAGAGAATTCGGCGCCGGGAATCCCTCCTCCTCCAGCTCTCGGCGCCGGGCGGCGGAACCGCAATTTGGGACACAGTTTTGCGGTTCCGCCGCTCCCTGCACAGGGGATATGAGGAGGCACTGCCGGTGGAGCGCGCCGGGCCGAACCAGACGGGAGAGCAACAGGCGTGACCCAGACCCGCTTCAGCATCGTCATTGTCGGCGGCGGAACGGCCGGCTGGATGAGCGCCGCGGCACTCGCCCGCTTTGCCCCTCCCGGATACGCGGTGACGCTCGTGGAAAGCGAGGCGATCGGTACCGTCGGCGTCGGTGAGGCGACGATCCCGGCCATCCGCCTGTTCAACAAGGCTCTCGGCATCGACGAGGCGCAGTTCCTGCGCGAGACATCGGCTTCCTACAAGCTGGGCATCGCCTTCGACGGCTGGCTAGGCGAAGGCCACAGCTACATGCACGCCTTCGGAACGGTGGGCCGTCCCCTCGGCCTGCTGCCCTTCCGCCATTACTGGGCGCGCGCGAAGGCGGCGGGCAATGCCAAGCCGCTGGCACACTACGCTGCCAATGAACTGGCCGCGCGCACCGGACGCATGGCAACCGGCGTGTCCGGTCCCGGCATTCCCGAATTGCCCTGGGCCTATCATTTCGACGCCGGTCTCTATGCCGCCTTCCTGCGTCGCCTGGCGCAGAGCATGGGCGTCACCCGGCACGAGGGACGCATCGCCCGGGTCATCCGCAAGGATGAAGGCGATATCGCTGCGGTGCAGACCGAGGGCGGTCAGACGCTTGCGGCCGATTTCTTCATCGATTGCTCGGGCTTCAAGGGCCTGCTCATCGAAGAGGAGCTGCAGACCGGCTATGAGGATTGGCGCCATTGGCTGCCCTGCGACCGCGCGGTCGCTGCACCTTGCGAGGCGGCGGGACCGTTCACGCCATATACCCGTTCGATTGCCCGCAGCGCCGGTTGGCAGTGGCGCATTCCGCTGCAGCATCGCATCGGCAACGGTCTTGTCTATTGCAGCGAGTACCTGAGCGACGACGCCGCAACCGGGTTGCTGCTGTCGCATCTCGAGGCGCCGGCGCAGGCCGATCCGCGCCTGCTGCGCTTCACGACCGGTCGGCGCCGCAAGGCATGGAACCGCAACGTCCTGGCCGTAGGTCTGGCTAGCGGGTTCATGGAACCGCTGGAGTCGACCTCTATCCACCTGATCCAGTCGACGATCATGCGGTTCCTGACCGTATTGCCCTGCGGTCCTGCAAGCCCTGCCATCGTCAGCGCGTTCAATCGCCGGACCGCGGAAGAATTCGAGTGCATCCGCGACTTCCTGATCCTGCACTACAAGGCCAATGCCCGCGCAGGCGAGCCGTTCTGGGATCGTTGCCGCGACATGGCCGTGCCTGATACGCTGGCCGCCCGCATCGCCGAGTTCGAGGAAGCCTGCCAGATTCAGCCTGCCGGTGACGAACTGTTCCAGGAGGCGGCCTGGCTGCAGGTGATGGCCGGGCAGGGGATCGAGCCGAACGGCTGGAACCCTATTGCCGATGCCCTGAGCGAGGAAGATCTCGCCGGCTTCCTCGGCGCCGTCGAACAGGCTTGTCTGCAGACGGTAGGCCCGATGCCGCGCCACATGGATTTCCTGGCGGCGACTTGCGCTTCGGCATTGTCCAGCTCCCCCGAATTGGAGACACTTCCTTGAGCAGATTTACCGCTTCGCTGGCCGCGATGGCCACATGCCTGCTCGCACAGACGGCCTCTGCCGCTCCGGCGGCACAGAGCGATTTTCGCGCGCGCAAGCCCGAGCAGGAAGTGATCTACTTCGTTCTGCCCGACCGCTTCGAGAACGGCGATCGGTCGAACGACAAGGGCGGGTTGAAGGGTGACAAGTTCTCGACCGGTTTCGATCCGGCGGACAAGGCCTTCTACCACGGCGGCGACCTCAAGGGGCTGATGCAGCGGCTCGACTATATCCAGCGCCTTGGCGCGACGGCGATATGGGTCGGCCCGATTTTCAAGAACAAGCCCGTGCAGGGCCCGGAAGGAAACAAGAGCGCAGGGTATCACGGCTACTGGATCACCGACTTCACTCAAGTCGATCCGCATTTCGGCACCAATGGCGATTTCAAGGCCCTCGTCGATGCGGCCCATGCGCGCGGGATGAAGGTCTACATGGACATCATCGCCAATCACACCGCCGACGTCATCCAGTACCGCGAAGGCAAGGAGGGCAACTACGCCTATCGCAGCAAGGCGGACTATCCCTATTCGACCCACGGCGATGCCAGCGGCAAGGCGATCAACCCGGGCTTTGCCGGTGACGACGTGGCGACGCCTCGGAACTGGGCAAAGCTGACCGATCCGTCGTTCGCCTACACGCCGTTCGTGCCCAAGGCCGAGAAGAACGTGAAGGTTCCCGCCTGGCTCAACGATCCGATCTACTACCACAATCGCGGCGACACGAACTGGAAGGGCGAATCCTCGCAATACGGCGATTTCGTCGGGCTGGACGACCTGGCGACCGAGAATCCGCGCGTCGTGGAAGGGATGATCGCGATCTACGGGGACTGGATCGACCGGTTCGGCATAGACGGCTTTCGCATCGACACGGCCAGACACGTCAATCCGGAATTCTGGCGCGCCTTCGTCCCCGCGATGCTATCGCGCGCGCGACAAAAAGGCATCCCCAATTTTCATATCTTCGGGGAAGTCGCGACGGGTGAATACGACCCGGCACTGCTGGCGAGCTGGACGCGCAATGCCGGTCTGCCCGCCGTGCTCGACTTCGCTTTCATGCACGCCGTCATCGCTGCTGTGGACGGCAAGGCGGGGACGCAGGAACTGGCGCGGCTGGGAGAAGACGATGCACTCTACCAGGGCGGAGCGCAGGCGGCGTTGCAACTGCCCACGTTCCTCGGCAACCACGATGCCGGGCGCTTCGCCTACTTCATCAGGAAGGCCAATCCCGGGATCGCGCCTGAAAACCTGCTGGCGCGCGTAGAGCTGGGCCACGCCATGCTGCTGACTTTGCGCGGCGTGCCGACGATCTACTATGGCGACGAGCAGGGTTTCGGGGGCGAGGGCGGCGACCAGCTATCGCGGCAGGACATGTTCCCCTCGCGCACCGCGATCTACAATGCGGACAGCCTGGTCGGCACAGACGACACGAGCGCAGCATCGAACTTCGACGAGAGCCATCCGCTCTACAGGTTCATCGCGAAACTCGCAGCGCTGCGGGTGAAGACGCCTGCCTTGACCTCCGGCACCACCAGGCTGCGCGCAACGTCGGAAGGCCCGGGGCTCTTCGCCGTCTCTCGCTTCGATCCCGACACCGGAAAGGAAGTGCTGCTGGCCTTCAATACCTCGGCCGAACCCATCACCGCGCAAGTCTCTGTCGAGACCGGTTCGCTCAAGTTCAAGACGCTGGCCGGCGCAGGGTGTCCTTCCATGGCGACGGCGCCGGGCAGCGCCGCCGTTTCCCTTCCGCCGCTGGGTTTTGCCGTCTGCGCGGCTGACGACTGATCCCCCAGACCAGTGCAACTCCTCCCTCCTGGACAACGATGACAGACGATATCATTTCATCCCCCCCTGCTGCGACCGGGCAAGCGGAATGGTGGCGCGGAGCCGCCATCTACCAGATCTACCCGCGCAGCTTTGCCGATTCCAACGGCGATGGCGTAGGAGACCTGCCGGGGATTACCTCGCGGCTCGATTACGTGGCCTCGCTTGGCGTCGAGGCGATCTGGATCTCTCCGTTCTACGCCTCGCCGATGGCCGACTTCGGATACGACATCTCTGACTATCGGGCGGTCGATCCGATTTTCGGCACGCTGGAGGATTTCGATGAGCTGGTCGCCCGTGCGGACGCACTTGGCCTGAAGGTCATCGTCGACCAGGTCTATGCTCATACATCGGACAAGCATGCCTGGTTCGAACAGAGCCGCGCAAGCCGGGACAATCCCTTCGCCGACTGGTACGTATGGGCCGATCCCAAGCCCGACGGCTCTCCGCCCAACAACTGGCAATCGGTGTTCGGCGGACCTTCGTGGTGCTGGGACGCGCGGCGCCGCCAGTATTACCTGCACAATTTCCTGCCGCAGCAACCGCAGCTCAACGTGCACAACCCCAGGGTTCAGGAGGCGCTGCTCGATGTCGCGCGGTTCTGGCTCGACCGGGGCGTTTCCGGCTTTCGCATCGATGCGCTCAACTTCACGATGCACGATCCCCTGCTGCGCGACAATCCGCCCGCACCGGAGGACGGCAAGCTGCGCACGCGCTCGTTCGATTACCAGCTGCAGACCTATAACCAGTCTCATGCCGATATCCCGCAGTTCATCGAAAAACTGCAGGCGCTGATCGCCAGCTACCCAGGTACGTTCTCGCTCGCCGAAGTCGGCGGTCGAAACGCCGAACGCGAAATGCGCGAGTTCACGGCAGGGGCCAAGCGGCTTGACAGTGCTTACGGGTTCGACTTCCTCTACGCCGACGCGCTCTCTCCCTCGCTCGTCCAAAGCGCTCTCGAAGGTTGGTCCGAGCAGCAATCTGCCGGGTGGCCGAGCTGGGCCTTCGAGAATCACGATGCCCCGCGCGCCCTCTCACGCTGGTGCAAGGCGCAGGATCGCGCGGCCTTCGCGCGGATGAAGGCGATGCTGCTGGCCTCGCTGAGGGGCAATCCGATCGTCTACCAGGGCGAGGAACTGGGCCTGCTGCAGGTCGATGTGCCTTTCGAAATGCTGCAGGACCCCGAGGCCATCGCGAACTGGCCGCTGACCCTCTCACGCGATGGCGCACGCACGCCGATGCCATGGCAGGGCGATGATGCCGCTGGCGGGTTCACCAGCGCAGAGCCGTGGCTTCCGCTGGGTGCAGAGAACCTCGCGCGCGCAGTGGACCGGCAGCAGGACGACCCGCAATCGCTGCTTAGCCTGACCCGCCACCTGATTGCCGTGCGGCGCGGCAATGCGCCCTTGCGGCGGGGTTCATGCGAGGTTCTGTTGGCCGACGAAACCCGCCTCGTGCTGCGCCGCGAATGCGAGGGGCAGGGCATCCTGGCCCTGTTCAACATGAGCGCCGAGCCGGCCGCATGGCCGGTCGAGGTGCCGACGCAGGCCAATGTTGTCGCCGCCGTCAATGGAGCAGAGCCCGGCACCTTGCCTGCCTGGGGCGCGCTCTGGATCAACTGAGGAATACCGATCATGAAACCGACACGTATTCTCGCTGTGGCGGGGTTTTGCCTCGCCGCGATTTGCGCCAATGCCGCCGCAGCGCAAGAGGAGCGGCCGAGCGTGACGGCGTCATCTCCGGATGGCTCGCTGGTGCTTTCGGTCACGACCGACAACGATGCGCGCCCGACATGGTCGCTATCGCGTAAGGGCAAGCTGCTGATTGCGCCCAGCAAATTGGGCTTCGTCCTGACCGATGGCCTCAACATGGTGCGCGGCTTTTCCATTTCCGGCAGCGAGAAAGCGTCTGCCGACGACACCTGGGAGCAGCCCTGGGGGGAGCGCCGCTTCGTGCGCGACCACTACAACGAGGTCGTTGTGCGTTTCCAGCAGTCGCAAGTGCAGGGCGCGCGGCGTATGAACGTGCGCTTCCGGCTCTTCGATAACGGCATTGGCTTTCGCTACGAACTGCCCGAGCAGCCCGCGCTCAAGACCATGCGCATTGCCGAGGAGACGACCGAGTTCGACATCGTCCCCAAGGGCAAGGCCTGGTGGATTCCGGGCGGCGAATGGAATCGCTACGAACAGGTCTATCAGGAGACGCCGATCGATGCGGTTTCCACCGCGCATACGCCGATCACCATGCGGCTGGATGACGGCACGCACCTCTCGTTCCATGAAGCGGCGCTGGTCGACTATGCCGGCTACTGGTTCAAGCGCGCGAGCGGGCAGCTCTTCCGTACCGAGCTGGCGCCGGGATCGGACAGCGCGAAAGTCGTGCGCGACCTGCCTTTTGCCACGCCATGGCGAACGGTCCGCATTGCGAATGACGCTGCCGGTCTGGTCGAGAACGACCTCGAGCTCAACCTCAACGAGCCCAACAAGCTGGGCGATGTGAGCTGGTTCAAGCCGGCGCGCTATATCGGCATCTGGTGGGGCATGATCCGCGGCGACTGGAGCTGGGCGGAAGGACCGCGCCATGGCGCCACGACGAAACGGACGAAGCAGTACATCGATTATGCTGCGCAGCATGGCTTTCGCGGCGTGCTCGTCGAAGGCTGGAACAAGGGCTGGAACGGCGACTGGTTCGGCCACGGCGATGATTTCAGTTTCACCCAGCCCACGCCCGATTTCGACCTCGAGGGGCTCAGCGCCTATGCAGCCAGAAGGGGTGTGCACTTGATCGGCCACCATGAGACCGGCGGCAACATCGCCAACTACGAACCGCAACTCGACGACGCCATGGCGCTTTACGGAAAGCTGGGCGTCGACGTGGTCAAGACCGGCTACGTCGCCGATGCCGGCGGGATCATCGCCCCCGGAAACAAGCCGGGCGAAACGAAGATGGTCTGGCACGATGGCCAGCGCATGGTGAACCACTATCTCGATGTCGTGAAAGTCGCTGCGCAGTATCAAGTCGCGGTCAATTCGCATGAACCGGTGAAGGATACCGGCCTGCGACGCACTTATCCCAACTGGGTCTCGCGCGAGGGTGCGCGCGGTATGGAGTACAATGCCTGGGGGGCTTTCGCCAACGGGCCGGACCATGAACCCACGCTCGTCTATACGCGCATGCTGTCCGGGCCGATGGACTTCACACCCGGCGTGCTCAGCCTGGAAGGGGCGGAACATGCCCCCTTGGCCTCGACTCTGGCCAAGCAGCTCGGGCTCTATCTCGCGCTCTATTCACCGATCCAGATGGCGGCCGATTTCGTTGAAAACCTCAAGGCCCATCCGCGCGAGATGGAATTCATCGAACATGTGCCGACCGACTGGGCCGAAAGTCACCTGATCGCGGGCCAGGTTGGCGATTATGCGATCTTCGCCCGCAAGGACCGCAACGGGCCGGAATGGTTCGTGGGCGGCGTGAACGATGCCACCGCGCGCAAGGTCACGCTCGGCTTCGACTTCCTCGATGCGGGCAAGACCTACGAGGCCAGGATCTGGAAGGACGGCGAGGGCGCGACTTACCAGACCGAGGCCCGCCACCGAATTGCCTATGAAACCCAAGCGGTGCGCAAGGGCGACAGGATCGAGATCTGGCTGGCCCCGGGCGGCGGTACGGCCATGCGCCTCATCCCGCAGGACTGACGGACCTGCGATAGCGCAAAAGCACAGACGGGGGCGCAGGGCACGGCTTTGCGCTCCCGCTGGTCTATGGGGCTGCAAAAGGTGCGCGCCGGGCTGATCGGAAGTCGAGTTGGTCGGGGAGACAGGATTCGAACCTGCGACATCCTGCTCCCAAAGCAGGCGCGCTACCGGACTGCGCCACTCCCCGACCTCTCGGGCGTCGATATCAGGCGATGGTGGGCCCGGCAGGATTCGAACCCGCGACCTAGCCGTTATGAGCGGCCAGCTCTAACCGCTGAGCTACAGGCCCCAAATCGCCGACCCGGCTTCAATCGACATAGCCGGGCTGAGGCGCGTTAGCTTGCATCATCGAACTACGCAAGCTCCACGCTCGACATGATTTGTGCAACATTGGTGGGCTTGACGCCGCGCCGCTCGAGATGGGCGAAAAGCGTGCGCCACCAGTCGTAAAGCGCGTCGAGATCCTCGTCCGTGCGCACATAGGGCGTGTGGCCCGGCGCGAGCGAAGGGCTGTGGAACGAGAAGACGAGGACGGGCAGGCCTTCATCGATGGCGATGTCGACCCCGCGAAGCGCTTCGTCAGCCGTCACGCCTTCTGGGGTGAGGGGGATACGCTCCAGCAATCCGGTGCGGGCGAGGACGCCGCGTGCGGTCGGCGTGCGCCATAGATGTGGGTAGATGACGTTGCCGAGCTGGCGCAGCGGGCCCCAGTAAACGGTCGTGAGGGGCAGTTCGAGCAGGCGGCGTTCCCGGTCCACCCAATAGGGCTGGAGCGGATGGCTGCGATAGTTCGGGCCGCCCTTGCCGCTGTAGTCGAAATGCGAACGGACCGAGGTGTCGATGGCAATGCCGAACTCAGTCAGGATCTCGCTGGTGCGCGGACCCAGGCCGTAACGCCCTGCGCGGTAGATCTGTGGCGCTATACCGAAGACGGATTCGATCTTCTCGCGCAGCTGCAGGAATTTCTGCCTTTCAAGCTCGAAGCCAAGATTTCCAGCGTAGCTGTTGAATTCGCTAATTTCTTCTTCGAAGGGCGGATTGACCCATGGGTGCAGCTGGACCCCGATTTCGGCGCGGCCCGAGCTGACGGCTTCGCCAAGCACCTGGCTGGTGAGAGCCGAATTGGCGACCGGATAATCGATCAGATAGGTGGGAATGACGCCGAAACCTTCGCAGAACTGCTGGAACTTGCGAAGGGCCGGAACCGTCGCAACGCCATGGCGGTCGCGATTGAGCGGCGCGTCCCAGTCGAATTCTTCCTCGGTATCGACGGTGACGATGAACCGCTGGCCGAATTCGCTGGAAAATGTCGCAAGATCAGCCGCTTTGGGCGGCTCAAGCAGGTTTGACGCTGGCAAGAAGAATTCCCCCTCGATCCGCCTGCACCTGCCAGTCGCCGCAAGTGTCAGCGCGAATGATTGACAGCGGTGCTATGGCTAGCGGCCGCGGCGGTCAACCCGGGCAGGGTTAATTGAAGGTCATTGCCTTCCCGCCGCAAAGCGCCGCCCACAGCGACCGCTTCGGCGGCGGCCAGGCGCAGGGTGAAGCCCAGGCCGAACATGCCGGCAGACAGCGTCTGGCCCCGTTCGCCCGGAGGCGTGTCGAACAGTTCGCTTCCATCGCGCGCGGCAAGCGCGGTGGGCAGGGCGATGCGCAGGACCACGCAGGTGTCCGCTTCGCGTGAGCAGGCCAGTTCGAGAATTTCGTCGGGGGCCGTCGATCCCGCGAGCGCGGCGAGCAGGCGCCAGACGAGACGTTCGGCCTCGATCCGGTCTACCTGGATCGGGTAAGGGTTGAAGTCGATGTCTACCGGCAGCGCGAAGCCGCTGCGGCGCGGATCGGTCCAGGTTCGCAGCCGGGCGACCGTCTGGATCAGGATGTCGCTGATGTCGCAGTCGCCCGATTCGACCTGCATGGCGCCCGATTCCAGCTTTACGAGGCGGTCGAGTTCCTCGAACCCGGCGAGGATGTGCGCGCAGTCGCCGGCGATGGCTGCGGCGAGAGCACGATATTCGTGCGGGGCAGGGCCATAGAGCTGCTGCTGGATGATCTCGGCAGCCACCTGTATCGCATTGGCCGGCGTGCGCAGTTCGTGCAGGATCTGGCGCATGCGATCGGCTTCGCTCAGGCTGCCGCCCGAACGCACGTCGTGCGGCCGAGGGCGAGCAGGGCGCCGCAGGCGTCCAAGATACCCCAAAAAGCGGCCGGTCTGTTCGTCGAAGCTGGCGATCGCGTCGACCTGCCATTCACCGGTTACGCGCGGAGCGCCCGCGATCCGCACATGGGCCGCCCGCAAGGGCAGGCGGTGGCGAATGGTCGTGGCCATGTCCTGATCGGCCATGGTCTGCTGCTCAGACACTTCATGGGCGGAGAGGCTGAGGCCGACCAGCGACGGCGCATAGGCGCTGTCCGCCCAGGTGATGCGGCCCTCCTGGTCGGTTTCGAAATCGACCGTGACGGGCAGGCGCGGTGCCGTCGTCGCCAGATCGCCAAGCGGCAGGCGGGGATCGTCGTTCGCCACTTCGAACGTGGAGTGCGATTGGCGGGCCCTGCGGAACTCCTCGATACGCCGAACGATGGCGCCGATCCCTGCCTCGGAATTGCGCGGGCGTTCAGCCTGGACGGCCGCTGCGGCCCGGGCCCATTCCGCCGCATGGTCCGGCGTGACCGGTGAACTGGAAGGAGCAGGCGCGGGCTGTGCGCGCGGCGCAGGCTCTGCAGTCGCAGGCTGCGCCGCGGCTTGCGTTGTTATCGCGGATTCGTCGGCGAGGTCGAGAATGTCATCGAGGCTGGGGCCGCTAGGTTCAATTGCAGTTGGCACCGGATTGGCTACGGGAGGCAGGCCGCGATCCCGGATTCCGAGCCGTTCGAGGAGGGCTTCGACTTTCGGTTCAAGGTCGCGGCGGTGGCGCAGGATGCCGCGCGCGCGGACCGGCAGTTCGGGAATGAGCTTGAGCCATTCGTCCTGCTGCAGGCGCGCGCCGGTGATCGCGGCAGTGGCGACATCGGGCTCGTCGGCAGCGAGCATCGCCAGCAGGCGCGAATTGGTGATCGGCTGCAGGGGCTGGCGCAGCAGGCGGGCACGGTCGGCTGCGGGAATACGGGCGGCCAGTTCCTCGACACGGGCCAGTCCGGCCTCGAGCATGTCCGACTGGGCATCGCAGGGAAGGCGGCCGAGCAGGTCGACGAGCTGCCTGTACTGGATACGCGCGAGTGCATCGCCGGAGGCGGGCAAGCGCATAACCGTGGCAAGGCGATCGTCGAAATGCATCTAATCTCCAGGAGCGTCCCGTCCGCTTAGAGGGTGAGAGGTTAACCACGTCCTTCCGCTGGGGTGCCAAATTGACCCGAAAAATATCCTAGCAAAGTGGCGAAATAGCGGAAGCAGGCAGTTTCGGGGCGTTGCAAAGCGGGACGATTACGCTATGGGATAATAATATTACAGCTTGGCCGCATTTTCGATGTGGAAATTGCAATCAGGGGTGGCTGCAGGGCTGCGGCCGACAGGAAGGTTCTAATGTTCAATCTCGATGAAATCGACCGTCGACTGCTCGCCGAACTGCAGGACGAAGGACGCATCACCAATGTCGAGCTGGCTCAGCGCGTCGGGCTGACCGCGCCGCCGTGCTTGCGCCGCGTTCGCAGCCTTGAAGAAGCAGGCATCATCCAAGGCTATCATGCGGATCTCGACGCCTCCAAGCTTGGCTTCACGATCACCGTGTTTGCGCTCGTGAGTTTGAAGAGCCAGGCGGAAGAAGCGCTGCGGGCATTCGAGGAGCACATGCAGGGCCTGCCCGAAGTGCGCGAGTGCCACATGCTCAACGGCGAGATCGACTTCATCCTCAAGATCGTCAGCCGCGACCTGCAGAGCTTTCAGGAGTTCCTGACTTCCAAGCTCACGCCGGCGCCGAACGTGGACAGCGTCAAGACCTCGCTGACCATCCGAACCTCGAAGAACCAGCCCGGCGTCCCGTTGGGCGGCTGACGTGCTACTGCTTCGCTAGCTTCTGGACACCGTCGGGTATCGCGAACCAGTCGTGCGCGCTGTCGCACCAGTAATGCAGCGAAGGCTCCAGCCCTTCGGTGCTGTCCAGCGTCCCTGCCTTGATGAATATTATGCCCTGTTCACGGGCCGCGGGCGTATCGGTCAGCACCGGTGAGCCGCATTGCGGGCAGAATTGCCGATAGACCGTCTGGCCCGTGGTGCCGCTGTCCTCGTATGTTTTCAGTTCACCGGTAAGGTGCAGACCCTCGCGCGCGGTAACGCCCACGAGTGAAAAGGCGCTCCCCGCCTGCTTCTGGCAATGGGTGCAGTGGCACACGACAAGGGCGGCGAGGGGCCAGTCCACTTCGTAGCGCACGCTGCCGCACAAGCAGCTGCCTTCACGTGTTTGCGACATCTGCGGCAAGTCCTTTCCCGTTTTCAGCGCGTAGGCTGACGGAGGTCGGGACGGTTGCCAACTCTCGCAAGTCAGAGTGAGGCGACAGCTTCCAGGGCGAGCAGGTAGCTATTCGCACCGAAGCCGGCGATCGTCCCCTTGGCTGCCATGCCGACCCATGATTTGTGGCGAAATTCCTCCCGCTTGTGCGGGTTGGACAAGTGCACTTCGATGACCGGCGTATCGATCGCGCGGATCGCATCGAGCAGGGCGATGGAGGTATGTGTATAGGCACCCGCGTTCAGCAGCACCGCGTGCGCGCCCTCGGCCTGTGCTTCGTGCAGCCAGTCGACGAGATGACCCTCATGGTTCGACTGGCGCATCTCGATTTCGCAATCGAGTTCGCCCCCACGTTCGACCAGCATCGCGGCGATGTCATCCAACGTCTGGGCGCCGTAGATTCCAGGTTCGCGCTGGCCGAGCAGGTTGAGGTTGGGCCCGTTCAGAACATAGACCAGCTTCGATGCCATCTTTTACCATTCCCTTGAGTGCGGTCTCTCACGCAGCGGCGCAAGGTCCTCGTCTTTCGGGAACAGCCTTAGCGACTGGTCATGGCCATGCAAGTCGGGGTGGCTGATCGGCTCGCTCAGGCGTCGATGGCAGGCAGGCTCGGATCGGGAGGAGGGGCATCGTCGGCCGGGGCCGAATCGGAATCGGGCGCGTCATCGGCATAGCCCTCGTCGTCGCCGGACCCCGCGTAGAAGTCGGAAAGGGCGGCCTGGCGGGCCTGGTCTCGCGCAGCCGCGGCCTCGCGCTCGGCAGCTTCGCGTGCCTGGGCCTGTTCCTGCGCCTGGGCTTTGGCCTTTGCGAGTTGCTGTTCGAGTTCGGCTTCCCGGCCCGATCCGCATCCGGAAAGGGCCAAGGCAGGCGCGATTGCCAGGAAAGTGCGCAAGATTGAGCGACCCACGATTCTGTTGTCCTTGCTGCGTCCGACACGAAAAGGAGCAAGCTTCGATCTGCTCCTAGAACGGTAAAGCTTAGGAATGTTTTACCGCGAAAATCCGTACGCTCCTGATGTCATGCAGCGGTTAACGGTCGCTTCCTTTGGCTTTGCCCCACTGGCGCATGGCGGAATAGCCAAGGTAGCCGGTACCGAAAAGCGCATAGAGCGGTTCGGGAATGCCGCGCAGGTAGGCGGTCATGCCCGTGGCAATGGCCTGCGCGGTCGAAGGGCTGAAGGCACCGATCAGGCCCATCGGCAGGGCCCAGAGAATCATGGCGTACATGACGTAGAGAAAGCTGGGACGGGCGCGGCTCGTCCATGGATCGGTAGATCCGGCCTCGGCGACGACGGCGGAAAGGCTGGCCTGAAGTTTCTCGATTTCCTGCGAATTTTCGAGTCGAAGCAGTTCCAGCTTGGCCCGGTCGCGGGCGTCCGGATCGGGAATGACCTTGTCGATGATGTGTGAAATCGGGCTGATCAGCGAATCGAGCAGCGGCATGGGACACTCCTGCAATGCAATTGGCGATCGCAGGTAGGTAACCAAATCGGCGCGTGTAGGAAAACGCTGCGTTTGCCTTGCGGTACACGCTGGGCATCGCGACCGGCTGCGCCGCGATGCTTCCTTATTTTCCGAATGTCCTGGAAAATCTTGGTCGGGACGAGAGGATTCGAACCTCCGACCCCCACACCCCCAGTGTGATGCGCTACCAGGCTGCGCTACGTCCCGACCGAGGGGTGCGCCTATAGGCACCTCATTCGAGGAGCGCAAGCGCGAAGAACATACTTTTGTGCATGGGTTGAACGGTTTCCCGTCGCACCTATGTTTCGCCCCGTCCCGGTACCGTTCCGAGGCCGCGCGTTGCCAGTGCTTCGCTTTATTGCTAACCGCCCGCGCACTTGGAATTTCCGTGAAGTGGATTTCCCGGGCAGGCGCGCATCGGTCTGGATGACTGCAGGCGAGTCGTTCGAGGGACCACACAAGAAGGCGCATCTGTTTCATGCATAACTCGATTCTTCCCATGCTCGCTGCCGCTGCACCTGCCGGCGGGCCGCCCGCCTGGGTGCAGTACCTGCCGTTCGTGGCGATGGCCGTGATCTTCTGGTTCCTCATCCTGCGTCCGCAGATGAAGCAGCAGAAGGAGCACAAGGCCAAGCTTTCGGGCCTGAAGAAGGGCGACGAAGTGCTGACCGGCGGCGGTTTCATCGGCAAGGTCATCAAGGTCGATGAGAACTACGCCGAAGTCGAAATCGCGCAGGGCGTGCGTGCAAAGACGCTCAAGTCGACCATCGTCGACGTGATTCCGCCCGCAGGCAGCAAGCCCGCGAACGACTGAGTCGATTCTGCCCGGGCCACGTGAGGCCCGAAACACATCCGGGATGCGTCTATTCCGGCGCGCCCTCTCGGAGAGAAGCCCAAGGCAATGCTCGAATTTCCTACCTGGAAGAAGCTCTGGTACTGGGGCCTGACGCTTGTCATCGCCGCAGCCGCGCTGCCTTCACTGTTTTCCGTTTCCGGCCTTCCCTGGCCCAGCGTCCTTCCCGCCCCCGAAGTCAATCTGGGGCTCGACCTTGCCGGCGGCAGTCACATCCTGCTCGAGGCCGACAAGAGCCAGGTCGCGCAGCAGCGGCTGGAGAACATGGAGGAATCGGTTCGCGGACGCCTGCGTCTCGCCAATCCGCGCATTGCCATCGGCGATATCTCCAGCAGCAACGGTCGCCTGAGCTTCATGCTCAAGGATCCCGCGCAGGTCGACGCCGCGCGTGACGAAATCCTCGCGCTCACTTCTGGCGCCGGCCTTACCGGCCAGCGCGACTGGGACATCAAGGTCGAGGACGGCAACCGCTTCGTGCTGACGCCGACCCGCGAAGGCCTGGACCAGGCAGTGTCCGATGCAATGGACTCGGCCATCGAGGTCGTCCGCAAGCGTATCGACGCACTCGGCACGCGCGAGCCCACGATCATTCGCCAGGGCGAGGAACGCATCGTCGTCCAGGTTCCCGGTCTCGACGATCCCGAAGCGCTCAAGAGCCTGATCGGCCAGACCGCCAAGCTCGAATTCAAGCTCGTCGACGAGACGGCTGCGCCCAACGACATCCAGCAGGGCATTGTCCCGCCGGGCGACGAACTGGTGCCCTGGGCCGATCCCAATTCGCCCGGTTCGGGCGGCGTACCGATGCTTGCGGTCAAGCGCCTCGGCGGCATCAAGGGCGACCAGCTCACCAATGCCAAGCAGGGCTTCGATCCCAAGACCAACGCTCCGGTGGTGTCGATCACCTTCGACCAGACCGGCGGCGCCAAGTTCGCCAAGCTGACCAGCGAGAACGTGAACAAGCGCTTCGCCATCATTCTTGACGGCAAGGCGCTCTCGGCCCCCAACATCAACGAACCCATCCTCGGCGGCAGCGCGCAGATCTCGGGCAGCTTTTCGGTCCAGTCGGCTACGCAGCTCGCCATCGCGCTGCGCTCCGGCGCGCTTCCGGTCGACCTGACCGTCGTTGAGGAACGCACGGTCGGGCCTGACCTGGGTGCCGACTCGATCAGGAAGGGCCTGATCGCAATGGGCGTGGGCTCGCTGCTCGTCGTCCTGCTGATGATCGTGACCTACGGCCGCTTCGGCATCTACGCGACGATCGCGCTGATCTTCAACGTGATGATGATCCTGGGCGTGATGGCGGTCATGGGCACCACCCTGACATTGCCGGGCATCGCCGGTTTCGTGCTGACCATCGGCGCGGCCGTTGACGCCAACGTGCTGATCTACGAACGCATGCGCGAAGAGCGCAAGAAGGGCCGGCGCGTCATTGCCGCGGTCGAGAACGGCTACAAGGAAGCGAGCCGCGCGATCTACGACGCCAACGTCACCAACGCGATCGCCGGTGCGCTGCTCTTCGCCTTCGGCTCGGGTCCGGTTCGCGGCTTTGCCGTCGTTCTGATCATCGGCCTGTTCACCTCGGTGTTTACCGGCGTGACGCTGACCCGCATGTGGGTCGCCTCCTGGCTGCGCAAGGCGCGGCCGACCGAACTGCACGTGTAAGGGCCTGCTGCCATGCGCCTCCTGAAACTCGTTCCCGAGAACACCAACATCCACTTCCTGAAGTGGCGTGTTCCCTTCTACATCATGAGCGTCGTGCTCATCGCGGCAAGCTGGGGCCTGGTCATGACCCGGGGCCTCAACTATGGCGTCGACTTCGCTGGCGGCCTGGAAGTGCGCGCCACTTTCACGAAGGAGGCCGAAGCCCCGGTCGCGGACCTGCGCAAGCAGATCTCGGCGCTCGGCTTCGAGGACCCGATCATCCAGCGTTTCGGCGATCCGAACTCGGTCTCGATCCGCGTGCGCCTGCCCGATGAAGCCGAGGGCAACCCGGGCGCGGCCGAAGCGATTTCTAACCGGATCGTGGGCGCCATGCAGTCGAACCATCCCGACGTGCGCATCGACGGAAATGACACTGTCTCGGGCAAGGTCTCCGGAGAATTCCGCCAGATGGCGCTCTATGCGCTGCTGGCCGCGATGCTGGCGATTTCGATCTACATCTGGGTCCGTTTCGAGTGGCAATTCGGCGTCGGAGCGCTCTTCGCGCTGTTCCACGACGTGTCGCTGACACTCGGCATGTTCGCGCTGTTCCAGCTCGAATTCAGCCTGCAGATCATCGCCGCGATCCTGGCCATCATCGGTTACTCGCTGAACGACACCATCGTCGTCTATGACCGCATCCGCGAGGACCTGAAGAAGTATCGCAAGATGCCGCTTCCGGAACTTCTCGACATGTCGGTCAACGAGACGCTGGCGCGTACGGTGATGACGTCGGCCACACTGCTGGTCGCGCTGATCCCTCTGCTGCTGTTCGGGCCGGAAAGCCTCTTCGGCCTGACTGCGGCCATCGTGCTGGGCATCTTCGTGGGTACCTACAGCTCGATCTACATGGCTGCGCCGATTCTGATCTGGCTTGGCGTGAGCGGCGACAGCTTCGTGCCGACCGAATCCGCGATCGAGCGGCAGGAGCGCAAGGCGCGCGAGGGCGTCGGACGCCCCTGAGCATTGATGTGAAGCCCTGACGCAAAAGGGGCGGTCCGGAGGCCTTCAAACGCTCCGGACCGCCCCTTTTTTCGATTCTGCGTCCGGCGCCTTCAGGCCGGGATGCTGACGTTCCGGTCTTCCAGCACGCTTTTCCAGAAGCGCACGATGTTTTCGGCGTTCACGCCCCAGCTGAAGCGGCTGACATTGGCGGCGACGTCGGACTGGCTGGGCGGATCGGCGAGGATCTCCGCGACGGCCTTGGCGATCGATTCGGGATTGCGCTCGACCAGTCGCCCGGCGCTCGAATCCTTCACGACTTCGCCTGCTCCGCCGATGTCCGGAATGACGATGGGGGTTCCGCAGGCCAGCCCCTCGATCCAGACATTGGCCAGTCCTTCGCTGGAAGAGGGAAGGACAAGGACGTCGGCAGCGCACAGGAGGTTGGGCAGGACCTCGTGGTTGACGAGGCCGAGGAAGTGGACGCGGTCCTCGACGCCGAGGCGTCTGGCGAGCGCTTCGAGCTGCGGCATGTCCTCGCCGGACCCGGCGAGCGCCAGCCGCGCTTCGGGCAGGTGGGTCAGGGCCTCGATGACGAGGCGCTGTCCCTTGCGTTCGATCAGCGCTCCCGGGGTGACCAGCAGCGGCCCCTGGGACCATATGCCGAGGTTGGGCATGGCGGATACGAGCGCGCGGGCCGCGCCGCGCTCGACCGGATGGAACAGCTCACGGTCGAGTCCGGTATAATGCACGTCGATCCGTTCGCCCGGCATGCCCAGTTCGATCATGTCATCGCGCAGCGCCTGCGAGACCGCGAGCAGCCCAGAAGCCTGCCGTGCCGCCTCCTGCATCTGCTCCAGCGCGCGCGGGCGCTGCCCCCAATAGTGGATGTCGGCGCCGCGCGACTTGATCGTGAGCGGCAGGCCCAGTTCTTGCGCGACGATGGCCGCGGCAGGGCCGTCCGGAAAGAAGAACTGCGCGTCGACAAGGTCGAAAGACTTTTCCTCGTGCAGGCGGCGAACCAGCGGCAGGATGGCCCCGGCGATCCGGCCAGGATTGCTGTCGCCGCCGATCTTGGGGATTGTGGTGAAGCGCGGGTAGTGGACTTTCAGCCCGACGGCATCACTCACTTCGGGAATGGTTTTCAGCCGGGCATAGGGCTCGCGCAGCGAAAGCGGCCAGGGTGGAATGCCGATCGGGCTGATCATCGTCAGGTCGGTTTCGCCGCGTGCGACGACCGCCCGCATCTGGTTGCCCACGAAGACGCCGAAGGAAGGCTTCACCGGGTTGGGGAAGAGCGTGGCGATGGAGAGGATTCGCATAACGGCGGCCTTAGGGTGCGCGGTTCAAAGCTTACGTACGAGCATTTCGGCAACGGCCAGCCATGCGGGATGTTCCACGATGATCTGCCTTTGTCCGCTGGCCGGGGGTAGCAGGGCGATGCGATCGCCGTCGCGGTCTATCAGGCGGCCGAAAGCGAAACGGCCGCCGGGGCGGGGGGCCAGGACATCGCGGTTCATCAGGCGGGCGGCTTCCTCGGGTGGGTGCTGGCGCAGCCAGACCTGGTCGGCGGCGCGATATTCCCCGCAGGAGGCTTCTACTTCGAGCACGAGCCACGGGGTATCGCCGGCAAGGTCGCTGGGCGTGACCGCTTCGAGCCGCGCGCGCGCAGGTTCGGTGCCGTCCGGTCCGAGCACGGCAACGATACGCGCCGGTTCGCTGGCTTCGCTGCGCAGCAGGACTTCGGGTTCCACCTCGAGCGCAGCGGCGATTCGGTTCATCCATGCCAGCGATAGATTGCGCATGCCGGTTTCGAGCCGCCCGATCGTCTGCGCCGTCGTGGGCGGGGAGCAGGCTGCCGCGACATCGGCGAGCGTAAGGCCCTTCTGCAGGCGGATGTCACGGATGCGATTTATCATGGCTGGTCCTGTGTAACCGATTTGGTTTTCACTTTCCTACAGACATGCCGATTCGGCAAGGTTCCTGCTCGATCCCAAGCATTGGAGGCATGTATGAAGCAGGAACTCGTCGAGCGTGAATTGACCAGCGAAGGTCCCGTGCGCAGGCGCGGCGCCAGGGTCGCCCCAGCGCGTTCGCCGCGCACCGTGGCCGTCAATCTCGCCGAATCGCCCCTCAGTTGGCTTCACGCGCGCGGCCATCTGGATGACTGCCGCTTCGCTGCGGGCGAGCGACTGCGGATCGATTGGGAACTGGCGCAGCTGGCACCGCGCATGACGATGCGTTGGGATCCGGTGCGGGCATCGGGAGGCCCCGACGCCGATTTGACTCCGGGAGAGCGGCAGGTCGCGGCCAAGGCGCGCTTCGACGGTGCCATCGAAGCGGCAGGAGCCGGACTGTCCGATGTCCTTTGGCGGGTGGTGTGCGCGGGGGAAGGGCTTCCCACTGCCGAAAAGGCACTGGGCTGGCCGGCCCGCAGCGGCAAGCTCGTGCTGGGACTGGCGCTGGACCGGGTTGCGGCATTCTACCGCATCCCGTGACCGGGCCCTTGCCGCGGTGCGTCAGCCTTCGACTTGTTCTGCCAGTTCCAGCCAGCGTTCCTCCGCCGCTTCCTTGTCGCCTCGCGCTTTCTCGATCGCGGCGGAGAGGGCGGCGAACTTCTTCGGGTCACGGGTGTAGAGATCGGGATCGGCCATGGCCGCCTCGTCGCGGGCGATGGCCGCTTCCAGTTCCTCGATCCGACCGGGCAGAAGATCGTAGTCGCGCTGGTCCTTGTAGGACAGCTTGGTCTTTTTCGGCGGTGCGGGTGGTGGCGGGGCGGCGCTTTCCGCCTTGGCTTTCGCCTTTGCCGGGGCCGAACGCTGCTTGCGCTTGGCTTCCCAGTCGGCGTAGCCGCCGGCGATCATGTCGATATGGCCGGTCCCGTCGAGGCCAAGCGTGAGGTTGACGGTGCGGTCGAGGAAGTCGCGGTCGTGGCTGACGATCAGGACCGTGCCGTCGTAGTCCGAGATAACTTCCTGCAGCAGGTCGAGGGTCTCGAGGTCGAGGTCGTTGGTCGGCTCGTCGAGCACGAGCAGGTTCGACGGTCGAGCGAATTCGCGGGCGAGCAGCAGGCGTGACTGTTCGCCGCCCGAGAGCGTGCCCACCCGGGCGTCGATCAGGCCGGGGTCGAACAGGAAGTCCTTGAGGTATCCCTGCACGTGCTTTCGCACGCCGCGAACATCGACCCAGTCGCTACCTTCCGCGATCACGTCGCGCAGCTTCATGTCGGGCTTGAGCAGGCTGCGCTGCTGGTCGATGACGATGGTGGTCAGGGTATTGGCCAGGGTGACCGAGCCTTCGTCGGGGGTCAGTTCGCCGGTCAGGATCTTGAGCAGGGTCGACTTGCCAGATCCGTTGGCGCCGACGATGCCGATGCGGTCGCCGCGCTGGATGCGCAGCGAGAAATCCTTGATGACAGTGCGCTGGTTGTCTTCGGCGCCGAAGCGCTTGGTCACGTGCTCGGCTACGATGACCGACTTGGTCTTGCTGCCGTCGCCGGCGACCGCAAGTTTGGCGGTGCCGGTGGGGGAGAGCATCGCGGCACGTTCGGCGCGCATTTCCCACAGCTTGGCGAGGCGGCCCTGGTTGCGCTTGCGCCGGGCGGTGACACCGCGTTCGAGCCAGTGCGCCTCGATTTTGAGCTTGGCGTCCAGCTTCTCGGCGGCGCGGGTCTCTTCCTTCTGGACTTCCTCTTCCCAGGCCTCGAACCCGCCGAAGCCCACTTCCTTGCGGCGCAGCGATCCGCGATCGAGCCAGATCGTCGCATTGGTCAGGCGGGTCAGGAAGGTGCGGTCGTGGCTGATGACTACGAAGGCGCCGTTGTAGCGCTGCAGCCAGGATTCCAGCCATTCGATTGCGGCAAGGTCGAGGTGGTTGGTCGGCTCGTCCAGCAGCAGCAGGTCGGGCTCGGAGGCCAGCGCCCGGCAAAGGGCGGCGCGCCGGCGCTCGCCGCCCGATGCGCTGGCGGCCTCACGCGAAAGATCGATGCCGAGCTGGTCGGCAATGGCTTCCACCTCATGGCGCTGCGGCGCATCGTCGCCGCTGATCGCGAAATCCAGCAGGGTGTCGAAGCCGGTGAAGAACGGGTCCTGCTCGAGGGTGACGACGCGGGTGCCGGGCTGGATCGAGCGCTTGCCCTTGTCCGCCTCGACCTGGCCCGCAATCAGGCGCAGCAGCGTGGTCTTGCCGGCGCCGTTGCGCCCGATCAGCGCCAGCCGGTCGCGCGGGCCGATGTTGATGTCGAGGTCCTGGAAGAGCCAGCCGGAGCCCTGGATCAGGCCAAGGCCTTCCCAGCTGAGAATTGGTGCGATTGCCATGGCCGGCGCCCTACAGCGAGCAGCGGGGGGCTGGCAAGCACGTGGGATCTGCGCAACAGTGAAACATTGCTGCCAGCTTTGAGCCGCATTCAGGACTTGTTCAATGCCGCAAGCTTAGGCACCCAGTCAGGATGACAAAACTTCTTGCCTCTTTTCTATCGGTTGCGGCCCTTGGCCTTGTTGCGACCGCCATGCCGGTCCATGCCGAGCCGGGCGCAGAGCAGGGGCAGGTTCGCAAGGAACGCAAGGCAGGCAATGTGCGTTCCCTTCGCGAGATCGAGCAGCAGGTGCTTCCGAAAATGTCGGGAATGCAGTACCTCGGACCGGAATATGATCCTGCGGCAATGGCTTATCGCCTGAAATTCATTCAGGACGGGAAGGTCTATTTCGTCGATGTCGATGCCCGCACGGGCCGCGTCATCGGCCGGTCGCGCTGAGGATACGAGCCTGTGCTTCGCTTGACGCTCGCGGGCTTACGCCCCATCTCGTCGGTGACTTCCAAGGGAGACCTGATTTGCGCATCCTGATCGTCGAGGATGAACCTACGCTCGGCAACCAGCTCAAGACCACGCTCGAGCAGAACGGCTATGCCGTCGACCTGTCGACAGACGGCGAAGACGGCCATTTTCTTGGATCGACCGAGGATTACGACGCCGTCATCCTCGATCTCGGCCTGCCCGAGATCGACGGCCTCACCGTGCTTGGCATGTGGCGCAGGGAAGGGCGCAATTTCCCTGTGCTTGTACTTACCGCCCGTGATTCCTGGTCGGACAAGGTCGCCGGGCTCGATGCCGGCGCGGACGACTATCTCGCCAAGCCATTCCAGACCGAGGAACTGATCGCCCGACTTCGCGCGCTCATCCGCCGTGCCTCTGGCAATACCTCGAGCGAGTTGATGGCGGGCGACGTGCGCCTCGACACGCGTTCGGGCCGCGTCACGCTGGCCGGTGAACCGGTCAAGCTGACCGCGCAGGAATACAAGCTGCTGTCCTACCTGATGCACCACAAGGGCAAGGTGGTCAGCCGTACCGAACTGATCGAACACATCTACGATCAGGACTTCGACCGCGATTCCAATACGATCGAGGTCTTCGTCACGCGGATCCGCAAGAAGCTGGGCGCCGATGTCATCACCACGATCCGTGGTCTCGGGTACAGCCTCGACGATCCCGCGGACGCACCGCGAAACTGAGGAGCAGATGGACGCTCCGCGAGCAGACGGGGCAGGGAGCGAGGCAACTGTCGCCGAGACGGTGAAGGCCCGCCATACCGGCTCGCTCGCGCGGCGCATGATGCTGATTGCGGCCGGGTGGATCTCGATCCTCCTGCTGTTCGGCGGACTGGCGCTCGATCGCACGCTGACCTCGCTGGTCACCCGCAATTTCGACGAACAGCTCGGTTACATGCTCACCGGCATGATCGGTTCGGCCGAGATCGGTCCGGATGGCGAGGTGTTCTTCATCCGACCGCTGGGCGACCAGCGCTTCCTCGAGCCGAACAGCGGCCTGTACTGGCAGATTCGCGCCAAGGGGCACGAGGATTTCCCCTCGCGCTCGCTGTGGGATCGAAGCCTCGACGTTCCCGAGGACAACTTCGACGCAAAGCCGCATGTTTACGATAGCGACCAGTTCCCCGGCGAGCCGCTGCGGATCATGGAGCGCTCGATCATTCTGCCGGGCAGCGACACTCAATGGATGTTCACTGTCGCGGCCAGTCGCGAGGATCTCGACGAACAGATCAAGATGATCCGCTCGATCCTCGTCTACAGCTTCGTCGCGCTCGGCTTCGGCTTGTTGCTCATGGCGGGGATGCAGACCTGGTACGGCCTGTTTCCGCTGCGCCATGTGCGCCGCGCGATCCAGAAGCTGCGAACGACGGGCGCCAGCCGCGTGACCGACCCGCTGCCCCAGGAAGTCGAGCCGCTGGTCGACGAACTCAATGCCCTTCTGTCGCATACCGAACTGCAGGCGGAGGAGGCGCGTCGCCACGCCGGCAACCTGGCCCATGCACTCAAGACGCCGCTGACGGTCATCATGAATGCGGCCACGGCCAAGTCGCCCGACCTGTCCGACACGGTGATCCGCGAAGCGGCGGTGATGCGGCGGCAGGTCGATCACCATCTGGCCCGGGCCCGGGCCGTCGGGCGCCGCGCGGCCGGGATGTCGCGTGCCAGCGTGTGGCCAAGTCTCGAGGCAGTGCTGCGCGCCGTCCAGCGCCTTTACGATGACACGCGCTTCGACCTCGATGGCAATCACGGCGTGACCGTCGCGGTGGAGAAACAGGACCTCGAGGAGATTCTCGGCAATCTGATCGAGAATGCCGCCAAGTATGGCGGAGGCAGCGTCTTCGTCACGGTCGATGCTGGGCAGGACCCGCAGTTCTGCGAGATCTGGGTCGAGGACGACGGCATGGGGATCCCGGCTGCCGAGCGTACCCGCATTTTCGATCGCGGGGCCCGTCTCGATACTGGCAAGCCCGGCACCGGGCTTGGCCTTGCCATTGTCCGCGACGTGGTGGAAATCTATGGCGGAAGGGTCGAACTCGATGAGAGCGAGGACCTGGGCGGCCTGCTGGTCAAGTTGCAGCTGCCGCGCACCGCGACCTGAAGGAATGCGGGGTCGGAAGCTGGGGATGCGCGCCACGTGCGCGGTTGCAGCGCCGGCCCTGCCGCTTCATTGGCGGCGTTCGAAAATCAAGGAGTACCCATGAACGAGACCATCAAACTGTCGCTCACGCAGGACGAAGTCGAAATCCTCGTCGATGCCCTCGAAGCCGACATGGAAGGCTACGTCGAGGCAGCGAAGGAAGCGCGCGGCAACGGCAATCGCGATGACGTGAAGACGTTCACCGATGCTGCCACGCGCATCCAGACCCTGATGAGCAAACTTCAGGACTACGTCGAAGAATAATAGCGCGAAAGGCCGGCTCAGCCGGCCTTTGCCTGCTGGTGATGGCGGATCACTTCGTCGATGATGAAGCGCAGGAACTTCTCGCCGAAGTCGGGATCGAGATTTGCGTCCTCCGCCAATTTGCGCAGGCGCGCGATCTGCCGTTCCTCGCGGCCGGGATCGGAAGCGGGCAAGTCTTTCTCGGCCTTGTAGGCGCCGACGGCCTGGGTGATGCGAAAGCGCTCGGCCAGGATGAAGATCAGGGCGGCATCGATATTGTCGATGCTGGAGCGGAAGCCGGCGAGCACCGGATCGGTGGCGGGAGTGTCCTGGGTCATGGTGGAGCCCCGCTAGCACGGCTCTTGTTACTGTGCCAGCCTGCGCAAATGGCGCTCCGGGCGGCATTCCCACTTGCGTTCAAGCCGCTGAAAGCGCAATGCGCGGGGCGATGACTGCACAAGTGATTAACCTGCGTTCACGTGAGACGCAGCCCTCCCTGGCTCCCATGCTCGCCCTGACTGCGGCAGGCATGAACAGCGTCAATTCCGTCATTCTCGACCGCATGCAAAGCGAGATCCCGCTGATCCCGGCGCTTGCCGGACATCTGATCTCCGGCGGCGGCAAGCGCATGCGCCCGATGCTGACGGTCGCGGCAGCCGAGCTGTGCGGTTACCAGGGTACCCGTCACCACAAGCTGGCGGCGGCCGTCGAATTCATTCACACCGCGACCCTGCTGCACGACGACGTCGTCGATGGTTCCGACCTGCGGCGCGGCAAGGCGGCGGCCAATATCGTCTTCGGCAATCCGGCGACGGTCCTGGTGGGCGACTTCCTGTTCACCCGCGCATTCGAACTCATGGTCGAGGACGGCAGCCTGCGCGTCCTCAAGATCCTGTCGAAGGCCAGCTCGATCATCGCCGAGGGCGAAGTCGACCAGCTGACCGCCCAGCGCAAGATCGAGACGAGCGAGGAGCACTACCTCCAGATCATCGGTTCGAAGACTGCGGCGCTGTTTGCGGCGGCGACCCGGATCGCCGCGGTCGTGGCCGAGAAGAGCGAAGCCGAAGAGCAGGCGCTCGATGCCTATGGACGCAATCTCGGGATCGCCTTCCAGCTTGTCGACGATGCGATCGACTACGATTCGGAAGCTGCCGAATCGGGCAAGGACAAGGGCGATGACTTCCGCGAGGGCAAGATGACCCTTCCGGTCATCCTCGCCTATGCCCGAGGCACTGAGGAAGAACGCAAGTTCTGGCAGGAAGCCATTGCCGGCTTCCGCACCGAGGACGAGGACCTTGCCCACGCGGTCGAACTGATCAATCGCCACAAGTGCGTCGAGGCAACCCGCGAGCGGGCCCGCCACTTCGCCCAGCGCGCCATCGATTCGATTGCAGGCTTCCCCTCCGGCGAAGCGCGCAATGCCATGGCTGAAGCGGTCGAATTCGCCGTCGCGCGCCGGTACTGACGCGGTTAAGCAACGGTTCGTCAGATTGCGGGCACCTGCAGCAAGGCCGTAATTGCGATGCGCAGTTTCGGTCCCTATTGAGGCCGCCCATGCGCTCCGAGCTCAATCGGGCTGTCACCGGCTACCAGCCCGGTTCGCCCCGCCAACGTATCGTCTCGTCCCTGCTGTCCGCGGGCGTGATCGCGCTCGTCCTGCTTCTGGCGATTTACCAGAGCGGGGTGGTCAGCATGCCGGAGAAGCGCAACAATCCGGTTACCTTCGATGTCACCGGCCAGGAAAAGGACAAGGGCGAGAAAGCCAAGGACAAGCCCAAGGCCGAGGAAAAGAAAGAGAAAAAGAAGAAGGTCGAGCCGGTCCAGAAGGAAGAGGTCAAGAAGCCTCCGGTGATCACGCCGCCGGTTGAAACGCCTGTCGTGAAGAAGCCCGCCTTCACCTTCCTGAAGCTCTCGCACGAGGATTTCGCGTCAGCGGACATCGGACAGATGAAGGCGCCGGCCCCTGCCGTCAGCAGCGAATCGGGGAGCGGTTCCGGTTCCGCATATGGGCCGGGCGAAGGGCCGGGCGGTGCGATTCTCTACCGTGCCCAGTGGTACCGTGAACCCAGCGGTGCCGAACTCGGTGGCTACATTCCCGCCAATGCCCCGCGCACCGGATGGGGCGAAATCGCCTGTCAGACGATTGAGAACTACAAGGTCGAAAACTGCCAGATCCTTGGCGAATCGCCGCGCGGTTCGGGGTATGGCCGCGCGGTGCAGAGTGCGGCGTGGCAGTTCCAGGTGGTTCCGCCGCGGATCAACGGCAAGCCGCAGCTTGGCACCTGGGTCCGCATCCGGATCGACTACGGGTCGAAAATGGCAGGTTGAAGCGCGGGGCCGGTCAGGCCGCGCGAATCGACTGGGGCCGGACCTTGTCGATATGCGCGATCAGTTCTTCGAGCGGCATCGGTCGGGCAATGAAGAAGCCCTGCGCCAGCGCGAAACCGGCAACCCTTGCGCTCAAGAGCTGGTTTTCAGTCTCGATGCCTTCGATCACGCAGTCCAGCGACAGCGCGCGGGCCAGACTGCGAATCGCCTCGATCAGCCGTCGGCCCTTCGTTTCATCGAGCCTTGCTGCAAAGCTGCGGTCGATCTTCACCATGTCGAGGGGCAGTTGGTGAAGTGAGGAGAGGCTCGAGTAGCCGGTGCCGAAATCGTCCAGCGCTATGCGCACGCCGGTGCGGCGCAGGCGCTTCAGGGCGCTGCGGGCGTTGTCGAGCTCGGCAATCAGGGAGCTTTCGGTGATCTCGAACAGCAGTCGGCGCGGCGAATGGACCATGGCCCTGATCCGCTCGAGCAGGGCATCGATGGTTTCCGCGTCGCCGACGTCCTTGCCCGACAGGTTGAACGTCAGGCCCATGTCCTCGGGAATGCGATCGAGCGAGGCCAGTGCCTTGTCGAACAGAGCCAGGGTCACCTGCCGTGCCCGTCCCACACGCTCTGCAGAGGCAATCAGCATTTCGGGAGGGACGCGGCCGATGATCGGAGAATTCCACCGCGCCAGGCACTCGACGCCCTTGGGGATCATCGTCTCGGTGTTGATGATCGGTTGGAAGACGACCGACAGTTCGGTCATGAGATCGGCGGCCTGCAGCGCGGAATCGAGGGCCTGCTCCGAGCGGATCAGCTTCTCCAGTTCCGAGGTGAAGCGCACGCACTGCCCGCGCTTGTTCTTCTTGGCGTGATAAAGGGCGAAGTCGGCGTTGTCGTAGAGGACGCTCGCTGACTTGGCTGCCGCCGGATAGGGGGCGATGCCGGCGGAACAGCCGACGGAAACGATGACGTCGCCCAGTCTGGCGGGCTGCCGGATCGTCGTGAACAGCGCGTGGGTGATGGCCTCGGCCTGTTCGAGACCGCCGATCGAGATGATGCCGAATTCGTCGCCGCCAAGGCGGGCGATGACGACGTCGGCTGGGCACAACGTCATGATCCGCTCGCCCAGAAGCTGCAGGAGCCGGTCGCCCTGTACGTGGCCGTGGGTGTCATTGATGGGCTTGAAGCGATCGAGGTCGATCAGCCCGACGCAGAACTGGTCCTGCGGCTGCGCGCATTCCAGCAGACCTTCCAGGGTCGCGAAGAAATAGCGGCGGTTGGGCAGTCCGGTCAGCGCATCGGTCATGGCGAGGCGGGCGTTCTCCTCCCCCAGGGCCTGGGCCTGACGCCTTTCGCAGGTCAGATCCCTCTGTGTGCTCTCCAGATGTACGAACGAGGCATAGGAATCGCGCAGGATCTTGAGCACGACCAGCGAAACCAGAGAGATGTTGATGGCAATGGCCACCATGACCGAACTGCCTGACAGAAAGCTGTAGGCCAGAAAGCCGCCGAGCACCGCGACATTCACCAATGTCGCTGCCATCGGCAGGAAACTTAGGCAGAACGTGCAGCCCAGGACGGTTATCGCGATGAAGATCGCGAAGTGGCCCCGCTCGTAGGGACCGCCGTACTGGACCAGCACCGTAGCCCAGACAAGGCAGGTCATGGCGAGCAACATGGAGATGAAGACCGTCACGCGCAGGCGTTTGAGCGCGCGCGCGGGATCCAGGTCCCTTGCCGTCAGCGGCCGCATCCAGACGAGCATGCGAATGATGCTGAACGCAATGAGTCCTGCAGGAACCGAGAGCGTGAGGTACTCGGGGGCAAGGTTGCGATGCGTGAAGGCGAATATGGCGGAGTTTACGGCGACGAGGCCATATAGCGGCGGCACCTGTTCGCGCAGACGCAGATACTGCGCCACGGGCAGGGGATACTGGCCTGGCCTGTACGACCGGGGCGTCTTGCGCGTTTCGTCTGCCAAATCATTAGACTCCTGACGAAATCAGGTACCCAAGAATGGTTTAAGATTGGTACATGCCATGCGCGCACTAGGACGGATGCGTCTGCACGGGTTCTGGTGAGGCCTTCCTTCGGCATGGCAGCCGATCTAAGGGACCGGGCGTGACCACTCTGCCAATCCACACCGTCCTTCCGGACCTCCTTCAGGCCTTGAGAGACCGCACCGCCTGCGTGTTGATCGCGCCGCCCGGTGCGGGCAAGACGACGGCTGTGGCGCCCGCCTTGCTGGGCGAGCCCTGGTGCGACGGCACGGTCATCCTGCTGTCCCCGCGCCGCGTGGCGGCGCGTGCAGCTGCAGAGCGCATGGCCGAAATGCTTGGCGAGAAGGCGGGCGAGACGATCGGCTACGTGACGCGTCTCGATACGAAGCGCTCCGGTAAGACGCGCGTGCTGGTGATGACCGAGGCGATCTTCGTTGCCTCGATCCTCTCCGACCCGGAATTGCCGGGAATCAGCGCGGTCCTCTTCGACGAGGCGCACGAGCGTCATCTCGACAGCGATCTCGGCCTCGCGCTCGCTCTCGAAACGCGCGAAGTCTTGCGCGACGACCTGCGCGTGGTGGTCATGTCGGCAACGATAGACGGTACGAGGTTCGCGCGCCTGCTCGGAAGCGACGCGCCCGTGATCGAAAGCGAGGGCAAGTCCTGGCCACTGACGATCCGCTGGTTCGGCGCTTCGCCCGATCTGCGGATCGAAGATGCGGTGACATCTGCGATCCTTGCTGCATGGCGCGAAGAAGACGGCGATATCCTCGCGTTCCTGCCGGGCGTGCGCGAGATCGACCGAGCGGCCGAGCGTCTGGCGGAGAAGCTGCCTGCCGCACTTGTACTGCCGCTGCATGGCCAGTGCGAGCCCGCCGCGCAGCGCACTGCCATTCGCCGCGATCCGCAGGGGCGGCGCCGTGTCGTACTGTCGACCGCGATTGCCGAGACCTCGCTCACGCTCGACGGCGTTTCGGTAGTGGTGGACTGCGGTCTTTCGCGCCGCGCGGAATTCGACAAGGCAGCGGGCGTGACCCGGCTCGTGACGCATCGGGCGAGCCGGGCTTCGGCGGCCCAGCGCGCAGGTCGTGCTGCGCGCCAGCAGCCCGGAACGGCCTATCGCCTGTGGGAAGAGGCCGGCCATGCGGGCCGTCCTGAGTTCGATCCTCCCGAAATGCTGACCAGCGATCTGGCGCCGCTGACGCTATCGCTGGCGCAGTGGGGGGCGGGCGATCCGGCAGCCATGGCCTGGCTCGATCCTCCTCCGCCGCCCGCGCTCGATGCCGCGCGCAGCCAGCTTGCAGCCCTCGGAGCGCTTGACGCGGAAGGGCGGATCACACCTTTCGGCCGCGAGATGGCAAGCCTGCCGCTCGATCCGGCGCAGGCGGCCATGGTGCTGCGCGCAGCGGATTTCGGGGCAGAGAACGTGGCTGCCCGGTTGGCCCTGCTGCTGCAGGAACGCGGTCTGGGTGGTCGCAGCGAGGATCTGGCGCAGCGACTCGCGCGCTGGGAGAGCGACCGCTCTGCGCGCGCGCAAGCCTCTCGCAGGCTGGCAGATGGCTGGTCCCGCCGCGCTTCGGCGCTGGTCAAGGCGAGGCGCGATGACGGGGCGCAGGACATGGCGAAAGACACGGCTGGCGGCGATGTACCGGTTGGCGTGCTTCTTGCGCTGGGGCGACCCGACATGGTCGCGCGTCGCCGCGATGCTTCGGGCGAGACCTGGCTCTCCGCAGGGGGCAGGGGGTACATTCTCGACCCGACATCGCCGCTCGCCTCGCGCGACTGGATGGTGATCGGCGATGCGCAGGGGCAGGCGAAGGGCGCGCGCATCCTTTCCGGCGCTTCGCTGGAGCCTTCCGAGGTCGAGACCTGGCTGGCAGAGCGGATCGAGCGGCGCTCGATCCTGCGCTGGAACGAGGCCGAAGGCCGGGTCGAGGCCCGTCAGCAGCGGCGGCTTGGCGCGATTACCCTGGCGAGCGGGCCCGATCCGTCTCCCGATCCCGGCGCCATTGCGGCATTCCTGCTCGACCGGGTGCGCGAGAAGGGGCTGGCTCTGGTGCCGTTCGGCAAGAGCAGCCTCTCGCTGCTGCGCCGCGCCCGATTCGCCGGGCTGTCGGCGCTGGGCGAGGAGGCGATGCTGGCCGATCTCGATACATGGCTGGGGCCTCTCGTCGGTCGTCGCCTCGACGCCATCGACAAGGGCGCCTTGCACGCGGCCTTGCTGGGGCGCCTGACCTGGGACGACCAGCAGGTGCTCGAACGGCTGGCCCCGGCGGAGTTTCGCAGCCCGGCCGGATCGAGCCATGCGATCGACTACGAAGACGAGGGCGGGCCCAGCGTGGAAGTGCGCGTGCAGGGGCTTTTCGGCCTCGATAGCCATCCGACGTTCGGTCAGCCGCCGCAACCTCTGTTGCTCAAGCTGACGTCGCCTGCGGGGCGGCCGATCCAGACGACGCGCGATCTGCCCGGCTTCTGGCGTGGATCGTGGCGCGACGTGCAGCGCGACATGAAGGGGCGCTATCCCAGGCATCGCTGGCCGGACGAGCCTTGGGCCGAGGACCCCAGCCTCAAGACCCGCAATGCCTTCGAAGCCTCGCGCAGGCGCTGAGATCCGTACCCGCAAACGGCAGGATCGGGAAGACAATCGGGGGAAGTGTGATTCCGGCTTGATTTCCGGCGCGATTCGGAGGCAAAGCGACCGCCATGAGTGCACGTATCTATCAGCGCCCGAAAAATGCCATGCAGTCCGGCAAGGCACTGCTGGATCAGTGGGTCCTCGATTTCGTTCCCGCAGAAGCGAAGCAGCCCGATCCCCTGATGGGTTGGGCCGGTTCCGGCGATATGAACCAGCAGGTCCAGCTGAGGTTCCCCACTTGTGAGGAAGCACGGGCCTACGCCGATCGCTACGGCATCGACGTGGTGATTCATTCCACGCCGCCGCGCCGCCTGAAGATCCAGGCCTACGCCGACAATTTTCGCTGATCTGAAATAGTTGCACCCGGTTCGCGAACCGGGTCTTGCAATCCGGGCGAACGCCAGCCATATGGCGGCCCGGGAGTCGGGTGGACGTTTGCGTTCGCGAACCTGGTCAGGTCCGGAAGGAAGCAGCCAAAACGGATTGCGACGGGTCGCTCGGCTCCTTTACCCCACACCGTCACGGCCCAGCCACATGTTCAGCCTTGGGGAAGCGCGCCGTACGTGCGTCCCGGCAACTTGGCCGGGGACAGACTGTGGAGCATTCGCCTTTCCCCCTGACAACCGGCTCGCCAGCGCCTAGTTTGGATGGTGATGGACGATTCACGCGACATGTTCGGCGATGCGCCCCCCTGGCATAACGAGGATGAGGAGGAGACTCCCGCCTCGGCAGCCGAGCTGGAAGCGGCCGGGCAAGCCTCCATGTTCGGTGATCCCGAACCGGCACCGCCCACAGCGCCGCCAGCGACCGACGCTGCAGACCCGGGCCCCCAAGCCGAATTACCGCCATTGTTCGAGGCGGTAGCGGAACCCGAGCCTGCACCAGAACCTGCGCCTGCGCCGGAACCCGCTGCCCCCGAGCCGAAAGCTGAAGCACCCATAGCGGCTCCCAAGCCAGCTCCGGCGAACCCGCATGCCGGGACTGCGGCCCAGCCCTATCGCGTGCTCGCCCGCAAGTACCGTCCGCAGACTTTCGACGAACTGATCGGGCAGGAGGCGATGGTGCAGACCCTCGCCAATGCGATCAAGCGCGACCGGCTGGCCCATGCCTTCCTGATGACCGGCGTGCGCGGTGTCGGCAAGACTTCGACCGCGCGCCTCATCGCCAAGGCGCTCAACTGCATAGGTCCCGACGGGCAGGGCGGCCCGACGATCAATCCTTGCGGCCGTTGCGAACCGTGCGTTGCCATTGCCGAAGGGCGCCATATCGACGTGATCGAGATGGACGCGGCTTCGCATACCGGCGTCGACGACGTGCGCGAGATCATCGAGGCAGTGCGCTACGCCGCCGTTTCCGCGCGCTACAAGATCTACATTATCGACGAAGTCCACATGCTGTCGCGCAATGCATTCAATGCCTTGCTCAAGACGCTTGAGGAGCCGCCGGCCCACGTGAAGTTCCTCTTCGCGACCACCGAAGTGGACAAGCTGCCGGTCACGGTTCTCTCGCGCTGCCAGCGGTTCGACTTGCGGCGCATCCCGACGCCGATGCTTGCAGAGCATTTCGCCAATGTCTGCGGCAAGGAAGGCGTGGAGGCCGAGGAGGAAGCGCTCTCGATGGTGGCCGCGGCCGCCGAAGGGTCGGTGCGCGACGGCTTGTCCATTCTCGACCAGGCCATCGCCCATGCCGATCTCGACGGCGAGGGGCAGGTCCGGGCCGAGAAGGTCCGCGACATGCTGGGCCTTTCCGACAAGTCGGTTCAGCGCAAGTTGCTGAGCGCGATCCTCGACGGTGACGGAGCGGCCCTGCTGGAACTGATCGCAAGGCAATTCTCCCTGGGGATCGAGCCGATTGCGATGATGCGCGGCCTCATGGACCTCACGCATCGCGTCGCCGTCGCGCAAGTGGCCGGCGAAGTGGTCGATGCGCATGCGGCGGAGGAACGCGAAGCGATCGAGGGCTGGGCAAAGGCGCTCAAGGCCGGACAGGTTCATCGCCTCTGGCAGCTCATGCTCAAGGGCCATGACGAAGTGAAGTCCGCCCCCGATCCGCTGGTGGCTGCGCAGATGGCGCTGCTGCGGATCATGCATGCCTCTGATATGCCCGATCCGGGCGCGCTGGTGCGCAAGCTGGAAGAGATCGCTGCTCGGGCGCCTGCCGCGGCGCCTGCTGGCGAAGGCGGACCGAGCGCAGGCGGACCGGCCGCGCATGCAACGGCTCCTGCCGCCATCGCGCCGCGCTGGGAGGCGTTGGTCGACGATGTCGAGCACATGGGCGAGCTCTCGGTTGCAAACACCATGCGCATGCAGGTCCGCGTTGTCGAACTGGGTGCAGGGCTCCTGCGCTATTCGCAGCCGCCGGGCTTCAGCGAGGATATCGCCGGTCTCATGCGCGGCGCACTCTCGAAGGCAACCGGCGAGCGCTGGCAGGTCGAGAAGGTGGAAGGGCAGGGCGCGCCGACTATCGTCGAGCTGGCCGAGACGCAGAGGGCAGCCGAAGGCGAGGCCATGCGCAATGCGCCGCTCGTGGCTGCTACGATAGCAGCCTTTCCGGGAGCCGAATTGATACAGGATGACCGTCCGGCCGCAATTGGCGGCGGCGGTCGACAGTGGAGACGTTGAGATGAAGTCCATGGAAGAGATGATCCAGGCTGCACAGCAGGCCGCCGAGACCATCCAGAAGCAGATGAACGAGACCCAGTCGAAGCTGGATTCGATGGAAGTCGAAGGGCTTTCGGGTGGCGGTCTCGTCAAGATCCGTTGCTCGGCCAAGGGTCGCGTCATCGGCGTCTCGATCGACGACAGCCTGATGCAGCCGAGCGAGAAGCAGATGCTCGAGGACCTGATCGCTGCCGCCTACAATGATGCGCGCGTCAAGGCGGACTCGGTCGCCAACGAGGAACTGGCCAAGGCGCAGCAGGGCATGGGTCTGCCGCCGGGCTTCAAGATGCCCTTCGGAAACAATTGAGAACTCGACTGCGAAACGCCTGCCTTCGGGAGGCGTTCGCCTATGCATTGCAGAGCCCCGGTGCAGATCGCGCCGGGGTTTTTTTATACGGATAATTGCTTGGGGGAACGCCAGCACTTCCACAGTCTTTGGTAATCTATGCATTGCGTAGTGGACAGAACTCCCCATATCGTCCCGGATTGACGGGAGGTCTGAGCGAGATCGTCCCGTTCGCGATGAAATGGATATGACTGTGAACCTGCTTCCACTCCTTCCCCTGCGTGACATCGTCGTTTTCCCCGGCATGGTCGTGCCGCTCTTCGTCGGTCGCGAGAAATCCGTGGCTGCGCTGGAAGCTGCCATGGCCGGCGAGAAGGACATCTTCCTGCTCGCGCAGCTCGACCCCGGCTGCGACGATCCCGATCGCGACGACCTTTATGATACCGGCGTGATCGCCAGCGTGCTGCAGCTGCTCAAGCTGCCCGATGGAACCGTGCGCGTGCTGGTCGAAGGGCAGGAGCGCGCCCGCATCGAATCGCTGCGCGCCGAAGAATCCGCCGAAGGCGAAATGCTCATAGCGCAGGTTGAGAAGATCGAGGCCAGCGAGTCCGAGGGCACCGAAGTCGAAGCGATGATGCGCTCGGTGGTCGAACAGTTCAACGAGTACGCCAAGCTCAACAAGAAGCTCTCGCAGGATGCGGGCGACCAGTTCGGCGAAATCGACGACGCCGGCAAGCTGGCCGACACGGTCGCAGCCCAGCTGTCGGCCAAGGTTTCGGACAAGCAGGCTGTCCTCTCCGAGGCCGATCCGCTCAAGCGCCTCGAGATGGTCTATTCCTTCATGGAAGGCGAACTTGGCGTCCTGCAGGTGGAGCGCAAGATCCGCGGCCGTGTGAAGCGGCAGATGGAGAAGACGCAGCGCGAGTACTACCTCAACGAACAGCTCAAGGCGATCCAGTCGGAGCTGGGCGGCGGCGACGGCGAGGAAGCGAACGAACTGCAGGAACTGCAGGAGAAGATCGAGAAGACCAAGCTTTCGAAGGAAGCCCGCGAAAAGGCGATGGGCGAACTGAAGAAGCTCAGGTCCATGCAGCCGATGAGCGCCGAGGCGACGGTCATCCGCAATTACCTCGATGTCCTGCTCGGCCTGCCCTGGGGCAAGAAGTCGAAGCTCAAGCGCGACATTTCCGAGGCGCAGACGATCCTCGATGCCGATCATTACGCGCTCGACAAGGTCAAGGACCGCATCATCGAGTATCTCGCCGTTCAGGCGCGCACCAACAAGCTCAAGGGGCCGATCCTGTGCCTCGTGGGTCCTCCGGGCGTGGGCAAGACCTCGCTCGGCAAGTCGATCGCCAAGGCGACCGGGCGCGAGTTCATCCGCCAGTCGCTGGGCGGCGTGCGCGACGAGGCCGAGATCCGCGGCCACCGCCGCACCTACATCGGCTCGCTGCCGGGCAAGATCATTACCAACCTCAAGAAGGCCGGTAAGTCGAACCCGCTGTTCCTGCTCGACGAGATCGACAAGCTGGGTCAGGACTTCCGCGGCGACCCTGCTTCGGCCCTTCTCGAAGTGCTCGATCCCGAACAGAACGCGAAGTTCCAGGACCACTACCTGGAGCTGGACTTCGACCTGTCCGACGTGATGTTCGTGTGCACTGCGAACAGCCTCAACCTGCCGCAGGCCTTGCTCGACCGCATGGAGATCATCCGTCTCGAGGGGTACACCGAGGACGAGAAGGTCGAGATCGCGGAGCGCCACCTGATCCGCAAGCAGGTGGAAGTGCATGGCCTCAAGGACGAGGAATTCACGCTGACCGAGGAAGGTCTGCGTGACCTGATCCGCTACTACACCCGCGAAGCCGGCGTGCGTACCCTGGAGCGCGAGATCGCGCGCCTGGCCCGCAAGTCGCTGCGCCAGATCCTTGAAGGCAAGGCGACGAGCGTGACGATCACGCCTGAAAACCTTGCCGACTTTGCCGGCGTGCGCAAGTTCCGCCACGGCGTGGGCGAGGAAGAGAACCAGGTCGGTGCCGTCACCGGGCTTGCCTGGACCGAAGTCGGCGGCGAACTGCTGACGATCGAAAGCGTCACCGTCCCGGGCAAGGGCGCCATCAAGGCGACCGGAAAGCTGGGTGAAGTGATGAACGAATCGATCCAGACCGCCTTCAGCTTCGTGAAGGCGCGTTCGCCGGCCTATGGCATCAAGCCGTCGGTATTCCAGAAGAAGGACATCCACATCCACCTTCCCGAAGGCGCGGTGCCCAAGGACGGTCCTTCGGCCGGTATCGGGATGGTCACCTCGATCGTCTCGACCCTGACCGGGGTGCCGGTGCGCAAGGATATCGCCATGACCGGCGAAGTTACGCTGCGTGGGCGCGTCCTGCCGATCGGCGGCCTCAAGGAAAAGCTCCTGGCGGCTCTGCGCGGCGGAATTACCACCGTTCTCATTCCGGAAGAGAACCGCAAGGATCTCGCCGAAATCCCCGAGAACGTGAAGGAAGACCTGGAAATCATCCCGGTCTCCCATGTCGATGAAGTGCTTTCGCGAGCGCTTACGGAGGCGCTGGAAGAAATCGAGTGGACCGAGGCCGACGAACTGGCCGCGGCACCTGCGCACAGCTCCTCACCGTCGGCAACCGCACACTGAAGTTGAAACGGGTGCCTGCAATTCCGGAAGGGGTGGCAGGCGCTCGTCGGTAACTTTCAGTCGCGATTGCCTGCCTGAAAGAAATGCCAGTGCGCTGCGGCCTTGTGTCGCACGCGGACTGGCGCTAACGCGCCGCCTTCGTGCACGCACGAATGCCGGGCGCGAATTGAAACTGGAAAGGTCTTGAAATGGGTTACCGGGTAGCCGTTGTCGGTGCGACCGGAAATGTCGGCCGCGAAATGCTCAACATCCTCGCCGAGCGCGAGTTTCCCTGCGATGAAATCGCAGCGGTTGCTTCGCCGCGCTCCACCGGCATGGAGATTGATTTCGGTGAGACCGGCAAGAAACTCAAAGTAAAGAACATCGAGCACTTCGATTTCACCGGCTGGGACATTGCGCTCTTCGCCGCGGGATCGGGGCCGACCAAGATCTATGCGCCCAAGGCTGCCAGCCAGGGCTGCGTCGTGATCGACAACTCGTCGCTCTACCGCATGGAGCCGGACGTTCCGCTGATCGTGCCCGAGGTGAACCCGGACGCCATCGACGGCTACACCAAGCGCAATATCATCGCGAACCCGAACTGCTCGACCGCGCAGATGGTCGTCGCGCTCAAGCCGCTTCACGATGCCGCCAAGATCAAGCGCGTCGTCGTGTCGACCTACCAGTCGGTTTCCGGCGCGGGCAAGGCGGGCATGGACGAACTGTTCGAGCAGAGTCGCGCGATCTTCGTGGGCGATCAGGTCGAACCCAAGAAGTTCACCAAGCAGATCGCCTTCAACGTGATCCCGCACATCGACGTCTTCCTCGACGACGGTTCCACCAAGGAAGAGTGGAAGATGGTCGTCGAGACCAAGAAGATCCTCGATCCGGCGGTCAAGGTTCAGGCGACCTGCGTGCGCGTGCCGGTCTTCGTCGGCCACGCCGAATCGATCACGCTCGAGTTCGAGAACGAGATCTCGGCCGAGCAGGCCCAGAACATCCTGCGCGAAGCGCCGGGCATCATGCTCGTCGACAAGCGTGAGGACGGTGGATACGTCTCGCCGATCGAATGTGTCGGCGACAGCGCGACCTACATCAGCCGCGTGCGTGACGACTCCACGGTCGAAAACGGTCTCGCCCTGTGGTGCGTCTCGGACAACCTGCGCAAGGGCGCGGCTCTGAACGCGGTGCAGATTGCCGAACTGCTTGGCCGTCGTCACCTCAAGAAGGGTTGACGCGGACAGCGCCTGCGCGGCGTGACGCATGAAAGGAAAAGGCCTCCGGGACGAGAGTTCCGGAGGCCTTTTTCGTTCACCTCGAAGTGCGTGGCGGTGATGGGAAGCTGCCCCTTTTGCCCGGCAGGCGAGTGTTATAGCTTCGCGCCATGACCAGAACCATGACCGGCGGCTGCCAGTGCGGTCGCATTCGCTATCGCGCGCAGATCGAGAACGACGAGGCCTACCTGTGCCATTGCCGCATGTGCCAGAAGGCCACCGGCGGGTTCGCCGCTGCCTTCGTGCAACTGGCGACGGCAGGCGTCGTCTGGGAGCATGAGCCGGAGTGGTACGCCAGTTCCCCGGTAGCCAGGCGGCCGTTCTGTTCGCATTGCGGCACGCCGCTGGGCTTCGACTTCATCCAGTCGAGCGGCAATATGGACCTGACGCTGGGGAGCTTCGACGAGCCTGGATATTTCCGTCCGGTGGCCCATTCCGGCTGCGAAAGCTTGCATGAAAGCTGGCTCGATACCAAGGACCTGCCAAGGCACTACAGCGCGACGACCGAAAGCGTCGCTTCGCGCTGGAAGGCGGCAGGTCTGGAGGTTCCGTAAGTGAGCGAATTGCGCAAGGATTACATCGAAGGTTTCGGCGGTACGCGTCTGGCGGTGCATACCTTGGGGCAGGGGCGGCCATTGGTGCTGGTCCACGGGTTGTTCTCCAGCGCCGAGGTCAACTGGATCAAGTACGGCAATGCGCAAATCCTCGCCGATGCGGGTTTCGAAGTGATCATGCCCGATCTGCGCGCGCACGGCGAAAGCGAAGCCCCCCACGATCCCGAGGCCTATCCCGAAGACGTGCTGGTCGAGGACCTGACGCTGCTGATCGCCGAACTGGGCTTTTCGGACTTTGACCTTGGCGGCTTCTCGCTCGGCGCGCGCACTTCGGTGCGAGGCGTGCTGGCAGGCCTTTCTCCGCGCAAGCTGATCCTTGGCGGCATGGGTCTTTCCGGCCTATCCGGGTGGGCACGGCGCAGCGCCCACTTCGTCGATGCCATCGACCGCTTCGGTTCGATCGAGCGGGGCGACCCGGCGTTCGTCGCACAGGCCTTCATGAAGTCCATGAAGATCGACCGGGTTGCCGCGCGCCTGCTGCTGGAATCCGTCGACGATACTTCTGCCGATGCGATCGCCCGGGTGACGATGCCCACGCTATGCGTTTGCGGAAAGGACGACGCGGACAACGGCTCTGCGCAGGAACTGGCCGAGGCGCTGCCGCAGGGCCGCTATGTCGAGACCCCGGGCAACCACATGTCCTCGGTGACGTTCAAGGACATGGGCCGCGCCATGGCCGAATTCCTTGATGAGTGAGCGCGCTCCGCTTCATTGAATGATGCATTTCCGGGGGTGATTATCCTGCTCGGTTGAACTTGCCCCGGGTGCGGCTAATCTTGCCCCATCCAGAAATACCGAGAGGCAAAATCCCCCCATGAAATTTGCATCTACCGCATTGGCGGCGCTGGCCGTCAGCCTGGCCGTACCGGCCGTGGCAAAGGACGCTGCAGCCGACTATCCGATGACCCCCGAAGGCGCGGCAAAGTTCGTCGCATCGGCCGAGAAGGACCTGTTCGACGCTTCAGTAGACAATGCCCGGATCAACTGGGTGAACTACACCTACATCACCGAGGATACCGACGCGCTCGTTGCCCAGTCGAACGCGGCGATCACCGAGAAGCAGGTAGACTATGCGGTGGAGGCCGCGAAGTACGCCAGAGTGCAGGGGCTCGACGCCGATGTCGCCCGCAAGCTGGGCATCCTGCGCCAGGGCATCGTCCTGCCCGCACCGACCACGCCGGGCGCTGCCGATGAACTGAGCGCGATCACCACGCGCCTGTCCTCGACTTACGGCAAGGGGAAGGGCACGCTCGACGGCAAGCCGATCAACGGTTCGGACATCGAGGCCGAGATGGGCAACCTCGACCATACCCCGGCCGAATATGCCGAGATGTGGGAGAGCTGGCACGACAATGTCGGCAAGCCGATGAAGGACGACTACGCCAAGATGGTGACGATCGCCAACGAAGGCGCGAAGGAGCTTGGCTATTCCGACGTCGGCGCGATGTGGCGGTCGGGCTACGACATGACGCCGCAGCAGTTTTCGGCAGAAACCGAGCGACTGTGGCAGGAAGTGAAGCCGCTCTATCTGGCGCTGCACACTTACGTGCGCCGCAAGCTGAACGAGAAGTACGGCGATCAGGTCCAGCCCGAAACCGGGCCGATCCGCGCCGACCTGCTGGGCAACATGTGGGCGCAGGAGTGGGGCAACATCTATCCGCTCGTGGCGCCGCAGGGTGCAGGCGATCTGGGCTACGACATCGGCGATCTGCTCAAGGCCAAGGGCAAGACCCCGCTCGACATGGTGAAGACGGGCGAGGGCTTCTACTCTTCGCTCGGCTTCGCGCCGCTGCCGGACACGTTCTGGACCCGTTCGATGATCACCAAGCCGCGCGACCGCGAGGTGATCTGCCATGCCTCGGCCTGGGACGTCGACAACAAGGACGACATCCGCATCAAGATGTGCACCAAGGTGAACTCGGACGATTTCGTCACGATTCACCATGAACTGGGGCACAACTACTACCAGCGCGCCTACAACAAGCAGCCCTATCTCTACCTCAACGGCGCCAATGACGGCTTCCACGAGGCAATCGGAGACTTCATCGCGCTTTCGATCACGCCGCAGTACCTCGTCGACATCGGCCTGCTCGACAAGAGCAAGGTCCCCAGTGCCGACAAGGATATCGGTCTTCTGCTGCGACAGGCGATGGACAAGGTGGCGTTCCTGCCCTTCGGCCTGCTCATCGATCGCTGGCGCTGGGGCGTCTTCGACGGTTCGATCAAGCCGGCGGACTACAACAAGGCCTGGACCGACATGCGGCTGGAGTACCAGGGCATCAGGCCGCCGGTGGACCGTCCGGCCGATGCTTTCGATCCGGGCGCGAAGTACCATATCCCGGGCAACACGCCCTACACGCGCTACTTCCTGGCCCGCATTCTCCAGTTCCAGTTCTACCAGGCCGCATGCGAGCAGGCAGGTTGGAAGGGGCCGCTGCATCGCTGCAGCTTCTACGGAAACAGGAAGGTGGGCGAGAACCTGGATCGCATGCTCGAGATGGGCATGTCCAAGCCCTGGCCGGAAGCGCTCAAGGCCTTCACCGGATCGAGCAAGATGAGCGCCAAGCCGATGCTCGAGTATTTCGCTCCGCTCAAGAAGTGGCTCGACGAGCAGAACAAGGGCCAGAAGCAGGGCTGGTAACCGGATAACCGCCCCGGCAGCAGTGCTGCCGGGGCGGCTTGTCGTCTCGGCCTCGATCAGCGGAACGGTGGTTCGTTGAAGGCGCGCAGTTTGCGGCTGTGCAGGCGGTCACCCTCCGAACGCAGCAGGTCGCAGGCTTCTAGGCCGATCTTGAGATGTCCGGCGATGGCTTCCTCGTAAAAGCGGTTGGCCTGTCCCGGCAGTTTCAGTTCCCCGTGCAGCGGCTTGTCGGAAACGCACAGAAGCGTGCCGTAGGGAACGCGAAACCGGTAACCTTGCGCGCTGATCGTGGCACTTTCCATGTCGATGCCGATGGCGCGCGAGAGGCTGAAGCGATGGGCCGATGCGGTGTAGCGCAGTTCCCAGTTGCGATCGTCGGTCGTGACGACGGTGCCGGTGCGCATGCGCTTCTTCAGGTTGGTTCCGCCTTCACCGCTGACGGTCTCGGCCGCCGTAGCCAGTGCCTGCTGGACTTCGGCGATGGCCGGGAGTGGAATTTCGGGTGGCAGAACCGGGTCGAGCACATGGTCGTCGCGCAAGTAGGCATGGGCAAGCACATAGTCGCCGATGCGCTGGCTTTCGCGCAGGCCGCCGCAATGGCCGATCATCAGCCAGGCTTCGGGCCGCAGGACGGCAAGGTGATCGGTGATCGTCTTGGCGTTGGAGGGGCCGACGCCGATATTGACGAGCGTGATGCCCGAACGGTCCTCGCGGATCAGGTGATAGGCCGGCATCTGGTGACGCCGCCATGCCGTGTCGGACAGGCGCTGGCGCGCATTGTCCACCGGCGCGTCGAGATAGAGCCCGCCAGCTCCCGATAGGGCGACGTAGTCGTCGCTCCCGATCATTCGGCCGGCCCAGTCAACGAATTCATCGACATAGCGGTGATAGTTGGTGAACAGGATGAAACGCTGACAGTGGTCCGGGCTGGTGCCGGTGTAGTGCGCCAGGCGTGCAAGGCTGAAGTCGGTCCGCAGCCCATCGAACAGGGCGAGCGGCAGCGGATCTTCGGGCGCGAAGAAGTCGATCCCGTCGGCGATCTCGTCGCCGATCATGGCAAGTTCGGTGCTTGGGAAATGGCAGGCAAGTTCCTGCGGCGTCACGCTTCCCACCGCCACACCGTCGAGGACGTAGGGAAAGGGAATTTCCTGCGCCGAACGCGAGACTTCGACTTCGATCTCGTACTCGTCGTCCAGCAGCGAGAGCTGAGTCGAGAGATAGTCGGAGAACAGGTGCGGCCGGGTGATCGTGGTCACGTAAGTGCCGGGCTGGGCAAGACGGCCGAACGCCCGCGAATAAACGGCTCCGCGTTCCTTGCCGTGATAGGTGATCCGCAGTTCCGGGTAGCACCATTGGCGGTCGGCGCGGCGCTCCGGCGGGGGCAGCGCGCCGGTCTTCATGAAGGCTTCGATGTCGGATTTGAGGCAGGCGACGGCAGCCTCGTAAGTGCGGTTCAGGTGTTCAAGGGTCTGTTTTATCTTGTCCATCGCCCAAAATTACGCCCTTCATATTGCAGCGCAAGGGCACTTGCGCTGCAGCTGTGGTCGTCCGGGCGGCGCGCAACAGGAAAGGCCCCCGCTTCGTTGTCGAAGCGAGGGCCTTCAAACCTTGTGACGCGTAGTCGTTGAAGGTCAGGCTCAGGCCTGCTCTTCGCCTTCTGCCGCAGCAGCCTCTTCGGCTTCCTCGGTCACGATCTCGCCGGGCTCGGCGTTGGGATCGTAAGCCTCGGTGAAGCCTGCGGTGTCCTGTTCGAACATCGCTGCCATGACGTCGACGCCCTGCGCCTGCAGTTCGGCTTCGTCCGGCGAACGGGCAACGTTCACCTTGACGTTGACCGAGACTTCCGGGTGCAGGCTGACGCGAACGTCGAAGATGCCGAGCGTCTTGATCGGGCGTTCGAGCACGATCATCTGCTTGGCAACGTCGGCGCCGTCGGCGTTGAGTGCTTCGACGATGTCACGCACCGAAACCGAACCGTAGAGCTGGCCCGAGTTCGACGAGGCGCGGATCAGGACGACCTGCTTGCCTTCGACGCTCGACGAGTGCTGCTCGGCGGCCGAACGCTTTTCGGCGTTCTCGGCTTCGATCTTCGCGCGATTGGCTTCGAAGACCTTCTTGTTGGCGTCGTTGGCGCGCAGCGCCTTCTTGTTCGGCAGCAGGTAGTTGCGCGCGAAACCGTCCTTGACGGAAACGACGTCGCCGATGTTGCCGAGCTTTTCGACGCGTTCGAGGAGGATGATGTCCATGGGGCTAACCTCCCTTACTTGACGATGAAGGGCAGCAGGCCGATGTGCCGGGCGCGCTTGATCGCCTGGCTCAGTTCACGCTGCTTCTTGGCGGAAACCGCAGTGATGCGGCTCGGAACGATCTTGCCACGCTCGGACATGAAGCCCTGGAGCAGACGCACGTCCTTGTAGTCGATCTGCGGCGCGTTCTTGCCCGAGAACGGGCAGGACTTGCGGCGACGGAAAAATGCACGTGCCATGGATCAGTTCCCCTCGCGTTCGCGGCGGCGACGGTTGTCGCGGTCCGACTTGCGCATCATGACCGACGGACCAGCTTCATGCTCGTCGACGCGGATGGTCATGTAGCGGATGACGTCTTCGTTGATGGCAGTCTGACGCTCGAGCTCGGCGACGGTGTCGCCGTTGGCTTCGATGTTCAGCATCACGAAGTGAGCCTTGCGGTTACGCTTGATCTTGTACGCGAGGTTCTTGAGACCCCAGGTCTCGGTCTTGGTGACCTTGCCCTGGTTCGACTCGACGATCTCGGTAGCGGCGGCGGCCAGCGCATCAACCTGCGACTGGCTGAGATCCTGGCGCGCCAGGAAAATGTGCTCGTAAAGCGGCACAGCAGCGTCCTTTATCTGTCCTAACCGATCGCTGGCTTGTCCGCGGGATTGCGGGGCCCCTCCGGCTTTCTTCAACCTTCCACGCGATCCTTGCGGAAGGACGCGGAAGCGGGGCCCTTAGCCGATCTGCAGGCATTTGCAAGTGCAATGGACCAAACGCGCAGTCTTTTGCCGGCTCGCCTTCGCTTCGATGCGGCCCGGATCAGCTCATCGCCAGTACGAGGTTCCGGACCTGCGGATAGACCTGACGTTCCCAGCGCGAACCGGAGAAGATGCCGTAGTGACCGACCCCGGGCTGCAGGTGATGGCGCTTGAGGTGCGGGCGCAGGCTGGAGCACAGGAAATGCGCCGCGGCGGTCTGGCCTACCGCGCAGATGTCGTCGCGCTCCCCCTCGACGGTGAGAAGAGCCGTCTTGCGGATCGCCGAACAGTCGACGCGGCGGCCATGATGTTCCAGTTCACCTTTTGCGAGCAGGGCGCGCTGGAAGACCTTGTCGATGGTCTCGAGATAGAACTCGGCGGTGAGGTCGAGGACGGCGAGATATTCGTCGTAGAATTCGATGATCTTGTCCGCTTCCAGCTGCTCCAGGTCGGCGATGTGCTGGTAGAGCTTGCGGAACTGTGCGAAGTGCCGGTCCTGGTTCATCGCCATGAATGCCGAGAGCTGGACGAAGCCGGGATAGACCTTGCGTCCGGCGCCCTTGTAGCGCCAGGGGACCGGGTAGATCAGGTTGTCCTCGAACCAGGAATAGGGGTGGCTGGTGGCCAGTTCGTTGACGACCGTCGGCGATTCGCGGGTGTCGATCGGGCCGCCCATCAGCGACATCGAGCGGGGCTGGCAGGGATCGTCGTTCTGGGCCATGACTGCCACTGCAGCGAGAACCGGGACGCAGGGTTGGCAGACCGCAAGGACATGCGCGCCCTGACCCAGTTCCTGCAGGAAGCGGATCACGTAGTCGACATATTCGTCGAAGCCGAACCGTCCATCGCTTACCGGAACGTCGCGGGCATTCTTCCAGTCGGTGATATAAACGTCGTGATCGCGCAGGAGGGTATCAATCGTGCTGCGCAGAAGCGTGGCGAAGTGGCCGGACAGCGGCGCGACGACGAGGATCCTGGGTTGCGGTGCGACGACTTCGTCCTTGGCAAAGTGCAGCAGGTTGCCGAAGGGCATGTCCAGCGTCACTTCCTCGCGCACCGAAACCTCGCGGTTACCGGAGAGGACCCGACTGATGCCGTAAGGCGGTCGGTGATGGGTGATTGCGGTTGTGTTGAACACTTCCGCAAGTGCGAAGACGCGCCGCGTCATCGGTGCCGATGAGGCATGAGCCAGAAACTTGTTCCGGAAGCTGGTAGCCAGCAGCGATCCCATGCGCGCAGGTGCAAGCACGTCGCAATACGCCTGGTATGCGTGGTAAAGCATTGCTTGCGTCTACCCCTCGTTGCTTCGCCCGGCCCGATTCTGAAAACAGAATCGCATTCGAGCTGGATTCATGCTGCGCTGCATCATAAACATATGCAAGCGAAAGCAGGCATTGGAGGCGGCGACGATGAATGAGACGGCCCCGACGACAGCGAAACTCACGATTTCCAGCAAGACCTATTCGGCATGGTCGCTGCGCGGTTGGCTCCTGTGCCGACTTGCCGGTCTGGAGGTAGAGGAGCGCAAGGTTGCCAACGATGCGGCGAACCGCGCCGAACTGCTGCTCCTGTCACCATCCGTGCTGGTGCCCCGGCTCAATTACAATGGCGCAAGTGTCTGGGATACCCTGGCAATTGCCGAGTTCCTGAACGAGCAGTTCCCCGAAGCCGGGTTGCTACCCAGGGACCCGATCGCACGGGCCCTGTGCCGCTCGATCTCGGGTGAGATCCATTCGGGCTTCAGTAACCTTCGCTCAGCCCTGCCTATGAATCTCAAGGTGAAGCATGAGAGCTTTCCCGTGTTCTCCGGCGCCAGGCCGGACATCGAGCGAATCGAATCGATCTGGCAGGACTGCCTCGAACGTTTCGGCGGCCCCTTCCTGTTCGGCGCGCAACCGACCATGGCCGATGCGATGTACGCTCCCGTGGCGACACGCTTCATTACTTACGCCGTCCCGCTCGCACCTGAGTGTGCAGCTTACTGCGGCACGATCTTCGAGTGGGCACCGATGCAGGAATGGATCGCCGCCGCAAAGGCGGAGCCGGAGGAAATGGAAGAGCTCGAAGTGGAGTTTTGAGGTGGCAAGTCGCAGCGGGTTCAGGCGACTTGCAAAGCCCCAAAAGCAAAAGACCCGGCGAACATGAAGTCCGCCGGGCCCCTTGGGGACCGTGAAACTGGTCGGATAGATTAGCCGCGCAGCAGCGACATGACGTTCTGCTGGGCCTGATTGGCCTGAGCGATCATCGCGGTCGATGCCTGCGACAGGATCTGGGCCTTGGCCATCGCGGTGGTTTCGGCCGAATAGTCGGCGTCTTCGATCCGCGAACGGGCGTCGGAAAGGTTGGTGACGTTAGCGGTCATCGTATTGACGGCCGAGTCGAGGCGGTTCTGCGAGGCACCGAGGTTGGCGCGCAGCGTCGAGACTTCGTCCATGGCGGTGTCGAGGCTGTCGAGTTCGGTACCGGCCAGGGCCTGGACGTCGACTGCGAGAGCCGCGGTCATACCGGTGCCGGCGCTGACGTCGCTGAAGGTGAGGTCGATGGTGTCCGAAGCGTTCGCGCCGACCTGGATGGTCACGACGCCAGCGGTGCCGGCGGTGCCGTCGAACAGCTTGTTGCCGTTGAACTCGGTGTTGCCGAGAACGTCGGTGATCTGGTCCTGAAGCTGCGTAACTTCGGTCTGGATACGGGTGCGGTCATCAGCCGAATAGGTGTCGTTCGATGCCTGGACAGTCAGTTCGCGAACACGCTGGAGCATGTTGGTGACTTCCGAAAGGGCGCCGTCGGCGGTCTGTGCCATTGAGATGCCATCGTTGGCATTGCGGATGCCCTGGCTCATGCCCTTGATCTGCGAGGTCATGGAGGTGGAAATCGCGAGGCCGGCGGCGTCATCCTTGGCGGAGTTGATGCGCTTGCCGGTCGACAGGCGTTCCATGGCGGTACCGAGCATCTTGCTGGCGGAATTCGAAGCGTTGGTAGCGACGATGGCGCTGATATTCGTGTTGATGACAGACATGACTTTTTCCCCAGTTTAAAGCGTTTCGGGTCCGCGTCATTTGGCGTTCCCTTGACATGGGGAAGAACGGCCACCGGAAGGGGGCTTTAAGGCCGCAGACGATTTTTTCTCTCCCCGAAGTGGCCGCAGAGGAGACGAGTGCCAGGTAAAATCGGCGGTTTTCCCGGGCCTTGCGCGCCTTTTTCTTGATCCTTGCAGCTTCTGCGGACATGCACGCGTTCTCAAGCTGGAAACAGCGACACGAAGGAAATCGGCTTAGATGGCTACCGGTCTAGTTGCCCTGCTCGACGACGTATCGGTTATCGCCCGCGCCGCCGCGGCCTCGCTCGACGATGTCGGGGCAGGGGTGGCCAAGGCCGGCAGCAAGGCGGCGGGCGTCGTCATCGACGATGCGGCCGTGACGCCCGGCTACGTCACCGAGTTTACGCCCGACCGCGAATTGCCGATCATCTGGCAGATCACCAAGGGCAGCCTGCGCAACAAGCTGTTGATCCTGCTGCCGATCGCGCTGCTGCTCAGCGCCTTCCTGCCTTGGGCGATCACGCCGATCCTGATGCTGGGCGGCCTCTACCTCGCCTTCGAGGGCGCGGAGAAAGTCATCGAGAAGCTGGGCGGGGCGCAGCACGGGGAAACGCTGGAGACCCCGGTCGAAGACATCGCGGCATTCGAGAAGACCCGCGTATCGGGAGCGATCCGCACCGACCTGATCCTGTCGGCCGAGATCATGGCGATCGCGCTGTCGGAAGTGGCCGACAGTTCGTTCCTCTCGCGTGCGGCAGCGCTGGCCGTGGTCGGCGTGCTGATCACTGCAGTCGTCTATGGCGCCGTCGCGCTGATCGTGAAGATGGATGACATCGGCCTGCATCTCGCACAAAAGGAAAGCCGCGCGGCGCAGAGCGTCGGGCGTGTGTTGCTCAGGGCGATGCCCAAGGTGTTGGCGCTGCTGAGCACGGTCGGCACGCTGGCGATGCTCTGGGTTGGCGGCGGGATCATTCTCCATGGCCTCGAGGAGCTTGGCCTAGGCTATCCAGCGCATCTGGCGCATGACTTTCAGCACACCGTCGAAGCTGCGGCGGGAGCGCTTGGCGGTATACTTGGCTGGGTCAGCTATGCCCTGGCATCAGCAATGGTCGGCATTGTCCTTGGGACGGTAATTGCCCTGGCTGTCCACCTGATTGCGAAGGCACGCGGCACCGCACACTGACTTGCGAGCGCCGCTCGCCCCTGTCAGGGCAGGCGGTTGAGGATGCCGCGCGCGAAGGTGGTCAGGGTATCGTCACGCGCGCCCATCACGACGATGCGGTCCCCGGGGCGGGCCATCTCGACGATGCGATCCGCGCAATCGCTGCGAGCGGGAACGTGCTCGGCTTTCCCGCCCGCCTCGCGGATCAGGCGCACGATGCGTTCGCTGCCCTCGGAACGGTCGACCGTACCGCCGAAATAGACCGGATCGCAAAGGATCGTGATGTCCTCGGGGCCCAGCCTGGCCGCAAGCACTTCGGCCAGTTCCGCGCCCATCTGGCGCAAGGGGCCGAAGCCATGGGGCTGGAAGAAGGCGATCACACGTCCCTCATGCGCTTTGAGCGTCGCCAGCGTGGCCGAAACCTTGTCCGGATTGTGCCCGAAATCGTCGATCACGGTCACGCCAGAGGGCGAAGTGCCGACGATGTCGAACCGGCGCGCCAGCCCCTCGAACGATCCGAGCGCAGCCACGGCGTCGGCCACACCGACACCGCAGGCATTGGCAGCGGCAATCGCGGCCAGCGCGTTGTAGAGGTTATGGCGTCCCGGTACCCTGAGCTTGAGCGCATGGGCCGATCCGTCGCGCCGGTCGGTGATCGTGGCGGCAAGGCCGGTTGCGCCCTCGGCGATTTCTCCTGCTACGATCTGCGCCTCGGGCGAGGCAATCCCGAAGGTTACCAGCTTGCGAGCCCGCGGCGCGAGCGCGGCAGTCTCGGCATCGTCGAGATTGATCGCGGCAGTTTCGGCATGAGCGAGGAAATCGCCGAAGAGCTGGCGCAGTTCCTCCAGGCTCTTGTGATCGAGGCTGACATTGCCGAGTACGGCCACCTTGGGCCGGTACAGTGCGATCGAGCCGTCGCTTTCGTCGACTTCGGAGACGAAGACATCGCCTTGGCCCACCCGCGCGCTCGCGAAAGGCGCGTCGGGCGTGGCGAAGTTCTTCATCACCGCGCCGTTCATGATCGTCGGGTCTCGTCCGGCCTCGGTCAGGATCCACCCGGTCATGCCGGTAACGGTCGACTTTCCGCTGGTCCCGCCGATGGCGATTCCCGCCGGGGCAGCATTGAACAGGGTCGCCAGCAGCTCGGCCCGGCTCATGCGCGCGCAGCCCAGTTCCCCGGAGCGCACGACTTCGGGCACGGTATCCTCGACCGCAGCGGAGGCCACGAGCGTCTGCGCGCTGGAGCGCATGCCGCTGCCGTCCTGCGGGAACAGGGTGAAGCCCAGCTCTTCCAGCCACGCGAATTTCTGCGGCGTGCGCCCCTGGTCGCGGCTGCGGTCGGAGCCCTCGACTTGCGCGCCCAGGCCCTTGAGAATCAGGGCCAGCGGAAGCATGCCCGAGCCGCCGATTCCGCAGAAAAACCAGGGATGGGTCGTGAGGGCTTTCGTGTCTGTCATGTGCGCTTCGGTATGCGGCCTTGCCCGTCCTGACAACCTCGATAGGAAGGGAGCATGACCCGCATCGCAGTTTGTGCACCGTCCACCCCGATCACCCACGAGGACGCGGAACGCGTCGCGGCTCTGGCGGCCGTGGAATTTCCCGGTTTGGAGTTGCATGTTCACCCGCAGTGCTTCGAAGTCGAAGGCCATTTCGCCGGCAGCGACTCGCGGCGTCTCGATGTGCTGGTGGAATGCGCGAACGATCCGGGCTTCGATGCTGTGTGGTTCGCGCGCGGAGGCTATGGAGCCTGCCGGATTGCCGAGGATGCGATAGACCGCTTCTCCCATGTCGCGCAGAACAAGACCTGGCTGGGCTATTCCGATGCCGGTTACCTACTGGGCGCTTTCTATCGCGCGAGGATCGGCAAATCCGTACATGCGCCGATGCTTGCCGACATCCGGCGGCAAGGCGGCGAGGATGCGATCCGCCGCACGCTGGGCTTCATTGGCGGAGACAGATCGGGCCTCGAATCTTCGCTGGAGAGCCATCCGAGTGTGGCCTTCAACCTCATGACGCTCTCGATGCTGTGCGGGACGCGGCTGATGCCTGGCCTCGCCCGGCACGTCGTGATGGTCGAGGAAGTTTCGGAGTATCTCTACGCTGTGGACCGGCTCTTCTTTCATCTGACGGCGCATCTGGGCGGCATTGCCGGCCTGCGCCTCGGGCGGGTGAGCGACGTTCCCGAGAACGACCGGCCCTTCGGCTGCGATGCCGAGGAGATCGCCCGCCACTGGTGCGAACGCCACGCGATCCCGTTCCTGGGATCGGCCGACATCGGGCACGACGCAGCCAATAAGATAGTTCCCTTCGGCTGAAGAGAAGCGCAGCATCGCTCCCGACAAGAATACCGAGGAGAGACGATGCCGAACCTTCCGATCCGCCAGATCGCCTACTTCGTGCCCGACATCCGCGCCGCCGCCCTGGCTCATAGCGAGACCTTCGGCTCGGGCCCTTACTTCGTGGCCGAACATATTCCGCTGACCCGGGCCTTGCACCGGGGTGTCGAGCGCGAGCTCGATCATTCCAGTGCCTACGGTCAGTGGGGCGAAGTGATGATCGAGTTCTGCCAGCAGAATAATCCTGGGCCGTCGGCCTTTCACGACGTCTATCCGGAAGGATCGGGGCAGGGCGGGATGCACCATGTCGCGCTCTTCGTGGACGACGTGGCGCAGGCGGCCGCCGAATTTGAGGCGCAGGGCCATGAAATCGCCCTCGACGCCGCGATGACCGATGGCTTCCGTTATGTTTTCGTCGATACGATCGCGCGCTATGGCCACATGCTCGAACTTTATCAGCCGGTAGAGTCGCTTACGGGCTTCTATGACTATGTCCGCAAGTGCGCCGGAGACATGTCGAAGGGCGTGATCCGCGAGATTTCCTTCAACTGATGTGAGCCACAAGGGGGTTGCCCTCAGGGCCCTGTGACAATAAGCGCTGCCGCTTTCCTCGTCAGGACAGCTTCCACGCAGGAGCCTTGGCCGCAAACCCGCGAGGATGGAGGACAGATAAGATGCGTGCTTTTGTTTTTCCGGGGCAGGGCAGCCAGAAGGTCGGCATGGGTGCAGAACTTGCCCAAGCCAGCGCGGTCGCCCGCGAGGTTTTCGAAGAGGTCGACGACGCACTCGGCCAGGGCATGTTCAAGATCATGACGCAGGGCCCCGAAGAGGAACTGACCCTTACCGAGAACGCCCAGCCGGCGATCATGGCCAATGCCATTGCAGTGCTGCGCGTATTGGAAAAGGAAGGCGGGATCGCGCTGGCGGACAAGGCGGACTTCGTCGCCGGCCACTCGCTGGGTGAATATACCGCGTTGTGCGCTGCCGGGGCCTTCAGCCTTGCAGACACCGCGCGCCTGCTGAAGCTGCGCGGCCAGTCGATGCAGGCAGCCGTGCCGGTGGGCGTGGGCGCCATGGCGGCGCTGCTGGGTGCCGACATCGAGAAGGCGACTGCACTGGCCGAGGCTGCTGCCGAGGGCGAAGTCTGCGCCGTCGCCAATGACAACGATCCGACCCAGGTCGTGATCTCGGGCCACAAGGGCGCGATCGAGCGCGCTATCGGCCTCGTCAAGGATTTCGGTATCAAGCGCGGCATTGCGCTGCCGGTTTCCGCGCCGTTCCACTGCCCGTTGATGCAGCCGGCTGCCGATGCCATGGCCGAGGCGCTGGAGAAGACCGCTCCCGGCACCTTGCAGGTCGCGCTCTTCGCCAACGTGACTGCAGGCGTCGTCACCGATCCCGCGGAAGTGCGCCGCCTGCTCGTCGAGCAGGTCACCGGCCGCGTGCGCTGGCGCGAAAGCGCGATCGCGATGAAGGAAGCGGGCGTCGAGAACTTCGTCGAGATCGGCGGCAAAGTCGTCGGCCCGATGATCAAGCGTTCGGCCGGCGAGGTCGAAGTCGCCTCGGCTACCTCGATGGCCGAGATCGAAGAACTGGCAAAGGTATTGTGAAAACGTCGTCCCGGGCTTGACCCGGGAGCACTGGCGGTTCGAAGAGACTGCGGTCTGCCGAATGCGCCAGCGATGCCGGTTCCGCGCTTGCCGGAAGGTGCCGGCACGACGTCTCAAGGAGTTTCCCCAATGTTCGATCTTCACGGAATGACTGCTCTTGTAACCGGTGCCTCGGGCGGCATCGGTTCCTCGATCGCCCGCGCGCTCGCCTCGCAGGGCGCCCGCCTCGTGATTTCCGGTTCCAACGCCGAAAAGCTGCGGATTTTCCGCGATGAGCTGGACGAGCACACCCCGCAGCACCTGCAGGAAGTCGACCATGTCGCCATCGCCTGCAACCTGTCGAACCCCGAAGACGTCGAGAAGCTGGTTCCGGCCGCACTCGAGACGCTCGGCAAGATCGACATCCTCGTCAACAATGCGGGCATCACGCGCGACAACCTCGCCATGCGCATGAAGGACGAGGAGTGGGACGCGGTGATCAAGGTCAACCTCGAATCCACCTTCCGCCTGATGCGCGCGGTGACCAAGCCGATGATGAAGGCCCGCTTCGGCCGCATCATCAACGTCACTTCGGTCGTCGGCACCACCGGCAATCCGGGGCAGATGAACTATTGCGCGGCGAAGGGCGGCATCACCGCCATGTCGAAGAGCCTCGCTCAGGAACTTGCCAGCCGCAACGTGACCGTGAACTGCATCGCGCCGGGCTTCATCCGCACCGCGATGACCGACGTGCTGCCCGATGCCCAGAAGGAAGCGCTCAATGCGAAGATCCCGATGGGCCGCATGGGCGAGGGCGATGACATCGCAGCCGCCACCGTGTTCCTGGCTTCGAAGGAAGCCGGCTACGTCACCGGCCAGACGATCCACGTCAACGGCGGCATGGTGATGATCTGACAGGGTTTCAGGTGGCGAGGGGGCGTCTCAGATTTCTCCCTCGTCGCCCACGATCCTGGCCTCGAGTTGACCGGCCAAGGCGCGCGCGGTGACCAGCAGCGGGTCGTCGCTGCTTTCCGGCGCAGTGAAGTGGATCGACCCGTGAGGCGACCACCACAGGACCCGCAGCCAGCGGTTGCAGTCCTCGCGGAAGATTTCGGCATCGCCGCCCCGGTTGGGGATGATCACGTTTTCCTTGGTCAGCGGATTGCGCACCGAGGCATCGCCGACGCACAGGCGCACGCCATCGACATTGTCGATGGCCTCGCTCCATTCCTTGAGGGAGATCGGGCGCGCTTCTCCGTCTCGTGTCTCGCGTTCGATGCGCAGGAAGTTGGCCAAGTCACTCCTTTCCCGGTCGTCCGGTTCGCTCGCGATGCGGTGTGCGTGGTACATGTGACCTAATGGATGCCGGGGCAACCCCGTCCTGCTTCGGGACGAGGGATCGGGGGTGAAGTGATCAAGGTCCGAAAATCGCGGGAAAACTCCGCATTTATCCCCAGATTCGCCGGAATGCCCGCACTTGATGCTTGCCGCTTCGCTGCGGTGCGTTAGAGATATTCGTCCTGAAATTCGGGATCACCCGATCCCTAGGCCTAGCAAGGGGGACCTGAGGCTATCATGAAGGCCACGATCGAACGTTCCACGCTCCTGCGATGCCTGTCCCACGTGCAGTCAGTCGTTGAGCGGCGCAATACCATTCCCATTCTCTCGAACGTGCTGATCGAGGCAGCCGCGGGTGGTTCACTGCGGATCATGGCGACCGACCTGGACATCCAGGTGGTTGAGAACCTGAGCGCGGTCTCGGTCGACACGCCGGGATCGGTCACGGTTTCCGCGCACCTTCTTTTCGACATTGCCCGCAAGCTGCCCGAAGGCAGTCAGGTCAGTCTTGATGCCGCCGACAACCGCATGGTCGTGAAGGCCGGGCGCAGCCGCTTCCAGCTTCCGACCCTGCCGCGTGACGACTTCCCGGTCATCGCCGAGGGCGAATTGCCGACGAGCTTCGAGATCCCTGCCGCCACCCTGGCGCAGATGATCGACCGAACCCGTTTCGCAATCTCGACCGAGGAAACGCGCTACTATCTCAACGGTATCTTCCTGCATGTCTCGGACGAGGAGTTGAAGGCTGCGGCCACTGACGGTCACCGTCTCGCCCGCTTCACGATCAAGCGTCCCGACGGCGCAGAGGGCATGCCCGACGTGATCGTTCCGCGCAAATGCGTGGCCGAACTGCGCAAGCTGCTGGAAGAGGCGCTGGACACCAATGTCCTGATCGACCTGTCGGCCTCGAAGATCCGCTTCACGCTGGGTGGTGAGAACGGCGTCGTCCTGACCAGCAAGCTGATCGACGGAACCTTCCCGGACTATACGCGGGTCATCCCGACCGGGAACGACAAGCTGCTGCGGGTCGATCCGCGCAGCTTCTTCGAAGGCGTGGACCGCGTGGCGACCATCGCCACCGAAAAGACCCGTGCAGTGAAGATGGCGCTTGAGCCGGACCGCGTCACGCTTTCGGTGACCTCGCCCGACAACGGCACCGCGGCTGAGGAAGTCCCTGCCGAATACGCTTCGGAAGGCTTCGAGATCGGCTTCAATGCCAATTACCTCAAGGACATCCTCGGCCAGATCGAGGGTGACAGCGTGGAAATGCACCTCGCTGACGCCGGTGCGCCGACGCTCATCCGTCAGGACGAAAAGAGCCCGGCGCTCTACGTCCTGATGCCGATGCGTGTCTGACCGCAAGGTTCTGGAACAAGGCAGAAGGGCCGGAGCGACAAGCTTCCGGCCCTTTTCCTTTTCAGGCATTTGACAGGATCGCTCGCAGGCCACAGCCTCCATCCTGCACGCTAGCCGGAGACGAGGAGGCATGATGGGGACCCAAACGAGGCCAGGTCGGGAGAGCGGCCTACGGTCATGGCGCCTCATGCCGGCCGTGCTCCTGCTGATTATCGGGGCAAGCGCTGCCTTTCCATCGAGTGCGCGTGCCGCGCTGCTGCCGAGCCTGGATCAGGGCGCAACGCCCAGTCCTGCACCGACGCAGGCGCAGACGATCGACGCCACCAGCGACAGCGGTTCGGACGAGCGGATCGCGCGGCGCATCGAGGGCATTTTCGCGGCCGTGCCGAACCTAAACCGCGTCACCGTTTCCGTGCAGCAGGGCGTGGTGAGCCTGGGTGGCAAGGTCACGGCTGTCGAGGATATCGACCGCGCCGAGCAGATCGCATCGCGCATTCTGGGTGTGGTCACGGTCGAAAACGGCATAAAGCGCGACGTTTCGGTTGGGCAGAGTGTCCAGTCTCTGGGTGTCTTTTCCCAGAAGTTCTCCGATTTCGTGAAGATGTTGCCGCTGGTTGCGGCGGCGGTGGTGGTCGCGCTGGTTATCTCATTGATCGGTTATGTCCTCGCCTCCCTGACGTGGATCTGGCGGCGGCTCGCGCCGAGCAATTTTCTCACCGAACTCATCGCCAGCGCCATCCGCTTCGTCTTCGTGACCGGCGGCCTCGTCATCGGGCTGCAGATGCTGGGAGCCGGAGCCCTCTTGGGAGCAGTGCTCGGCGGGGCGGGGATCGTCGGTATCGCGCTGGGTTTTGCCATGCGCGACACGATCGAGAATTACGTTTCGTCAGTCATGCTTTCGGTGCGGCAACCCTTCCGCGCCAACGACTGGGTCGTCATCGACCAGTACGAGGGGCGGGTTATCCGCCTGACGAGTCGCGCCACGATCCTGATGACTTTGGACGGCAACCACCTGCGCATTCCCAACGGCATGGTCTTCAAGGCGGTGATCCTCAACTACACCCGCAATCCGCAGCGGCGCTTCGATTTTGAACTGGGGATCGATGCCGATTCCGATCCGACCGCGGCACGGCAACTGGGCGTAGATGCGCTGACGAAACTCGACTTCGTCCTGACCGATCCGCCACCGGCCGCGCGGCTGGAAAACGTCGGCGATTCCAACATCGTCCTGCGCTTTCTGGGCTGGATCGACCAGGAAAAGACCGATTGGTACAAGGCGCGCAGTCAGGCCATTCCCACCGTCAAGGCGGCGCTGGAATCGGCCGGATTCGCCTTGCCCGAACCGATCTACCGCCTGCGCTTCGACCAGCAGGCACCGCTCAACCTGCTCGACGTTACCGGCAAGGCTGTGCCCGAGCTTGAGCCGGCCCCCGCGGCGGCCGATCTCCCACCTGTCACTGCCGAACACGTCGCCCCAGACGACGAGATCAGCGAGATGATCGCGAAGGAACGCAGGGCAGGGCGCGAGGCGGAGAAGGACCTGCTCGATTCGAGGAGGCCCGTGGAATAGCGCCGCGAGCCTCCTTCGCGGCAGACCTTACGGCTTGCTGGCCGCGGCGATCATCTTCTCGACCGCCACGAACTTTTCGCGGGGCGAACCGTCGCGGGCATTGGCGACTTCGGCCTCGTCGATCTTCTGCCAGTCGGTGAATTTCATATAGTTGATGCCCCGTTCCGCGGCGAGGGCGTCGAAACCGGGGCGGCCTGCCTTGCCGGCACCTTCGCCGATGTCTTCGGCGACTTTCTCGATGATGGCGAAGCCGTCGGGGCGATTGGTGCCGATGGTCCCGGTCGGCCCGCGCCGTGCCCAGCCCACGCAATAGAGGCCCGGAGAGATTCGGCCTTCCTCGTTGGCAAAGCGGCCGTTGCGCTCGTCGAAAGGCACGTCGGGGATCTTGGATGTCTGGTAGCCGATGCAAGCGACCACGAGCCCGGCAGGAATGCGATAGGTCTCGCCCGTGCCGATGGCCTTGCCGCCTTCGAGTCGGGTGCGTTCGACCTCGATTTCCTCGATGCGCTCGGTGCCGACGATCGCCTTGGGCGAGGCGAAGAAGTCGAACTCGACGAGCACTTGGCCGGGCTTGCAGTCCGCCTGGTCGGGCGCGGCAAAGCTGCGCAGGTGCCCCACCGACTTGCGCTGGCCGGGGTCGAGAGCTGCGTCCTCGCTTTCGTCGGGAAGATCGGCGGTATCGACCCATGGGCATGCGCGTTCGAGATGGCCGAGCTCACCCAGTTCCTTGGGCGTCATCGCGATCTGGTGCGGTCCGCGACGCCCGAGAATTACGATGCGGCTGATCTTCGAGGCATCGAGCGCGCTCAGGGCATGGGAGACGATGTCGCTCCCAGCGAATTCCGCCTGCGACTTGGCGAGAATGCGCGCGACGTCGAGTGCGACATTGCCGTTGCCGATGATGACCGCCGTATCGTGCGAAAGCGCCGGGTCGAGTTCGGCGAAGTCGGGGTGTCCATTGTACCAGCCGACGAAAGAGGCGCTGCCGAAGACGTTGGGCAGATCCTCGCCATCAATCCCCAGCTTGCGGTCGTTGGGGGCGCCGGTGGCGAGGATGACCGCATCGTAAAGCGCCTGCAACTCACCGATCGTCAGGTCGCGACCGATCATCACGTTTCCGACGAAACGCACGTTGTCGGTCAGCGCGGTCGCCTCGTAGCGGCGCGACACGCCCTTGATCGACTGGTGATCGGGCGCAACGCCGCTGCGGATCAGGCCGAAAGGAACGGGCAGGGTATCGAAAATGTCGACCCTGACGTCTTCTCCCCACTGCTTGAGCGCCGCTTCCGCTGTGTAGTAGCCGGCAGGCCCGGAACCGACGATCGCAATATGCCGCATGAATGAGTCTCCCAGGGTGTGCGGACGCTGTCCAGCTGCTTTGAGCCGAAGCAAGCATGCCCGGGGGGCAATCGGCAAGAGAAATCGCCAAGAAACCCTGCTTTTGAGCGCCTGATTTGCCGCAATAATGCAACGGCTTGGCCGATGGGCCGGACCTGTGCCTACGGGGGGCGACTTAACCGTTTCGCAAGGCCCCGCACGGCATAGACTTGTCATGGCATCCAAGGGGCTTCCGACATCGCTGGAAAAGGTGCGGTCCAGTGCGCGCGCGGTGCGTTCGCAGGGCGCCGACAGCGGATTCGCGAAGCGCCCCGATTCGCCGCAGCCGGTCGAAAGGACGGAAACAGGCAACTTCGCGCTGTTCCGATCCGACTTGCCGAGCAGCGATCCCTTGCATTTCTTCATCGCGGCCCGCTGGGAACTGATGGGCCCGGTCATGCTCATGATGATGGTGGCGATGGGGCTGCTGTCGGTCAGCTACCCGGGCCTGTTGCCATCTGCGTGCGGCCTTGTGGCCATAATGCTTTGCCTTGCCTCGCCGATCTTCGCGCGCTGGGAGCAGGCCCTGCATCACACGGCCTGGCAGCGTTATCCGCTGATGCTCCTCGCCGTGGCCGCGCCCATGGGCATCTTCGGTTTCGGAACGGTCCGCTGGAGTCAGTACAGTCCGGACTTCGATCTGGCGCTCATGGTCAATTCGTTCGTCATTCTCATGCTTGTGGCGGCCGCCCTGCTGCAAGGGCGGACGACCTCGATCATCGGGGCGACGCTGGCCCTTTGGAGCAGCGGGACTTTCGTCTCGCGCTCGTTCGGCGCCGTCGTCCTCCTCGCATTGGGCGGTTGCCTCGCCCTCTATCTCGGCGTTCGCCAGAGCCGCATTGCCAGGCGCGAAGCCGACAGGCTGGCGGAACGGGAGAAGGAGCAGCGCCGCGCCGAGGAACTGCTCAACGAATACGAACAGACCGGGCAGGGCTGGTTCTGGGAAACCGACCGGCGCGGGCAGATCGTTTATGTGTCTCCGCGCATCGCCCAGCTCTTGGACAAGCCGTTGGAGGAATTGGAAGGTCGACCCTTCACCAGTCTCTTCGTGCTCCAAGGACAGCAACAGGAAAGCGAGCGCACGCTTGTCTTCCACCTCTCCACCCGGTCCTCATTCCAGGACCTGTCGGTCCGCGCCGCGACCGATGAGGAGGAAGAACGCTGGTGGTCGATCAGCGGGCGGCCGGTGCTCGACCAGTTCAACAATTTCATGGGCTTTCGCGGTTCGGGCACAGACCTGACCGAAACACGCAAGTCGCAGCAGCACGTGACCCAGCTGGCCCGATTCGATTCGCTGACCAAGCTGGCGAACCGCTTCCAGATGTCCGAGTGGCTGGAGAAGCTGCTCAATTCGCCGCGCATCGACAGCCGCAGCTGCGCGGTCTTCCTGCTGGACCTCGACCGGTTCAAGCAGGTCAACGATACGATGGGCCACCCGGCGGGCGACGCCCTTCTGGTGCAGGTGGCCGATCGCCTGCGCTCGACCGTCGGCAACATGGGCCGCGTCGGGCGTCTTGGCGGCGACGAATTCCAGGTACTGCTTCCCGGGCATCACCAGCGAGAGGGACTGGCGCATCTTGCCCGGCGGATCATCGAGAACCTGTCGCAGCCCTACTCGATCGAAGGCAGCCGCGTCGTCATCGGCGCATCGGTGGGCATCTCGGTGTGTCCGGACGACGGCACCACCTCGGAAGCGATCATCCGAAATGCCGACCTTGCACTCTATGCCGCGAAGGGCGGCGGGCGCGGGCGGCATCACTTCTACGACGAGGACCTGCATAGCGATGCGCAGGAGCGCCAGCAGCTTGAGCAGGACTTGCGCGACGCCATAGCTGAAGGCGCGCTGGAACTGCACTACCAGCCGCAAGTGCGAACCACGACCGAACAGATCACCGGCTTTGAGGCACTGCTGCGCTGGAACCATCCCAAGCATGGTTACATGTCCCCGGCCAAGTTCGTGCCGATAGCCGAGGAAACCGGTCTGGTCGGCCAGATCGGCGAGTGGGCCCTGCGCACCGCGTGCCGCGACCTTGCCACATGGCCCGACGACGTGCGCGTGGCCGTGAACGTATCGCCCCTCCAGTTTGCCAATCCTGCGTTGCCGGCCATCGTCACCAGCGCCATCGCTTCTTCCGGCATCGCCCCCGGCCGCCTCGAACTCGAGATTACCGAAAGCGTTTTCCTGGGCGACGACAAGTCGACCGAGGCGATGTTCTCATCGCTGAAGGGTGTCGGCGTACGGCTCGCACTCGACGATTTCGGAACCGGCTATTCCTCGCTCGGCTATCTGAAAAAGGCGCCGTTCGACAAGATCAAGATCGACCAGAGCTTCGTGCGCGGCGCGACTGTTACCGGAAGCCGCAACGGGGCGATCATCGCCTCGATCGTCAGCCTTGCCGAAGCGCTTGGCATGGAGACCACGGCAGAAGGGGTCGAGACGCTCGACGAACTCGAACTCGTGCGCAAGTTGGGCTGCAGCCACGTGCAGGGCTACATCTACGAACGCAGCCTGACCGCCGAGGAGGCGACCCGCCGTCTCGAAGAGGGGCTCATCGCGGAGGCAAGGGGCCCGCGTTCGGCGCGCGCCGCACGCCAGACAATGCTGCGCAAGGTCGTGCTCGATCACGAATCCCACAGCTACCACGCGACGATCCGCAATATCTCGCGCACCGGCGCGCTGGTGGAGGGGCTCTGGAACGTTCCGGCAGGCACGCGTTTCGCGATTCATCTTGCCGAAAACTGCGTCGTGGTGGCTGAAGCACAGTGGTGCAAGGAAGACCGGATGGGCGTGAAATTCGCCCGTTCGCTGGAAATCGATGCAAAGGGAGCGGTCGTCTTTACCCCGCCGCGTCCCCCGCGCGAGAAGAAGGAAACGGCAGTCCTGCGCAAGGCAGGCTGACAGGTGCGAAAAGCGCTGCTAACGGCGCACTCATGACCGAACTCTCGCAGATCCGAAATTTCTCGATTATCGCGCATATCGACCATGGCAAGTCGACGCTTGCCGACCGGCTGATCCAGTTCACCGGGGGCCTGACCGAGCGCGAGATGTCCGCCCAGGTGCTGGACAACATGGACATCGAGAAAGAGCGCGGGATCACCATCAAGGCGCAGACGGTGCGTCTCAACTACACTGCCAAGGACGGCGTGACCTATGAGCTCAATCTCATGGACACGCCCGGCCACGTCGACTTCGCCTACGAGGTGAGCCGCAGCCTTGCCGCCTGCGAAGGCGCGCTGCTGGTGGTCGATGCCGCGCAGGGCGTCGAGGCGCAGACGCTTGCCAACGTCTATCAGTCGATCGAGCACGATCACGAGATCGTCCCTGTGATCAACAAGATCGACCTGCCCGCCGCCGAACCGGAGAAGGTGAAGGCCGAGATCGAGGACATCATCGGCATCGACGCCTCCGAGGCTGTCCTTGCCAGCGCCAAGTCCGGCATCGGCGTGGAGGAAACGCTCGAGGCCATCGTTACGCGAATTCCGGCGCCGCAGGGGGACCGTGACGCCCCGCTCAAGGCGCTGCTGGTCGATTCCTGGTACGATCCCTACCTCGGCGTCGTCATTCTGGTGCGCGTCATGGACGGCGCGATCCGCAAGGGCCTGCAGGTCAAGTTCATGCAGGGCGGTACCGAGCATCTGATCGACCGCGTCGGCTGCTTCACTCCCAAGCGCATCGACCTGCCCGAACTCGGCCCCGGCGAGATCGGCTTCATCACTGCGCAGATCAAGGAAGTGGAGCAGGCCAAGGTCGGCGACACCATCACCACGGTCAAGAACGGTGCGGTCAAGGCTTTGCCCGGCTACAAGGAAGTCCAGTCGGTGGTCTTCTGCGGCCTGTTCCCGGTCGATGCGGCGGACTTCGAGAAGCTGCGCGAATCTATCGGCAAGCTGCGCCTCAACGACGCCAGTTTCACCTACGAGATGGAAACGAGCGCGGCGCTCGGCTTCGGCTTCCGCTGCGGTTTCCTCGGCCTGTTGCACCTGGAGATCATCCAGGAGCGCCTCAGCCGCGAATACGACCTCGACCTCATCACCACGGCACCCAGCGTCGTCTATCGCATCCAGCTTTCGCATTCGAAGAACGAGGAAGCGCAGACGATCGAGCTGCACAACCCGGCCGACTATCCCGATCCCAACCGGATCGAGGAAATCGAGGAGCCTTGGATCAAGGCGGTCATCTATACGCCCGACGAATACCTCGGCCCGATCCTGAAGCTATGCCAGGATCGCCGCGGTATCCAGAAGGACCTCACGTACGTCGGCGGGCGCGCCCAAGTGACCTACGAACTTCCGCTCAATGAAGTGGTGTTCGACTTCTACGACCGCCTCAAGTCGATCAGCCGCGGCTATGCCAGCTTCGACTACGAGCAGATCGGCCTGCGTGCAGGCGATCTCGTGAAGATGAACATTCTCGTCAACAACGAGCCGGTCGATGCGCTCTCGATGATAGTCCACCGCTCGGTCGCCGAGGAACGCGGCCGCGGCATGTGCGAGCGCCTCAAGGACCTGATCCCGCGCCACCTGTTCAAGATCCCGATCCAGGCCGCGATCGGCGGCAAGGTGATCGCCCGCGAAACCATCGCCGCCCTGCGTAAGGACGTTACCGCCAAGTGCTATGGCGGCGACATCAGCCGCAAGAAGAAGCTTCTGGAAAAGCAGAAGAAGGGCAAGGCCCGCATGCGCGAGTACGGCAACGTCAGCATCCCGCAGGAAGCCTTCATTGCCGCCCTGCGCATGGGCGAGGAGTAAGGGACCGGGCCCCGTCCGGATCCCGGCTTTCGCCGGGATGACTGCAGCGTTTCACCCTTTGCTCCGCTTCTGATAGAGAACGTCTATCTGAAGCGATCGGGATGGACGGATGCAGTTGAGGGCCTTGCGCTATTTCGTGACGCTGGCGCGCGAGGGACACTTTGCGCGGGCTGCGGAGGCTTGCGGGGTGACGCAGCCGACACTGTCCTCTGCGCTGGCTGCGCTGGAGGACCAGCTCGGCAAGCGGCTTGTCGAGCGCGACCGGCGCTTCATCGGGCTGACCGAGGAAGGGCGCGCGATGTTGCCCTGGGCGCAGCAGTTGCTCGCCGCGCATGAGGGCATGGTCCATGCGGTCGAGGCGCTGGACGGGCCGCTCCATGGCGAGTTCCGCCTGGGCGTGATCCCCGCCGCAACCCCCAGCGTCGGTGCCTTCGCCGAGGCGCTGCTGCGCCTGCATCCGGGCATGACGATCTCGGTACGTTCGCAGACCTCGCGAGAAATCGTGCGCGCCATCGAGGCTTACGAGATCGACGCGGGAATCACCTATCTTGACCACGAAAGCCCGGCCAACGTCATCAGCGTGCCGCTTTATGCCGAGCGCTATGTCTTCGTGACTGCTGCCGCTGGACGCAGGCCCCCGCCGGGTGCGGTCACGTGGGGGCAGGTCGAAGGTTATCCCTTCTGCCTGCTGCACCAGGGCATGCAGAACCGCCGTATCCTCGATACATTGATGAGCGGGCAGGGCGTCTCCGTGCGCCCTCGGGCAACGGCGGACGGGTATGTGGCGCTGCTCGCGATGGTGCGCTCCGGCGGTCTCGCGACAGTCATGCCCGAACGCTACGTGGGGCTGATCGAGGGAGCCGACTGGGCCAGCGTCCATCCACTGACGATGGATGCCGCGGTCAGCCGGATCGGGGTGATCGTCGGGGATCGCGCGCCGCTCGATCCGGTGGCGAATGCCGCCCTTGGCTGCGCGCGGTCCATTGCAGGACTGACGGGTGCTTGATTGAGATTATCTATCAGGCATTGCCCTAATCAATTTGACCGTCCGCGCGCGATGTCGCAGCGTCACGGCAAAGAGAAAGATGCCATGACAGATATTGCCGGGATACAGACAGCTATCGACCGCTTCGTGCAGTCGGACACGCGCGGCGCGCTGCTGCCGTTGCTTCATGCGCTGCAGGAGGAGTTCGGCCATGTCGATCCGGCCGCCGTGCCGCTGATCGCCGATGCGCTAAACCTCAGCCGCGCCGAAGTGCATGGGGTGATCAGCTTCTACCACGATTTCCGGACAGAGGCGCCGGCGCGCCACGTCGTCAAGCTGTGCCGCGCGGAAAGCTGCCAGTCGCGCGGCGGTGCGGCCATCGAAGCGCAGCTTTCGCACCAGCTTGGCGTTGCCATGGGCCATGCGCGCAAGGACGGACAGGTCGCGCTCGAGCCGGTCTATTGCCTGGGGCTTTGCGCCATTGGTCCCAATGCTCTGGTCGATGACCGGCCGGTTGCCCGCATCGACAGTGCCCGTGTCGTCGCCATTGCCAGCGAGGTGGAAGCATGACCCGTGTCTTCATCAGCAAGGACATGGCTTCGCTTGCCCTGGGCGCAGACGCGGTGGCGCAGGCTTTCGCCGAGGCGGGATGCGAAGTCGTGCGCACCGGCTCCCACGGTCTCTTCGCGATCGAACCGCTCGTCGAGGTGGAGACGGATGAAGGACGCGTGGCCTACGGCCCGGTCGGTCCCGATGACGTGGCAGCCGTTCTGGATGGCAGCCACGGTGCGCGTATCGGTGCCATCGGCGATCATCCCTTCTTCGCGCGCCAGCAGCGCTTCACCTTCGCGCGCTGCGGCGTGACCGACCCGCTCAGCCTTGCCGACTATGCCGCCCATGGCGGTTGGAAGGGGCTGGAGGCTGCCATCGGACTTTCGTCGCAGGACGTGGTCGATGCCGTCAAGGCGTCGGGCCTGCGCGGCCGCGGCGGGGCGGGCTTTCCTACCGGCATCAAGTGGCAGACCGTCCTCGATACCCCTGCTGACGAGAAGTTCATTGTCTGCAACGCGGACGAGGGTGACAGCGGCACATTTGCCGACCGCATGCTGATGGAAGGCGATCCCTATTGCCTGATCGAGGGCATGGCGATTGCCGGCCACGCGGTCGGCGCAGGTCACGGCTACATCTACATCCGCAGCGAGTATCCCTTCGCCATCGAGGCCATGCGCGAGGCCATCGCCCGTTCCGCGGGCAAGATCGCGCCCTTCACGCTGGAGGTGCGCGTCGGCGCCGGGGCCTACGTCTGCGGCGAGGAAACCGCGCTGCTCGATTCCATCGAGGGCAAGCGCGGCCAGGTGCGCGCCAAACCGCCGTTGCCCGCCATCGAGGGGCTCTGGGGCAAGCCCACGGTCATCAACAATGTCCTGAGCCTCGCGGCAGTGCCCTTCATTCTGGCCGAAGGCGCGCAGGCCTATGCCGATGTCGGTTTCGGCAGGTCGCGCGGCACGATGCCGATCCAGATCGCCGGTAACGTCAGGAACGGCGGGCTTTACGAAGTGGGCTTCGGCGTGACGCTGGGCGAGCTGGTCAACGAGATCGGCGGCGGCACTGCCAGTGGCCGTCCAGTTCGCGCGGTGCAGGTCGGCGGCCCGCTGGGCGCCTATTTCCCGCCTTCGATGTTCCACCTTCCATTCGACTACGAGGCGTTTGCGCAAGCGGGCGGGTTGATCGGCCATGCCGGCATCACCGTCTTCGACGACAGCGTGGACATGGCGCACATGGCCCGTTTCGCCATGGAATTCTGCGCGGTCGAGAGCTGCGGCAAGTGCACGCCCTGCCGCATCGGCTCCACGCGCGGCGTCGAACTGATCGACCGCATCGTGGCCAAGGCGCCGCGCGCGGCCGGAGTGCTTGAGACCATGCCGCAGATCCGCAACGCCAGCCGCTCGGCCCGCACCCACGACCAGGAAGTCGAACTGCTGCGCGACCTTTGCGACACCATGAAGCACGGTTCGCTCTGCGCCCTGGGCGGTTTCACCCCGTACCCGGTCCTGAGCGCGCTCGACCATTTCCCCGAAGACTTCGGCGGCGGCAATGCGCTGCCCGAAGCGGCGGAGTAAGACCTGATGACATTCACCCGCGAAAAGGATTTCGGCACCCCGGCTGCAAGCGGTCAGGCGGTATCGCTCACCATCGACGGGCAGGAGCTGACCGTCCCCGCTGGCACTTCGATCATGCGCGCAGCCGCCATGGTGGAGACCGACATTCCCAAGCTATGCGCCACCGATAGCCTTGAAAGCTTCGGCTCGTGCCGCCTTTGCCTCGTCGAGGTCGAGGGGCGCAATGGCTATCCGGCCTCCTGCACCACGCCGGTTGCACCCGGCATGGTGGTGCGCACCGAGACCGACAAGCTGCGCAAGCTGCGGCGCGGGGTGATGGAGCTGTACATCTCCGACCATCCGCTCGACTGCCTGACATGCAGTGCCAACGGCGATTGCGAGTTGCAGGACCAGGCGGGCGCGGTCGGGCTGCGCGATGTGCGCTTCGGCTACGAGGGCGAAAACCACCTCGAAGGCTGCAAGGACGAGAGCAACCCCTATTTCACCTTCGATCCGGCCAAGTGCATCGTCTGCTCGCGGTGCGTGCGCGCCTGCGACGAGACGCAGGGGACGCTGGCGCTGACGGTCGACGGACGCGGTTTTGCCAGCAAGATCGCGGCCAGTCAGGACGAGGACTTCCTGTCCTCCGAGTGCGTTTCCTGCGGCGCCTGCGTGCAGGCCTGCCCGACGTCTGCCCTGATCGAGAACACCGTGATCGAGAAAGGCACGCCTGATCGCGCGGTGGTGACCACTTGCGCCTATTGCGGCGTCGGCTGCACCTTCCGCGCCGAGATGCGCGGGGAGGAACTGGTGCGCATGGTGCCGTGGAAGGACGGCAAGGCCAACCACGGCCACTCCTGCGTCAAGGGCCGCTTCGCCTGGGGCTATGCCCGGCATGGCGACCGCATCGTCAATCCCATGGTGCGCAGCTCGGTCCATGAGCCCTGGCGCGAGGTGTCGTGGGAAGAGGCGATCGGCCACGTCGCCCGCGAATTCCGGCGCATCCAGAATGCCTACGGCACCCGTTCGATCGGCGGCATTACCTCCAGCCGCTGCACCAACGAGGAAACGTTCCTCGTCCAGAAACTGGTGCGACAGGGCTTCGGCAACAACAATGTCGATACTTGCGCGCGCGTCTGCCATTCGCCGACCGGCTATGGCCTGAAGACGACTTTCGGCACTTCTGCCGGCACACAGGACTTCGACAGCGTGCAGCATGCCGACGTGATCCTGGTCATCGGCGCGAATCCGACGGACGGCCATCCGGTTTTCGCCAGCCACATGAAGCGGCGGCTGCGCAAGGGGGCGAAGCTGATCGTCATCGATCCGCGACGCATCGACCTCGTCCGCTCGCCGCATATCGAGGCTTCGCACCACCTGCCGTTGCGCCCCGGTACCAATGTCGCGATGCTTACGGCGATGGCGCATGTGATCGTGACCGAGGGCCTCGTGGACGAGGCCTATGTGCGCGAGAGGTGCGACGGCGATGCCTATGCCGAATGGGCCGAATTCGTCTCCGACCCTGCACGCTCGCCGGAAGCGATCGAGGACCTTACAGGCGTTCCCGCCGAGGATGTGCGCGCCGCGGCCCGGCTTTACGCCACCGGCGGCAATGCCGCGATCTATTACGGTCTTGGCGTGACCGAACACAGCCAGGGCTCCTCGACGGTCATGGCCATCGCCAACCTTGCCATGGCGACGGGCAATGTCGGCAAGGAAGGCGCCGGCGTGAACCCGCTGCGCGGCCAGAACAACGTGCAGGGGGCCTGCGACATGGGCAGCTTCCCGCACGAACTTTCCGGCTATCGCCACATCTCGGACGGCGATACGCGCGCGTTGTTCGAAAAGGACTGGGGCGTCAGCCTCGATCCCGAACCGGGCCTGCGCATTCCCAACATGCTCGATGCCGCGACCGACGGCACCTTCAAGGGGATTTTCATCCAGGGCGAGGATATCCTGCAGTCCGATCCCAACACCAGGCACGTTGCGGCGGGGCTGGCGGCGATGGAGTGCGTGGTCGTGCAGGATCTTTTCCTGAACGAGACGGCGAACTACGCGCACGTCTTCCTGCCGGGCTCGACATTCCTCGAGAAGGACGGGACCTTCACCAATGCCGAGCGCCGCATCCAGCTGGTGCGCAAAGTGATGGAGCCGCTCAACGGCTATGCCGACTGGGAAGTGGTCCAGCTTGTCGCCAATGCCATGGGGCTGGGCTGGGATTACACGCATCCGTCGCAGATCATGGACGAGATTGCGCGCCTCACGCCGACCTTTACGGGCGTGAACTACGATGTGCTGGAGCAGCGTGGATCGGTGCAGTGGCCGATGAACGAGGCCGCGCCCGAGGGCACGCCGATGATGCACATCGATCATTTCGTGCGCGGCAAGGGCATGTTCGTGGTCACCGACTATGTGCCGACGGACGAGCGCACCGGACCGCGTTTCCCGCTGCTGCTGACCACGGGGCGGATCCTCAGCCAGTACAACGTCGGCGCGCAGACCCGCCGCACCGCGAATGTCGATTGGCACGCCGAGGACCGGCTGGAGATCCACCCGCACGATGCGGAGAACCGCGGTGTGCGTGACGGTGACTGGGTTTCGCTGCGCAGCCGTGCGGGGGAGACGACCCTGCGCGCCAGGATTACCGACCGCGTGGCGCCGGGCGTCGTGTACACCACGTTCCACCATCCCGATACGCAGGCCAACGTCATCACCACCGACTACTCGGACTGGGCGACAAATTGCCCGGAGTACAAGGTGACGGCCGTGCAGGTCACGCCCTCGAACGGTCCGTCCGACTGGCAGAAGAGCTACCGCGAACAGGCGGAAGCGAGCCGGCGGATCGAAGCTGCCGAGCCTGCGGAGTGATCCGGCAATGATGAACACGCGTGAACATCTGATCCACATGGCAGGCCAGATCTTCCGCAATTTCGCCTCGAAGGGCGAAGCGGCGGCGGTTCAGGCGACAGCGGAACATATCCTGCTTTACTGGGACCCGCACATGAAGGCGCAGGCGCTTGAAATGCTGGACGATCCGGACGTCGAGCTGCCCGAGCCCGTGCCTGCGGTCTTCGAGAAATTGCGCGTGGCGGCCTGACTTTCCCCGGGCAGGGCATGTCGAAGGACCGTACGCGACGCCTGCAGCAGGCCCCTGATCAGGCCTCGACACCCTCAACCGGAATGATCCGGTCAGCCAGCCGCTCCACTTCGGGCCGGTCATGGCTCACGTAGAGTATCGGCAGCGCCAGTTCGTCGCGTACCCGCTCGATCAGGCGCAGGATTTCTCCGCGCCTTTCGGCGTCGACCGAGGCGAGCGGTTCGTCGAGGAGCAGGAAGCGCGGGCCGGACAGCAGGGCCCTGCCGATCGCCACGCGCTGGGCCTCGCCTCCCGATAGTGTCGCGGGCATGCGGCCGAGCAGGTGGCCGATCCCGAGGAAATCCAGCGCAGTCTCGAACGAGAGCCAGCGCTCGTGATGCGCGGCAAGCCTCCAGCCGAACTCAAGGTTCGCGCGCACGGACTTGTGCGGGAAGAGGCGCAGATCCTGGAACACATAGCCGCAGCGGCGCTGTTCGGGGCGCATATCGATGCGCTTGTCCTTGTCGAACAGGACTGTGCCGGAAACCGCGATGCGGCCCGATGCGGGACGTACGAGACCTGCAATTGCGTCAAGCAGGCTCGTCTTGCCCGCGCCCGAAGGTCCGAACAGCGCGGTCAGGCCCTTGCCGGTCTCGAAGGTGTAGGTCAGGTGGGAAGAACCGCGCCGGATGGTCACGTCGATGTCAAAGGACATGGCGCACCTTTCCCTGGCCGCTACGCCGCGCGAGCCATTCGGACAGGACCAGCGCACCGATCGAAAGCAGGACCGACAGGACTGCGAGGCGCACGACCTGCAGTTCGGATCCCGGGATCTGGAGCTCGCTGTAGATGGCCAGCGGAAGCGTCTGTGTCTCGCCGGGAATGTTCGAGGCGAAAGTTATCGTCGCGCCGAACTCGCCCACCGAGCGGGCGAGGCCGAGGACGAGGCCGGCAAGAATGCCCGAGGACGCCAGCGGCAGGGTGATCGAGGCGAACGTGCGCAAGCGGCTGGCACCGAGCGTGCGTGCGGCGCTTTCCAGGCGGGTGTCCACCGCTTCGAGCGAAAGGCGCATGGCGCGCACCATCAATGGCAGCGCCATGACTGCGGCGGCGAGCGCCGCGCCGGTCCAGCGGAACAGGAAGGTCAGTCCCAGATATTCGGAGAAGAACCGGCCCAGCGGGGCATTGGTGCCAAAGGCGAGCAGCAGCAGCCAGCCGGTCACGACCGGGGGCAAGACCAGCGGCAGGTGGACCAGGGCATCGACGAGGACCTTGCCGGGAAAGCGCCAGCGCGCCAGCACCCATGCCAGCGCGAAGGCGAGCGGCAGGACCGCCAGGATCGCTACCGTGCTGACTTTCAGGGAAAGCAGCAGGACTTCCCACTCTTGCGGGCTGAGTGCGGTCATGAGGCGAAGGGCTTACTGCGTGCCGAAACCGAAGCGTCGGAAGATCGCCTTGCCTTCGCCGGACAGGAGGAACCGGCGGAAGTTCTCGGCATCGGGATTGCGGGAGGTCTTGAGGATCGCGACCGGATAGCTGATCGGATCATGTGAGGTGATCGGGAACGTACCGACGGCCCGCACTTTCGGGTCGGCCTGCACGTCGGTGGCATAGACGATGCCCAGCGGGGCGGCTCCTCGGCTGACGAGGGCCAGAGCCGCGCGCACGTTTTCCGCCGGGGCGAGCTTGCGGGAAATCGAGTTCCAGACGCCGAGACGGGTCAGGGCCTGTCTCGCATAGATTCCGGCCGGCACGCCGCGCGGGTCGGCTATGGCGAGGCGGCCATTGCCCAGAGCCTTGTCTAGAGCGAAACCGGGACCGACTGCGATCTTGAGCGAGCTGCTGCGCGGGGCGGCGATCACGAGGACGTTGCGCAGGAAGGAAACGCGCGTGCGAGGGCGCAGAAAGCCCTTCTTTTGCACTTCGTCCATCCAGGCCTCGTCTGCCGAGACGAACAGGTCCGCCTGTGCGCCGGCCTCGATCTGGCGGGCGAGGGCGGAAGTGCCGGCAAACGAGATCCGCGGGCGGGCATGCCCCTTGGCCGCCCAGCCGTCTGCCGCGGCGTTCATGGCTTCCTGCAGACTGGCCGCGGCCAGTACGAGTGGCCCGGTCCTGCCGCCTGCGGCATGGGCAAGCGGGGCTGCCAAAAGCAGGGCGAAAGAGAGGATCAGGCCGATCAGGCGGGAGAAGGCAGTCAATTCGGGGGGCTCCGCTGGTGCTATATACGATGATATATGGCGTGGCCCGAATGGCAAGGGCGCCCTTGGGGGAGCGAAACGAGGAGCTGCCGGACGCCGGGACGATTTTCGCGATTCGCGCCAGTCCTGCCGGGGACTTGGGCAATTTTCGGAACTGGTTGGGAAAAGGCGTTTCCTGAATAGCTTGGCCTGCGTGTGATCGACTTTGTCCCGCGGGGTTTTATTGCCTTGCGGCACCGGGACGAACTGGACGGCGGTTGCCAAGTGCAAATGCAGCCAATTCGGCCACGAGCCCCTGTTGCTGCATTGCGTTAACTCAGGTTAGCGACTTGCAGGTTTGTGTGGCGGAGCTGGAACGAAATGCCCAGTCCTCGAAATTTTCTTAGGGGCAAGCCTCTCGATGTGAAACGTCAAGGTTCCATTCGGCAAGTTCTGGTAAATTCCGGGCGTCTCTGTTATAAACGAAGCGTTGCCCGGGACCGGATCAACAATATTAACAAGGTCCGGGCGCACTTGGGGGCAATATCGATCCGCTCAATTCAATGACGGATCGCAAGGTTGGCAAATTGGAGACGCCGACCGTGTGGATGGGGATGCTGAATGAAGGTCGCAGACGAGAGATTTATGGGATTCGAAGCCGGGAACGACCGCAAGAGCGGGCGGGCCAGCCGCTTCGCGTGTTCCGCGCCGGACGACATGGAAGGCGAGAGCGAACACGATGCACGCGGGCTGGTACTGGCCATAGCGCTCTGCATGGCGTGCTGGGCCGCGCTGGGATATTTCCTGCTGGGCTGATCGGCCGCCGTTCGGGGCCGGTTTCGGATCTAGGAGGCGCCTACCGGTATCAGCCGGTAGGCGCCTCTGTGCTTTGGACGTCTTGGGACGTGTCGGATAACCAGCCGCCTGCCGTTGCGGCGTAGAGGCGCGCCACGTTCTGGTACTGACTGGTCCGGGCTTCCAGCAGGGCCAGATTGGCCCGCTGGAACGTGCGGTTTGCGTCGAGAACCTGCAGCACGCCGCTGTTGCCGACTTCGAAACTGCGCCGTGACAGGTGCAGCGAACGGTCCGCTATCTGCGCTGCATCGGCGCGCGCGGCCAGTTCGCGGCCGTCATTGCCCAAGGCAGACAGGAGGCCGGACACCTGGCCGAAAGCTTCGGTCACGACTTCGCGATATTGTGCAGCGGCTGCCTGTGCTTCTGCTTCCGCGCCGCGCTTGTTTGCCTTGAGTGTGCCGCCGTGAAAGATTGGTGCGGTCAGGCCGGCGAAGATGTCGAAGGCATTGAACTTGGTGCTGGTGATCCGGTCGGGCTCCGAGGTCGACTGCGTGATCGAGGCGCCCAGCGTGATGTCGGGATAGAGGTCGGCCGTGGCGACGCCGACGGCGGCAACCGCCGCGTGGAGCCGCGCTTCCGCTTCCAGGATATCGGGGCGCTTGCGAACCAGATTGGAGGGCAGCGCGACCGGGATGTTGTCCGGCAGGGCAAAGTCGTCGAGGCTGAATTCGGTTGGTCCGAGCTGCGCCGGAGAAAGGCCCAGCAATACCGCCAGCATGGCGCGGCCTTGCGCCAGCTCCTGTTCGAGCGAGGGAAGACTCGCCCGGTCGCCGGCCAGCTGGCCTTGCGCGCTCAGCACTTCGACGAGCGTCCCCGAACCTGCATCCCGGCGCTTGCGGGTCAGGTCGAGATTGCGCTCGTCTTCCACAAGCAGGCGGTTCTGTGTGGCGATCGTGTCGTTCAGCGCGGCGATTGCCAGGACCTGGGTGACGACGCGCCCGGCAATCACCAGGTGCGCGGCCTCGGTGGCGCGTTCCTGCGCTTCGGCCTGCGCAGCGGCCTGCTCCAGCGCGCGGCGGTTGCGCCCAAACAGATCGAGATCGTAGCGGACGCCTGCGCCCAGCGTGTAGAGGTCGAATTCCGGGTTTTTGATTCCGCCTGAACCGAAGCGATCGGAAAGTCCGAAGGCGGAGAGGTTGACCTTCTGGTATTCGGCGCGGGTATCGGCATCGACCTGCGGCAGCGAGTGACCCGCCACCGCGGCAATGCGCTGGCGCGCCTTTTCCAGAGTAGCCCGGCTGGCTGCAAGGCTGTGATTTCCGCTCATGGCCTGTGCGACGAGCGCGTCGAGGCGAGGCGACTGGAAAGCCTTCCACCATTGCAGCTGAGGCCCTGCGGCGAGTTCGGCGCGTCCTTCGCCGTCGCTTGCATAGCCGGCTTCGACCGACGGTGCTGCGGGGCGGGTGAAATCGGGGCCGATGCTCGTGCAGGCGCCTGCCAAGAAAAGCGGGAGCAGGACGGCGATCTTGCGTTTCATGTCATTCCCCATGCGGAAGCGTTGCCGGGTCTACTTTGTCGGCCTTGCGGCCGCGCATGAGCAGGATGAGTGGCATTGTGGCGATCGAGGCCAAAAAGATCAGATGATAGACAGAGATGTCGCCGACCATGGCGGCTTGCCGCATGATCTGCGCTTTCATGCCGCTCAGGGCCGCCACCGAATTGAAGTCGAAATCGGGCCGCGTGTATTGCATGATCGGATTGTCTGGCCTGACGCCCTGGACAAGGCTGTCTTGCGATTGCGCGGCGAAGTGGCTGTATTGAAACTGCAGTAGCGAAATTCCCACGGCATTGCCGATATTGCGGGTCAACGCGTACATCGCCGTACCTTCGTTGCGAAGCCGCGCCTGCAGTGTCGAGAATGCCACGACCGAGAGCGGAACGAACATCAGGCCACTTCCCAGACCCAGCACGAAGCCGGTCACCACCAGCGTGCGCTCATCGACGAAAAGATCGATGTTCGAATACATCAGCATGCCGATGCACATGATGATCATGCCTGCCAGCAGCAGGAAGCGGGCCTCGAACAGTGCGACCAGTCGCGTTACGGCGATCATCGCAATCAAGGCGCCTAAGGTGCGCGGCAAGCTGACCAGACCTGTCTGCATTGCGGAATAGCCAAGGAGCGACTGGGTCATGACCACGATCATCGGCATCGAGGCGAATGTCACCATGCCGAGGATGGTGTTGACCAGAACGCTGACCGTGAAATTGCGATCCTTGAACAGTTCGGGGCGAAGGAAGGGATTCGGGCTCGTCGCCAGATGGATGGCCGCCAGATAGAGCGCGATGATAAGGATGAGGCCGTAGATCCTGATTTCATCCGAATCGAACCAGTCGAGATGTTCGCCGCGGTCGAGCAGGAGCTGCAGGGCAGCCAGTGCGATGGATATCGTCAGGAATCCGAACTTGTCGAAAGGCGGGCAATCCCGATTGTGTCGGCGCCCCAGGAAAACGAGCATGCCGATAAAGGCCAGAATGCCGAAGGGAACGTTGATGAAGAAAACCCAGCGCCAGCTCAGGGTGTCGGTGAGATAGCCGCCAAGGGTCGGACCGATGATCGGACCGGCGAGGGAGCCGATCGTAAAGATCGCCATGGCCTTGGCGTGGTCCTTCGGTGGATTGATATCGAGGAGGATCGCCTGACTGAGCGGTACGAGCGCAGCTCCGCAGCTGCCTTGCAGGAAGCGGGCGAAAACGATCGTGCCGAGGTCGGTCGACAGGCCGCAGAGCATCGAGGCCAGCGTGAAGCCGCCGACCGAAAAAAGCATGACGTTCTTGCGGCCTACACGTCCGGCGAGCCAGCCGCTCAGCGGCGTCGCGATAGCGCCCGCCACGAGATAGGACGTCAGCACCCACAGCACCTGCTCCTGCGAAGCCGAAAGGCTGGCCTGCATGTGGGGAAGCGCGACGTTGGCGATCGTGACGTCCACGAAGACCATCGTCGAGGCAATCATCGACGGTATCGTGATGAGCAGGCGCCGCGCCGGCGAAGGATACTGGATGGGCTGTTCCGAGCTCACGACGAGGACGATCCTGCGCCGCGCTTACTGCTTGCCGCCGGAGGCGGCGGGCGGGCTGTCGGCGCCGAAGAGGTGACGTTCGTGACCGGTGTCGACTTCGACATCGGCGCTCAACCCGGCACCGAGCGGCAGGCCCTCGGGCACATCGTCGATGGCGATCTGGACGGGTAAGCGCTGGACCACCTTGATCCAGTTGCCCGTCGCATTGTCGGCCGGGAGGACGGAAAAGCTGGAGCCGGTACCCGGGCTGAAGCTCTCGACGCGACCGTGCAATTCCAGGCTGGGAAATGCGTCAATCGTGATCGTGACCGGCTGACCCACGCGCATGTAGCGCAACTGGTCTTCCTTGAAGTTCGCCTGGACCCAGTATCGCAGCCCGGTCATCATGAAGACCGGTCGGCCCGGCAAAACGTAGTTGCCGACCTGAAGCTGGTTCACGCGGGTCACGACGCCATCCTGCGGCGCGCGCACTACGGCATCGTTCAGATTGATCCGGGCCCGGGCCAGTTGTGCGGCGGCCTTCCGCACGTCGGGTTGGCTGTCGATCGAACCTTCCACCTGACCCGAAAGCTCGGCGCGCAGGCTGTCTGCCTTTGCTTTCGCCGCGGCAATCGCATCGCGCGCGGTGCGCATGACGGTCGTTGCTTCATCGAACTGGGCTCTCGAAGAAATCCCTTCTGCCACGAGCGATTTTTGGCGAGCGGACTCGCTGGTCGCGAAATCGTAGCGCGCCTGGGCCGCGCTGACTTGCGACAGTGCTTCGCGATAATCGGCCTGGCGCGAACGCACATCGGTGCGCGCCGTGGCCAGAGCCGCCTCGGCTTCGGCGACCGCGGCCTTCAAGCTGTTGGACTCGATCCGGAACAGGACATCGCCTTTCCTGACGTGCTGGTTTTCCTTCACCTCTATCGAGGTGACCTTGCCTGAAATGCTCGGGCTGATGGCTACCATGCCGGTTTGCAGCGATGCGTTGTCGGTCGATTCGTAACGGCCACTCCAGAGATAGACGACCAGTGCGATCAGCAGGATGATCGCCGGCCCGGCGATCATCAGGATGGTACGGCGGCTGCGCTTGCGGGGCGTGATGACCGGGTCGATTTCGCTGGCGGTTGGAATGGTGCTTTGCGCGTTCATGCGACTTCCTGTGTCGATTTGCAGCAAGCTTATACTAAGCATGGATAGTATCTGCAACAGGAAGATCGGAGAATCTGGATACCATCGCTGGCATTTACGGCTCTATGGTGATGGTGCGCTGCTTTGTGCACGGGCACGATCGATCGGACCGGAAATTTGCCCGGTCTCGTCAATTGTTTTGCGGCTCTTTCAGGGCTGCGGCAGCCAATTCGCAGCGGGCGCTCAGGTGGTGAGGAATGCCCTCACGTCGCGCATGAACCGGTCGAACTGGTCATGGTGCAGCCAATGTCCGGCATCGTCGTACTCGATCAGGCGCGCGGATGGGAAATGGTCCATGCGGCCATCGAGGGCAGGGCTCGAAGCAAAACTGTCCTTCCCCCAAAGCATGAGAATCGGACAGGTGATTGCCTCCCACAAGGCGATCACGTGTTCGCCAGGAAGGTCCACCACCGGCCAGACGTTGAGGTAGTTGTCGAATTTCCAGCTCCAGGTGCCATCCTCGTTGCGGCTCGCGCCATGGATGGTGAGGTGCCGCGCCTGTTCGACCGTGAGAAAGGAATTTTCCGACTTCATGCGTTCGTAGGCAGCCCGCAGGGACGGGTACTTGCGCGGGGTGCGTGCAGCAGCCGAGCGCTTCTTGGAAATCCAGTCGCGCAGCCGGTCGGACGAGCACTCGCCCAGCATCTTGCGGCGTTCTTCGAGATTGGGCCCCAGTCCCTCGATATTGACGAACTTCTCGACCTTTTCCGGATAGAGCCCGGTGAAGCGTGTGGCGATGTTGGCGCCAAGCGAATGGGCCATGATCGTCACCTTGTCATAGCCCAAGGTGTGGATCAGCTGCGCGAGATCGTAGGTAAAAGCGTCCATCGCGTAGTTGCCTTCAGGTGACCACTCGCTGTCGCCATGACCGCGCAGGTCCGGACAGATGACGTGCCAGTCGTGGCGCAGCTCCTCTGCCACCCAGTCCCAACTGCGGCAATGATCGCGCCCCCCGTGCTGCAGGATCAGCGGCGGTGCCTCGGGATTGCCCCAGTCCACGTAGTGCAGGCGCAGGCGTTGCGAGACGAAGCGGTTCGACGTGGGTCCAAGCAGGCTTTCCATGCCTTCAAGTGGATCGGGAGGGGCTGAAGGTCAATTGGTCTCACGATTCCGCGGGCGTGGTCACAGGAAACGTTCGCCGGGAAAACTGCCGGTCGATCCGGCACTTTCTGTCGTATCCCCGCGATTCGGAAGTCTCCCATTCGGACCGACCGAATCGCGCCTGAAGGGTTGGCGGGTCCAGAGATGTCGCTGGACCGACTGGGCGCGCAGGATGCTTGCATTTGCGGGGATGAAACTAATCCTTGCCGCGCTCATGCTTGGCAAAGCGGCCCGCTTGCTCCTATCTCCGGCAGCGAAAAGCTTTACGCGCAGGTTTTACACAAGAGGTTAGACGTGGCGACGACGCACAAGACCCGCATGCTCATTATCGGTTCCGGTCCGGCCGGGCTTTCCGCCGCGATCTACGGTGCCCGCGCAGGCATGGAGCCGATCGTGGTGCAGGGCCTCCAGCCCGGCGGCCAGCTCACCATCACCACCGATGTCGAGAATTATCCCGGTTTCCGCGAAGTCATCCAGGGTCCGTGGTTGATGCAGGAAATGCAGGCCCAGGCCGAACACGTCGGCACGCGCATGATGTGGGATACGATCACCTCGGTCGATCTTTCGGGCGACAAGTTCACCGCGCAGGGCGATAGCGGCGATGTTTACGAGGGTGACACGCTTGTCATTGCCACCGGTGCGCAGGCGCGCTGGCTCGGCGTTCCCGGCGAGCAGGAACTCTCGGGCAAGGGCGTTTCGGCCTGCGCCACCTGCGACGGCTTCTTCTATCGCGGCAAGAAGGTCGTGGTCATCGGCGGCGGCAACACCGCCGTCGAGGAAGCGCTCTACCTCACCAACCATTCCGATGACGTCACCCTGATCCACCGCCGCGATTCGCTGCGCGCCGAGAAGATCCTGCAGGACCGGCTCTTCGCGCATCCCAAGATCAACGTCGTGTGGAACAAGCGCGTCGACAGCTTCCTGGGCGGCGGCGAGGGCGGCGGCCTGCGGGCGCTCAAGCTGATCGATACGGTGACCGGCGAGGAGAGCGAGATCGAGACCGAAGGCGCCTTCGTTGCCATCGGCCACGCCCCGGCGACCGAGCTGTTCAAGGGCCAGCTTGCCATGGACGAGTCGGGCTACCTGCTCGTCGAGCCCGGCACGCCCAAGACCGACGTCCCGGGCGTTTTCGCCTGCGGCGACGTGATGGACCATGTATATCGCCAGGCGATTACCGCTGCGGGCACCGGCTGCATGGCCGCGCTCGATGCCGAACGCTTCCTTGCCGAAAAGGAATTCGCCGAGTCGGCCAAGGTCGAAGCCTGAGACGTTCCCGGACAATCCTCTCCGCTTCCTTCGCGGAAAGTGGGGAGGATTTCCAGACTGGCACCAGGGCCGCGTCGATCCAGCGCCCTTGCAGCTGTCAGGCTGCCTCCAGCACGTCGATAACCCGTGCCACCAGCCAGTCCTGGGCGTGGGCTTCGACGTAGCTGTGGGTCGCATCGGGGCATATCTGCATGCGAGTGTCGGACTTGTCCCATCTTGCAAGGAACGCCTGCCCGGTCCTGTCGCGCGCGGCGACGAGGAAACGAATGCGGCCAGGATAGGACGCAATACCCTCGGCCATCTCGGCGGCGAGGCCGGATAGCTCGGTCGGTGCAGGGCGCGCGGCCGACAGGAGGCTGCGCAAGAGCTTGCCGATCGAGACTTTGCCGGTCAGCAGGCGGCGGATTGCGGCAGGATCGGTGAGACGGCGACGATAGTGGTCGCGGACCACTTCGGCGGGTTCCTCCTGTGCATCGTCCTCTATCGTCCACGGGTTGGAAAGCACCATCGCGTCGATGCCCGCGCCTATGCCCATGCCGCACGACAGCATCAATGCACTGGCGGCATCGCAATTGCCGAAGGCGACGATCTTGGTGAGCTGCGGGCATTCGCGGCGAAATGCAGTGAGCGCAGAAGCTATGTCGGGCGCGCTGGAACGGAATTCGCCGTTCTCGCCCTCGCTGTCCCCCACGCCTCGGCGGTCGAAACGCATGACGGGATAACCTTGGACGGCAATCCGGGCGGCGAATTTTGCCTGTCCGTTCCATGCTCCGGCGCGCACTTCGTTGCCGCCGCTGACAAGAAGCAGGCCGACTGTTGCAGCTCCATCGTCCAGTGTCGCGGCTAGCTGGACGCCTTCGCAATCGAACAGGAAATGGCGCCGGTTCATCCCGTGACGCCCCAGGTCAGGATCGCGGCAAGCGCGTCGGCCTGCTCGGGCGCTTCATCCGGTTCAGCGCGAAGCCAAAGGCCGCTGCCGCCGACCTCGGCCTGCTCGATCACTCTGGCGTTCTGCGAAGCGATCATTGGCTCGAACTCGCGCCAGAATTCGGGCGAGAGGGGATAGCCGGCAAGTTCGATGCCTTGCTCCCTGGCTAGCAGGGTCAGGTCTTCGCGGTTTTCCTCACGTCCAGCCTCGCGGCTGGCAAGAATTCGCGCGCGCAGCATCTGGCGAAGGATCGAGGCGGCCTTCACCGGGGCGTAATGCCAGCCTGGAAGGCCTTGTGGCGTGAACATGCAGCCGCCGCGAAGGCCCATCACGTGCGTTGCGCGAAACTGCGTGGCGGCAGCGTCCATCGCGCTGCGCCAGACTTCGGGCGTCTGCCGGTCGAGCGGCTGGAGGCTTTCGTTGCAACCGGGCAGGTCCGGCAGGATGCAGTCGATCCCGGCCGCATCGAGCCGGCGCATCGTTTCCACTGTCACGCGGCGCAGCTTGTTGCCCTCGTCGAACAACGCCGGGACAATCAGCAACCGCGTGGCGCGGTTGCGATCGAAGCAGAGGGCGAGTTCATTGACGAAGCCGCCGGCGGGCAGCGGACAGGGCCAGCTCGCCGGTGTCACCGCCCGATCAGGCCTCGGCGCGCTTGGACTTGGTGAACTCGAGCAGGCCGCCGAACGTCTCGAGCATTTCGCCGTCGATCTCGTCGTCTTCGATCACGATGTCGAGGCGATCCTCGATTTCGGTCAGGAGCCCGGCGACCGCCATCGAATCGAGTTCAGGCAGGTGGCCGAACAAGCCGGTTTCGGCATCGAACGTGTCGGCCTGGCCCTGCGCGAGTCCGAGCACATCCGTCAGGATGCGACGCAGCAGCAGGTCGGTATCGTCTTGCATGGCCCCCTCAACAAAAGCCTTTCACTTTGGCCTGCGGCTCTAGCCGCCCTTCGCACTTGCGGCAAGGCGTCGCAGGCCGATCCGTGCCACGATGAGCCAGTTGTGCGGATCGAGCGGGCGAAACATGTCCAGTCGATATCGTGGCCGCACCTGTTCCATCCAGTCGCGCTTGTAGGGATCGTCGCCGGTGCCGAAGTCCACCAGCGCAACCCTGTCGACCTCGATGACATGACGCAGCAGCGCTGCGCTGAGGATCGAACCGGGGGATAGCGGCCTGGCGCTCTCGCGGTGCGCCAGCTTGTGAATGAAGGCCGTTCCGCCCTCGACCGTCCACATCTGCGCTGCGATGGCGGGGCCTTGGGGATCGTCGGCGGCCCTGGCAATACCAAGGCGCAGGCGGCCTGCTTCGCCCTCGGACTTGGCAAAGGCCCGCAGGAAGTCCGGAGAGCCTTCTTCCGGCTTCCAGCTCTCGGCATAGATCACCTCGTACTGCTCCCATGCCTGCGCATCGAAATGGGTGATGATCTCGACCGCGACTTTCCTTGTCTTGCGCTTGAGCGTCGTACGCAGCTTGCCGGGACGCCCGGCGATATAGTCGTCAAAGCTGCGATCAGATACTTCGAGGACATGATTTGTGTCGCTGGCTTCGCGCATGACCAGCCAACCGGCCTTACGAAAGGCTGATTCGATGCGCGATGCAGTGCCGTCTTCCTCGGGCAGGCCGGCAAGCGTCAGGCGGCGCGCCTTTGCGGCCAGATCGCGGGCCAGCTGCGCGAGCAGGACTTCGGCTTGCGGGGGGTGCGAAACCACCGGGCGAAACCGGAAAGTGTACCAGTTCGCCAGTGCCGAAAGGTGGCCGCCATCGCCGGTGAGCGGCAGGACGGCGACGGCGTCTCCTGCGCGCGCAACAGCGAGCAGCGGCGCGATGGCACAATGCTTGCCAAGCGCTTCCCACCATGCAAGGCGATCGAACGGCGCGGACTGGCACTCCGCCGAGAGCAGCCTTGCAAGCTGCGCGTCGGATTGCAGTTCCTTAAGATCGGAGTGATATTCGATCTTTACCACGATACCTTCCAAAAGCCTCTCGGGAGCAGTTCCACCACAATGCGCGGCAAGAGCGAAAACAGGGTCCTTCCGCTCGACCATCTCGTCCTTCGCGGGGACGATACGGCCGATGCCCTCGTGCTGCGCGAGGGCGTTCTTAACTACAAGGACTTAAGAACGCGTGTCTCCCGCCTGGCCGCCTGGCTGGCGCGGGAAGTGCCGCAGGCAGGCGCGCGCGTGGCGAGTTGGGCGGCCAAGGGCGAACTGACCTGCCTGTTGCCGCTCGCGGCAGCCCGTGCCGGGCTGGTCCATGTGCCGGTCAATCCGTTGCTCAAGCACGCACAGGTCGCGCATATCCTGGCCGACAGCGGCGCCGCCATGCTGATCGGTACGCCCGCGCGCCTGAAAACCCTGGGCGAGGCCGATGTCCCCGGGCATTGCCGCGTGGTCGAGGAGCCTGCGGCCCTCGCCGCAGCGACGGACCTCGGCGGCGATGTGGGCTTGTCGGATGCCGATCCCGATGCGCTGGCGGCGATCCTCTACACCAGCGGATCCACGGGGCGGCCCAAGGGCGTTATGCTCAGCCATGCCAACATGTGGCTCGGGGCCGAGGCCGTGGCCGATTATCTGGATCTTGCAGGTGACGACCGCACGTTGGCGGTCTTGCCGCTGTCCTTCGATTACGGGCAGAACCAGCTGCTTTCGACATGGTATGCGGGCGGCTGCGTCGTCCCGCTCGACTACCTGCTGCCGCGCGATCTGGTGAAAGCGGTAGAGCGCCACGGCATTACCACCCTGGCCGCCGTACCGCCGCTTTGGGTGCAGGTCTGCGAACTCGACTGGCCGGAAGAGACTGCCGGCAAGCTGCGCCGCCTGACCAACAGCGGGGGTGCGCTCACCGTGGATCTGGTGCGGCGCTTGCGGGCGCTGTTCCCGCAGGCGCGGCTTTTCCCGATGTACGGCCTGACCGAGGCGTTCCGCTCGACCTATCTAGATCCCGCACTGGTCGATAGCCATCCCACCTCGATGGGCAAGGCGATCCCCCATGCCGAGATTCTCGTCATCAACGATGCGGGCGAACCGGCAGCCGACGGTGAGGAGGGGGAACTGGTTCACTGCGGGCCGCTCGTCGCCCAGGGCTACTGGCAGGACCCGGAACGTACCGCCGAACGCTACAGGCCGGCGCCCGCGAGCTCCGCTTATGGCGGAATTGCCGTCTGGTCGGGTGACCGGGTGCGGCGCGAGGCGGACGGGCTGCTCTACTTCGTCGGGCGGCGCGATGCGATGATAAAGAGCGCGGGCAACCGCATCAGCCCGCAGGAAATCGAGGAAGCCGCGCTCGCCACTGGCCTCGTTGCCGAGGCGGTCGCGCTGGGCCTGGCCGACGAACGGCTGGGACAGGCGGTCCACCTGATCGTCCGGATGGCCCCCGGCGCCGAAAACCCCGAACAGGAATTGCCCCGTAAACTCATGCAGGAACTGCCGAATTTCATGCAGCCCAAGGTCATTCACTGGCGCGATGCCATGCCGATCGGTCCCAATGGCAAGATCGACCGCACCGGTCTGCAGGCGGAGCTTGCGGCATGAAGGCGCTCGGACCGATCCCGGCCGGGTTCACCTCCATTGACGGCGTTCTGGCGATGGGCGGCAAGCCGGTGACGCATTGGGTGGAAGAAGCCGGTGGAACCCCGCTGTTCCTCTATTCCGCCGACCGGGTGCGCGAACGGGTCGCGGCCCTGCGCGCCGCGATGCCGGGGCGGTTGTCGCTGCATTACGCGGTGAAGGCCAATCCCTTCGCGCCGCTGCTCTCGGCGATGTCCGGTCTTGTCGACGGCTTCGACATTGCCTCGGGCGGTGAGCTGGAGATCGTGCGCGGTGCCGGGATTGCGCTCGACAAGGTGAGCTTCGCAGGCCCCGGCAAACGCGATGCCGAGCTGGAAGCGGCGATTATGGCCGGGGTGACGCTCAATCTCGAATCCGAGGGCGAGGCTGCGCGGGCGCTGGCAATCGCCGGGCAGCTGGGAGTGACGCCGCGGCTGGCGATCCGGGTCAACCCCGATTTCGACCTCAAGGGTTCGGGCATGAAGATGGGCGGCGGCGCCAAGCCTTTCGGGCTCGATGCCGAGCGGGTTCCCGCGCTCGTGCGCGAAGTCATCGCCAGCGGCGCCGAATGGCGCGGCTTTCACATATTCGCTGGCAGCCAGGCGCTTTCCGCCGAGGCGATTGCAGAGACCCAGGGCCAGACCCTCGACCTTGCAGCGCGTCTTGCCGATGAAAGCGGAGCGCCTCTGCCGCACTGCAATCTCGGTGGCGGCTTCGGTATCCCCTATTTCCCGGGAGACGAAGCACTGGACATTTCGCTCATCGGCGAGCGGCTGGCCGAGCGCTTCGAGAACCTGCCGGACGCCTTGCGCGAAACGCATTTCTGCATCGAGCTGGGCAGATATCTCGTGGGCGAATCAGGTGTTTACATTGCCCGCATCGTCGACCGGAAGGTCAGCCACGGCGAAGTTTTTCTGATCACCGATGGCGGGTTGCATCACCAGCTCGCGGCCTCGGGCAATTTCGGAACCGTTGTGCGCCGCAACTATCCCTCGGCGATAGCCACGCGCTTCGGAGCCGAGGTCGAGGAAGAGGCGTCCATCGTCGGTTGCCTGTGCACGCCGCTCGACAAACTGGCGGACAAGGGCGGGTTCCCGCGCGCCGAGGTTGGCGATCTCGTGGCGGTGTTCTGTGCCGGGGCTTATGGTGCCAGCGCCAGTCCGGCGAATTTCCTGGGGCAGGGACCGGCCCGCGAACTGCTGGTCTGAAAAAGCCGTAAGGATTTAGGCATTTGCGCGTCCCGATTCGGGACCTGCCGCCAATTCGTCCCTCAAGGCTAACGCTATGTTCACCCTTTTGACCGATAGCGGGAGCCGGATTTCGCCAGGTCCGCCGCTCTCGTGAGGATTGCGGCGGGTCGGCGCAGTGAGGGAAGTGCCCATGCCGTATCGCCGTCTGCCTCGCCTGCTCGCCGTTTGCGCGCTTGCCGGCGTGACTCTCAGCGGATGTGCAAGCGGCGGTGCAGCGCCCGAACTCCCCCCGGCCTCCTTCGTTGCCATGCAGGAAGGCCCGGGCGAGGAATATGTCATCGGCCCGCTGGATGAGCTGACCATCTTCGTGTGGCGCAACCCCGAGCTGGGCGCGAAAGTTCAGGTCCGTCCCGACGGGCGCATCACCACGCCGCTGATCACCGACATGCCCGCGGTAGGCAAGACTCCTTCGATGCTGGCGCAGGACATACGCCTGCAGCTTTCGCAGTACATTGAGGACCCGCTGGTCTCGGTAATCGTCAACAAGTTCGCGGGGACCTTCAGCCAGCAGATCCGCATCGTCGGCGCGACCGAGAAGCCCGCTTCCATTCCCTACCGCGCCAATATGACCGTGCTGGACGCGATGATCGCGGTGGGCGGCCTCTCCGAATACGCGGCGGGCAACAAGGCGCATCTGATCCGCTTCGACAAGACGACCGGCAAGCAGAAGGAATATGCCCTGCGGCTGGGCGACCTGCTGAAGAAGGGCGACAGCAAGGCCAACGTCATGCTCAGCCCCGGTGACGTCATCATCATCCCCGAAAGCATGTTCTAAGAGGGGCCGGCGCAAGCGATGAACTCTCTCTACGAAGAGCTGCTGGCCGCGATCCACAGCGTCTGGCACCGTCGCTGGATTGCCCTGGGCATTGCCTGGGGCATCTGCCTGTTGGGCTGGCTGGTCGTGGCGCTGATCCCCAACAGCTACGAATCGCGTGCGCGCATTTTCATCCAGCTCGACGACGCGTTGGCGGAGCAGGTCGGCATCGGCGTGGCCGACAAGAAGCGTGACATCGAACGCATCCGCCAGACCCTGACGAGCGCGGTGAACCTCGAAAAGGTCGTGCGCTCGACGCGCATCGGCGACACCATCGAATCGCCCAAGCAGATGGAAGCCGCGGTCCTGGCCCTGGCGGACAACGTCAAGGTGATCAGCCAGCAGGACAACCTCTTCGAGATCACGGCGAACGCCAGCTATTCCTCGTTCTCCGATGCGGAAAACGCGAGGCTTGCCCAGAATATCTCCCAGAAGCTGATCGACATCTTCCGCGAGGAGAACCTCTCGGGCAATCGCGGCGAGATGGTCGAGACGCTGGAGTTCGTGAACCAGCAGCTTGCCCAGCGCGAGAAGGAACTGGAATCGGCCGAGCAGAAGCGCACCGCTTTCGAGGCCGAGCATCCGGAATTCGCACTGGGCGGGGCAGCCAGCGCGCAGCGGCTTGAATCCTCACGCGCCGAACTGCGCGGCGTGGAGGCCGATCTGGCTGCCGCGCAGGCTGCGCTTGCGGCCATCGACGGTCAGCTTGCCGGTACGCCCAGGACCATCCCCGGCGGCAGCGCCGGCGGTGCATCGGCGGCCCTGGCGCAGGCTCAGTCCAACCTTGCCTCGCTGCGCGCACGCGGGCTCACTGAAGAGCATCCCGACGTGATCGCTGCGCGCAATCAGATTGCCGCGCTCAAAGGCCCGGCCGCGCAGGAAGCGGCCAGCGGCGTCGGCGCCCCGAACCCCGCTTATACGTCCCTGCAGTCGATTCGGGCCGAGCGGCAGGCCAATGTCCAGGCGCTCATTTCGCGCAAGGCCGCGCTGCAGTCCGACCTTGCCGGGCTGACCGCGCAGGCGATCCAGAATCCGGAACTCGCCAGCCAGGCCCAGCGTATCAACCGCGACTATGACGTGCTGCGCTCGCAGTACGACAAGCTCCTGCAGGACCGTGAGGAACTGCGCCTGCGCGGGGAAGTGAAGACCGAGCGCGAGGCAGTGAAGTTCGAAGTCGTCGATCCGCCGACGACGCCGCGCAAGCCCGTGGCGCCCAATCGCCCGATCCTGCTGCTGGGCGTGCTGATCGTCGGCATCGGCGGTGGCTGCGCGGGTGCCTTCGCGCTCGGCAAGGTGCGCTCCGTCTACGCGACGGCAGCCGGACTGGAGCGTTCGATCGGCCTGCCGGTGCTCGGCGCGATCTCGCAGAACCTGACCGATGCGGCCCGCGCGCTGCGCAAGCGCCGCCTCAAGTACTTCTATGGCGCCAGCGCTGCGCTGTGCGGGCTCTTCGTCGTGCTGCTCGCGGTCGAATTCATCCAGCGCGGCATGGTGGCCTGAGGGGAACGAGCGATGACCGAGCACACCCGCATCCCGCTTCCCGGCAAAGCCGCTTCCGGTGGATCGCTGATCGAGCGTGCCACTGGCGGCCTCGATCTCAACAGCCTGATCGCAAGGCCCGCGCCGATCCCCGCCGATGTGGTGAGCAGGATCCGCAAGCCGGCGCCGCCGGTTGTCGATCAGTCGGCCGTCCAGCAAGGCGCAGTGCAGCCGCCAGTTGCGCAGGCTCCGCAAGCGCATGCCGCCGTCGAGGCATCTGAACAAGTTGCTGAAGCGGCTCCCGCGCCGCAACCGATACCCGAGCCGTTGGAACGCACCGAATTTCACGGCACGCATCATCCTGTCGACCGCGATCGCCTGCGCGATCAGGGCCTGATCGTGCCCGAAGGGACAGTGACCGCGAGCCTTGAGGAGTTCCGCATCGTCAAGCGGCAGCTCCTGCTCCAGTGCGCAGACCTGCGCCGCCAGAACGTCGGTCCTTCCGCGCAGCGCCTGCTCATCAGCTCGCCGCACCCGGGCGAGGGCAAGACCTACTGCGCGCTTAACCTTGCGCTTTCGATCGCGGCCGAGAAGGAAAGCGAAGTTCTTCTCGTCGATGCCGACTTTGCCAAGCCGTCGATCCTCTCAGCGCTCGGGCTGCCCGGCGGTCCGGGGCTGATGGACGCGCTCATGGATGAGAGCGTCGATGTCAGCGATTGCGTGCTGGGAACCGACATTCCCGGTCTGTGGGTGCTGCCGGCCGGCGATACTTCGAACACCGACAGCGAATACCTTTCCAGTTCTCGCACCCGCCGCGTGCTCGACCGCCTGACGCAAGGCGCTCCCAATCGCGTGGTGATCTTCGATTCGCCGCCCGCTCTGGCGGCCTCGCCCGCTGCCGAACTTGCCAAGTATGTCGGTCAGGCGGTGGTGATCGTGCGCGCGGACAGCACCGGGCAGGGCGCGCTGGAGGATGCGATCTCTCTGCTCAACGGCTGCCCCAATGTGCAGCTGCTCCTGAATGCGGCGCAATTCAGCCCGAGCGGCCGCCGTTTCGGCAATTACTACGGGTACAAGGGATGATGGCGAAGCAACGCCTCCGGACCGGCTTGATCGGCCTGGCGACGACGGCTGCGCTGGTGGCCTTGTCGCTGCCCGTCGCCTCACACGCACAGACGCTTGGATACGAAGGCGCCGGTGGCGGCGGCATGGACGGCGGCGATGCGCCCGAGGGTCCGGCTTCCGAGACTTACGCGCCCGGCAAGGCTGCCAAGCGCGGCGGCAAGGGGCAGGGCGGACGCCGCCTGGTGATCCAGCCCTATATCGAGCTTGACCAGATCGTCGACGCCCAGCTTTCGCCGGGTGACGACGTGCTGACCTACACGCAAGTCGCGGTCGGCGTGGATGCCAGCATCTCCGGGCAGCGCAATGCGGTTTCGGCCTCGATCCGCTACCAGCGCCAGATCGGCTGGAGCGACAATGCCCGCGATGGCGATGCGATCAGCGGCATCGTGCGCGGCTATGCCACCGTGGCTCCGGGCGTGACGCTGGAGGCCGGGGCACTGGCTACCCAGGTCAATGTCGAGAACGGCGGATCGGCGCTTGCAAGCTCCACCTTTGGCGACAACTCGTCCTCGAATATCTACTCGGTCTATGCTGGCCCCTCGGTGGCGACGCGCGCCGGCGATGTGGCAATCAATGCCAATTACCGTGCCGGCTACACCAAGGTCGAACAACCCAATGCCTATGTCGCCAGCCCGGGCAGCGCAGCGGCCGACGTCTTCGACGAAAGCGTTTCGCAGGTGGCCGACATCGAGGCGGGAGTTGCGCCATACGAGATCCTGCCCGTCGGGCTGGGCGTTGCCGGCAGCTTCTATCAGGAAGACATCTCCAACCTCGACCAGCGCGTGCGTGACATGCAGGCGCGCGCCATGGTTACGGTGCCGGTCAGCCGCACCGTTCAGGTTGTCGGTGCGGTCGGATACGAGGACGTCGAGGTCTCCAGCCGCGATGCCGTGCGCGATGCCGACGGGAACCCGGTCATCGGCCGGAACGGACGCTACAGGACCGACAAGAGCGCGCCGCGTGAGATCGCCTATGACGTCGAAGGCTTGATCTGGGATGTCGCGGTGATGTGGCGGCCAAGCCGCCGCACGTCGCTTTCGGCCCATGTCGGGCGCCGTTACGGGGCGACCAGCTTCGGCGGCACGCTGGCCTATGCGCCCAACGATCGCAGCCAGCTCAGCGTTGCGGTCTATGACAACGTTGCGGGCTTCGGCGGACAGCTCAATCGTTTCCTCGATGAATTGCCTGACGATTTCGAGGCTGTGCGCGATCCGATCACCGGCCAGCTGCGCGGCTGCGTGGATTCGCTGGAAGGCAGCAATTGCCTTGCCGGTGCGCTCGGTTCGGTGCGTTCGGCCACGTTCCGTTCGCGCGGGGTGACGGCCAGCTATTCGATGAAGCTCGGCCGCCTCAATGCCGGCATCGGCGCAGGTTACGACCGGCGCAAGTTCCTTGCATCCGAAGGCACGATCCTCGCATCGGCCAATGGCATTATCGACGAAAGCTACTGGCTGGCTGCCTACCTGAGCGGTAATCTGGGGCGCGACGCCGGCTGGAGCACCAATGTCTATGCCAACTGGATCGCCAGTTCCGATCCGCTGGTCGGCGACGTGACCGGCTATGGTGCCACGGCGGCCTATTACCGCCTGCTTACACAGCGCCTGCGGGCAACTGCGGCGCTCGGGATCAACGGGGCGACCCGCGACGATCCTTCCATTGACGATATCTGGACCGCATCGGCCCTGGTCGGCCTGCGGTACGCGTTCTGAAGTCCCAAGGAGGACGAGAGATGTTCGACGATTTCTACGGGTTCGAGAGCCGCCCGTTCCAATTGACGCCCGATCCGGCGTTCTATTTCGAGAGCCGGACGCACCGCAAGGCGCTGTCCTACCTCGGCTATGGCCTCGCCCAGGGCGAAGGCTTCGTCGTCATCACCGGCGAAGTGGGCGCGGGCAAGTCGACGCTTGTCGCGCACCTCATGGCAACGATCGATCCCAGCCGCCTGACTGCGGCGCAAGTCGTCACCAGCGCGCTCGATGGCGAGGAGATCGTCCATGTCGTCGCGCAGGCTTTCGGACTTGCGGTCGCCGGGCACGACAAGGCCTCGGCGCTGGGCGCGATCGAAGGCTTCCTGCATGAGGAAGCGCGCCAGGGCCGCCGCTGCCTGCTGATCGTCGACGAGGCGCAGAATCTCACTGTCTCTGCGCTCGAAGAGCTGCGCATGCTTTCCAACTTCCAGCTCGGATCGCATCCGCTGCTGCAGACGCTTCTGCTTGGCCAGCCCGAATTCCGCTCGACCTTGCTGGAGAGCGGGGAACTGGAGCAGCTGCGCCAGCGCGTCATTGCCACCCACCACCTCGAGGCGATGCAGGCCGACGAAGTGCAGGCCTATATCGAACACCGCCTTGGCTGCGTGGGCTGGCAGGGCAATCCGCAGTTCGATGCGCAAGTTTTCGCCGGGATCTTCGAGGCGACCGGCGGCGTGCCCCGGCGCATCAACCAGCTCGTCAATCGCCTGCTGCTGCTGGGTGCGGTCGAGCAGCGTTGCGTCATCGACGGCGAGGTTCTGGCTCAGGTCCTTGCCGAACTGGACGCGGACGGTTCGATCTCGCTTGTGAGCCGCAAGGCTCCCGAGGCCGAGCCCGAGGCCGCTGCAATGCAGGGCGAGGCGGCCGAACCCGCGGTTTCGCCGCGCGGGGAAGAAGCACGCACGGAATCTGTCCCGGGCGGCATCGACAGCGATGAAGTCGCCGCGATCATCGAAACTGCAATGGCCGACCGCGACGCCCAGATCACTGAACTGCAACAGGCCGTGCTCGAACTCGCGATGGCGGCCGAAGCGCGCGAGCATGAAGCTGCCGATGCCGGGCAGGCGCAAGTGGCGTCGCTCGAAGCGCAGCTTCAGGCGATGTCCGGCCATGTCTCGGATCTCGAGGCGCGCCTTGCCGAGCATGACCGCATGCTGCGCCATACCCTGACGATGCTGATCGAGTGGATCGAAGGCGGCGAGGGCCAGCGCCGCGCTGCCTGAGAGCCCCAGCCTTCGTCCGCGCATGACCGGAGTGAGCCCGATGCCCGCCAGTCCCCAGATCAACGGTCTCTCGGTCGATGTCGAGGACTGGTTCCAGGTCGGCGCCTTCGAAACCGTCATCGCGCGTGATGACTGGTCCAGGCTGGCGGACCGGGTCGAGCGCAATTGCGATACCATCCTTGAAATGTTCTGCGATGCGGGCGTTAGGGGGACTTTCTTCACGCTGGGCTGGGTGGCCGAGCGTCACGGTCCGCTGATGCGCCGCATCGCGGCCGAAGGGCATGAAGTGGCAAGCCATGGCTGGGACCATGAGCGCGTCTTCCGCCTTGGCGCAGACGGCTTCGCGCGCGATCTCGAACGCAGCCGCAAGGCCATTGAGGACGCCGCCGGGGTCGCTGTAACCGGCTACCGGGCGCCGAGCTTCTCCATCGATGCGCGCACGCCATGGGCTTTCGAGGTGCTGGCTGGCCAGGGCTATGCCTACAGCTCCAGTGTCGCGCCTATCGCCCACGATCACTACGGCTGGCGCGAGGCGCCGCGCTTCGCCTTTCATCCGCTGGCAGGCAGCGATCTCGTCGAGATCCCGGTCACCACCGCGACTTTCGCCGGACGCCGCCTTGCCGCAGGTGGAGGCGGCTTCTTCCGCGTCCTGCCCTATGGCTTTTCGCGCTGGGCGATCCGGCAAGTGAATCGCGAGGAGGGGCGACCGGCGGTGTTCTACTTCCACCCCTGGGAAATCGATCCCGACCAGCCGCGCGTCGAGAATGCGCCGCTGCGCTCGCGTCTGCGGCACTACACCAATCTCGATGTCATGGCGGGTAAGCTGCGCCAGCTTATCGACGAGTTCAGCTGGGGCCGCATGGACGATCTCGCCGCGCGCGAATCGGACAGGGCCATGGCGCTGGCGGCGTGAACGCACCTTTCGCCCCGACCCGCGCACAGGTGCGGCTGGCCGACCTGGCCGATCCGGGCGAGATCGCTCGGCTCGAAGGCTATGTCGTGGCGCATCCGCAAGCTACGCCCTTCCATCGTCCGGCCTGGTTCGTGGCCACCGCCCGCGCCACCGGAAACCGCGCTTTCGCACTGGTGCAGGAGCGGCATGGCGAGATCGTTGCGTTCCTTCCGCTCAGTGCGATCCATTCGCCCATCTTCGGAAACATGCTGGCCTCCAGCGGCTTTGCCGTCGGCGGCGGCTTGCTGGCGGACGACGGCGCCGAGCCTGCAGAGGTGCTGCGCGCTGCCGAGGAACTGGCGCTGCGTCTCTCCTGCCCGACAATCGAGCTGCGCGGCGGCGCACTTCCCGATGCGGGTCAGGGCTGGGCATTCAAGAGCGAATCGCACTGCAACTTCGCCCGGCCCCTGGCGGCGGACGACGAGGCGGAATTGCTCACGGTCCCGCGCAAGCAGCGCGCCGAAGTCCGCAAGTCGCTCGCGAACGACCTGACTGTCGAGATCGGCACCTCCGAGCGCGACCGGGCTGCGCACTATGCGGTCTTTGCCGAGAGCTATCGCAATCTGGGCACGCCGGTATTCCCGCGCGGGTTGCTCGACGCCGTCGTCGATGCTTTCGGCGAGGATGCGGACATCCTGACCGTCCGGCACGAAGAACGTCCTCTCGCCAGCGTGATCACGGTCTATCACCGGGGCGCGGCGATGCCCTATTGGGGCGGAGGCACCCGGGAGGCGCGGCGCCTGCGCGCGAACGACCGGATGTACTTCGAGCTCATGCTCCACGCCCGCCGCCGCGGGTGCACTGCGTTCGACTTCGGCCGGTCCAAGACCGGAAGCGGAGCCTATCATTTCAAGCGCAACTGGGGCTTCGAGCCCGAAGCGCTGACTTATGCCAGCTGGACCGCTCCCGGAGCCCGAGCGCGCGAGGCCGACCCGGCCAGCGCCAAGCTGTCGCTGCAGATCGCGCTTTGGCAGAAGCTGCCGCTGGGCATTGCCAATCGCCTTGGGCCGCTGATTGCCCGGGGGATCGGCTGATGGGCGAGATCCTGTTCCTGTCCCACCGCATTCCGTTCCCTCCCGACCGGGGCGACAAGATCCGCTCGCACCATGTTCTCAAGGCATTGGCCGGCATGGCTCCCGTCCATGTCGCCACTTTCGCCGACGAAGAGCAGGACTTTGCCAGCGAAGCGGATCTCGCGGCGATTGCGGCCAGCCATCGGCTGCTGCGCCGGACGAAGCCCCTGCCGCTTGCCGCGTTCGAGGCCCTTTCTGGCGGCAAGCCGGTCAGCCTCACCGCCTTTCACGACCGTCGCCTGAAGGCCTGGGTGCGCGACACGCTGCGCGACCGGGACATCGACGTCATCTACGTTTTTTCGGGGCAGATGGCGCAATATGTGCCCGGCACCTTCACCGGCCGCGTCGTGGCGGATCTGGTCGACGTCGATTCGGCCAAGTTCGACGCCTATGGAGCCAACGCAAAGGGCCTGCGCAGCTGGATCGATCGGCGCGAAGGCCGCGTCCTCGGCGCGGAAGAAGCGCGCATCGTCCGCCGCGCCGATGCAAGCCTGCTGATTAGTCCCCTCGAAGCCGAATTGCTGCTTTCGCGACTGCCGCCGGACCTTGCGGTAAGTGCAAAGGTCCACGCGATGGGCAATGGTCTCGACAGCACGTATTTCGACCCGGCCGTGGTTAAGCCTGAGCCGCGCATCGTGCAGTCGGGCGGTCCCCGCATCATCTTTACCGGGCAGATGGATTATGCGCCCAATGTGGCTGCGGTGCTGCGGGCCATCGACCGCATCATGCCCGCCGTCCGCTCGGCTTGCGGACATGCGACCCTGCATGTCGTGGGGCGCAATCCGGTCGACGCATTGCTAGCGCGCGATGGCGTGAACGGCACGCGGATCTGGGGACGCGTCGACGATATCCGCCCGTGGCTTGCAGGTGCGGATCTCGCGCTGGTGCCGCTGGAGATCGCGCGCGGCGTGCAGAACAAGGTGCTTGAAGCGATGGCGATGGAATTGCCGGTGATTCTCACGCCCGGAGCGGCCAACGGTATCGATGCCGTCAATGGGCGCGACTTTCACATTGCCGATGGCGATGCCGCGATGGCAGGGGCGATCCTTGCCATTTCCCAGAGCGCCGCGCGCAGGCAGGCCAAGGGATCGGCGGCACGCCGTTGGATCGTCGAGAACGCAAGCTGGCCGGCCGCGCTTGCGCGCCTGCCCGAATTCATCGGGCGCTCCGATGCCCGAATGAACGCGGTTGCCTGACATGCGTTCCTTGGCCGCCGATCTCAATTTCGGCGAAAGTCCGATCCCTGAAAGCTGGCGCGGGCCGCTGCTGCGACTGGCGGGAGTCTGGCTCGTTCTGGTCTTCACGTTCGCTGCGGACTGGGCGGCGATGGCGCGTCAGTGGTGGGACATTTCCACATACAATCATGTTCTTTTGATCCCGCCGATCCTGGGCTGGCTGGTCTGGCAGCGCTGGGGCGAATTGCGCAAGCTTGCGCCGCAATGCTGGTGGCCGGGTCTGTTCCTGTTCGGAGGCGCCGCCTTCATCTGGTTGCTGGGCGCGATGTCGGGACTGGACCTTGCGCGCCAGGCCGGGGCTATCGCCATGCTCGGCGCAAGCGTCCCGCTGCTGCTGGGGCCGCAGGTCAGCGCCGGGTTGCTCTTCCCGCTTTGTTACCTCGCCTTCCTCGTCCCGCTGGGCGAGGAACTGGTGACCATTTTGCAGATGATCACTGCCGATATCACCGTTGCGCTCACCCATCTGAGCGGCATCCCGGCGGTCATCGACGGCGTCTTCATCGATACCCCTGCAGGCCTGTTCGAAGTGGCGGAAGCCTGTTCGGGCGTGAAGTTCCTGATCGCTATGGTCGCGTTCGGCGTGCTCACTGCCAATGTCTGCTTCATCAGCTGGCCGCGCCGGATCGTCATGGTCGGGGCCTGTGTGCTCGTGCCGATCCTTGCCAATGGCGTAAGGGCATGGGGCACGATCTACGCCGCACAGTGGTTCGGCGCGGACGTGGCGGCAGGTTTCGATCACATTGTCTATGGCTGGTTCTTTTTCGCCATCGTGCTGGGGCTCGTGATCCTTGGCGCCTGGCGGTTTTTCGACCGACCGCTGGCAGATCCGATGATCGATGCCGAAGCGATAGGCCGCAGCAGGCTGGTAGGTCGCCTTTCCGCAATGCAGGTGCGGCCTGCGTTCGCTCTGCTGGGCCTTGTCGCGCTGATGCTCCTCGCACGTGGCTGGGCCTATGGAGCCGACCGGATTGCCGCGCCCCTGCCGCCGCAAATAGAGCTTCCTGCGGTCTCCGGCTGGACGCGCGCGGACTATTCGCCGTCGATCTGGTGGGAACCGCAGGCGTCCGGCGCCGATCATCGCCTGCTCGGAAGCTATGTCGACGGCGAGGGGCACAAGGTCGATGTGTTCCTGGCGCTCTATGCGTCGCAGGGGGAAGGGCGCGAAGCCGGAGGATTCGGGCAGGGCGCGCTGATGCCGGACAGTGCCTGGGCTTGGCAGAGCCCGGGCAGGGCCTTCCCGGAGGGCAGGAGCGAGCGACTGCTCGGCGCCGGCAAGGTCGAGCGGCTGGCCGTCACCTGGTATCGCAACGGAGATCTGGTCACAGGCAGCAATGCGCGCCTCAAGCTGGCCGTGATCGGCAATCATCTTCTCCTGCGGAGACGCCCGACGACCATGCTGATCGTCTCGGCCGAGGATGCGCCCGCCAAGCCTGCTGCCGAGGCCATATCGCATTTCCTGTCATCCACCGGGCCGCCAGGCGCGTGGATGGACCGCGTCGAACAACTCCGGTAGGTACGCGAGTGCATGTGCGGCATTGCCGGAATCTATCACCTTGAAACGCCAAAGCCCGTCGACCCCGCCAGGGTCGAGGCGATGTGCGATGCGATGGTCCATCGCGGGCCTGACGGGCACGGGGTTTGGACGGCGCCGGGCGTAGGGCTGGGGCATCGACGCCTGTCGATCATCGATCTTGCCGGCTCTCCACAGCCAATGGCTTCCAGCGATGGCCGCGCGATGCTGGTCTTCAACGGCGAGATCTACAACTACCGCGAGCTGCGCCAGGAACTGCGCAAGACCGGCGCGATGTTCCATACCGACGGCGACAGCGAGGTCATTCTTGCTGCATGGCAGCGCTGGGGCCCCGAATGCGTCAGCCGCCTGCACGGCATGTTCGCTTTCGCGATCTACGACTGCGAGGCTCGCACGCTTTTCCTGGCCCGGGACCGACTGGGCGTGAAGCCCCTGTTCATGGCGCCATTGAGCGACGGCAGCCTCGTCTTCGGTTCGGAACTCAAGGCGCTGCTGGCGCATCCCCTGCTGCGGCGGGATGTCGATCCCTTGGCCGTGGAGGATTACCTGGCCTGGGGCTACGTGCCGGACAGTCGCTCGATGCTCAAAGGGGTCATGAAGCTTCCCGCGGGCCATTCGCTGCTTCTGCAGCACGGCAAGCCGTTGCCTGCGCCCCGGCAGTACTGGGACGTCTCCTTCGCCGAGCGGAGCAAGGGGAAGGTTGAGGACCTCGAGGCCGAATTGCTGCACCTGATGCGGCAGGCGGTGACTTCGCGCATGGTGGCCGACGTCCCGCTCGGGGCATTCCTTTCAGGCGGCGTCGACAGCTCGAGCGTGGTGGCTCTGATGGCGGAGGCATCTTCGCAGGCCGTGCGCACCTGTTCCATCGGTTTCGACGTCGCCGCGCTCGACGAGACAGCATATGCCAGCCAGGTCGCGGAGCGTTACGGCACCGATCACCAGGCTCGGCAGGTCTCCCCGGACGACTTCGGGATGATCGATACGCTGGCGGGCATGTTCGACGAGCCATTCGCCGATGCCTCGGCGCTGCCGACTTGGCGGGTGTGCCAGCTTGCACGCGAAAGCGTGACAGTCGCTCTGTCCGGTGACGGCGCGGACGAAGCGCTTGCCGGTTATCGCCGGCACCTTTTCCAGCACGGCGAGGATCGCGTTCGCGCGCTTCTGCCGCAATCGGTGCGCGGTCCGGTGTTCGGAGCGCTGGGTGCGATCTATCCCAAGGCTGACTGGGCGCCGCGGCCCCTGCGGGCAAAGACGACGCTGCTTTCGCTCGCGGGTGATTCCGCCGAGGGCTATGCGCGTGCGATCGGCTTCACTTCGCCGGAACTGCGCGAAAGCCTCTATTCCCCGGAATACCTGCGACTTCGCGGGGACTACCGGGCCGAGACACCGCTGCTGGAACTGATGCGCGGCGCGCCCGCGCGCTCGGGGCTGGACCGCGCGCAATATGCGGACCTCAAGGCGTGGCTTCCGGGGGATATCCTGACCAAGGTCGACCGTACGAGCATGGCGGTCAGCCTTGAAGCGCGCGAGCCCTTGCTCGATCACCGATTGATCGAATTCGCCGCCAGCCTGCCCGAATCGATGCGCGTGCGCAGCGGGCAGGGCAAGTGGCTGATGAAGCGCACGATGCGGCGCTTCCTGCCGGACGACATCCTTTATCGCCCCAAGCAGGGCTTCGTGACGCCGATTGCCCAGTGGTTTCGCGGTCCGCTCGCCCAGGTTGCCCGGGATGCCTGTTCCAGTGCCCAGCTGGCGCGAACCGGCTGGTTCGACAGCCGTCGCCTGTCGGGCCTGGTCGATGCGCATCTGGCGGGAACTTCGGACAATTCCCGGCTGCTCTGGCAGTTGCTGATGCTTGAGAAGGCATTTACCAAGTTGGGTATTGCCTGAACCCGCCTGCGTGCCGGACGAAACGGTGTATTCCTGCCTGTGTAAAAGCCGGGAATTAACTACACCCAATCTTAGGACATTTACTCTAGGCCATCCCTGAGAAGCGTCATCGAAGGACGTGTATGAAGGTCAAGGTCTACGATTCTCGGGCGGAAAAAGCGGACGATTCCCGCAGCGCTGACGCGTATCTGCCGTCCGTTGATGCGTCGGCACCAAGGGTGAGGCCGAAATGACCGATCTCAAGGCCCGTTTCCGCAAGTTCTGGAGCAATGCCCGCTTCCGCATCGTCTTCTGGGCGACGCTGACCGGCGTTCTGTGCGGCGTTTCGGGTGTCGGCCTGCCGGTCGAGGATGTTTTGTCGAACCTTAGGAACTACCTCAGGATTCACCCGTCCAAGGGTGAAATAGCGATGGTTCTGCAGGATACTAATACGCTTGATGAACTTGGCGTGATGGACGTGTCGCGTTCGAATGATGCGGTTGTTGTCGAAGCATTGTTCAAGGCTGGCGCAAAACGCATATTCTTCGACCGAGCTTTGAGCTACTTTTCTGAGAACAAGGGCAACGATGAATTTGTCGAAGTTCTCAAGAGATATCCGAACAGGGTTTTTCTGGGAGCCATGCCAAGTAGTAATGGCGTTGGCGGGAATTACGCTGCATCGCTGCCGGTACCCCAGTTTCGGAAGGAGGCACAGGTTGTCTCTTTGCTGGCCCTTTTTCATCCATTCAATTTGAATATGAGCATACCGTTCTCATCGGATAGTCCGATGGGGCAGATTCCAAGCATGTCGGTAGCGATTGCAGGATTGAAGGACTATCCTGAGGGTGTGTTCCAACCAGATTATTCTATTAATTATAAAACGATACCGACGGCAAGCTACATTGATGTGATGCGTGGGAAACTAGACGTCAGTTTGGTCAGCGGCAAAGATGTAATCATTGCCCCCGGTGCGATAAGTTATAATGATATTCATCCGTTACCGGGGCAGGGCTATGCCCCTGGCGGATATGCGCATGCAATCGCTGCAGAGACTTTGAAGCGCGGATTGCCGGTGCAGCTGGGCTGGATTCCGCCATTTCTGCTTGTGGGCGTGATCATTATTTCCGGTTTGGGAAGAGGCCGGGTTTTCGACGTTTACCGCTTCAGCGGGCTGACCGCGGTTCTTATCGCAGCTCCTTTCGTTCTCAACTACATCAGTGTGCAGGTCGCGATTTTCCCCGCCCTGGCCACTGCCGCCGTGGCGGTCTTTCGTATGCGTAACCTCGATCGCGTGGAGGTCGCGGGAGAGACCAATGCGGGCTCGGGGCTCCCGAGTGTGCAGGCACTGCGCAATTTCGACGCGATGTCGACCAAGATCCTGGTTGCTCTGAAGATCCGCAATTACGGAGCCATCATCGGCAGCTTTGCCGAGCACGTGGAGGCGCAAGTCGCGCATGAAATCGTGCGGCGTATCCGCATCAGCGATCACGACGTGACCGTCTATCATGAAAGCGGCATGTTCCTGTGGCTGTCGAACATCCGCAGCACTTTCGATCTTTTCGAAAACCTAGAAGGCCTGCATCGCATCGTTCAGAACGGCATCCAGGTCAGCGGCATGGATATCGACCTCTCCTTCAACTGCGGCATAGATTCCGAGTTCGACCGGACGGTCTCCAGCCGCGTGGCAAGCGCGATGCAGTCGGCAGAGGAGGCGGTTCGCAATGACGAACTCGTCTATCAGCACGATAGCCGCCGTCATGAGGCGCAGTGGGAGCTGTCGCTTCTGACCCAGCTCGATCGTGCTATCGACAATGGCGAAGTCTGGGTCGCCTATCAGCCCAAGCTTGACGTGAAGTCCAATCGCATTGCGGGTGCCGAGGCTCTCGTGCGCTGGACGCACCCGGAACGAGGTCCGATCAGCCCGGACAAATTCATCCGCATTGCCGAGGAATTCCACCGGATCGAACGCATAACCCGCTTCGTCGTCAACGAAGCGGTGCGTTCTGCCGTCAACCTCGCGCGGCTGGGCTACGACTTCTCTATGTCGGTCAACATTTCGGCGCAATTGCTGCGCAATCCGGGCCTTCCGGGAATGATCTCCGAGATTCTCGCCGCGCACGGTCTGCCGCCGGAGAAGCTGGTCCTGGAAATCACCGAGACCGATCGTCTCGATCGCAGTTCGCGAACGTTCCAGATGCTCCAGCGCCTGGTCCAGTCCGGGCTGCGCTTGTCGATCGATGATTTCGGCACGGGCAATGCGACGATCGACTACTTGCGCTACCTCCCGGCCGTAGAGGTTAAGATCGACAAGGTCTTCATCCAGGCCATGGAAGCGAACAAGGAGGACTACCTGCTCGTCCAGTCCATTATCGAAATGGCGCATTCACTCGATCGCATTGTCGTTGCTGAAGGGGTGGAAACCGGGACCGCGCTCGAGATTCTCAAGGGCATGGGATGCGACACCATCCAGGGCTACTACGTCAGTCGTCCGGTGCCATTTCCTGATCTGATCGATAATATCGAAAGGAAGCAGGCCCGAATGAATGGTTAAAAAAGTCTTGCTGACATCTTAACTCATTGTTATCCATATGGGCAGCCGCAAAAACGCGGCGGTTCACATGGGGAAATACAATGTACAGCTGGCTTTGGGGCGGCCTCGGTCGCTAAAAATCGGACAGTCAGCGACCTCTTCGGGAGTAAATGTCTCGGCAGGTCGCGGCGTCTTTCAATACCGCTTTCTAAGCATTTATCGCTCTGAATCAGGTATTTAACGGATATATTTAAATCCGTGATGAAGCGCTCTGGCCGCGTTGGCTCAGGGCGCTTTTGATATTTGGGCTCTGGTTGGGCGCGTCTCGCGCGATGCTCGCAGGACCTGGCTGATGACCCGATCCTTGCGACTCACTTGCGTCCCGATTCGGGAATCATTAACGAATTGAAGAGGTCGAACGGTCGAATTCGTTAACGAATTCAGCTTTCGCCATGGCCGAGCGCAAGATAATCTGCGCTCTGCATTTCGTTAAGACGGCTGACCGTGCGCTCGAATTCGAAGCGGCCGGAGCCGGCTTCGTAAAGCTCCTCGGGAGCGGCGTCGGCAGCGACGATCAGCTTGACCTTGTTTTCATACAGCGCATCGATCAGCGTCACGAACCGTGCGGCTTCGTTGCGACGGTCCGGCCCCATTTTCGGGATGCCGACGACGATCACCGTGTGATAGGCGCGGGCAATGGCAAGATAGTCGGACGCGCCGCGTGCTTCGCTGCACAGCCGCTTGAAACTGAACACGCCGACACCCTTCAGGCTCTTGGGCACGAAAAGAGTGCGACCGCCGCCGACGTCGATCTCGGTCGAAGGCACGTGCTCGGCATCTTCGGGCGGATAGTCCGTCAGGCGATAGAAGGCCTCGCGTGCCTGCTGCGTAGTCGGTTCACCGAGCGGCATGTGCCAGGTCGGCATGCCGCCCAGACGGGCCAGCCGATAGTCGGTGGGGCCATTCAACGTCATCACGTCCAGTTCCTGCTCGATCAGATCGATGAAGGGCAGGAAGTGTTCGCGGTTCAGGCCGTCCTTGTAGAGCTGAGATGGGGCCCGGTTGGACGTGGTGACGATCGTCACGCCTTCGTTCACGATCAGATGCGTAAACAGGCGGCTCATGATCATGGCGTCGGCGGAATTGTTGACGACCATCTCGTCGAAGGCGAGGCACTGGACGTTGCGTGCGATCTGGGCTGCGACCGGCGGGATCGGATCGCCGGTTTCATTCTTTCGTTCGTCGCGCAGCAGGGCGTGCACATCGAGCATGAAGGCATGGAAGTGGACGCGCTTTTTCTCGGTAATGTCGAGCGTCTGGTGGAACAGGTCCATCAGCATCGACTTTCCGCGGCCGACGCCGCCCCACATATACACACCGCGCGGGGGCAGGGGCTTCTTGCCGAGCAGGCGTCCGATCAGGCCCGTGGACGAGCGTGCCTTGTACATCTCTCGCTGGAGGCGATCGAGGCGTTCGGCAGCCGCTGCCTGCTCCGGGTCGACACGGAGTTCGCCCGTGGCGACGAGCGCCTCGTAACGGTTCAGCATGCCGGTCATCGCGCAGACGGTTTCCGTAAGGTGCCCATGTAGGAAGCGATCAGTTCGCCTTCCTGTTCAAGATTTCCGCGAAGGAAGAACAGGCGGCCGGTTTCCTTCATGACTTCGCAGATCGCATCCAGCGGGGCACCGAGGCGTCCGCTGCCCACGAACTGCGTGGACAGGTCCAGCGTTACGGAGGCAGCGGCATTGCCGCCGACCACCTGGTGAACGGTTGCGAACAGGGAAATATCGATCAGCCCGAGGATCACGGCGCCGTGGAGCGCGCCGTGCAGGTTTGCATGCCTGGTCGTGGTGTTGAGCATGCGCAGCCGCGCCGCCCGGTCGCCTTCCTGTCGCAAAAGCATCTTGCCCATCACGACAGGGTTGAAGCGATCCTGGTCGGCCATGTCCCACGTATGCCAGCCCGGATTTTCCGGATCGGGCTCGTGGATGAATGCGCTGGTAGGTTCCACCTCGGCTCAGACCGCGAGGATCAGACCTGGCGCTCCGCCTGCATCTTTTTGATTTCGGCGATGGCGCGCGCCGGCGAGAGGCCCTTGGGGCACACGTTGGCGCAGTTCATGATCGTGTGGCAGCGGTAGAGGCGGAAGGGATCTTCCAGTTCGTCCAGACGCTCGCCGGTCATCTCGTCGCGGCTGTCGGCGAGCCAGCGATAGGCCTGGAGCAGGATTGCCGGGCCGAGAAACTTGTCGGAGTTCCACCAGTAGCTCGGGCACGACGTCGAGCAGCAGGCGCACAGGATGCACTCGTAGAGGCCGTCCAGCTTTTCACGCTGCTCGGGGCTCTGCAGGCGCTCCTTGCCCGAAGGCGTGGTCGAGACGGTCTGCAGCCAGGGCCGGATCGAGGCGTACTGTGCGTAGAAGTGGGTGAAGTCGGGAACGAGGTCCTTGATCACTTCCATGTGCGGCAACGGAGTGATGCGGATGTCGCCCTTGAGGTCCTCGATTGCCGTGGTGCAGGCAAGACCGTTCGAGCCGTTCATGTTCATCGCGCACGAACCGCAGATGCCTTCGCGGCAAGAGCGGCGGAAGGTCAGCGAAGGATCCTGTTCGCTCTTCATCTTGATGAGCGCGTCGAGGACCATCGGGCCGCAGTTGTCGAGATCGATTTCGAACGTGTCGTAACGCGGGTTTTCGCCCGAATCCGGATCGTAGCGATAGACGGTGAATTTCTTCACGCGCGTGGCGCCTTCCGCCTTGTGGACGTTGCCCTGCTTCTTGATCTTGCTGTTGGCCGGGAGGGTGAAGGTCGCCATGAAAGAATCCCCGTGATCTCGCATTGCGGCATGAACCGCTTCTGCAGACCCCTCTAGCGATTCAGCAGCCCGGGGCAAGGGGCCAGAATGACAGGTCCTGCTGTTTGGGTAGGTGGCCTGAAGGCGGTAATGGCCGGTACTTATTTTTCACTAAACTATTGAAATAAAATATTAAATGTTCATGATCTCGCGTGCATGGGCGGGTTTGGGGCATCCCGGAGCGTGAGGTCGCCCATCCTATTTGTCATCAGGATGATGGCTTATTTACGCGAATCGCGGCAGTTTCCCTGCTGATGAGGGCCTTTCGCCATGCTTTGAGGACGGGATGCCGAACCTTGGCCGGTCCGCTTCCATGCCGGGAACCGCAGCGAACCCGCGGCGTAGACGATGGCATGATCAGGCGGTTTGCGCAGGAATGAGCAAGGAGCGATTCAGATGACATGCGCCTGTATCTTCGGTGCCGGCGGCGGAATCGGTTCGGCGCTCGTCGAAGCGCTCGCCGCGCGTAGCGATGTCGAGCGGGTCTATGCCGCCAGTCGAAAGTCCCTGGCGCTTGGCGGCAAGAACGTCCCTCTTGCCTGTGATGTGACCGACGAAGGCGCAATTGCCGAGGCTGCACACCGGATGGAGCGGGAAGGGCCGCCTGACCTCGTGATCGTTGCCAGCGGGGCGCTCGACTTTGCCGACGGGGCAGGGCCCGAACGGTCTTATCGAAAACTGGACCAGGCAAGGATGGCGCAGCTCTTCGCGCTCAATACGATTGCCCCGGCCATGGTTGCGCGCCATGTGCTGCCGCTGCTCCCAAGGGACAAGCGCAGTGTCTTTGCGGCCATTTCAGCGAGAGTGGGTTCGATTGCGGACAATCGCCTGGGCGGATGGCACAGCTATCGGGCCTCGAAGGCGGCACTGAACATGCTGATCCGCAATTTCGCTATCGAACTGGGGCGCACCCACCGCCAAAGCGTGATCGTTTCGCTCCATCCCGGCACCGTGGATACGCCGCTTTCACGTCCCTATCAGCGTAATCTGCCCGATGGCCAGGTAACCGATGCCGCGCAGGCTGCGCAAAGTCTGCTGACCGTCATCGATGGACTCGGACCTGCCGATAGCGGCGGGTTTTTTGCGTGGGACGGTCAGTCGATCCCGTTCTGATGGCATAGCTGGGTCGGTCCACGGACCCGCAAAAAAGAAAAAGCCCCGCAGCACGCAATGGCGCTGCGGGGCTTTTTCTGTCGGTTGGGCTTATTCGCCGAACGTGCGCTGCCACCAGCCTCGACGCGGGCGCTCGGCGCTCTCGTCATTGGCTGCTTCGTCACCTGACGATGCGTCCGCAGTCACTTCCTCGCCAACAGGGGCGGCTTCGACGGGCGCCGCTTCAGGCGCAGCGGCCTCAACTGCGACCGGCTCTGCTTCCTCGGCGGGCTTGGGCTCGGCCTTCTTGCGGCGCGTGCGCTTGGGCTTTGCCGGCGCTTCCTCGGCGGCAGGGGCGTCCTCTGCGGGAGCCTCGGCCGCTTCGGCTTCGGCTTCGAGCTTGGGCTCGGCCTTCTTGCGGCGGGTGCGCTTGGGCTTGGCCGGCGCTTCCTCAGCAGCAGGGGCATCCTCAGCGGGAGCCTCGGCCGCTTCGGCTTCGGCTTCGAGCTTGGGCTCGGCCTTCTTGCGGCGGGTGCGCTTGGGCTTGGCCGGCGCTTCCTCGGCAACCGGAGTTTCCTCGGCCGGAGCTTCGGCAGCGACTGCTTCAGGCGCTTCCTCAACTGCGGCTTCGGCTGCTTCGGGCTTGGGCTCGGCCTTCTTGCGGCGCGTGCGCTTCTTCGGCTTGGGAGCCTCCTCAACCTCAGGCTCGGCCTCGGCTACCGGAGTGGCCTCGATCGGAGCTTCGGCTTCGGCAGGAGCTTCGGCAACGTCTGCGTCCTCGTGCGAACCCTGGCTGTCGTCGCCGGCTTCACCCTCGGTCTGCTCGCCTGCCTCGTCGCCGCGCCGTCCGCGCCTGCGGCGACCGCCACGGCGGCGGCGCTTGCGGGGCGCATCGCCTTCCTCATCGTCACCGCCGGCGAAGGTTTCTTCGCCCTCGTTGTCGTTTTCGGCGCTCTCGGAGGCTTCGGTTTCGGCGCTTTCGTCGCCTGACTGCTCGTCACGACGGTCGCGATTGCGACCGCGACGGCGACGGCGACGCTTGCGGCGGCCTTCGCCCTCGGAGCGGGCTTCGGCGTCCTCGCGCTCGATCTCGTCCTCGTCATCCTCAGGGATGTCGTCATCCTCGACCTCGACGGCAATCGGCTCGAAGCGGGGCACGAATTCGTTGCGCGGACCCGACGAGATGACGCGCATCTTGGCGCCTTCGTTCTCACCTTCCGGAATGACTTCGACTGCCACGCCGTAGCGAGCCTCGATGTCGGCCAGGTCGGTGCGCTTGGCATTGAGCAGGTAGACTGCCGCTTCGGTCGACGCGAAGAGCGAGACGACCACGCCCTTGCCCTTGGCCGCTTCGTCCTCGATCAGGCGCAGCGCCGAGAGACCTGCCGAGCTGGCGGTACGCACGAGGCCGGTACCGTCGCAATGCGGGCAGGAGCGGGTGGTCGCTTCCAGAACGCCGGTGCGCAGGCGCTGGCGGCTCATTTCCATCAGGCCGAAGCTGGAGATGCGACCGACCTGGATGCGTGCCCGGTCGTTCTTGAGCGCGTCTTTCATCGCCTTCTCGACCTTGCGGACGTTGGAGCCGTACTCCATGTCGATGAAGTCGATCACGACAAGTCCGGCCATGTCGCGCAGGCGCAGCTGACGGGCGATTTCCTGGGCCGCTTCGAGATTGGTGGCGACCGCCGTCTGCTCGATACCGTGCTCCTTGGTGGCGCGGCCCGAGTTGATGTCGATCGAAACGAGCGCTTCGGTCGGGTTGATGACGATGTAGCCGCCCGAGCGAAGCTGCACGACAGGGTCGTACATCGCGGTAAGCTGGTCTTCGGCGCCATAGCGCTGGAACAGCGGAACCGGGTCGGAATAGGGCTTCACCCGCCGCGCATGGCTGGGCATGAGCAGTTTCATGAAGTCCTTGGCGGCGCGGTAGCCTTCCTCGCCCTCGACCACGACTTCCTCGATCTCGCGATTGTAGATGTCGCGGATCGCGCGCTTCACGAGGTCGCTGTCCGAATGGATCAGCGAGGGAGCGGCCGAGCCGAGCGTCTTTTCGCGCAGTTCGTCCCAGAGACGGGCGAGATAGTCGAAGTCGCGCTTGATCTCGGTCTTGGTGCGCTGGAGGCCGGCGGTGCGCACGATGCAGCCCATCGAACGCGGCAGCTCAAGCTCTGCAATGATCGACTTGAGGCGCTTGCGGTCCGAGGCCGAGCTGATCTTGCGGCTGATGCCGCCGCCGTGGCTCGAGTTCGGCATGAGCACGCAGTAACGGCCAGCAAGGCTGAGGTACGTGGTCAGCGCCGCGCCCTTGTTGCCGCGCTCTTCCTTGACGACCTGCACCAGCAGGACCTGGCGCCGGTGGATGACGTCCTGGATCTTGTAGCGGCGGCGCAGGGCGATGCGCTTGGCGCGCAGTTCGTCGGCTTCCTTCGAACGGCCCTTGCCCTGGCGGCGGCGACCGCGACGGCGCGAACCGCCGTGCTCGTCTTCCGACGTTTCGCCTTCTTCCTCGCTGCCGTGGTCGAAGCCGTTCTCGACGTTGCCATCCTCGATGGTGGCGACTTCGTCCTTTTCGGATGTGTCGACTTCGGTCAGGCCGCCGTCGTCGAAGTCTTCGCCGTCGTTGCCGTTTTCATCGTCGTCCTCATCGTCGCCGTCACGGGCGCGCAGGGCGGCTTCTTCTTCGGCATGGGCCGCTTCTTCGGCCAGAAGCGCTTCGCGGTCTTCCTTCGGAATCTGGTAGTAGTCGGGATGAATTTCGCTGAAGGCGAGGAAGCCGTGACGGTTTCCTCCGAAGTCGACGAAGGCAGCCTGCAGCGAAGGTTCCACACGGGTCACCTTCGCGAGGTAGATGTTGCCTTTTATCTGCTTGCGTTCGGTCGATTCGAAATCGAACTCTTCAATGCGATTTCCCTTGAGTACGGCCACCCGCGTTTCTTCCGGGTGGCGCGCATCGATGAGCATGCGCGTTGCCATTATGTGATCTCCAAGCGCGCCTCGTCCCGGCCGGATCAGCCGAGGTGGCGCGATTCTGTTCGAAATAGCCCGATGCGTTGCCGAAGGCGTGGCCGATCTCGGCGTGGCTCTTCGGTTTCCGGGCGTGGGTAAGAATGAAGTCGGGGCAATCCAGCGCCCCGTTTGCGGCTATCGTTACATCCGCTTCGAAAGCGGTGAGCGTGTCTGCGAGAGGAAGGCCGCGTGGCGAAATCGTACACGCGTTGAATTGCGACCAGACCGCCCACGCCCTCGGGGGCGTCGGCTGGCAAGGCGGCAATTGGCTTCTCATGTCTCGCGTCAACCTGTTAGGATCCGGAACAATTTCCGGCTTTGACGGCCGGAGCTTCGTCGCTGTCGGTCCTGTCCGGCACCATTTCGTGGCGCTTGTCCGGATTGCAAGGACCGAAGCATTCTCGCCCCGGGTCGGTTTGGCCTAGCATTCATGGCCTTGCACGGCAAGTTACTTGCCTGACAGATATCTGACACTGGCATGGTTACGGATTTCTTTCCGAATTCCGTGGGAAGTGCGCAGGCAAAGGATTGTCGAGGCGCGGCCCGGCACTTAGTCACTCGGCCATGTCGCGGGTCGTTCGCCTGATTGTGTTCCTGTCCGTGCCGCTCTCGCTGGCGCTGGCGGCTTATGTGATCCACCGCGAACTGGAGCGCCCCTTCGGCGCCCGGCACCATGTAATCCGCTTCGACATGCCCGCCATCGATACCCCGGTCGACCTGCCCAGGGTCGAAGGACCGCCCGATGCCAGCCGTCCGCTGGTGGTGATCGATGCCGGACATGGCGGCTTCGATCCGGGCGCGGGGCAGGGGGCGCTCAAGGAAAAGAGTGTCGCCCTGCAGATCGCGCTGGCCGTGCGGGACCGTCTTCTGGAAGGCGGCGGCGTGCGCGTGGCGCTTACGCGAGACAACGACCGTTTTATCGCCCTTGCCGACCGGCCCGATATTGCCCGGCGCCTGGGTGCTGACCTGTTCGTTTCGATCCATGCCGACAGCGCCGAAAACGACACCGCGCGCGGGGCGAGCGTCTACGTCTTGTCTGAAAAGGGCTCCGGCGAGGCAGCCCGCCGCTTTGCCGCGACCGACAGTACCTCGATAAAGGTGAACGGCGTGCCGCTATCCGGGATCGATTCCGATGTCGGCAAGATCCTCCTCGACCTGTCGCAGCGCGATACCCAGGCCAGTTCGAGCGAAATTGCCGGACTCCTGCTGCGCGAATTGCAGGAGGCTCATGTCGGCCTGCATCGCGACCATGTCGAAACCGCTGCGCTGGCCGTGCTCAAGGCGCCCGACATTCCCTCGATCCTGCTCGAAACCGGATACATCAACAATGTGGACGATGCGCAGTTCCTCGGCTCGAAACAGGGGCAGCGCACGATCGCCGGCGCCACGTCACGGGCGATCCGTGCCTTTTTCGCCAGGAAAGCGGCGCTCTAGGCGCGTGATATCTGGCATATCGCCGAAGGCTCATGCTAGAGGGCTGGCGCAATGACCGACGAGACGAACGAGCAGGGCAGCCAGCAGCCGCCTGAAGACTTCACTTTCCGGATCCGCAGGGAAGCGTCGGGAGGGCTCTCCGTAGTCCGCCAGCTATGGCGCACCAGCAACTGGGTGCGCCGCTTCGCCTATTTGTGCGTCGTCGGCCTGATCGGTCTGATCGGTTTCTGGATTTTCCTGACGCGCGACCTGCCGGACGCGAACAAGCTGCTCGAGTACCAGCCGCCGCTGCCGACCATGGTGCGCGGCCTCGATGGCGAGATCGTCTACAGTTACGCGCGCGAACGGCGCGTACAGCTGCGCTTCGTCGATTTTCCGCGTCCGTTGGTGAACGCCTTCCTCTCGGCGGAGGACCGCACGTTCTGGACCCATGGCGGCGTCGATTTCGGCGGCTTTGCGGGCGCGGTGGTCGACTACATCGCCAAGTACGGCAGCGGTGAGCGCGCCAAGGGCGGCTCGACCATCACCCAGCAGGTCGCCAAGAACATTCTGATTGGCGACGAGTACTCGGTCACCCGCAAGCTGAAGGAAATGGTGCTGGCCCGCCGCATCGAAGGCGTGCTGACCAAGCAGCAGATCCTCGAGCTCTATCTCAACGAGATCCCGCTGGGCCGTCGTTCGTTCGGCGTGCAGGCCGCCTCGCGCGCTTATTTCGACAAGGACGTCGATGAACTGACGCTCAGCCAGTCGGCTTTCCTTGCGATCCTGCCGCGCGCGCCGGAAGTCTACGGCCGCAAGAAGCATGCCGAGCGCGCGCTTGAGCGGCGCAACTGGGTGCTGGACCAGATGGTCCGCAATGGCTGGGCAAGCAAGGAAGACGCAGAGAAGGCCAAGGCCGAGCCGCTTGGCCTGGTTACCCAGCGCGGAACCAATTACGACCCGGGCAATGGCTACTTCATCGAGGAAGTTCGCCGCCGCCTGATCGATCGCTATGGCGAGAAGGCCGAGGACGGCCCCAACAGCGTCTACGCCGGCGGCCTGTGGGTGCGCACCTCGCTCGACACCCAGCTGCAGGATTCGGTGCGCGCCGCGCTGCGCAAGGGTCTGCTGAGCTATCACGGCAACCGCGGCTGGACCGGCCCGATCGCCCACATCAAGGACATGGACAGCTGGCAGACCCAGCTCATCGTGTCGAACAAGACGATCGACTACAAGAACTGGAAAGTCGGCGTCATTCTCGGCTTGGACGACGGCAATGGCCAGATCGGTTTTTCCGATGGCAACACCTTCGCCCTGACCAATATTCCTGACAAGGCCAAGGTCGGCGATTTCGTCGCGGCTGAACCCGTATCTTCAGGTGCTTACGCCGTACGTACCATCCCCGAGGTTTCAGGCGGCATGGTCATGGAGCAGCCCTGGTCCGGGCGCGTTCTTGCCATGCAGGGCGGCTTCGATTCCGGGCTTGGTTCGTTCAACCGCGCCACCCAGGCCGAGCGCCAGCCGGGCTCGACGATCAAGCCCTTCGTCTATGCGACCGCGCTGCAATACGGGATGACCCCGGCAACCCAGGTGCTCGACGGTACGTTCTGCGTCTTCCAGGGCGCGGGGCTGGGCGACAAGTGCTTCCGCAACTTCGGCAACGAGGGCGGTTCGGGCAGCCACACGATGCGTTGGGGCCTTGAGCAGTCGCGCAACCTCATGACCGTGCGCATCGCGAACGATACCGGCATGCCGCGCGTCATCCGCACATTCCACAATGTCGGGATCGGCGACTACAAGCCGTATCTTTCCTTCGCGCTTGGCGCGGGCGAGACGACGGTGGCGCGCATGGCCAATGCCTATTCGGCGCTAGCCAACAATGGCGTGCAGTTCCCTTCGACTGTCATCGACTACGTGCAGGACCGCAATGGCAAGGTGATCTGGAACGCGGACAAGCGCCGCTGCGATACGTGCAACATGGCCGAATGGGACGGCAAGCCGATGCCGCGCATCAAGCGCAAGGGCAAGCAGGTGCTCGACGCGGACACCGCATACCAGGTGATCCACATGCTCGAGGGCGTCGTCATCCGTGGCACCGCCGTGCGCCTGCGCGACCTCAACCTGCCGCTCTTCGGCAAGACCGGCACCACCAACGGCCCGACCGACGTGTGGTTCATGGGCGGCAATCAGGACTACGTGGGCGGCGTCTATGTCGGTTACGACAATCCCCGTTCGCTGGGCGGTTACGCCCAGGGTGGCCGGATTGCAGCGCCGATCTTCAAGGACGTTGTGCTCGACACGCGCTCGCGCTGGAGCGACCAGCCCTTTGTCGCGCCCGCTGGCATCCGCATGGTTCGCATCGATCGTGTGACCGGCAAGAAGGTCATGGGCGTAGAGCCGACCAACGAGCCCAAGGCTTCGGTGATCTGGGAAGCCTTCAAGCCCGACACCGAACCGCGGCAGTACACCGCCGAGGACGAATTCACCCGCCGCCGCGATGCGCTGGTATCGGAAATCCGCGAGGCCCGTCAGGCCCGTGCTGATGCTGCCGCGGCCACCAGCGAGGCTCGCGACTTCGCCGAAGAGCAGGGCGGGGTGTATTAGGCTGCGGTAATGGCCGCGCGCCCGTTCGGCGCGCTGCCGCCCGGGCGTGGATCAGCCCGGTTTCGCAACGAGTTTGCTGCGCAGGGCCTTGAGCTGTTCGTTGAGCTGTTGAAGCTGTTCGGGCGGGGTGCCTGTGGCTTCCCTCACTTCCAAAGGCACGCAGCGCGCCTCTTGGAGGATCGTCATGCTCTGATCGGTCAGCGACACGCGCATGACGCGCTCGTCGCGCACGACGGCAAGGCTGAAACCGACGACGGCAGCTTCTCGGTGAAATTGGGAACGCCCAGGGAATTGGGCGGTGACGGCGACGGCAAAAATCCTGAACAGCTCTTCGCATCGGGTTTGGCCGCGTGCTTTCTAAGCGCGATGAAACTTGTCTGCCTCGCAGAACAAGGACCTCCCGGACATTCCTGCCGACGCCAGCGTCAATGCCACGGTCGGCAACGGACCGCGCAGCGACAAGGGTTCTGGCCTGATCGTCGCGCTTGAAGCAAGCATGCCGGGCGGGGAATCTCGCTTGGCCTCATTTATCGATGACCGACAGGGCGCGCTGGAGGGCCCCTGTCACCCTTCGGGGTAATCCATAAGTCTTGCAGGCTCCACCAATCGCGCGAATGGAGCCCTGCTGTCGACTTCATTAGATTTGGCCAAGTCGCGGGCACGGCTGTGGCGGTCTGGCGCGCGATGTCAAAGCAAGAATCGCAGATCCCGAGGGTGCCGGTATCATGATCGAACAGGCTTTGCTTATCGTTGACCAGACGCCCTTTCTGCTGATCTCCTATGTAACTGTACTTGTCTTCGGCACGGCCATTTGCGCATCGGCCGTCTTGCACGGGCAGGATCGCTTCTCGCTCCGCGGACTTCTGCGAACCTGCTTCCCTCCCGAGTTCTATCTGTCGCGCAGCACGGCCCACGACTGCGTGCTCTGGACGATTTCCAAACTGCTGGCCGTGTCGCAGCGGTACATTCCGCTCGTCGTTTCGGCCATCATCATCACGCAGTTCCTCGATTACATGGCGGGACCGGAAAGGAGCGCGCACATGCGCATTCATGCCGGAGTCGCGCTCACCGGGCTCCTTCTGGTATTTCTGTTCGTGTGGAAGGAACTGGTCGATTACGTGCTGCACTATCTGCACCACAAGGTGCCCTTCCTCTGGGAGCTGCACAAGGTTCATCACTCGGCATCGTCGCTGATCCCGATCACTTCGCAGCGCGGGAGCCCGGTGGAAGTCCTCTTCACGGAGAACATGCGCGCGATCCTCATCGCGATCCCGCTGGCCGTCATCTGCTTTCTGACCGATGAGGACGTCGTCCTGATCTTTGCCTACTCGGGATTGTTCAACAAGGTCATCACCATGGTGACGCTTGATCCCTTGCGCCATTCGCACTTGCCGATCGGCCTCGGCCCGTTCGACCGGATCTTCATCAGCCCGCACATGCATCAGGTCCATCACAGCAAGCTGGCCCACCACTGGGACCGCAACTTCGCCACGAACCTGGCCTTGCTCGACTGGATATTCGGCACCGCTTACCGGCCGGGCAAGGGAGAGGTGCTGGTCTACGGGATCGGCGCCGATGCCGATGACAGGCAGTTCACCTCGCTGAAGGGGATACTGTTCGATCCTGTCGTGAGCATGGTGCGGTCGATCCTCGCCGGGTTGCGCACGGGCCGACTGGTTTCACACTGAGCGTGCATCTCCTCCTCGCTTTATGACGAGAGAGCACGTCCCCAAGTCCTGACGAGGCCAATATTCTTGCCCCTCGGTTGACTAATGCCTTTGCGGTCACGACTTTGTGCGCGAATTGATCCACCGGCAGGGGAGTTCGATGCCGTCACCAGCCTTTCACGCGCCCGATACCGTGGAGGGCGTCGTCGCACTCCTGTCCGGCGATCCTACTGCACGGCCGCTTGGCGGCGGAACGGATCTCATCGTCCAGATGCGCTCGGGCCGGATCGCTCCAAGCGCGGTTGTCGACATCAAGCGGATTGCGAGCCTCTCCGGCGTACGGCGCGAGGGCGAGGTATTCGTGATCGGTGCGGCAACGCCATGCACTGCGCTCAAGGATAATGCCGACCTGTGCGCCGCCTGGCCGGGCGTCGTCGAGGCAGCGAACCTGATCGGCTCGGTCCAGGTCCGCAACCGCGCGACGATGGCGGGCAATCTGTGCAATGCCTCTCCTGCTGCAGACAGCGTCCCGGCCCTTGTCGCAGCCGAAGCGATCTGCGTGGTCGCCGGACCTGCGGGCATGCGCGAAGTCGCCGTGCAGGACATTCCCGTGTCTCCGGGCAGGACTTCGCTGGCTTCCGGCGAATTCGTGGTCGAGTTTCGCCTCCCCGTTCGCGGCGCGCTTGAGGGCGACGCCTATCTGCGCTCGATCCCGCGCACGGAGATGGACATTGCCGTCGTCGGGGTCGGCGCAAACCTTCGAATCGATGACGAGGGCACCTGTACTGCAGCGCGCATTGCGCTGGGCGCGGTCGCGCCGACCGTAGTGCTGGTCGAGGCTGCCGGTGCGGCGCTGGTCGGCACGAAGCTCGACGAGGAGGCGCTGTCGGCGATGGTCGAGGCCGTAAAGGCGGCCTGTGCCCCGATCGACGACAAGCGCGGGACCGTGGCCTATCGCAAGGCGATGGCCGGTGTTCTCGCCAAACGCACCGTGCGGATTGCCGCCCAGCGCGCAGGAGCGAAGGCATGAACAGAACTCACGTCAATACCACGATCAACGGCGATGCCACGCAATTTCTCTGTGATCCGGGCGCCTCGCTGCTCGACGTCCTTCGCGATACGCTTCACCTGACCGGCTCCAAGGAAGGGTGCGGTTCGGGTGACTGCGGGGCCTGCACGGTCCAGCTCGACGGCGAAATGGTCTGCTCCTGCCTTGTCCTCGCAGCCGAGGTCGAAGGGCGCACCGTCGCCACGATCGAGGGCGTGGCCGAAGGTTCGGTGCTGCATCCCGTGCAGCAGAAATTCCTCGAGCATGCCGCACTCCAGTGCGGTTTCTGCACGCCCGGATTCATCGTGGCGGCCAAGTCGCTGCTCGATCGCAATCCGAATCCGACCGAAACCGAAGTGCGCTACTGGCTGGCGGGCAACCTGTGCCGCTGCACCGGCTACGACAAGATCGTGCGCGCGGTGATGGATGCTGCGGCCGAACTGCGCCAGGAAAGGACGCCCGCATGAACGCGCCCGATAAGATCGAGACTTTCCGCCATATCGGCACTCGCCCGGTTCGCCCGGACGGGGTCGACAAGGTCACCGGAAAGGCGCTTTACGGGACCGACTTCAAGGCGCCGGGCATGCTCTGGGGCGCGATCCTGCGCAGCCCGCATCCCCATGCGCGCATCGTGTCGATCGATACGCGCGCCGCCGAAAAGTTGAGCGGCGTCAAGGCCGTGGCAACGGGCAAGGACCTGCCGACGCTGGAATCGCTTGTCATGCACGTGGGCGAGGGGGCGTCCGACATCGTCGATATCTCGCACAACTGCCTCGCCTTCGACAAAGTCCTCTACGAAGGCCATGCCGTCGCGGCGGTGGCGGCGATCACACCGGAAATCGCGCGTGAGGCAGCGGCGCTGATCGCGGTTGACTACGAGGTCCTGCCGCATGTCCTCGGGCTGGATGAGGCGCTGGCCGACGATGCCCCGCTGATCCGGGAACCGGCCAGCGGACGATCGGAGCCATCGAACATTGCGATGGACGTGACCATGGGCCGGGGCGACGTCGAAGCCGCGCTGTCAGGCGCTGCAGCCGTCGTCGAGGGGCGCTACACGATGGAGCCGGTCCATCAGGGCTACATCGAACCGCACGCCTGCGTCGCTTCGTGGAACGGGGACGGGCAAGCCCAGATCTGGTGTTCGAGCCAGGGCCACTTCATGGTCCGTTCGCTTACGGCATCGGTGCTGGCGATCCCGCAGTCGGACATTCGCGTTACGCCGCTTGAGATCGGCGGCGGTTTCGGTGGCAAGACCACGGTATACCTTGAACCGGTGGCGATGATCCTATCACGCAAGTCGGGTCGGCCGGTGCGCCTTGGCATGAGCCGCGAAGACGTCTTTCGCGCCACCGGTCCCGCGCCGGGCGCCATCATCGACGTGCGCCTCGGTGCAGATGCGGACGGCACGCTTGTCGCCGCCGAGGTGACGTTCAAGTATCATTCCGGAGCCTTCGCTGCGAACGATGCCGGGGCCGGCGTTTCCAGCGCCATCGGACATTACCGTATCGCCAATACCCGTGTCTCGGGGATCGAGGTGTTGTGCAACCGCCCGGCGGCAAAGGCCTATCGCGCGCCGGGTGCGCCACAGGTCAACTTCGCGGTCGAAAGCGCGATTGACGAACTGGCGATCAAGCTCGGCATGGATCCGCTCGAACTGCGCATGAAGAACGCGGCCATGCCCGGCGACCTGCAGACATCGGGACTGCCCTGGGGCGAGATCGGCTGGGTTCAATGCCTTGAAGCGGCAAAGGCACATCCGCATTTGTCCGCACCGCTCGGCCCCAACCAGGGGCGCGGTATCGCCGGCGGTTATTGGGGCAATTACGGCGGTCCCTCCACTGTCAATCTCAGCGTTGCCGAGGATGGGACCTTTACTGTCGCGACCGGCAGCCCGGATATCGGCGGCAGCCGCGCCTCAATGGCTATCATGGCCGCCGAAGTGCTTGAGGTGCCATACGAGCAGGTTCGCTGCGTCGTGGCCGATACCGCGTCGATCGGCCTGTCATTCGTCACCGGTGGCAGCCGAACGACGTTCGCGACCGGCATGGCCACGGTCGAAGCCGCCAGGGAAGTGAAGCGCCTCCTGTGCGAACGCGCCGCGCGCACATGGCAGGTCCCCGCCGAAGATGTCGAATGGCGTGAGGGCAATGCCGTGTGCACCTCGGGTGAAAAGCTCGGTTCGAAAATGAGCGCGGGGGAAATCGCGGGCAGTTCGATACATTCGGGTGGCCCGATCACGGCGACCTCGGCGCTGAGCGCGCAAGGCTGGTTGCCGGGGTTCGGCTTCCACATCTGCGACGTCGAAGTCGATCAGGAGACGGGCCACGTCTCCATCGTTCGCTACACCGCCGTGCAGGATGTCGGCCGCGCGATCCATGCCGATTATGTCGAAGGCCAGATCCAGGGCGGCGTTGCCCAGGGCATCGGTTGGGCACTGAACGAGACTTACATCTACAACGGGGAAGGCAAGCTCGAGAATCCGGGATTCCTCGACTATCGCATGCCGGTCGCGTCGGACATGCCGATGATCGATACGGTTATGGTCGAAGTGCCCAATCCCGTGCACCCCTACGGTGTTAAGGGTGTGGGCGAAGTGCCGATCGTTCCGCCCCTGGCCGCCGTCGCCAATGCGGTGCACGCCGCCACCGGCAAGCGGATGCGTTCGCTGCCGATGTCGCCGGACAAGGTCCATGCCGCACTTCATGCCGAGAGTTGAGCGCGAGTGAGCGCCTCGCCCTTGCGTATCGTGATCATGCCGCCCTTCGACAAGGAGTTCTTCGGCGTCGAGCGGCTGTCGATCGATGCGGGGAACCTTTTCGAGCTTATCGAGAAGCTTGACGCGCAAGGGCCCGGATTTGCGAAGATCGCCCGGGTGCGGGCGCATCTTGCAGTCGATGGTGTGCTCGAAACCGACTGGACCCGCCTACTTGCCGATGTGCGCGAAGTGATCGTGTTGCCGCGCGTCGGGGGAGGGTAGGATCATGGGCGTGACCTTGCAGTTTACCCGGATGGAGCCCTTCGGCGTCGAGATCCTGAGCGATTTGTCCCGGGCCTTCGGCCCGTCCGAGGCGTTTCACTTGAGGGATCTGTTCGGCAACCACGGCGTGATCCTGGCGCGCAGCGCCGCCCTTTCGCAGGAGCGCCGCGACGAACTGCTCGGCCTGCTGGGCGACAAGGCTCGCCTGTCTCCCGCCGGGCCCGCGCAGTTCACCAACGCGGACGGTGTCGTCCTGGAACTGGTGTCGCAGGCGGTCGATTTCCTCGTCTGGGACGAGGCGACGCTGACGGCTTCGTGACTTCCGTTCGCTGCCGGATCAGAATGCGCGCGAGGTCAGGACGCAGCGCATTTCCATTTCCTTGCCGGCATCGTCGACCTGGCGCAGGAATCCGGTCGAGACCCGGCGAAACTTCAGCCCCTTGAACTTGCCGCCGGTCATTACCACCCGGTCGCCGGTATAGAGGTAGCTGCCGCGCACGCCGCCTGCCTTGTAATTGGAGGCGTTGACCACCCGGAAGGCATAGTCGGGCAGTTCCTTGCCCCTGGGGCCGCTGGCATCGCCGGGCAGTTCGCAGGTGTAGTTGCCAAGCGTGAGCGTGCCCACCGGGCCGCCCGGCACCGGGGGCGGAGGGGTCTCGGCGCTCGCACATGCAGCAAGGGTGCAGGCGGCCATCAGGCCGGCGACGATTCCGGGTGCGTGTTTCATGGCAACCGGCTAGCATCGGCGCGAAGCAATTGCCACAAGGACCGAGCTTCGCTAAGGGCGCATCCTTTCCCGGCCACGCGTGGGCCGGAACCAGGCTCTTTCCCATCGAAGGCATCAACCCATGAAGATCAGCGGCGTCGACATTCGTCCCGGCAACATTCTCGAATACGAAAACGGCATCTGGAAAGTTGCGAAGACGCAGCACACCCAGCCGGGCAAGGGCGGTGCCTTCATGCAGGTCGAGATGAAGAACCTCATCGATGGCCGCAAGACCAACGTGCGTTTCCGCAGCGCCGACACGGTCGAGAAGGTTCGCCTCGACACCAAGGACTTCCAGTTCCTCTACGCCGAAGGCGACCAGCTGGTGTTCATGGACATCGAGAGCTACGAGCAGATCCAGCTCCCCGCAGACCTGCTCGGCGATGCCGCGGCGTTCCTGCAGGACGGCATGCAGGTTCTTCTCGAGCTTTGGGAAGAGCGCCCGATCTCCGTGCAGCTTCCCGAGCAGGTCGAGGCCACCATCGTCGAGGCCGACGCCGTGGTGAAGGGCCAGACCGCTTCGTCGAGCTACAAGCCGGCGGTTCTCGACAATGGCGTGCGCGTCATGGTTCCGCCGCACATCGAAAGCGGCACCCGCATCGTCGTCGACGTCTACGAGAAGGCCTACGTCCGCAAGGCGGACTGATTCCTTCCCGGCAAGTACAAGGTAGTTAGAAACATGGCCGCAATTTCCGGTCTCATCCGCGTCATGGAAAAGGCGGCCCGCAAGGCGGGCGCCCGCCTGCGCCGTGACTTCGGCGAAATCGAGCACCTGCAGGTGAGCCGCAAGGGGCCTTCGGACTTCGTGTCCAAGGCCGACCAGGCCGCCGAGCGCACCATCTGGGACGAGCTCAAGGCCGCGCGCCCGGACTGGGGTTTCCTGTTCGAGGAAGCCGGCGAGATCGAGGGCGACCCGACCAAGCCGCGCTTCATCGTCGACCCGCTCGACGGCACCACGAACTTCCTGCACGGCATGCCGCACTTCGCGGTTTCGATCGCGGTGCAGGAACCGCGCCTTGACGGCCGGGGCTGGGGCGAAGTGACCGCCGGTATCGTCTACCAGCCGATCACCGACGAGAGCTTCTGGGCGGAAAAGTCGCGCGGCGCCTGGCTGCACGACCGCCGCTTGCGGGTATCCTCGCGTCGTCACCTCGACGAGAGCCTGATCGCCACGGGCATTCCCTTCGCCAACAAGGGCGATGCCGGAGAGTGGACCAAGATCTACCACGGCCTTGCCCCGCAGGTTGCGGGCATCCGCCGCTTCGGTTCGGCCGCGCTCGACCTCGCGTGGGTAGCCGCGGGCCGCTACGAGGGGTTCTGGGAATCCGATCTCAGCCCGTGGGACACGGCGGCCGGCTGCCTGCTCGTACGCGAGGCGGGCGGCTTCGTTTCCGACTACAAGGGCCGTTCGCTGCCGATCTGCGACAGTGAGGTCCTGGCCGGCAACGATGCGTTGCACACGCGCCTGCACAAGATCCTGGTGACCTCGCTCAAGGCCTGATCCGTCCCGGACATCGATCAAGGGGCAAGCAGCGGGCAGGCCGTGCAAGTGACGGCCGCCATGCTGCTTGCCCTTTTTCGCAATTAGTTAAGGCGCAAGGCACCTGCGTACTTGAATGCTGCAAGACCTGCGGCTAAGCGTCGCCGGCTCATCCCGTGCCCCTGTGGCGGAATGGTAGACGCGAACGACTCAAAATCGTTTGTCGCAAGACGTGCCCGTTCGAGTCGGGCCAGGGGCACCACCGCTGCCGTATGCAGCGCGGCGACCGCGCAACTGCGGCCGGATGGCTCTTCCAACCAAGACCCTTGCGACTTTGGCAGGCAAGCCATAGCCTTGTCTTCATGAGGAAATCGCTGCTTACGGCCGCAACGCTCGGCCCCCTCGTTTCCGTCGCCCTGGCTACTTGCGTAACGCCGGCCGCCGCGGAGCCTGTTTCCGATTCGATCGCGCGGGACATGCCCGGCCTCATGGCGATCTACCGCGATCTCCATGCCCATCCCGAACTCAGCTACCAGGAAGTGCGCAGCGCCAAGGTCATGGCCGATGCGGCGCGCAAGGCCGGTTTCGAGGTGACGGAGAAAGTTGGCAAGACGGGTATCGTCGCCGTCCTGAAGAACGGCGAGGGGCCGACGGTCCTGATTCGCGCCGACATGGACGGCCTTCCGGTGACCGAGCAGACCGGACTGCCTTTCGCCTCGAAGGAGCGCGGTGTCTCTACCGCAGGGGTGGAGAGCGGCATCATGCATGCCTGCGGCCACGATACGCACATGACCGCCTGGATCGAAACCGCACGGCTCATGGCAGCGCGCAAGGGCGAGTGGTCGGGCACGCTGGTCATGATCGGGCAACCGGCCGAGGAAGTCGGCACCGGCGCCACGGCGATGCTGGAAGACGGGCTCTACACGCGCTTTGCGAAGCCCGACTACACACTGGCGTTCCACGATACGCCCGAACTGCCTTCGGGCGTGGTCGGTGCAGCCAAGGGCTGGGCGCTTGCCAATGTCGATTCGGTCGACATCCTGGTAAAGGGCGTGGGCGGTCACGGTGCCTATCCGCATACCACCAGGGATCCCATCGTGCTGGCCAGTGCCATCGTGATGAAGCTTCAGACATTGGCGAGCCGGGAAAGCGACCCGCTCGACCCGGTGGTTGTCACGGTCGGTTCGTTCCATGCCGGCACCAAGCACAACATCATTTCCGACCAGGCCAAGCTGGAACTCACCGTGCGCAGTTTCTCGGACGAGACCCGCCAGAAGCTGCTTTCCGGCATCAAGCGCATCGTCGAGGGCGAAGCGATTGCTTCCGGCATCCCCGAAGACCTGATGCCGGTGGTTTCGGTAAAGCGGAACTACACCCGATCCACCTACAATTCGCCCGAGTTCACCGAGCAGGCGATCTCCTACCTGCAGGACAAGATGGGCAAGGACCGGGCGCTGCTCACCCCGCCTGTGATGGGCGGGGAAGACTTCGGTGAGTTCCGCCGGGCCGATGAAGACCATATCAAGTCGGTCATCTTCTGGGTCGGAGGTTCATCGCCGGAAAAGATCGCTGCCGCCAAGTCCGGCGGAGCGCCGCTTCCCTCGCTGCACAGCCCGTTCTGGGCGCCGGAGGCGGACAAGGTGGTGGGTGCAGGTTCGCAGGCCCTGACACTCACGGCCTTGCGGTTGATGGCCAGGTAGGGCGCGCCGGGCACGGGGCCCGCGCCGGTTAACCAAGGTTTCGCCGCCGCGGCCCGATGTTTCCGGACGCAGGAGCAGGCGCTGGCAAGTCAGGGCGAGGGGCTGCGAGGAAGGGCCACTGTAATCGTCGCCGACACTGCGCGGCGCTAAATCGAGAAATTGCAAGAAACTCGGCGCCGCCGACGTGCATTCGATTGTCGGCCACTGTCAGTTTTACCGACATTTTACGCCTTTGCCTTAGTCAAGGCTCTCGAAGCCCCCCGTTCGGCCTTTGAGAGTGGTTCGATGCGACGATGATTCGTCTTTTTAAACATTACATCCCGCATTCCGTCGTGCTGCTTTGGCTCGTCGATGTCGCGCTGCTCGTCAGCGCGAATGAAATTTCGTGGCGTGTGCGCGCAGGACAGATCGGTATGGACGCCGGAGACTTCGGCGATCGCCTGCTGCCGCACGGCGCATTCGCTGCAGTCCTCGTGCTTTCGATGATCTCGGTGGGAGTCTACGGCACCGATGCCCTGCGCTCGATGCGCTTTGCTGCCGCGCGCCTGCTGGTGGCGATCTCGCTGGGCGTGATCGCGCTGTCCTTCGTCGATTTTCTGGCGGCCGGACAGCATTTCTGGCGTTCGACATTGGCCTATTCGATGGGCATTGCGATCCTGCTGCTGATTCTCAACCGCCTGCTTCTGAGCGGTATCCTCGGTACTTCGGCCTTTCGACGCCGCGTTCTCGTCCTCGGGGCAGGGGCCCGCGCCCAGCGCCTGCGCCAACTGGGCGAGCGTCCGGAGAGCGGCTTTGTCATCGTCGGCTACATTGCCATGAGCGAGGCGCATCCCGTCGTCGAGGAAGCCATCGCCCGCGGCGCCATCCACAATCTCACCCGCTACGTCGAGAACCTGGGGGTGAGCGAAGTCGTGCTGGCGCTGGAGGAAAGGCGTAATGCCCTGCCGCTCAAGGACCTGCTGCGGATCAAGACGGCGGGCGTTCACGTCAACGAGTTCTCCAGTTTCCTCGAGCGCGAGACCGGGCGCGTCGATCTCGATACGGTCAATCCGAGCTGGCTGATCTTTTCGGACGGCTTCTCTTCGGGCCGGATGATCTCCAGTGCGGCCAAGCGCCTGTTCGACATCGGCGCAAGCGCCCTGCTGCTGACGCTGACAGCGCCGGTGATCGTGCTCTTCGCGATAATCGTGAAGATCGACAGCAAGGGACCTGCCTTTTACCGCCAGTCGCGCGTCGGCCTGTTCGGCCAGTCGTTCAACGTCATCAAACTGCGCTCGATGCGCACGGATGCCGAGGCGGCGGGCGCCCAGTGGGCCTCCAAGGACGATCCGCGCGTCACCCGCGTGGGCAAGTTCATCCGCCTGACCCGCATCGACGAACTGCCGCAGGCCTGGACCGTCCTCAAGGGCGAGATGAGCTTCGTGGGCCCGCGCCCCGAACGGCCCGAATTCGTCGCCGATCTCGAGGAGCAGCTCCCCTTCTATGCCGAGCGCCACATGGTGAAGCCCGGCATCACCGGCTGGGCTCAGATAAATTATCCCTATGGCGCCTCGATCGAGGATTCGCGCAACAAACTGGAATACGATCTCTACTACGCGAAGAACTACACGCCGTTCCTCGACCTGCTGATCATTCTCCAGACCCTGCGCGTCGTCCTCTGGCATGAAGGAGCGCGCTGATGACGGGTGGCGACTGGTTCTGGCCGCTTCTGGGCATCGGGCTCGACCTTTCGGGCGCCATCGCGGTGGCGAGCCTGGCGATCTGGCTGTGGCCGAGGCGTGAGCGCTTCGGCAATGTCGGCGGCCCGGTCGTCGTCGCCCTGTTCCTGACGGCGGCGTGGTGCCTCGCAATCGCCTCGGCGATGACCGGACGCCTTGTCCTCCTGCCTTCGCTGGCTGAAAGTGCCCGTAACCTGGGCTGGCTTTTCGTCATCTACCGTTTCTTCGCCAGTGACGGGCGTCACGCCAGTCTTGCACCGATCCGTCCGGTGATCCTGGCGCTGGCCTTCGTCGAACTTCTGCACCTTGGTGTGGATGCGGCGCTGACGCGGGCCTCGTTCGAGGGTGCTTTCCTTCGCGTCGCGTTCGAATCCAATGTCCTGTTCCGCCTTCTGGTGACGGTCGGCGGACTGGTGCTCGTGCACAATCTCTACGCCGGTGCTTCGCGGGAGACCCGGCCGGGACTGCGCTGGCCGGCATCCGGCCTCGCCTTTCTCTGGGCCTTCGACCTCAACCTCTACACGATCGCCTACCTCGGCGGGGATTGGCCGCTTGAGATTGCGGCCTTCCGCGGAGTGGCCGCGCTGGCGATTGCCGGGGCCTTTTTGCTGGCCATCGCGCGCAACCGTGACGAACTGCGCCTCAAGCCTTCGCGTGCGGTCACTTTCCAGACTTTCTCATTGCTCGTCATCGGCGTCTATCTCGTGGCGATGGTGTCGGTGGCGCAGTGGCTGTCCTATGCCGGAGGCGATTTTGCACGCCTGATCGAACTGACCTTCCTGACACTGGCGAGTGCCTTTGCGCTGGTCGTCCTGCCGTCGCGCCGCGTGCGCGGCTGGTTCAAGGTTACCCTGACCAAGCATTTCTTCCAGCACCGCTACGATTATCGCGAGGAATGGCTGCGCTTTACCCGCACCATCGGCAGCAGCGGTCTTGAAGCCAAGCCGCTGGGTGAGCGCGTCGTCCAGTCGATTGCCGATGTAACCGACAGTCCTGCCGGTCTCCTGCTTGCGCCGGGCGAGCAAGGCGAATTGACGCTGGCCTCGCGATGGAACTGGGCGGAGATCGAAGTGCCCGCAGAGGCAATGCCGTTGCGCGCGCTCGAGGTCTTCGAACGCACGGGCTACATCACCGATCTCGACGACATTCGTGCCGATGACGATTCCACCAGCCCGGGCATCATCGTGCCGCAGTGGCTGCTCGAGGATCGCCGTGCCTGGGCGCTGGTGCCGCTGGTCCACTACGAGCGCCTCGTCGGCATGGTCGTGCTGGCGCGGCCGCAGATCGTGCGCAAGTTCGACTGGGAAGACTTCGACCTCCTGCGTGTTATCGGCCAGCAGGTTGCCAGTTATCTTGCCGAGAATTCGAGCCAGGAAGCGCTCGCGGAATCCAGCCGCTTCGAGGACTTCCACCGCCGCATCGCCTTCGTGATGCACGACATCAAGAACCTTGCCAGCCAGTTCAGCCTTCTGGCGCGCAATGCCGAGCTTCATGCCCACAAGAAGGAATTCCGCGACGACATGCTCGTCACCCTGCGCAATTCCTCCGAGAAGCTGAACGCCCTGATCGCCCGCCTTTCGCGCTACGGCAACGGTGCGGTGGAGAAGCTGGAACAGGTTCCGGTACTCGACGTGATCGATGCCGTCGCCCAGCGCTTCAAAGACGATCCGCAGGTGGTCGTCGCGGAAAGGCACGACCTGATCGTGAACGGCAATCGTCATTCTCTCGAGCAGGTTCTCGTCCACCTCATCCAGAACGGTCTCGATGCCAGTGGCCCCGACAGCCCGGTTTTCCTCGCGGTAAGTGCGGACGGCCTCAATGCCCGTTTCGAAGTGCTCGATGCCGGCTGCGGCATGAGCGCGGAGTTCGTCCGCAACCGGCTGTTCAAGCCCTTCGTATCGACCAAGAACGGCGGCTTCGGCATTGGCGCCTTCGAAGCCCGCGAACTGGTGCGCGCGATGCGCGGCCGTCTCGAAGTGGAATCGCGCGAAGGCCTCGGCTCGCGCTTCGTGGTGCGCGTGCCGCTCGCCGCAGCCCAGGACATCTATGACAACATCGCCAAAAAGGACCAAAGGGTAGCCTGATGACCGACGCCCGTAGCAAGGTGCTTCCCAAGCTCCTGATCGTGGAGGACGATGCAGGCCTCCAGGCCCAGCTGAAATGGGCCTATGAGGACTTCGACGTGCTGATCGCCGGAGACCGCCAGTCGGCCCTGGCGCTGCTGCGCTCGGAAATGCCCGATGTCGTCACGCTCGACCTCGGCCTGCCGCCGGACCCTGACGGGGTGAGCGAGGGTTTTGCCGTCCTCGATGAGATCATGGCGCTCAAGCCCGATACCAAGGTGATTGTCGCCAGCGGCCACAATGCCCGCGAATCCGCGCTGCAGGCGATCGCGCGCGGAGCCTACGACTTCTACCAGAAGCCGGTGGACATCGATGCGCTGGGCCTGATCGTGCGCCGCGCCCTGCAGCTTCACCGGCTGGAGGAGGAAAACCGCCGTCTCGCGGCGAAAGTCGAGAAGGACGAGAAAGTATTGGGCCGGATGATCACCGGCGCACCGGAAATGATCCGCGTCGCCCGCACGATCGAGCGCGTGGCCAATACCAATGTCTCGGTCATGCTGCTGGGGGCGAGCGGCACCGGCAAGGAACTGCTCGCGCGCGGGCTGCACGATGCCAGCGATCGCGCCAAGGGTGAGTTCGTGGCGATCAACTGTGCGGCGATTCCCGAAAACCTGCTCGAGAGCGAGCTGTTCGGGCACGAGAAGGGGGCCTTCACCGGGGCGGTCAAGACCACGCCGGGCAAGATCGAGCAGGCCGGCGGGGGCACGCTGTTTCTTGACGAGGTCGGCGACATTCCGCTCCAGCTGCAGGTCAAGCTGCTGCGCTTCCTGCAGGAGCGCGTGGTCGAGCGGGTCGGCTCGCGCGAGTCGATCCCGGTCGACACCCGCATCGTCTGCGCTACGCACCAGGACCTGGAGACGATGATCACCGATGGGCGTTTCCGCGAGGATCTCTATTACCGCCTTGCGGAGATCGTCGTGAAGATCCCGAGCCTTGCGGAGCGGCCCGGCGATGCGACGCTGCTTGGGAAGGCCTTCCTCAATCGCTATGCCAAGGAGATGAACCCGCGCGTGCGCGGCTTTGCCTCCGACGCGCTGGCCGCGATCGATTCATGGAGCTGGCCGGGCAATGTGCGCGAGCTGGAAAACCGCGTGAAGCGCGCTGTCATCATGGCCGATGAGAAACTCGTTTCGGCAGCTGATCTCGACCTCAACGAACCGGACGAGGAAGTGATAAACGCGCTTAACCTCAAGTCCGCGCGCGAGCAGGCCGATCGCAAGGTGATCCGCCATGCGCTTGCCCGCAGCGAAGGGAATATCTCCAGCACCGCCAAGATGCTCGGGATCAGCCGCCCGACGCTCTATGACCTGCTCAAGCAGTACGATCTCCAGGCCTGAACCGTTCCTCGCGGCGAAGCGGCGCGGGACAGGAGGCTGGCAGCGGGCGGTGCTTGCGCTGCTGCTGCCGCTCCTGCTCGCCTTGCCGCTTGCCCTCACGGCGACGCCGGGATGGGGGGAGGACAGTCCGGCTGCTGCGCTGATCGAGGAGGCGCGTGGCGCTCTTGCCCGCGGCGACGGGATCGACGGCGAGGCGAAGCTGCGCGCTGCGCTGGATCGCGGCGCGAGTCGCATGGAAGTCGCGGCCTACATGGGCGAAGCCTACCTTGCGCAGGGAAACCGGCAGAAGGCACGCGAATGGCTCGCCCCGGGCACGTTCACGCCGCAAAGCGCTGCCGAGGGGTGGCGTGCGCTCGCCCGGCTGGAATGGGGGGATGGCGATTACGCGGCTGCAGGCAAGGCCTTCGAAAGGGCCCTTGCCATCTTGCCCGACGATGCCGGGCTGTGGGTCGAGATCGGTCGCCTGCGATATGCCAGCGGTCAACACCGGCTGGCCATAAGTGCGGCAGAACATGCCCTGCAGCTCGATCCCGCCAATGTCCGGGCGCTTGAGTTTCGCGGCCAGCTTGCCCGCGACCGTCATGGCCTGCTTGCAGCGCTCCCTTGGTTCGAGAAGGCGCTCCAGCAGGCGCCGGACGATGTGCCGGTGCTGCTCGAAAATGCAGCTACGCTGGGAGATCTTGGACGGGCGAGCGATTGCCTCGTCCTGACCCGGCATGTGCTCAAGCTCAGCCCGGGGCACCCGCGCGCGTATTACCTTCAGGCAGTCCTGGCAGCGCGTGCCGGAAAATACGAGCTGGCGCGCAGTCTGCTTGCGCATACCGGTAATCAGCTGGACTGGCAGCCGGGCGTATTGTTGCTGCGCGGGGTGAGCGAGCTTGGCGTGGGCAATCCGGCGGCGGCCTCGGAACTTTTCGAACAGGTCCTGCGAATGCGGCCCGACGATCGGCAGGCACAGGAACTGCTCGCCCGGTCGATCTACCTGAGCGGCGAATACCGCTACGTGACCTTGCGCTTTCGTGACCAGATCGGCCGCGCCGATGCCTCGCCTTACCTTCTGACCGTAGTCGCGCGCGCTTACGAGGCTCTGGGGGATCGCCAGCGCGCCGGAGAACTGCTGGACCTTGCGGCAAGGCCGCAGACAGCGGCGCTGCGTGTGCTTCCAGGGGGCAATGGCATTGGCGCGATGCTGGCCCGCGGGGAAGCGCCGGCGGCCGAAGCGCAGGCCGAAGCGGCGCAGCGCCGCGATCCGGGCTTTTTCGACAACCTCTCGCTTGCCGGCGACGTCCAGCTTGCGCTCGGCAGGCCGCAGGCAGCACAGGCGCGCTATACGGCAGCGGCGCAGATTCGCATGTTCCCTAATCTCTTCGCCCGGCGCTTCGAGGCCTATGTGATGGCGCACGACATGCGCGGCGCGCAGCAGCTTGTGGAAGGTTACCTGCGGGAAAGTCCAACCAACCGCGAAGCCCTGCGCGCCGCCGCGCGATTGGCCGTGTCGCAGGGCGATACCGGAAGGGCGCTCGCCATCCTCAGGTGGCTGCGAGACAATGGCGGCGCGCGCGACGTCCAGCTGTTGTGCGATCTTGCTTTGATCGAGGCGGACACCGGGGATGTCGAGGCTGCCCAGGCCGATGCCCGCACGGCCTATCGCCTGCAGCGCTCCAGCCCCGTCGCCACGCAGGCTCTTGCCTACAGCTATGCGGTGAGCGGGCGCAATGCAGGGACGGCAACGGCCCTGCTTGACAAGGCGCAGGCAATGCTTGGCAACACGCCGCTCATAGCCGCCGCGCGGCGCAAGCTGTCGACGCCGGACGAGGGTTAGGGGAGAGCTGGCCGGTAAGGAATCCGCGTCAGGCGGGCTTCTTGGGCTGGTAGGTCTGCTCGATTCCGGGGAACGTGCGGGCGCGCACTTCCTGCGCGTATTGCTCGGCAGCGCCCGAGATCAGACCCGCGATGTCGGCATAACGCTTCACGAAGCGGGGGACGCGTTCGAACATGCCGCACATGTCCTCGGTGACGAGGACCTGCCCGTCGCACTCGGCCGAACCGCCGATGCCGATGCTGGGACAGCTGATCGCCTTGGTAGCCTCGATGGCAATGGGTTCGACCACGCCTTCGATGACGATGGCGAACGCGCCCGCATTGTCGAGCGCCTTGGCGTCGTTCACGATCTTCGCAGCTTCCGCGTCGCTGCGTCCGCGGGCGTTGTAGCCGCCCAGCACGTTCACCGCCTGCGGGGTCAGCCCGATGTGGCCCATCACCGGGATGCCGCGATTGGAGAGGAATTCGACCGTCTCGGCCATGGCTTCGCCGCCTTCGAGCTTCACGCCTGCACAGCCGGTTTCCTTGAGCAGGCGCGATGCGCTTTCGAAGGCCTGCTGGGGCGACTGTTCGTAAGTGCCGAAAGGCATGTCGACGATCACGGCGGCATGATAGCTGCCGCGCACGACCGCGGCACCGTGGGCGGCCATCATGTCGAGTGTCACCGGCACGCTGGAGGGCAATCCGTAAATGACCTGGCCGAGGCTGTCGCCGACCAACAGCAGGTCGCAGTGAGCGTCAAGCAATTGCGCCTGGCGTGCGGTATAGGCGGTCAACATCACGATCGGCTCTTCGGTCACGCCGTCTTTCTTGCGGCGGCGGATCGCCGGGATCGTCAGCCGTTTCATCGGCGCGGGGGTTGGCGTGGCGCGACTGGTCGCGGTGTCGATCTGGAAGGTCGTGGACATGCAAGGGCTTCTAGCCTCCGGACGCGAGTCTGGCAAAGAGACTTGCATGAGCGAAGGACCGGTCAACGTGGACCCGTGACTTGACTGTAACGTGACAAATCAACAGGTCCAAGACGCTTCGCTCTTGCCAAGCGATAGCATGTCGCTAGCTTCGCGCCATCCATGGAAATTCCGGGGGTTCACCGCAATGTTCGGTCGCGTAAAGCCGTTAGACGCCATTCTGGCGACGGCTGAGAAAAAATCATTACATCGTTCGCTGGGTGCCATCCAGCTTACACTTCTGGGTGTCGGCGCCATCATCGGCACCGGTATCTTCGTGCTTACGTCGGAGGCCGCGCAGAAAGCGGGGCCCGGGATGATGTGGGCTTTCGTCATCGCTGCCGTCGTGTGCGGCGTGGCGGCGCTCTGCTATTCCGAGATCGCCTCTATGGTGCCGGTTTCGGGCTCGGCTTATACGTATACTTATGCGGTGATGGGCGAACTGCTGGCCTGGATGGTGGGCTGGGCGCTCATTCTCGAATATGCCGTCGCCGCCAGCGCTGTCTCGGTCGGCTGGTCGGGCTATTTCGTGGGCCTGCTGCACAGTTGGGGAATCGAGCTGCCCAATGCGCTGATCGTCGGTCCCTATGCCGGCGGCATCGTCAACCTGCCGGCGCTTGTCATTGCGCTGCTGGTGACGCTGCTGCTGATGATCGGCACGACCGAAAGCGCGCGGGTCAATGCGATCCTCGTCGGCATCAAGGTGACGGCGCTGACGGTTTTCATCGTCCTGACGATCCCGGTGATGAAGGGCGCCAATTTCGAACCGTTCATGCCCAACGGCTGGTTCGGCAACGGCCACGGCGCAGGTCTGGGCGCGGTCGGTGCAGCTGCCTCGATTTTCTTCGCCTACGTCGGTTTCGATGCGGTCTCGACCGCGGCCGAGGAAACCAAGAACCCGCAGCGCAACGTGCCGATCGGCCTGATCGGCAGCCTGGGCATCTGTACGGTGTTCTACCTGCTGGTGGCCGCCGGTGCGATCGGTGCGCTGGGCGCGCAGCCGGTCAACGGTCCCAATGGCGAGATCCTTGCACCCGGCACGCCCGAGCTGGCCTCGCAGTGCCAGGCGATTGCCGCCAGCACGATCGAGCCGCTGGTCTGCTCGCGCGAGGCGCTGGCGCATGTCCTGCGCTCGATCGGCTGGGAACGCATCGGTGACCTTATCGGCGTGGCCGCCTTCCTGGCGCTGCCCTCGGTCATCCTGATCATGCTCTTCGGCCAGACCCGCATCTTCTTCGTCATGGCCCGCGACGGCCTGCTGCCCGAGAAGCTCGCGTCGATCCATCCGCGCTGGAAGACCCCGCATATCGTGACGATGATCACCGGTGTTGCGGTGGCCTTCTTCGCGGCCTTTCTGCCGGTCGGTCAGCTGGCCGACATTTCGAACTCCGGCACGCTCTTCGCGTTCTTCATGGTCGCTCTGGCGGTGATGATCCTGCGCAAGACCCAGCCTGACCGGCATCGTCCGTTCCGCACCCCGCTGGTGTGGGTGGTCGCGCCGATCGCGGTGCTGGGCTGCCTTGGCCTGTTCTTCAACCTGCCGTTCGAGGCGAAGATGGTGCTGCCGGTCTGGGGCGGCATCGGCCTCGTGGTCTATTTCTCCTACGGCTATCGCAAGAGCCACGTGGGCCTCGGCAGGATCGAGGTGCACGAGGAAGATCCCGACGCGCCGCCGCAGCCGGTTCCGCCGGTGTAATGCGTCTGATCGCGGATTGAGGGAAAGGGGGGCTTTGGCTCCCCTTTTCTTTTCGCGCGAGGAGGCGAATGCGTTCCGTCCTCGCGCTTGCCGCTCGCTGTGCCGGGAAGTTATCCCGGGTTGTGCTGGGCTTTTGCCCCGGTTTTACCCCAGTCATCCCCCGGCTTGTCCCCAGTGCTGTCCACACCCGCACCATTGCCAGCTCCGGCAAATGAGAACATAATAAGAACATTATTTGCTCCCGGTGCGATTCGATGGTCGAAATCAGTTCCATTCCCACTGCCGCCAGCCTCACTGCAAGGCAGGTCGATGCATGGCGTCCCGGCCTGGTCTCCGGGGAAGTCCCCCATGGCGAGCTGTTCGCCGCGGGCAATGAAGGCGCCGGTGCCGCCCTGGCCCTGGCCCTTGCGCTCGACCGCATGGCCGCCCGGTCCGCCGATGGGGCGTCTGCCCAGGCGCAGGAGGATCGCATGTGGCTCTGGGTGCAGGACCGCGAGGCGCTCCGGCGCAGTGGCCGGCCCTATCTTCCCGGCCTGCCGCGCGCCTTGCGCCATCGCCTCGTCCATGTCGCCGCCCGCAGCGCAGAAGATGCGCTCTTCGCGCTGGAGGAAGGGCTGCGCTGCCGCGACTTCGCTTTCGTTCTCGGCGAAGTGACCGGCAATCCCCGCGCGCTCGACTTCACCGCCTCGCGCCGTCTCAGCCTTGCTGCCGAGCGTCATGGCGTGCCGCTCTGGCTGGTCCGTCTCGATGCAAGGGCCGACCTGTCCTCCGCCCGCATGCGCTGGCGCGCGCAGTCCTGCGCCTCGCCGTCACCGCGCTGGAACCCGCAGGCGCCCGGCGTGCCGAGCTGGCAGGCCGAACTGTTCCGCGCCCGTCGCCATCCCCCGGGAACCTGGGTGCTGCGGGATGACGGCCGGTTGGTGGCCGAACGGGCAGGGGGCATCGCGACCATCGCTCCATCCCGCTTTTCGTCCCACCATGCCCAGCCGGTCCAAGCTCGCGGGTAATGCCGCCCCGCCCCGCCGGATCCTCGCCATCTGGCTGAGGCAGCTTGCGCTCGACCGCTGGCGGCTGGCCGAGGGGCTGGCGGCGGGCGAGGGCGCCGATGCACAGCCGCTGGCGTTGATCGCGGAGACCGCGCATGGGCCGCGCCTTGCCGCGGTCAACGATGCGGGATTGAACGGCGGGGCCCAGCCGGGCGCGATGCTGGCCGATGCCCGCACGCTCTGCCCGCAACTCGCCGTCGCGCCTTCGGACCCGGCGGGCGATCTCGCCTTTCTTGAAAACCTGGCCGCCTGGGCCATGCGCTGGGGGCCGTGGAGCGCGCTCGATCCGCCCGACGGGCTCCTCGTCGACGTTACCGGCGTCGCCCATCTGTTCGGCGGCGAGGCGGCACTGCTGGCCGATGCCCGGGCCGCTTTCGCCCGGCGCCGGCTGTCGGTGCGCCTGGCTCTCGCGCCGACCGCCGGGGCGGCCTGGGCGCTGGCGCATCATGGTCCGGACGGGGCGATCCTGCATCCCGACGACGATCCCGCCGCGCGCCTGTCCGGCTTGCCGGTCGCGGCGCTGCGGCTTGACGACGACGTGCTCACGGTGCTGCGCCGTCTTGGCCTCAAGCGCCTTGGCGACCTGGGCGGGGTGGCGCGCGATGCACTTTCGCGCCGGTTCCGCAATCGCCGCTCGGCTGCCGCCAATCCGCTGCTGCGCATGGATCAGTTGCTGGGCCGTGTGCCCGAACCGCTGCTGCCGGTCACCGTCGTCCATGCGCCGCTGGTGCAGCGACGGTTGATGGAGCCGATCCGCCACCGCGAACTGCTCGACCGTGTCGTTGCCGACCTGGCGCAGGACATGGCCCGCCAGCTTGAGGGGGAAGCGCTGGGCGCGCGCCGGCTTGAGCTCGGGCTGTGGAAAGTCGACGGCGAAGTCCTGGTGCGCCGTCTCGAACTGGCCGCGCCAAGCCGCGACGCCGAGCATCTCGCCGGTCTCTACGGGCGCAAGCTGGAAGGGCTCGACGCAGGCTTCGGCATCGAACTGGTCCGCATGCGCGCGCCCTGGTGCGAGCCGCTGGCCTTGTCCCAGCAGGATTTCGAGGCGGCGGCAGAAGCCCATGGCACCAGCCTTGCCGCCTGTATCGACCGGCTCTCGGTGCGGCTCGGCGAGGAGGCCGTGCGCCGCCCGGTGCCGCGCGCCAGTCACTTGCCCGAACGGGCACAGCGCTGGCAGGGGCCGCTGGAGCGCGAAACCTCTTCGCAGGGAGCTTTCGATTTCTACTTCAGGCCATTGAAAATGCTGGATCGGCCCGAACAGATCGCGGTGATTTACGAGACCCCGGACGGCTTGCCCAAGCGGTTCCGCTGGCGGGGGCAGGTCCACGAGATCGCTCGCGCCGAAGGTCCTGAACGCATTGCGCCCGAATGGTGGCGTGAACGCGGGACGGCACGCCTGCGCGACTATTACCGCATCGAGGACGGACAGGGACGACGCTACTGGATCTACCGCAGCGGCGTGGTCGGCGACGGGCGCGGCGGCACGCCGGCATGGTTCCTCCAGGGCATCTGCGCCTAGGACCGCCGCCATGCCCGAAGCCCCGCTGACGCCAGAGCGCCATCGCATCGAGATCGACCCGGGCAGCGTCGTGCCGCCCCGGCGTGCGCCTTTCGTCGAGCTGGGGGTGGCAAGCTGCTTTTCGTTCCTGCGCGGGGCTTCTGATGCGGCGGATCTGGTCAGCGAGGCCTACAGGCTGGGCTACGATGCGCTCGGGATTGCCGACGTCAATTCGATGGCGGGCGTCGTGCGCCTGCACACCGAGGCGCATACGCTCAGGCTGCGGCCCGTCATCGGTTGCCGTATCGAGACGGTCGAAGGGCTGGTGTTCCTTGCCTACCCCGCCGACCGCGCCGGTTATGGACGTCTCTGCCAGCTGATTTCCGCAGGGCGCATGGGCACGCTCTCGGGCCAGTGGCAGGAGAAGGGCGTGTGCGAGATCTCGCTGGAGATGCTCGCCGCCCATGCGCAGGGCGTGCATCTCGTGCTGGTGCCGCCGCGCGATCTGGACATGCAGCTCACGATCGCGGTGGAAAGCAATGTGGTCGCTTTTCCCCGTCCCGCAGAGGAGGAAGATGAGGATCGGGAGAAGTGCGGTTTCGGCCCGGACCGGGATGGCGGGCGGCAGATGACCGGCCCGCTTTGCGTTCTCCTGCCGCATCTGGTCGCGCGCCTGCCGGGCCTGCGGCACCTGGCGGCCTGCCGCTTTCACAAAGGGGACGACATTGCCCGGATCGAGGCGCTTGACGTCATGGCGCAGGCCCATGGCCTGTCTATCCTTGCCACCAACGACGTGCTCTATCACATGCCCGAGCGGCGGCCGTTGCAGGACGTCATGACCGCCATTCGCCACAGGACGACCGTGGCCCGGGCGGGATGGGCGCTCGAAGCCAATGCCGAACGCCACCTGAAATCGCCCGAAGAGATGGTGCGCCTGTTCGATCGCTGGCCGCATGCCGTCACGGCGGCGCGCGAACTGGCCGATGCCTGCACTTTCAGCCTCGAGGAACTGCAGTACGAATATCCCGAGGAGATCTGCCCCGGCGGCCTCGATCCGCAGGCGCATCTCGACAGGCTGACATGGGAGGGCGCGGTGCGGCGCTATCCCTCGGGCGTGCCCGAAGGCGTGCGCGAGACCCTGGCGCGCGAACTGGCACTGATCGGCAAGCTCAACCTCGCAAGGTACTTCCTGACTATCAAGGATATCGTTGATTTCGCACGAAATCAGAACCCGCCAATCCTGTGTCAGGGACGCGGCTCGGCAGCCAATTCGGCAGTGTGCTACTGCTTGGAGATCACTGCCGTTGATCCGGCCAGGCATGCCCTCCTGTTCGACCGCTTCATTTCCGAGGAGCGCAAGGAGCCGCCCGACATCGACGTCGATTTCGAGCACGAGCGGCGCGAGGAAGTGATCCAGTACATCTACCGCCGCTATGGCCGCCACCGGGCAGGGCTGTGCGCGACGGTGATCCACTACCGCCCGCGCATGGCGATCCGCGAGGTAGGCAAGGCCATGGGCCTGTCCGAGGACGTGACCAGCGCGCTCGCCCGCACCGTGTGGGGCGGCTACGGCAAGGAGATCGGCGAGAAGCATGTCCGCGAGACGGGCATGGACCTGACCGATCCGCACCTCAGACGCGTTCTGAAGTTGACCGAGCAGATGATCGGCATGCCCCGGCATCTCTCGCAGCACGTCGGCGGTTTCATCCTCACGCAGGGACCGCTGACCGAAACCGTGCCGATCGGCAATGGCGCCATGCCCGAGCGCAGTTTCATCGAATGGGACAAGGACGACATCGAGGCATTGGGCATCCTCAAGGTAGACGTCCTGGCTCTGGGGATGCTGACCTGTATCAGGAAGTGCCTCGATCTTCTTGAAAAGCATCATGAAAGACCGCTGACCCTGGCCACTGTCCCGCGCGAGGATCCGGAGACTTACGCGATGCTGCGCCGGGGGGATTCGCTCGGCGTGTTCCAGGTCGAAAGCCGGGCGCAGATGAACATGCTGCCGCGCCTCAAGCCGCGCGAGTTCTACGATCTGGTCATCCAGGTGGCGATCGTGCGGCCCGGACCGATCCAGGGCGACATGGTCCATCCCTACCTCAAGCGCCGCCGCGGCGAGGAGGCCGTGGCGATCCCGGCGCCGGGGCCCGAGCACGGTCCGCCCGACGAGTTGTCCTCGATCCTCGCGCGTACGCTGGGCGTGCCGATCTTCCAGGAGCAGGCGATGAAGATCGCGCTCGATGCCGCGCAGTTTACCAGCGCCGAGGCGAACCGGCTGAGGAAGGCGATGGCGACGTTCCGTTCGCGCGGGATGGTTTCGGAACTGCAGGACATGATGGTCGGCCGGATGATCGCGCGCGGCTACGATCCCGATTTCTCCGAGCGTTGCTTCAACCAGATCAAGGGCTTCGGCGAATATGGCTTCCCCGAAAGCCACGCGGCGAGCTTCGCCCACCTCGTCTACGTGTCGAGCTGGCTCAAGTGCCACTTCCCGGGGGCCTTCGCCTGCGCCTTGCTCAATTCGCAGCCGATGGGCTTCTATGCCCCGGCACAGATCGTGCGGGATGCGCGCGAGCACGGCGTCAGGGTGCTGCCCGCCGACGTCAATCATTCGGACTGGGACTGCACGCTGGAAGTGGTGGGGGGCGATGCCCACCCCGCTGGGGAGAGGGGGGCGAGGCCTGGTGAGCAGCAGGCGAATTTGGCCGCAGCGGGGTGGGCCGACGATCGGGGCCGGTTGGACCGGCACATCGCGCTTCGCCTTGGTTTGCGCCAGATCGACGGCTTTCCCGAACACGCCGCTGCCCGCCTTGTCGCGGCACGGGAGGAGCAGGGGGCTTTCGCCGATGTCGGAGCCTTGCGGGAGCGGGCGGGGCTATCCCCGGCGCTGGTCGAACGGCTTGCCTCGGCCGATGCCTTCGGCTCGCTGGCGCTGTCGCGGCGTCAGGCCCTGTGGGATGCGCGCAGCCTGATCGCCGCGCCCGACCTGCCGCTTTTCGCCGCCGCCGCCGCGCGCGACGAGGGGGCCGAGAAAGCCGCCACGCGCTTGCCGCAGATGCCGCTGAGCGAGGAAGTGGTGGCCGACTACCAGACCCAGCGCCTGTCGCTCAAGGCCCATCCCGTGGCATTCCTGCGCGCCTCGCTGGCCGAACGCGGCTTCGTGCGGGCGGCGGACCTGCGGGCGCGCAAGTATCGCGCGATGGTGCAGGTCGCGGGCGTCGTGCTCATCCGCCAGCGGCCGGGCAGCGCCAAGGGGGTGTGCTTCATCACGCTGGAGGACGAGACCGGCGTCGCCAATGTCGTCGTTTGGCCGGATCTCATGGAGCGCCAGCGCAAGGTCATCATGGGCTCGCGGCTGATGGAAGTGCGCGGGCGCGTCGAATACGACGACGAGGTGATCCACGTGATCGCCGCGCACCTTGCCGATGCGACGCACGACCTCCACCGCCTTTCCGAAGACCTGCTGCCCGCCACCATCGCCCGCGCCGATCACGTGAACAATCCGCTGCCCGGCCGCGCGCAGCAACTGGGGGTGAAGGAGCAGGATGCGCCGTTCGAGCCGGCAGAACCGTGGCAGCCGCCGGGGCCCGGGAACCGCGACTGCGGCTATCCCCGGGGGCATCCCCGCGATGTACGCGTGATCCCGAAGTCACGGGACTTCCACTGAGGGAAAACGGCGGCGAAGCGTGATCTTAACCATTCGCTGTCAGACTGCCGCTGCAGTCGAACATCAATCAGGTAGTCACCATGACATTCCTCAAGGGCCTTATTCCCGGCTTTCTGCTGACCTGGGTCGTGTCTTTGATCATCGGCTCGAACGGGTCGCAGGGCGGCATGCTGTCGATCCAGCACACCTACATCGAGGGCCACAGCTTCTACTGGTCCTGGCCGCTGTTCATCGCGGCTACGGCGTTGTCCTGGGCACTGTTCGCGATGATGGACTGAACGCTGCCCGATCGGCATGGTACAGGCGAGGTACGTTTGCGCGCTGCATCGCCGCCGGATCATTGAGCGGTCAGGCCGCCATCGACGACGAATTCGCCGCCGGTGATGTACTTGGCGCGCTCGGAAAGAAGGAAGCTGATCATGTGGCCGATATCGTCGGGTTCGCCCATTCGCTTCATCGGGATCGTGGCGTTGATCGCGTCGTACTGCTCGGGATTGTCCTCGATCGCGACCTTCTGCATGTCGGTCCAGATCACGCCGGGGTGAACGGAGTTCACGCGGATGCCCTTGTCGGCGAATTCCATCGCGATCGACTTGGAATAGAGCCGCACGCCGCCCTTGCTCGCGGCATAGGCCGAAGCCCCCGGAATGCCGACAAGTCCGGCCACCGAGGAGAGATTGACGATCGCGCCCGAGTGTTGCGCCTCCATGACCGGCAGAACGGCGCGGCAGCCGAGGTAGACGCTCTTGAGATTGACGTCGATCTGGCGATCCCAGCTCGCCGGGTCCAGTTCAGCTGTCCAGCGCAGCACGGCGATGCCGGCATTGTTGACCAGCCCGTCGATGCGACCGGTTTCGGCCGTGACCCTCTCGATCAGGGCGGCCCAGGCCTTCTCGTCCGTCACGTCGTGCGCCAGTCCGGTGGCCTTCAGGCCCTGGCCGCGCAGTTGCTCGCTGCGCGCTGCCGCAGCGTCTCCGTCGAGATCGCCGAGATAGACGATGTGGCCCTCGCGAGCCAATAGGCGCGCCGTCGCGAAGCCGAGGCCAGCGGCAGAGGCGGCGCCGGTCACGATCATTGTCCTGGATTGGGTATCGGTCACGCGGGAAAGCTCCTGTCAGGCGCTCTTGAACCATGCAGGGCCGGCGAGATGGTGGATGCGGTGGTGAACGCGCTGGCTGGAAGTGCCGCGCGCACGAAGTATCTGGCCGATGCAGGCATACAGGCTCCATTCCCGTGGGTTACCGGAGGGGGCCTGTTATTCGATTGGTTCGCCCCTCGGTGTCCTTTGCGGACCGCAGGAAAGTGCCACTGCATAAAAATGCAGCGTACTGCAATTAATGCTAGGGTGCGGTTCTGCCGGGCCTTTGCGCCAGAACGTCAACGCATCGTCTGGCTTCCTCCAGCGACCAGTCGTGCAACGGGCCACGGACATGGGGAAGCAGGACCTCGCAGACGCCGAGGCGCATGTGGACTTCGAGTGTTTCGTCAGCGATGGCCTGCGCAGCCCAAAGCGTGACCGCGCTCACCATGCGCATCATGACGAGTGCGTTGACAACATCGATGACCGCCAGGTTCAGGGCATCCTGATCGACGAGGTCCTCCAGCGCTCTTCCGACATAGCGGCGATAGACTTCGTGCAGGGCGACGAGATCGGCCTGTTGGACGAGCACCGGGGCCAATGCCCGTGCCACTTCGGGCGCTTCGAGCGTCCGGCGCGAGAGCGTTTCACATAAGGAAAGGAAAAAGCCGATGCCCTGATCGCTCGCCTTGCTCCAGGCTTCCTCGATGAAACCCTCGCTGCGTTCGCGCGCGGCGGCGGCGATCAGGGCGTCCTTGGTCTTGTAGATGTTGAACAGGGTACGTTCGGCAACCCCCGCATGGCTGGCGATCATCTTCGTCGACATCGCGTCATAGCCGTGGCGAGCGAGCAGGGCATAGGCCGCATCGAGGATACGCGCGCGTCGTTCGCGCTGTCGCGGCGTCAGGCTGCGGAATTGAGTCGCAGCTTGGGCTGCGTCTGCCAGATCAGACATCGGCCATCCTTAGAGGGATGTCGCATGTGAGATCAATCGCGCGAACGAAATCGCGGGCTGCATTGGCCGAGATGGAGGTTTTTGCGGGGGGAAGGCCGTCACGGCGCCGGGCACGCCAGAAGAGATGGTGACCCCTACGGGACTCGAACCCGTGTTTCAGCCGTGAAAGGGCCGCGTCCTAGACCGCTAGACGAAGGGGCCATGAAAGCCATTCGAATGGCCTGTATGGCATCTCTTACGGCTGGTGACCCCTACGGGACTCGAACCCGTGTTTCAGCCGTGAGAGGGCCGCGTCCTAGACCGCTAGACGAAGGGGCCATATAGCCATTTGAAAGCCTGCCTGGCGCAGCACCGGATGGTGACCCCTACGGGACTCGAACCCGTGTTTCAGCCGTGAAAGGGCCGCGTCCTAGACCGCTAGACGAAGGGGCCATTCCGAGCTGCGCCGGAGGCAGGACCGGCCCTCTAGCGGTGGGTTGCGGGGGGGTCAACCCCCTGATCGCAGATAAATTGCACTCTTTGTGGCACGCTATTGAGGCAGGCTGGTTTCAGTCCGCAAATGCGGCATCGTCGATATGCAATTCGGCTTGGGGGCGGCTGCCCCAGTCGTCGATCTTCGCCCGTCCGGCAAGCCAGAGGCGGCGCCCCTGCGAGGCATGGAGGAGGGCCTGGCCCATCTCGGTTTCGGCCGAACGGAAGGCCATGGCCTTGAAACGGCCCCCATCCGTTCCGCCGACGATCAGCCGGACGTGGTCTGCGCCCACGATGTCGGCCTTGACGATCCGCACCGGGCCGACTGCGACGCGCGGCCCCGGCCAGCCCATGCCGTAGGGACCGGCGCTTTCCAGCGTTTCGACCAGCGTAGGCGTCAATCCGCCCGGTGCGAGTGCGAGGTCGAGCAACATCGCCTGGTTCGCGCTGGCATGCGACACATCGGTGGCAAGACGCGAATCGAGCCATTCGGACAAGGCTTCGAGCTTGTCGGGCGCGATAGTCAGCCCCGCCGCCATGGCATGTCCGCCGCCCGCCACGAGCAGGCCTGCCTCGCGCGCGGCAATGATCGCGGCGCCAAGGTCGACCCCGGTGATTGAACGCCCCGATCCCTTGCCGTTGCCTGCCTCGTCCGCGTCGAGCGCGATGACGAGGGTGGGCTTGCCGGTCTTTTCCTTGATCCGCCCGGCCACGATGCCGATGACCCCCGGGTGCCACCCGGCTCCGGCGAGTACGAGCACCGCGCGGTTGTGCTGGCGATCGATCTGCGCTTCGGCCGCTTCCTGAACCACCTGCTCGATCGCGCGCCTCTCGTCGTTGAGGCGTGAGAGCTGGGCAGCGATGTCGCGCGCTTCGTCGGGATCGGTGGTGGTCAGCAGGCGAACGCCCAGCGTCGATTCGCCCACGCGGCCCCCGGCATTGATGCGCGGGCCGAGGGCAAAGCCCAGGTCGCTGCACGTTGGCGCGCGGTTGAGACGGCTTGCGTCGATAAGCGCCGACATGCCGATATTGTCGCGCCGGGCCATGACCTTCAGGCCTTGGGCGACGAGGGCGCGGTTGAGGCCGTGGAGCGCGGCGACATCGGCCACGGTGCCCAGTGCCACGAGGTCGAGAAGTGCGAAAAGGTCTGGTTCGCGGCGCTCGGCGAAGAAGCCCTGACGGCGCAAGGTGCGCACAGTGGCGACGGCAAGCAGGAAGGCGACACCGACGGCGGCAAGATGGCCGTGATCGGCGCCGATGGCGCTTTCGTCGAGACGGTTCGGATTGACCAGCGCAGCGGCGCGCGGCAGTTCCGGAGAGCACTTGTGATGGTCGACGACGATCACGTCGACACCCGCGCCGTGGGCCATTTCCAGCGCTTCATGCGCCATCGCGCCGCAGTCGACGGTGACGATCAGACTGGAGCCTTCTCCGGCAATGCGTACGAGCGCCTCTCCCGATGGGCCGTAGCCTTCAAGCAGGCGGTCGGGAATGTAGTAGCGGGCATCGTGCCCCAGTGAGCGCATCAGCAGGATCAGCAGGGCTGCGCTCGTCGCTCCGTCGACGTCGTAGTCGCCATAGACCGTCACGGCCTCGCCGGTCATGATCGCCTGTGCCAGCCTTTCGGCGGCGGCGTCCATGTCGCGGAATTCGGACGGATCGGGCAGGAAAGCCCGCAGCGAGGGGGTGCGATGGCGGTCCAGCTCCTCACGCGGGACGCCGCGCGAAAGCAGGAGCTGGGTGACGATGTCGTTTTCCAGCCCGCCCGGGCCGTCCGAGAGGTCCATGTTGCCGCCGCGCCAGCGCCAGGCCTTGCCGGTGAGGGATTTGTCGATGCCGAAGAGTGAAGCAGATCGAGAAGTCATGCCATCCCGATTATACGAGCGCGTCACCAGCGGGAAGGCTTCAGCCCACAGGTTCATGCCCTTTCAACAGGGCAGGGCGTGACAGCGGGCCCCGAGCGGGCCTAAATTCGCTGGATGGCAGCGCTTCCCCCCGATCTGGCAATCCGCCCCATGGGCCCGGACTTGTTGCCGTGAGCGAGGCAGTTCTCGCCGTCATCTGGCATTCGCGGACGGGTGCCTCGCGGGCGATGGCGGCGCAAGTGGCCGAGGGGGCCGGAAGCCGCGCGCGGCTGATTGCAGCGGCGGATGTCGTGCCAGAGGATCTGCTGGTCGCAGGTGCCTATGTCTTCGTCTGTCCGGAAAATCTCGCGACGATGTCCGGCATGATGAAGGAGATGTTCGACCGCTGTTATTATCCGGTGCTCGGCCGTATCGAGGGCAGGGCCTATGCCACTGTCATTGCGGCGGGATCGGATGGGGCGGGCGCACAGGCGCAGATCGATCGCATAGCCAGGGGCTGGCGGCTCAAGCGGGTGGCCGAACCGATGATCGTCAATCTGCAGGCGCAGACGCCGCAGGAAATTCTCGCCCAAAAGACGGTCCCGAGCAGGCGTCTGGAGGAATGCCGAGAACTGGGCGTGTTGATGGGCGAAGGGCTTTCGATAGGCATTTTCTGAAGTGGCGGCCTGCCGGATTAAGTTTCGGCAACCGGCTCGACGGCGTCGGGGGCAAGCAGGCAAATCGACGATTTTACGCCTAAGTCTCTGAAAGTACCACATGTCACCCCCGGACAGCCCTCACGAAAATTCCAATCCCGGTGCGTCGCTCCTCTTTGCCGAAGGCGCACGACCAACTGCTTGCGCTCTGGTGTCCCTTTTTGATTCGCCGGCGATGCTGGGGATCGGCGCGGTTGTCGCCAATCGATCCCGTGTTCCCGGCAATGCGATAGAGGTGCTTTCCGGAGGGCTGGCATTCGATCTGCGCTTTGCAGAAGGTCAAGCGCTTCAGGACGGCGATGGCCGCCATTCGCCCAATGGGCAGGTCATTCGGATCGCGCCCGGTGAGCATGTTTCAGCGGGCGCGACCTTGCTCCCGGTCGTCAGGGCACTGGCGGGGCTCGTCGCCAATCTGGCGCTTCACTTGCCCGTTGCGGCGATCTCCTGGGATATGGCGGGCACCGTGGCGGAACCGCACGCGTTCTCGCGCTCGGCGCTCAACTGGCTGGCCGGCGGGCCTTTTCCGGCGCAGTGTCTCACCTCGCTGTCGTTCAAATCGGACGGCAGCATCGTCAGCGAAGGGCTGATCCACTTTACCGGTCAGGAAATGCATCTCGTCGGCGCGGAAGGTGAAGACGAGGCAAGCACCATGCGCCTCGCTGTCGGCGTGGTCGATCAGCTGGTGCGACAGGGGCGGCTGCTGCTTCCCATGGAACTTACCGTTGCCGGTGCCGCACTGCTGGCCGAACCCTCGCAATTCGAGGATCGGGTCTGGGTCTGGCGCAAGCGCTAGGCGCGCGCGTCAGGTCTGCCCGGTGCGGGCCAGCAGATCGGCCTTTGCTGCCTCATACCCGGCGTGAAGCTTGGCGACACGGTCGGCAACCGGTTCGATTGCCTTGATCGCGCCGATGCCTTGCCCTGCGCCCCAGATGTCCTTCCAGGCCTTGGCTTCCATCTTTCCGCCCGATCCGAAATCCATCTGGCTCTTGTCGCCCTCGGGAAGATTGTCCGGATCCATGCCGGCCGCTTCGATCGAAGGGCGCAGGTAATTGCCGTGAACACCGGTGAAGAGGCTGGAATTGACGATGTCGGCGGCGTGACTGTCGACGATCGACTGTTTGTAGCCTGCGACCGCGTTGGCTTCCGGCGTCGCGATCCAGGGGCTGCCGATATAGGCGAAGTCGGCCCCCAGAGCTTGCGCGGCGAGGATCGAGCGACCGCATGCGATGGCACCCGAGAGCGCGAGCGGACCTTCGAACCACTCACGGATTTCCTGCATCAGCGCGAAAGGCGATTGCGCCCCGGCATGACCGCCGGCTCCGGCTGCGACCGCGATCAGGCCGTCGGCCCCCTTCTCGACTGCCTTGCGCGCGAAGCGGTTGTCTATGATGTCATGAAAGACGAGGCCACCCCAGTCGTGAACCGCGGCGTTGACGTCTTCGCGTGCGCCCAGCGAGGTGATGACAAGCGGGACCTTCCATTTCGCGCACATCGCGAGGTCCTCATCCAACCGGTTGTTGGAACGGTGGACGATGAGGTTGACGGCGAAGGGGACGCCGCAATCGGCGGTTTCCTCGCTGATCCGGTGCAGCCATTCGTCGAGCTGGCTGGCGGGACGCGCGTTGAGGGCCGGAAAGCTGCCGACAATGCCCGAGCGCACTTGCGCGATGACGAGGTCCGGATTGGAGACGATGAACATCGGCGAGCCGATGACCGGGAGGCGCAGATTCTCGAAGAGCGCGGGAAGGGCCAATTTCAGTTCCGTTTAATCAATCGATTAAACGGCAGCACTAATGCCCTCGGGCAGCGCTGTCGAGAGGCTGCGTAAATCCGTTCTGGGGATGCTCCGAAACAAGGCGTAAAAGCGAAAGGGGCCTGCCATCCGGCAAGCCCCCACTCTGTTGTCGCCTGATCAGGCGCCGTTGCTGGCCGCGTTCGCCGCGCTGAGCATGGCCCGCACGCTGGCGGTTGCGACGTCCTCGTCGATGCCGACGCCCCAGATGGTGCGGCCGTCGCTCGTCACGCACTCGACGTAGGCGGCGGCGCGGGCATCCGAGCTTGAGCCCATCGAATGCTCGGCGTAGTCGCGCACTTCGAGGGTTACGCCAAAGCTCTCGGCCAGAGTCGCCGTGACCGAGGAGATCAGGCCATTGCCGCGGCCCGAAACGGTCTGTTCCTTGCCGTCGACACCGATCTTGCCGGCGAAGACGCGGGTGCCGTCCGAGGCGCGCTTTTCGTCCCAGTCGATCAACTGGAAGTGCTGCGGCTCATCGATGCGATAGACCTTGCGGAAGACTTCCCAGATATCGCCGGCCTGCAGTTCGCGGCCCAGCTCGTCGGCCAGGTCCTGCACATGGCCGGAGAAATGCGCCTGCATGCGCTTGGGCAGCTTGAGGCCCTGGTCCTGCTCGATCACCCAGGCAAAGCCGCCCTTGCCCGACTGCGAGTTGACGCGGATGACCGCCTCGTAGTTGCGCCCCAGGTCCGCCGGGTCGATCGGCAGGTAGGGCACCGCCCAGGTCTCGTCATTGCGCTTCTCGCGCGCGGCGAAGCCTTTCTTGATCGCGTCCTGGTGCGAGCCGGAGAAAGCGGTGAAGACCAATTCCCCGCCATAGGGGTGGCGTTCGGGCACCTTGAGCTGGTTGCAGTACTCGACGGTCTGGATGACTTCGTCGATGTCCGAGAAATCCAGCCCGGGATCAACGCCTTGCGTGTACATGTTGAGAGCGACTGTCACCAGGCAGCAGTTGCCGGTGCGCTCACCGTTGCCGAACAGGCAACCCTCTACACGGTCGGCGCCGGCCATCAGTCCCAGCTCCGCTGCAGCCACGCCTGTGCCCCGGTCGTTGTGGGTATGCAGGCTGATCACCGCGCTTTCGCGGTTGGGCAGGTTGCGGCAGAAGTACTCGATCTGGTCGGCGTAGATGTTCGGCGTCGCTGCCTCGACCGTCGCCGGCAGGTTGAGGATGATCGGATGTTCCGGCGTGGGCTGGAGCACTTCCATCACCGCTTCGCAGCACTCGATCGAGAAATCGAGCTCGGCGGTTGAGAAGGTCTCGGGCGAGTACTCGAAGTGCCACTTGGTCTGCGGGTACTTCGCCGCCTGGTCACGCATGACCTTCGCGCCGTTGACCGCGATCTGGCGCACTTCGGACTGGTCCATGCCGAAAACGACCTGACGCCACAGCGGCGAGACGGCGTTGTAGAGGTGGACGATGGCGGCATGAACGCCGGCCAGGCTTTCGAACGACTTTTCGATCAGGTCCTGCCGCGATTGGGTCAGCACCTGCACCAGTACGTCCTCGGGGATACGTCCGGTGTCGACCAGACCACGGATGAAGTCATAGTCGGTCGCGCCCGAGCTGGGGAAGCCGACTTCGATCTCTTTCAGGCCAACCTTGATGAGCAGGTCGAAGAAGCGGGTCTTCTTTTCCGAGCTCATCGGATCGATCAGCGCCTGGTTGCCGTCACGCAGGTCGGTGGAGAGCCAGCGCGGCGCCTTCGTGATGACCTGCGAGGGCCACCGGCGCTCCTGCAGCTGGATCTGCGGGAAAGGGCGATATTTGACCGAAGGGTCTTTCAACATAGTCATGGGTAATGTCTCGCTCGGGAAAGTCTGCGCTTTGCGTGTCGTCTTATCAGGTCCCTTGAGCGCCGAGCGCGCCGACCGGACGACGCGTCACCTCACGCCCAAGGGCGGGTAAGTCGCAGAAGAAGGCCAAGCCGGAGAGTCATGACTGTGCCTATGGGGACAGCCGGAGGAGATGTAAAGGGGGTAAACGCGGCCGATCCCGTGCGCTGCCGATCGCTGCGCAGCGGGATGGCCGCGGCGGTGAGGGCCTGTTGTCAGCGCGTCAATTGCACTCGAATTTCTCGATCACGCCTTTGGCGTCGAGGAACACGTTGAGTCGGTTCGGACGATAATCCATCGTCATGGCCGAACCGGGCTTGAGCACGCGGATTGGATTGTCGCCGCGCCATTGCTGGATGAGGCCGAGCACTTCGTCGCTCGCAGGCTGGCCGACATAGGAACCGAGCTGCTCGGCTCCGCAGCTCTGGGCGACAGGCGCGGGCGGCGCGGTCTCCGGCGCGGCCTGATCGGCGGTGCATGCGCTCAATGCGAGGAGGCTGCCGCCCAGGGCGGCGGCGAGCATCATCGGGCGGTGTGCAGTCATCTTTTCGTACTCCATTTCAGGAAGTTACCCTTAATGACTTGGGGCGCTGCAGCAAGGCACATGTACCGCCGGTGACCCGGCGAATCAGGTCATGTTCAGGGCGCGGCCTTGGCTGCGTCCTTCATGAAAGCGGCAGCGATCTTGAGTTCGACCTGATCGGATACCATCGGAATTCCGAAATCGAGCCCGAAGTCGCTGCGCTTGAGCGTACCCGTCGCATCGAATCCAAGTCCTTCGCCGCCGCCCATCTGCGGCGGCACCGTCCCGGCGCCGTGGAAGAGAACCTGCAGGGTGACCGGCTTGGTGATGCCGTTGAGCGTGAGATTGCCGGTCATCTCCGCCTGCTGGTCCCCGGTGATCCTGACCAAGGTGGAGACGAAACGCGCGTCTTCCGGATTGGGGCCGAAGAAGTCGGGCTTCCCGCCTTCGCTGGCGGGGGCCTTGAGCAGGTGGCTCTTCAATCCGGCGCTGGCGACGGTGACGCTTGCCACGGGAATGCTCATGGCAACGCGCGCCTGTTCGGGGCGTTTGGGATCGATGTCCAGCGTTCCGGTGGCGTCGCCGAAAATCCCGAAATAGGGCGTGAAGCCGAGGTGATCGACGCTCCATTCGACGAGCGTGTGGTGCGGATCGGCCACGTAATGCCCACCGCTGACCAATGATGGATCGGGTTTGCCGAAAGCAGAGGGTGGTGCAGCAGGTGCGGGGTCGGCTTCCGCTTCCTGCGCAGGAAGCGGCGTGGAAAGCGCGAAAGCAGCTGCAAAGGCAATTGCGGGCGGCAGGGCGCAGGCAGCGCCGAGCAGTCGGTTCATCAGGAAGTCCTCCCGGTCGTTACGTTCTGTTGCGAACGGCCCGGCCGGGAGTTTGTTCCGAAAAGACGAACGACGCAAGCCGTTCGTCTTTTCCGTCTGTTTTGAATTAGTTCTTGGTCTTGTCGACCAGTGCGTTGGCACCGATCCAGGGCATCATCGCGCGCAGCTTGGCGCCGGTTTCCTCGATCGGGTGACGCAGGGCAGCCTTGCGCGAAGCCTTCAGCTCGGGCTGGCCGGCGCGGTTGTCCATCACGAAGTCCTTGACGAAACGGCCCGACTGGATGTCTTCCAGTACGCGCTTCATTTCCTTCTTGGTCTCATCGGTGATGATGCGCGGACCGGTCTTGATGTCGCCGTATTCGGCGGTGTTCGAGATCGAGTAGCGCATGTTGGCGATGCCGCCTTCATACATCAGGTCGACGATCAGCTTCAGCTCGTGAAGGCACTCGAAGTAGGCCATCTCGGGCGCATAACCGGCTTCGACGAGGGTTTCGAAACCAGCCTGGACAAGGGCGGTCGCGCCGCCGCACAGAACGGCCTGCTCACCGAACAGGTCGGTTTCGCACTCTTCGCGGAAGTTGGTCTCGATGATGCCCGAGCGGCCGCCACCGACGCCCGAAGCATAGGCGAGGGCGATATCCTGCGCATTGCCGGTCACGTCCTGATGGATCGCGATGAGGCAGGGCACGCCGCCGCCGCGCTGGTATTCCGAACGCACGGTGTGGCCCGGGCCCTTCGGCGCGATCAGGAAGACATCGATGTCGGCGCGGGGTTCGATCAGGCCGAAGTGGACGTTGAGGCCGTGGGCGAAGGCGAGCGCCGCGCCCGGCTTCAGGTTCTCATGAATGTCGGCGGCGTAGATTGCGGCCTGGTGCTCGTCGGGCGCCAGGATCATGAGCACGTCGGCCCATGCGGCTGCTTCCTTGTTCGTCAGGACCTTGAAGCCGGCAGCTTCGGCCTTCTTGGCAGTTGCCGAACCTTCGCGCAGCGCGATGGCCACTTCCTTCACGCCGCTGTCGCGCAGGTTCTGCGCGTGGGCATGGCCCTGGCTGCCGTAGCCGAGAATGGCGATCTTCTTGCCGGTGATCAGGTTGATGTCGCAATCGGCGTCGTAATAGACTTTCATTGGTCTTTCCTTCCGTCATCCCGGCATGTGCCGGGATCGCTGTCGATCATGCGCCGCCGCAGGGGCCGAAGGTCCCGAAATTCGGTCCGGGACGACGCAAACTCAAAAAATCAGGCTTCTTCCGCCCCTCGGATCATCGCCACGATGCCGGTGCGTCCGACCTCGACGAGGCCGAGTTCGCGCATCAAGGTGACGAAAGTGTCGATCTTGTCCGGCGCACCGGTCAGTTCGAAGATGAAGCTGCCGGTGGTCGTGTCGACCGGCTTGGCCCGGAACACATCCGCGATGCGCAGCGCCTCGACGCGCTTCTCGCCGACGCCGGCCACCTTCACCAGCGCCAGTTCGCGCTGCACGTAAGGGCCGACTTCGGTCAGGTCGACGACCTTGTGGACCGGTACGAGGCGCTCCAGCTGAGCGTGGATCTGGTCGATCTGGCTCGGCGGGCCGTGGGTAACGATCGTGATCCGGCTTACCGAGTGGTTCTCGGTGATGTCGGCCACGGTCAGGCTGTCGATGTTGTAGCCGCGCGCGGTGAACAGACCGGCGATCTTGGCGAGGATACCGGCCTCGTTGTCGACCGTGACGGTCAGGACGTGCCGTTCTTCGGCCTCGTGCTTGATATGCATCATCATGTTTTCCTTCGGGGCCGGCTCAGACGAGCGCCTTGGCTTCGTCGTCCATGGTGCCGGCCACGGTGTCTCCGTAGAGGATCATCTCGGTGTGCGAGGCGCCCGAGGGGATCATCGGGAAGCAGTTCGATTCCTTGGCGACCAGGCAATCGACGATGACCGGGCCATCATGCTCGATCATGGCCTTGATGCCCGCGTCGAGCTGGCTTTCGTTCTCGATGCGAATGCCCTTCCAGCCATAGGCCTCTGCCAGCTTCACGAAGTCTGGCAGGCTGTCCGAATAGGAGTTCGAATAGCGGCTCTCATACGTGAGCTCCTGCCACTGGCGGACCATGCCCATCCACTCGTTGTTGAGGATGAAGACCTTGACCGGCAGGCGATACTGCGTGGCGGTGCCCATCTCCTGGATGTTCATCTGGATCGAGGCGTCGCCAGCGATGTCGATGACGAGGCTGTCCGGATTTCCGCACTGGGCGCCGATCGCGGCGGGCAGACCGTAGCCCATGGTGCCGAGGCCACCCGAGGTCAGCCACTTGTTCGGACCGAAGAAGTGGAAGTGCTGCGCCGCCCACATCTGGTGCTGGCCGACTTCGGTGGAAATCACCGGGTCCTTGTCCTTGGTCAGCTCGAACAGCCGCTGGATCGCCAGCTGGGGCATGATTGCCTCCTTGCTGTGCGGGAACGACAGGCTCTTCCTTTCGCGCCAGCCTTCGATGCGGACCTTCCACGCGGTCAGGTCCTGCGGCTTGCGGCTGCCCCAGCCATCGAGGATCTGCTCGATCACCGAAGCGCAGTCGCCGACGATGGGCAGGTCCACATGGACCGTCTTGTTGATCGACGAACGGTCAATGTCGACGTGGATCTTCTTCGAGTTCGGCGCAAAGGCGTCGAGGCGGCCGGTCACACGGTCGTCGAAGCGGGCGCCGAGGCAGACGATCAGGTCCGACTGGTTCATCGCCATGTTGGCTTCGTAGGTGCCGTGCATGCCCAGCATGCCCAGCCAGTCCGCGTGGTCGGCCGGGAAGGCGCCCAGGCCCATCAGCGTCGAGGTGACGGGAGCGCCGGTCTTCGCCTGCAGTTCGCGAAGGAGCTGCGTCGCGCGCGGCCCCGAGTTGATGATGCCGCCGCCGGTGTAGAGGACAGGAGCCTTGGCCGCGGCAATCATGTCGACGGCCTGCGCGATCTCGTCAGCGCCGCCCTGCGTCGGGGGCGAGTAGCGGTTGCGGCGCTGCGCGGGGGCGTCGGTCCAGGGCGCGGTGGCGATCTGGACGTCCTTGGGAATGTCGATCAGGACGGGGCCGGGACGGCCGGTCGTAGCGATCTGAAATGCCTCGTCGATGGTCGCGGCCAGATCGGCCGGATCCTTCACCAGGTAGTTGTGCTTGGTGCAGTGCCGCGAGATTCCGACGGTATCGGCTTCCTGGAATGCATCCGAGCCGATCAGCGCGGTCGGAACCTGGCCGGTGATGACGACGAGCGGAATCGAATCGAGGAAGGCATCGGCAATGCCGGTGACGGCATTGGTCGCGCCCGGGCCGGAGGTGACCAGCACGACGCCGGGCTTGCCGGTCGAACGGGCATAGCCTTCGGCGGCATGGGCCGCGCCTGCTTCGTGACGCACGAGGATGTGCCGAAGCCGTTCGTCACCGAAGAGAGCATCGTAGATCGGAAGCACGGCGCCACCGGGATAGCCGAATACGAATTCGACACCCTGGCGGACCAGGCTTTCGACCAAGATGTTCGCGCCGCTGCGCTCTTCACTCACAACACATTCCTCTTCGTATTCTGGTGTGCGACCCGCAAGAGACCGCTTCAGAAAGCTCGCCTCCATAAGGGGATCAGCCCCGGAAACAAGCATTTCCACAGGCTACGCGCTCTCTAATGAAACCGACCCGACACGACAATCGTCGCGCCGGGTCATCCTCTCCTCCCTGCATAACTTCCATCAGCAGGTGTTGGTGGCCTGTACGGGACCGTAAATGTTACGTCAAATGAAAAATTCGAAATAAAATTTCGTGTATTGCATTAGAATCAAAATTTTCAAACGACAGCCTTGGCCAATCTTCCGGGGGCTGGTGCCGCAGCCAGGTGAATTGTCGCTTGGCGTAGTTGCGGGTTGCCTGACTGCCGCGCGCGATGGCGTCCACGAGGGGCCAGTCTCCGCGCACGACTCCGGCAAGCTCTGGTACGCCGATTGCACGCATCACCGGCAGGGCGGGGTCGAGATCGCGGGTAAGGAGCGTCTCGACTTCGGCAAGCGCGCCGCGCTCGATCATCCGCTCGAAGCGCAGGTCGCAGCGGCGGTAGAGCGCCTGCCGTTCGGGCAGGAGGATCGCGGGAAAAACGGTGACGGCATTGGCGATGCCGCCTGAAGTCTCGGCGTGCCATTGCGCCAGCGTCTTCCCGCTCGACCGGACGACTTCCAGTGCGCGAGCGATGCGGGCGGTGTCCGCTGGGGCGAGGCGACTGGCACGCTCCGGGTCTTCCTGCCGGAGCGCGGCAAAGGCCTCATCGACGGGCAGCGCGCGAACGGAATCGCGGATGGCAGGATCTATCGCCGGGATCGGAGCGATGCCTTCCAGCAGGGTCTTTATATAAAGGCCGGTACCGCCGACGAGGATGGGCAGGGCGCCTTCAGCGTGGATCGCCGAGATCGTCTGCCGTGCAGCTTGCGCCCAGTCGGCGGCGGAGCAGCTTCGCGACCCGTCCCAGTCTCCGAACAGGCGGTGCTCGATCCCGCCCATTTCCTCGAACGTCGGCCGCGCGCTCAGGACCTGCAGGTCGGCATAGACCTGCGAGCTGTCGGCATTGACGACGACGCAGCGGCGGCCGAGTCTTTCGAGTTCCCGTGCCAGCATGACCGCACAATCGCTCTTGCCGCTGGCGGTCGGCCCTGCGATGAGCGCCAGCGGTGGCCGGTCTGCGGCCGCGATATTCAACGATGCATCAAGGATATTTGCAGTGCTCATTGCCCGGCTGATAGCAGAACCGGATCATCTCTCCGCAAGAATCGACGCGGCCCGTGCCGACATGGAGCAACGGGGCGTGCGCCTGGCCGAGGCATCGATGCTCGATTTCTGCGGACAGACGATGCAGATCGAGTCGCCCGACAGCGATGCGCTGGCCATGCGCGCATCGCTCGATGCGCATTTCGAGGTGACCGACGGCCTCGTCTGCGAAAGCGAGCCGCAAGTGCCCGCGCTGTTCATTTCCGACATGGATTCGACCATGATCGGGCAGGAATGCATCGATGAGCTGGCGGACTTCGCTGGCCTGAAGGATCGCATCGCCGACATTACCGAACGAGCCATGCAGGGTGAGCTGGACTTCGAGCAGGCCCTTCGCGAACGCGTCGGATTGCTTGAGGGCCTGTCGGTCGAAGCGATCGACCAGTGCCTTGCCGGTCGTATCCAGCCCATGCCCGGATCGAAGGTTCTGGTGCAGACGCTCAAGAAGCTGGGTTGCCGTACCGTGCTGGTAACGGGCGGCTTCCACCACTTCGCCGATCCGGTCGCCGAATGGCTGGGCTTCGAAGAGGTCGTCGGCAATCGCCTTGAAGTTGCGGATCGCAAGCTGACCGGCGGCCTTGTCGGCGGCATCGTCGACAGTTCGGTGAAGAAGGGCACGCTGCTTTCGATCATGGCCGAGCTGGCCGAAGGTGCGACGAGCCTTGCCACAGGCGATGGCGCCAATGACATCCCGATGCTTGAAGCGGCCACTTACGGCATTGCCTACCACGCCAAGCCCAAGGCGCGCGCTGCCGCAAATGGCTGGATCAACCGCGGAGACCTCACCTCGGTCCTGCGCCTGCTGGGCGTTCCCGAGAAGGACTGGGTCCGCGATTGATGGCGGGGTTGTACCTTCGCTGAGTTCCTCCCCGTTGCGAAGCAATGGGGAGGGAGATCAGCCGCCGGACTGGCGGAAGGGTGTTACGCCTCCATCCAGTCCCGGAAGAACGCCTCGTTGGCCTCGCGAAGATCCGCGATTTCGACGCCGGCGACCTTGATTCCGCCCACGCTGCCGATTCTGACCGCACCGGGCAGTTCGGTTCCGGCCGGGGCCGTCACGACGTAGCGGCCCTGATCTTCACCGAAAGCTTCGGCAGTGGAAAGCGCGTTGTCGAGGATGCAACCCTTGCCGCTGGCGAGGGCCATTTCGGCAAGCGCGACCAGCAGGCCGCCGTCGCTGATGTCATGGACGGCGGTGACCTTGTCCTGGCCGATCCATTCACGCACGGTTGCGCCGTTGGCACGTTCGGCATCGAGATCGACCTTCGGCGCTTCGCCCGCTTCCTGGCCGGCAATCTCGCGCAGCCACAGCGACTGGCCGAGGTGCGTGCCCGAACCGCCCAGCACGAAGATGTCGTCGCCTTCGTTCTTGAAGGCGATGGTAGCCATCTTGTCGTGGTCGACGAGCAGGCCGACGCCGCCGATTGCCGGTGTCGGCAGGATCGCCGAGCCGCCGCCGGTGGCCTTCGATTCGTTGTAGAGCGAGACGTTGCCGGACACGATCGGATAGTCGAGCGCGCGGCAGGCATCGCCCATGCCGTTGAGGCAGCCGACGATCTGCGCCATGATCTGCGGGCGCTGCGGGTTCGCGAAGTTGAGGCAATTGGTGATTGCCAGCGGCAGGCCGCCGACCGCGCAGATGTTGCGGTAGGTCTCTGCGACCGCCTGCTTGCCGCCCTCGTAAGGGTCGGCATAGCAGTAGCGCGGGCTGCAGTCGGTGCTGATCGCCAGCGCCTTCTGCGTACCGTGGACACGCACGACCGCGGCATCGCCGCCTGACTTTTGCATGGTATCCGCGCCGACCTGGCTGTCGTATTGTTCCCAGATCCACTTGCGCGAAGCGAGGTCCGCCCCGCCCATCAGCTTGAGCAGATCCGCGCCCAGGTCTGTGCTTTCGGGCACGTCGCCCAGCGCGGGCACCTTGGCCCATGCCTTGTACTCTTCGGGGCTGACGTAGGGGCGCTCGTATTCCGGCGCATCGTCGGCGAGCGGGCCGAGCGGAATGTCGCAGACCACTTCGCCGTCGAACTCGAGGACCATGTGGCCGGTATCGGTGACTTCACCGATCACCGCGAAGTCGAGTTCCCACTTCCTGAAGATCGCTTCGGCCATGGCTTCCTTGCCCGGCTTGAGGACCATGAGCATGCGCTCCTGGCTCTCCGAAAGCATCATCTCGTAAGGCGTCATCGCCTCTTCACGGCAGGGCACCTTGTTCATGTTGAGCCGGATGCCCGCGCCGCCCTTGCTGGCCATTTCGACCGAGGAAGAGGTGAGGCCCGCCGCGCCCATGTCCTGGATCGCGACGATAGCATCGGTCGCCATCAGCTCGAGGCAGGCCTCGATCAGCAGCTTCTCGGTGAAGGGATCGCCGACCTGCACGGTCGGGCGCTTCTCGTCCGAGTTCTCGTCGAAGTCGGCAGAGGCCATGGTGGCGCCGTGAATGCCGTCGCGGCCGGTCTTCGAGCCGACGTAGACGATGGGGTTACCCAGGCCGGTGGCGGCGCAGTAGAAGATCTTGTCGGTTTCGGCCACGCCCACGGTCATCGCGTTGACGAGGATGTTGCCGTCGTAGGCCTTGTGGAAATTCGTCTCACCGCCGACGGTGGGCACGCCCACGCAGTTGCCGTAGCCGCCGATTCCCGCGACCACGCCCTGCACGAGGTGCTTCATCTTCGGGTGCTCCGGGCTACCGAAGCGCAGCGCGTTCATGTTCGCGACCGGGCGCGCGCCCATCGTGAAGACGTCGCGCAGGATGCCGCCGACGCCCGTCGCCGCGCCCTGGTAGGGCTCGATGTAGCTGGGGTGGTTGTGGCTCTCCATCTTGAAGATGGCCGCCTGGCCGTCGCCGATGTCGATGACGCCGGCGTTCTCGCCGGGGCCCTGGATGACCCAGGGTGCCTCGGTCGGCAACTTCTTGAGGTGGAAGCGACTCGACTTGTACGAGCAATGCTCCGACCACATGACCGAAAAGATGCCGAGTTCCACAAGGTTCGGTTCTCGGCCGAGCGCATGAAGGACGCGCTCGTATTCCTCGGGGCTGAGGCCGTGGGCCTCGACGACTTCAGGGGTGATTCCGCTCATGCGACGCGCCTTAGCCATGTCATCGCGCGCGCGCTAGTCCGCTTTCACGCCCTGATTCAGGGTTCCTGACGCCAAGGGCATGGCAAAACGCGATTCTCCGGTTCCCACCTTGACCGTGTGACACGAGACGGCCATTGCTGCGGCATGAACGGAGAGACCCCGAACATCGACGCCTTGAGCTTTGAGGATGCGCTGCGCGCGCTGGAAGACGTGGTGCGCAAGCTCGAAAGCGGTGACGTGCCGCTGGAAGATTCGATCACGCTCTACGAACGTGGTGAAGAGCTGCGCAAGCATTGCCAGAAGCGCCTCGATGCGGCCCAGGCACGGATCGAGAAGATCGTCGCCGGCCCCGACGGGATGCCGTCCGGCACCCAGCCTTTCGATGCCGCGGATCGCTGAGTCGTGGCCCAGGGCGTAACCGACTCGCTGCTCGCAGAGGGTCTTGCGCGCATCGCTTCCGAGATCGACGGCGCTTTCGATGCACTGTTGCCGGTTCCGGAAGATGCGCGCGCGCGCCTGATCGAAGCCATGCGCTATGCCGCGATCGGCGGCGGCAAGCGGCTGCGTCCGCTCCTGCTGACCTCGGTGGCCGAAATGTACGGCGTCGACCGCGGGGCTGCGGTGCGGGCGGCCGTCGCGATCGAGGCGATCCACGTCTATTCGCTGATCCACGATGACCTGCCGTGCATGGACGATGATGCGCTGCGCCATGGCAAGCCGACCGTCCACATCGCTTTCGACGAGGCGACGGCGGTTCTGGCCGGGGATTCGCTGCACGTCTTCGCATTCGAGGTGCTGGCCGATCCGGCGACTTGCGCCGATCCCTTCACCCGCATCGAACTGGTCCAGGCGCTTGGCCATGCCAGCGGCGCGCACGGCATGGCGGGCGGCCAGATGATGGACCTCGTCGCCGAGACGAGCGAGTTCGACCTGCAGACCGTCACCCGCCTGCAACAGCTCAAGACAGGGGCCCTGCTGGGAGCAGCGGTCGAGATGGGCGCGATCCTGGGCCGGGTCTCGCCGGAAGGGCGCACGCACCTTCGCGGCTATGCGCGCGACATCGGGCTTGCCTTCCAGATCGCCGACGACCTGATCGATTATGAAGGCGATGCCGCCACCGCCGGCAAGGCGGTGGGCAAGGACGCCAGCGCCGGGAAGGAAACCTTCGTGTCGCTGCTCGGCCCCGAACGCGCGCGTGAACAGGCGCGGCTGCTGGTTGATCAGGCGATCGCGTACCTTGCGCACTACGGCAAGGAAGCAGACCTGCTGCGCGCCGTGGCGCGCTACATCATCGAGAGGGATCATTGATGACGGCCTTGAAGACCGCTGGCGAACGCGTCGGCGTTTATCCCGGCACTTTCGATCCGATCACGCGCGGTCATGCCGACATCATCCGGCGCGGTGCCAAGCTGGTCGATCGGCTGATCATCGGCGTCACAACCAACATGTCGAAGAACCCGCTGTTCACCCCCGACGAGCGCATCGCGATGGTGGAGCGAGAAGTGGAGAATCTGGGCATCGACAACGTCTCGGTGGTGGGCTTCAACGCACTGCTGATGAAGTTTGCCGAAAAGCAGGGAGCAACGGTGATCGTGCGCGGCCTGCGGGCCGTTGCCGACTTCGAGTACGAGTACCAGATGGCCGGCATGAACCAGCAGCTCAACGCGAACATCGAGACCGTCTTCCTCATGGCCGATGTCAGTCTCCAGCCGATCGCATCCAAGCTGGTGAAGGAGATCGCCATGTTCGGCGGCGATATCTCCAAGTTCGTCAGCCCTGCGGTTCGCGACGACGTGGTCGAACGCATCGCCGCGACCGGCCTCAAGGGCGACTACTGAACAGATCAGTCCGTTTCGTTCATTGTCACGTCATCGCCGGCGCTCTATCGCCCCCCACGATGACTGGCTCCAGCTTGTGAGTAATCGATGAAATTTCGCCTTCCTCTCACCGCGACGATGATCGGGCTTGCGCTGGTGGCTGCACCGGCCCTGGCGAAGAAAAAGGAAGTACCCGCACCGGTCGCACCGGCGCTCTCCCCGGTAGTCGATACCGACATGTCGCACGATCCGCAGAACATCCTGGTGCTGGATCTTTCGGACGGCGGCCGCGTGGCGATCCGCCTGATGCCGGAATGGGCGCCCCACCATGTCGAGCGGATCAAGACGCTGGCCGAGCAGGGCTTCTACAACGGGGTGATCTTCCACCGCGTGATCGACGGCTTCATGGCGCAGACCGGCGACCCGACGGGCACCGGCCAGGGCGGTTCGCAGCTCCCCGACCTCGAGGCCGAATTCAATTCGCTGCCGCACCTGCGCGGCACCGTATCGATGGCGCGCACGAACGATCCGAACAGCGCGAACAGCCAGTTCTTCATCGTTTTCTATCCGCGCTTCTCGCTCGATCACAAGTACACGGTGTTCGGCCGCGTGATCTCGGGCATGCAGTACGTCGATGCGATTCATCGCGGCGAGCCGCCGCAGAACCCGACGCGCATCGTCCAGGCCTCGCTCGCCTCGGACCACAAGGCACCGCCTGCACCGGGCACTGTCGCGGCTTCGGCGACGGCGGCCCCGATCACCGCGGACCAGCTCAGCAATTCCAGTTCCGACTGAGCGCGGCGCAAGGCGGCGCTCAGTCGCGCGCAATCGCAACGCACGATCTTGTCGAAATCCGCGCGCTGCTCTAGCGCGCGGCCATGCGCGTTGACCTCTTCGATTTCGACCTTCCCACCGAACGCATAGCCCTTCGTCCGGCGAGGCCGCGCGATGCCGCGCGGATGCTGGTGGTCGATGGCGATGCGCCGTTCTCGGACCGCCATGTCCGCGACCTGCCACAGATGCTGCGCAAGGGGGACGTGCTGGTCTTCAACGACACCCGCGTCATTCCCGCCCAGCTCGAAGGCCGCCGGGGCGAAGCGCGGATCGGCGCGACCCTGCACAAGCGCATCGACCTGCGCCGCTGGCAGGCCTTCGTGCGCAACGCCAAGCGCCTCAGGCCCGGCGACCGGGTCGAGTTTCCGGCCGAAGTTACCGCGATTGCGGAAGCGCGGCACGAAGACGGCAGCTGGACGCTCGCCTTCGAGGGCGACGAACCGGTCGAAGTGCTGCTCGAGCGGGCAGGGCGCATGCCGCTGCCGCCCTACATCGCCGGCAAGCGCGATACCGATGAGGCCGACCGCTCGGACTACCAGACGATGTTCGCGCGCGAGAAGGGCGCGGTTGCCGCCCCGACTGCGGCGCTGCACTTCACCCCTGAACTCGTCGAGCGGCTCGATGAAGCCGGCATCGCCCGCGAGACGCTTACGCTCCATGTCGGGGCGGGTACCTTCCTGCCGGTGAAGGCCGACGATACCAGCGATCACAAGATGCATGCGGAATGGGGGCGGATCGACCAGGCCACGGCGAACCGTCTCAATGCCGCGCGCGCCGCTGGCGGTCGCCTGATTGCCGTAGGCACGACAAGCCTGCGCCTGCTGGAAAGTGCCGCAGGCGAGGATGACGTGATCCGGCCCTTCGAAGGCGACACCTCGATCTTCATCACCCCGGGCTATCGCTTCAAGGCGATCGACGGATTGATGACGAACTTCCACCTGCCCAAGTCGACCCTGTTCATGCTGGTCAGCGCACTGATGGGTCTGGACAAGATGCAGGCGGTCTATGCCCACGCCATCGGCGCGCAATACCGCTTCTATTCCTACGGCGATTCCAGCCTGTTGCTCCCCTGACTGGATACAGGCGGTCCAACTTGTGGGAATTGCGTCGCAATCTCACGGTCCAGGTCTTGGAACTGCCATCGTCATGCCCCATCAAGGCATGATGGAATCCATTCTTGAAATTCGCGGTCTCACCAAGACTTACGCGGGCGGCTTTACCGCGCTTCACGGCGTCGACCTCGAAATCCGCAAGGGCGAGATCTTTGCCCTGCTGGGCCCGAACGGGGCAGGCAAGACGACCTTGATCGGAGCGGTGTGCGGACTGGTGCGGCCCAGTGCGGGCACGATCCGCGTTTTCGGCGAAGATCTGCGCTCGCACTGGCGCAGCTTGCGCGCCCGGATCGGACTGGTGCCGCAGGAACTGGCGACCGACATGTTCGAAACGGTCATGCACACGGTCAATTATTCGCGCGGGCTGTTCGGACTCCCGCCGGACGCGGACAAGATCGAGGAGATCCTCAAGGCGCTCAGCCTGTGGGACAAGCGCAATGAGCAGATCCGCGCCCTGTCAGGTGGCATGAAGCGCCGCGTGCTGATCGCCAAGGCGCTGGCACACGAACCGCAGCTTCTGTTTCTTGACGAGCCGACCGCGGGCGTCGACGTCGAACTGCGCCGCGACATGTGGCAGCAGATCGCCAAGCTGCGCGACCTGGGCACCACGATCATCCTGACGACGCACTACATCGAAGAGGCCGAGGAAATGGCCGACCGGGTCGGCATCATCCAGGCCGGACGGATCCGCATGGTCGAGCGGACGTCGGTCATGATGAAGCAGCTTGGCAGGACAGAAGCGCACATCGCGCTGGCCCAGCCGCTTTCGGACATTCCTGCGTCGCTGGAGCGCTTCGCGGTCACTCTTGGCGATGGCGGCACTGAACTGTGTTATCGCGGAGGCGACGGCGCGGGGGGCGGCAAGGCCGAAGTGGCCGAACTGACCAAGACGCTGGTCGCAGCCGGCATCGACTATACTTCCATCGATATTCGCGAATCGAGCCTCGAAGAGATCTTCGTCAATCTGCTTGAAGGAGAGGCGAAGTGATCGCATTCAACGCCCGCAGCGCCTGGACCATCTACAAGCGCGAAGTCTCGCGCGCGCTGCGCACCGCCATGCAGTCCATCCTTGGTCCGGTGCTGACTACCGTGCTTTATTTCGTCGTCTTCGGCGCGGCCATCGGTGGCCGTATGCAGACGATGGACGGGGTCAATTACGGGGCCTTCATCGTGCCCGGCCTGCTTTTGCTCACGCTGCTCAGCGAAAGTACGTCCAACGGCAGCTTCGGCATCTACATGCCGCGTTTCACCGGAGCGATCTACGAGTTGCTCTCCGCACCGGTCGGCACGGCCGAGACGCTGGTGGGCTTCGTCGGGGCGGCAGCGACCAAGTCGCTGATCCTCGCCGCGATCATCCTGGGGACGGCGACCTTCTTCGTCGACTACACGATCCTGCACCCGCTCTACACACTGGGCTTCATCCTGCTGGTATCGGCAAGTTTCTCGCTATTCGGCTTCATTCTCGGGATCTGGGCTGACAGTTTCGAGAAGCTGGGCATCGTGCCGGTCCTGTTCATCGTTCCGCTGACCTTCCTCGGCGGTACGTTCTATTCGATCGACGTCCTGCCCGAACCCTGGCGCTCGGTGGCCATGGCTAACCCGGTCGTCTATCTCGTCAACGGTCTGCGCTGGTGCTTCTATGGCAGCTCGGACTTCTCGATTGCCACTTCGCTGGGGATGACTCTGGCGTTCCTCGCGATTTGCGTGGCCTTCATCGCATGGATCTTCAAGACGGGCTGGCGCCTGCGTTCCTGATTTCATAGATTCGATTCGGTCATGCCCTTGAAGACGTTCCTCCCGGTCGCCCTCCCGTCCCTGCTGCTTGCCGTCCCCGTTCAGGCCCAGCCTCTCGAAGAGCCGAGGCTTTCGGTCGACGAAGGGCTGGTGGATTTCGCGCCCGAACCGCTGCGCCTGGACCTGCCGGACTATCCCTGGCCGACGCCGTTCATCGAAGTCCCGCCGCCCAGCCTGCCCAAGAACGTCAAGGCGATGATCGAGGCGGCAATCGATACGGACGATTCCGCAACGGTGGCCGCCGTCGTGAAGATGGCGATCGAGACGCAGCCTTACGACAAGGCCGAGATCAAGGCGATGCACCGCGCCTATCTCGACGACAAGGCCGCCCGCCTCGCAGCCAAGACCGAGGCCGAAACGCGCCGCATTCGCGAATCGGGCGTGCTGGAACTGTGGAAGGGACAGATCGAACTCGGCGCCTTCCACAGCACCGGCAACACCACGAACTTCGGTTTCACCGGCGCGCTCAAGCTCGATCGCAAGGGGATCGACTGGGAGCACCTGATCCTTGCGACAGCGGACTACCAGAAGGATTCGGGCACCGTCACGCGGGAGAAGTACGGGGCCAGCTACCAGCCACGCTATACCATCAATGACGGTGTCTTTACCTACGGCCGCCTGCAGTACGAGAAGGACGAGATCCAGGGCTATCGAGACCGCTTCTCGTTCTCGGGAGGTTTGGGTTACCGCCTCATCAAACGCCGCAACATGACGCTGTCGGTCGAGGCAGGTCCTGCGGTGCGCCGAACGAACTACATCGACGATCCCTCGGAGACCACCTGGTCGGCGCTGACTTCGCTCGATTTCGACTGGAAGCTCAACGGGACACTGGCGCTGAGCCAGGATGCTTCGAGCTATGTCGGATCCGACAACAGCACCTTCACTTCGCTCACCGGGATCGAGGCGGGGATGGCGAAGGGCCTCAAGGCCAAGCTGTCCTATTCCATAGAGCATGAAACCGCGCCGCCGGCCGGCTCGCTCAAGACCGATACGATTTCGCGGTTCTCACTGGTCTACGGCTTCTGACCGGTCTAACGGACGCGGCCATGAACCCGCGTTTCGAATTCTCCATCCACGCCACCGACGGCAAGGCGCGCACCGGCGTCATCAAGATGCGCCGCGGCGAGATCCGCACGCCCGCCTTCATGCCGGTGGGAACTGCCGCCACGGTCAAGGCGATGAAGCCCGAGAGCGTGCGCGCGACCGGCGCCGACATCATTCTGGGCAATACCTATCACCTGATGCTGCGCCCGGGCGCCGAGCGCGTCGCGCGTCTTGGCGGCCTGCACAAGTTCATGAACTGGGACCGGCCTATCCTTACCGACAGCGGCGGCTATCAGGTCATGAGCCTGTCCGACCTTCGCAAGATCACCGAGGAGGGGGTGACGTTTGCCAGCCACCTCGACGGTTCGCGGCACATGCTCAGCCCCGAACGCTCGATGGAGATCCAGCGCCTGCTCGGCTCTGACATCGTCATGTGCTTCGATGAATGTCCGAAGATCGACCAGCCGCGCGACGTGATTGCCCGCTCGATGGAAATGTCGATGCGCTGGGCGAGGCGCAGCCGCGACGGTTTTGACAGTGGCGGCGAACATGCCGCCAATTCCGCGCTTTTCGGAATCCAGCAGGGCGCCCTCGACGAAGGCTTGCGCCAGGTCAGTGCCGATGCCCTCGTCGATATCGGCTTCGATGGCTACGCGATCGGCGGCCTCGCCGTGGGCGAGGGGCAGGAAGCGATGTTCGCCACGCTCGAGTTTGCCCCCGGGCAGTTGCCTGTCGATCGGCCACGCTATCTTATGGGCGTGGGCAAGCCTGACGATCTCGTCGGTGCGGTCGAGCGCGGGGTCGACATGTTCGACTGCGTGTTGCCCACGCGCTCAGGGCGCAATGGCCAGGCCTTCACCTGGAATGGTCCGCTCAACATGCGCAACGCGCGTCATGCCGAAGATAACGGCCCCATCGACGAGCGCTGCAAGTGCCCGACCTGCGGCACTTACAGCCGAGCCTATCTGCATCACCTGATCCGCTCCGGCGAGATCCTGGGCGCAATGCTGCTGACCGAGCACAACGTCTCGTTCTACCAGCAGCTCATGCAGACCATGCGCGATGCAATCGCCGAGAGCCGTTTTGCCGCCTTCGCTGCCGATTTCCGCCGGGATTACCTGAGAAAGTAATCGCGCCCGGGGCAGGCCCACGCGGACCCTGCGGCAAGTCTTTCGACCGTTCCCGTGCAGGTTTCGCGGGACAATGTCGCGCGGCTATGGACAAGGGCCGGCATCACCCGGACACTCCCCTGACCGGCATTTCCCACTCGAATCGGATTTTCCGGTGCCGGAGCAGCAGGACAGGGGGCGTTGTTCATGCCGACTATCGCGATCGTCAGCCAGAAGGGCGGCTCGGGCAAGACGACCATGGCGCTCCATCTGGCCACCAGCGCCGTCTATGCCGGCCGGGAAACCTGCGTCATCGACACCGATCCTCAAGCCACCTCCGCGACCTGGGGGGACTGGCGGGGCGATTTCAAGCCGGAAGTCATGACCTGCCCGCCGGTACGCCTGTTCAGCACGATAGAGAAGGCGCGGCGCGGCGGCGCCGAACTGATCGTCATCGATACCCCGCCGCACGGGGACACGGCATCGCGTGAGGCGGTGCGCGTGGCCGATCTCGTCCTGATCCCGACCCGTGCCCGCGCCTTCGACCTTCATGCCCTCGAGGCGACAGCCGGGCTGATGTCCTATGCGCGCAAGCCGGCCTTCGTCGTCTTCAACGCGGTTCCAGCGCGGGCCACCCGCATGATCGAGGAAGCGACGAAGGCGGCCGAGGCAATGGGCCTGCAGGTCTGTCCGATCCAGTTCGGTGAAAGGGCTGCCTTTCACCGCTCCTCAGGCACGGGAGAGGTTGCCGCAGAGATCGAGCCGGACGGCAAGGCCGCGGGCGAAGTCGACGCCCTGTGGAAATGGGCATCGGGCCACATCACGTTGAAGCCACTTCCCGGCCAGGGAGCATAAGGCCCGTTTTCAGGCCGGAGCCTTGTGCAGTTCGGCGGCGTTGCCCTGTCTGGCGCCGCGCGCCTTCATGACCTCAAGCCGGGTGCCGACGTAGGCCACGAATCGGCCGGTTCTGGAATCGAGAAAGCCTGCCCCGATCTCGCAGGCGAAGCGCTTTGCGGTATCGAGATCGGGGTACCATTTGCCGGTGCGGTGGGGAGTGATGAAACGGTATCGCTGCATGACGATGGTCAAATGCGCGAAGTCTGCTTCAGTTTCCTGACAAGGGCTTCGAATCGTGTATTTTTTGAGGGTGTCTGCCCATGCGAAAAGGGCGGCCCCGGAAGGACCGCCCTCTTGCTGAATTCCGTCTCCGGAAAACCGTGACTTAGCGCGAGTAGAACTCGACGACCAGGTTCGGTTCCATCTTCACCGGATAGGGCACTTCGTCGAGCGAGGGCACGCGAACGAAGGTGACCTTGTCGTTGCCGTCGGGCGCGACATAGTCGGGAACTTCACGCTCGGGCAGGCTCTGCGCTTCGATGATCAGCGCCATTTCCTTGGCCTTGTTGCCGAGGCTGACGACGTCACCGACCTTCACGCGACGCGAAGCGATGTTGCACTTCACGCCGTTGACGCGGATGTGGCCGTGCGAAACGATCTGGCGAGCCGCGAAGATCGTCGGCGCGAACTTGGCGCGGTACACGATCATGTCGAGGCGCTGCTCGAGCAGGCCGATCAGGTTCTGACCGGTGTCGCCCTTCATCTTCGACGCTTCCTGGTAGGTGCGCTTGAACTGCTTCTCGGTCACGTCGCCGTAGTAGCCCTTGAGCTTCTGCTTGGCGCGCAGCTGGATGCCGTAGTCCGAGAGCTTGCCCTTGCGGCGCTGGCCGTGCTGGCCCGGGCCGTAGCTGCGGCGGTTGACCGAGCTCTTGGGGCGACCCCAGATGTTCTCGCCCATGCGGCGGTCGAGTTTGTACTTGGCGCTCTTGCGCTTCGACATGTGTCGTCTCCGTTCTGCTTGTCGCCAGGCCACCTTGGCCAGCGATCCGTGTTGTCCCGGGGCGCACCAACCAGCCGTACTTCGCTGGTTGCGGCCGCCGCTTCACCGGGGTGCGGGGCCGAATGGACGGATCTGCCGAAACAGGCAGGCGCCATGTGAAGGCGTGGCCCTTACGGGGTTGTCAGGGAATGTCAAGCGCGCCGAGGCATTCGCGCGCGAAACCGGCTCAATCGCGCTTGCGCCGGGCGTCCTCCAGCGTGCTGAGAATGCCGCGCAAGGTGCGTACTTCCAGGTGATTCCAGCCCGGCTTGGTCAGCAGGTTGCGCAAGGTCAGGCGATTGGCCGCCGCGCGCGTTTCGGGCCAGAAGTAGTTCTTGGTCTCCAGGAATCGCTCGAAATGGCCGATCAGGCCTTCCAGTTCGTCCTGCGGGGCAGGGGGGAGCAGCTCTTCTGCCGTCGGCTGTGCCAGATCGGCGCCCTTCGACCATTCGTAGGCGCACAGGATCACCGCCTGCGCCAGGTTGAGCGAAGCGAATTCCGGATTGATCGGAACGGTCAGAATTGCGCGGGCCAGCGCCACGTCCTCGGTTTCCAGGCCCGAGCGTTCCGGTCCGAAGACATAGGCGGATCGGCCCGGCGCGGTATGGATTTCGCGCGCAGCCTGCTCGGGCGTGACCACCGGCTTGGTGACGCCGCGCTTGCGAACGGTCGTCGCATAGACATTGGCGCAGTCGGCAACGGCATCGGCGAGCGTTTCGTAAACCTGCGCTCCATCGAGCACCTGGTCGGCGCTGGCGGCCGCGGGTCCGGCGGAGGGGTTCGGCCAGCCGTCACGCGGCGAGACGAGCCGCATTTCGGTAAGCCCGAAGTTCAGCATGGCCCGCGCGGCCTTGCCGATGTTCTCACCCAGCTGCGGCCGTACGAGGACGATGACGGGCTGGTTGTCAGCCATTGGTGGAAGTTCCTTCATCATCGGCAACATCGCGCACGGTTCCGGCGAATTCCTCGAAGTCCCTGGCCTCGTTGAAAGCACGGTAGACCGAGGCAAACCGGATGTAGGCGACCGAATCGAGCTGGCGCAGCCCGTCCATCACCATTTCGCCGATTTCGCGGGAGGCCACTTCGGCTTCGCCCGAGGTTTCGATCTGGCGCTGCACGCCGGAAACGAGCTGGTCGATCTTTTCGCGGTCGATACCGCGCTTGCGGCAAGCCAGCGTGACCGATTGCTCGATCTTGGAGCGGTCGAAAGGCTCGCGCCGCGGCTCCTCGTTCTCGCCGCCGGTCTTGACCACGGTGATCTCACGAAGCTGGACGCGTTCGAAAGTCGTGAAGCGCGCGCCGCAGCTGGAGCACTGGCGGCGACGGCGGATCGCGGTGTTGTCCTCGGTCGGGCGGCTGTCCTTGACCTGGGAATCGTCGTGGGCGCAGAACGGACAGCGCATTTACGAGGGAACTTCCTTGAAAAGAGGGCGCGGTCAGTCGGGCCGGACGCGCTTGTAGAACTTGTATCCGGCACCTGCGGCAAGGCCGAGGCCGATCGATACGAAGGGCAGCATCGCGCCTGCAACCGCACCCATCGCCCCCCAGACGAGCACCGGCCTGGTCGAAGGATGGTCGAGACCATCCTGGAGCATTCCGGCAAGCTCATGGCGCGCATCGCTGACGAAGCTGCCATTGTCCTGGGGGCGACGGGGGTCGGTCATCGTATCAGTCCTCGTAGATCGGGAAGCGGTCACACAAGGCTTCTACGCGTGCGCGCACGTTCTGTTCCACTTGCGCATCACCTTCTTCGCCGCACTTGGCCAGACCGTCGAGCACGTCGGCGACCATATTGCCGATCTCGCGGAATTCCTCGACCCCGAAGCCGCGGGTGGTGCCCGCAGGCGAACCGACGCGGATGCCGCTGGTCTTCATCGGCGGCAGCGGGTCGAACGGAATGCCGTTCTTGTTGCAGGTGATGCCGGCACGCTCGAGCGCTTCGTCGGCGTCCTTGCCGGTCACGCCGAGCGGCGAGAGGTCGATCAGCGCAAGGTGCGTGTCGGTGCCACCCGAGACGATCTCGGCGCCGCGTGCCTTGAGCGTTTCGGCAAGGGCCTTGGCGTTCTCGACGACCTTCTTGCTGTAGTCCTTGAAATCGGGACGCAGCGCTTCACCGAAAGCCACGGCCTTGGCGGCGATGACATGCATCAGCGGACCGCCCTGCAGGCCGGGGAACACGGCTGAGTTGATCTTCTTGGCCAGCGCCTCGTCATTGGTGAGGATCATGCCGCCGCGCGGACCGCGCAGGGTCTTGTGCGTGGTGGTGGTGGCGATGTGCGCGTGCGGGAACGGCGAGGGGTGCACGCCCGCGGCCACGAGGCCCGCGAAGTGCGCCATGTCGACCTGGAACAGCGCGCCCACGCTGTCGGCGATCTCGCGCATGCGCTTGAAATCGATCACGCGCGGATAGGCCGAGCCGCCGGCGATGATCAGCTTGGGCTGGTGTTCCTTGGCGAGAGCCTCGACCTGGTCGTAGTCGATCAGGTGGGTGTCCTTGGTCACGCCGTACTGCACCGCGTTGAACCACTTGCCCGAAAGCGCGGCGCGCGCGCCGTGGGTGAGGTGGCCGCCGGCATCGAGGCTCATGCCCATGACCGTATCGCCGGGCTTGACCGTCGCGAGCAGGACCGCACCGTTGGCCTGTGCGCCCGAGTGGGGCTGGACGTTCGCGAAGCCGCAGTCGAAAAGCTGCTTGGCGCGTTCGATGGCCAGCGTCTCGACTTCGTCGGAAGGCTCGCAGCCCTGGTAGTAGCGCTTGCCCGGGTAGCCTTCGGCGTACTTGTTGGTGAGGACCGAGCCCTGCGCTTCAAGCACGGCCTTGGAGACGATGTTCTCCGAGGCGATCAGCTCGATCTGCTTGCGCTCGCGCTTGAGTTCCTTGCCGATGGCCTTGGCGACGGCAGGATCGCTGTCCGCGATCGTGTCGGTGAAGAAGCCGGGGGAACGGATGGCAGTTTCGACGGTCATGTTCGTTGGACCTCTTCGGATCAGCTTTTGGGGTTGGAGAGTTTCTCGACGCGCCCGGCGTGGCGACCACCGCCGAATTCGGTCGAGAGGAATGCGTCCAGGCAGGCCTTGGCCATGTCCTCGCCGGTCAGGCGTGCGCCCATGGCGATGACGTTGGCATCGTTGTGCTCCCGCGCGAGGGCGGCCGACAGCGGCTCCGAGACGAGCGCGCAGCGGCACTTGGGATCGCGGTTGACGGCGATCGAGATGCCGATGCCCGAACCGCACAGCGCCACGCCAAATTCGGCGGTGCCGTCGGCAACGACCGAGGCGAGCTTGTAGCCATAGTCGGGATAGTCGACGCGGTCTGCGGTTTCAGGGCCGAGGTCTGCGACTTCGTGGCCGAGATCGATGAGGTATTCGCGCAGCGTCGCCTTGAGGTCGACGGCGGCGTGGTCGGATGCGATGGCGATGCGCATGTTCGTTCCGTGGCAGTTCCGGGAATCGGGTTCGCGACGCGCCTTAGTGCGATACGCCCCGGAAGGCCACCGCAATAAGACCTCGGCGGTGACATGGAGTGTCCGGCGGGATTTGGCAAGAACGGGCCGGGATGAGGACTTCTCCGGATCGGCCTCGGAACTACCGGCGAGTTCGGCGTGTTGGATAGGGGTATCGCAAACCCAGTCCGGAGGACACGACCTTGGCCGACGAAACCATTCCCCCCACGACCACCGATGCCGGCATTCGCGTCCAGAGCGACGAGCATTCCCTGACTGTGGGTCGCGACGGGCCGATCGTGCTTAACGACCATTATCTGCTTGAGCAGATGGCGAATTTCAACCGGGAGCGCATTCCCGAGCGCCAGCCCCATGCCAAGGGCAGCGGGGCCTTCGGTCATTTCGAGGTGACCAATGACGTCTCGCGCTATACCAAGGCGAAAGTCTTCCAGCCCGGCGCCAGGGTCCAGACCTTGGCCCGCTTCTCTACCGTTGCAGGTGAGCGCGGCAGTCCGGACACCTGGCGCGATCCGCGCGGCTTTGCCGTGAAGTTCTACACCGAGGACGGCAATTTCGACATGGTCGGCAACAACACGCCGATTTTCTTCATACGCGATCCGATGAAGTTCCAGCACTTCATCCGCAGCCAGAAGCGCCGCGCCGACAACGGCCTTCGCGATCACGACATGCAGTGGGACTTCTGGACGCTTTCACCGGAAAGTGCGCATCAGGTTACCTATCTCATGGGCGACCGCGGCGTACCGAAAACCTGGCGAGAGATGAACGGCTATTCCAGCCACACCTACTCGCTGGTCAATGCCTCGGGTGAGAAGTTCTGGGTGAAGTTCCACTTCAAGACCGATCTCGGCGACGGGAATGCCTACCTTTCCCAGGATGAGGCCGACGAGATGGCGGGAAAGGACGGCGACTTCCATCGGCGCGACCTGTTCGATGCCATTGCGCGCGGCGACCATCCGAGCTGGACGCTCTACTGGCAGGTCATGTCGTTCGAGGACGCGAAGACCTATCGCATCAATCCCTTCGACCTCACCAAGGTCTGGCCGCATTCGGACTATCCCCTCATCGAGGTCGGCAAGCTCACGCTTGACCGCAATCCAACCGATTTCCATACCGAGATCGAGCAGGCCGCGTTCGAGCCCAACAACATGGTGCCTGGCATCGGCCTGTCTCCCGACAAGATGCTGCTGGCACGCGGGTTTGCCTACTCCGATGCCCATCGCGCGCGACTGGGCGTGAACTACAAGCAGATTCCGGTGAACAAGCCGCAGTGCCCGGTCTTCAGTTATTCGAAGGATGGGACAGGACGTACCGAGAACGTGTCCGATCCGGTCTATGCGCCCAACAGCTACGGCGGTCCGGCCGCGCAGCCCGACCTCTCCGGCGAAGCGGGCCTGTGGTACGCGGACGGGGAAATGGTGCGCTCGGCCTATACGCCGCGCAAGGATGACGACGATGTCAGCCAGCCGCGGGCGCTCATCCGCGACGTGATGGACGATGCCGCGCGCGCAAGGCTCGTGATGAATATCGTCGGCCACCTGTGCGACGGGGTGTCGGAGAAAGTTCTCACGCGCGCGTTCGATTACTGGAAGGCCATCGACGCGGAGACCGGTGAGAAAGTCGAAAAGGGCGTGCGCGAGAAACTGGGCGGCAAATCCGAGGCACCCGGAATGGCCTCGGCCGAAGCGATCGCGGAGCAAGAGCTCGCCGAATAATCGGCCTTTCCCGCATGAAGAAGAAAAGCCCCGCTTCGGCGGGGCTTTTTCTTTCAGGGGAGTGCATATCCCACGGTAGACTGGGCGATCAGACGATCCTCGCTGCGCTGCCAGATACGCACATCGATGCTCGCAAGCCGTCTGCCAAGCTTGAGGATGCGCGCGTCGGCGTGGATCGGCTCGAAGCGGCAGGCGCGCAGGAACGAGATCGAGAGGGCGTTGGTGACCGCCATCGCCTCTGGCCCGTTGTGCGCGGCGATCACTGCATAGGCGGCCACGTCAACCAGCGCCATCAGCGAAGGTCCGGAGACGATGTTCCCCGGGCGCCGCATCGACGGGTCCGGATCGAGCCGCATGCGCAAGTGGTTGAGCGCGAGACTTTCGACCTCGCCCAGCAACGGGCGAGTGCTCTCGGGAAACGTCTCATCGAGGAACTCGGCCACCTGCGCCTTTGTCAGACGCAGGGTCAGGCCGGATGGGCTGGCGGTGTCGGTCATGACACAGGGTTAGCGGCAGGCGGGCGCTTCGGCCATATCGGAGAGTACCGTTGCTGCCCTCCGGCTCCGGACACCGGACAAGAAAAACCCCGCCGAAGCGGGGCTTTTCCGTCATTACTGGTCCAGGAACGAGCGCATCTTGCGGCTGCGGCTCGGGTGCTTGAGCTTCCTCAGCGCCTTGGCCTCGATCTGGCGGATACGTTCGCGGGTCACCGAGAATTGCTGGCCGACTTCTTCCAGCGTGTGATCGGTGTTCATGCCGATGCCGAAGCGCATGCGCAGCACGCGTTCCTCACGCGGTGTGAGGCTGGCAAGCACGCGGGTGACCGTTTCCTTGAGGTTCGCCTGAATCGCCGCGTCCACCGGGATGATCGCGTTCTTGTCCTCGATGAAATCGCCCAGGTGCGAATCTTCCTCATCGCCGATCGGCGTTTCGAGGCTGATCGGTTCCTTGGCGATCTTCATCACCTTGCGGACCTTCTCGAGCGGCATCGAGAGACGCTCGGCCATTTCTTCCGGCGTCGGTTCGCGGCCCTGCTCGTGCAGGAACTGGCGGCTTGTGCGAACCAGCTTGTTGATCGTCTCGATCATGTGGACCGGGATACGGATGGTGCGGGCCTGGTCCGCGATCGAGCGGGTGATGGCCTGCCTGATCCACCAGGTCGCGTAAGTCGAGAACTTGTAGCCGCGGCGGTACTCGAACTTGTCGACCGCCTTCATCAGGCCGATGTTGCCTTCCTGAATCAGGTCCAGGAACTGCAGGCCGCGGTTGGTGTACTTCTTGGCGATCGAGATCACCAGGCGCAGGTTCGCTTCGACCATTTCCTTCTTGGCGATGCGCGCCTCGCGCTCACCCTTCTGGACCATGTTGACGATGCGGCGAAACTCGGGGAGCGCCATGCCGGTGGCAGCGGCGATGTCCGAGATTTCCGAACGGATGCGCTCGACCGAATCGGCCTCGTTTTCAGCGAAAGCGGCCCACTTCTTGTCCTTCCTGGACATTTCCGGGAGCCAGCTGTCGTCGAGTTCACGGCCGACGTAAGTGTTCAGGAAGTCTGCACGCTTGACCTTGTGCCGCTCTGCAAGGCGCAGCATCTGCCCGCCCAGCGTCGTCAGGCGGCGGTTGAAGGCGTAAAGGTTGTCGACCAGATACTCGATCTTGGTCGCGTGAAACTGCACCGATTCCACCTGCGCGGTCAGTTCCTCGCGCAGCTGCTGGTAGTGATCTTCCTTGGCGGTCGGGAAGTCGATGCCGAGCGCGAGAGCGTCCAGACGCTCCGACTGCAGCTTTTCGAAAGCCTGGAACAGCTCGGTGATTCGCGCGAACTTCTCGAGCGCTTCGGGCTTGAGGGCAGCTTCCATCTGCGCGAGGCTGAGGGTGTTGTCTTCCTCGTCCTCGTCGCGCTGGCGTTCGCTGCGGCCTTCGCCGTCTTCGCCTTCCTCACCGTCAGCCGACTCTTCTTCTTCCTCGTCGTCGTCTTCCTTGTACGAGGGCCCCGCGGTGGCTTCGCTGATCTCGCCGTCGTCGTCGCTCTCGCCGTCCTCGTTGAGGCTTTCGGGCGCAGGCTCCTTCGAGAGCATGGCGTCGAGATCGAGGATCTCGCGCAGTTGCATTTCACCGTTGTTGAGCGCTTCGGACCACTGGATGATGGCGTGGAAGGTGATCGGGCTTTCGCACAGGCCCAGGATCATCATGTCGCGGCCGGCTTCGATGCGCTTGGCGATGGCGATTTCGCCCTCACGGCTGAGCAGTTCGACCGCGCCCATCTCGCGCAGGTACATGCGCACCGGATCGTCGGTACGCTCGACCGTTTCCTTTTTCTTCGTCTCGGCGACCATCTTGGGCGCCGATTCGTCCGAATCGACTTCTTCGACGTCGTTATCGTTATCGTTATCGTCGTCGCTCTGGCCGTCCTCGTCGCTCTCGACGATGTTGACGCCCATCTCGGAGATGGCCGCCATGATGTCCTCGATCTGCTCGGACGACATCTGGTCCTGCGGCAGGGCCTCGTTCAATTCGTCGTAGGTGATCACACCGCGGCGCTTCGCACGCGCGATCAGCTTCTTGATCGAAGCTTCGTTGAGATCGATCAGCGGCGCGTCGGTGCCGTCGTTCTTGTCGCCGCTGCTGTCGTCGTTTCTGCTCATTCCACCGCCGTTTATTCGTGCCGAACACCTCGATTATACAATCAGGAGCCCGCCTGTCTTGTCGCCATTTGCCTGAGGCGACTGTCAAATTCCAGCTTTCTCTTGAGCAGGCGCTGCTGCTCGGCAAAGGCCTCGTCGGACAACTCGCTTTCAAACCGCGTAGTCGCTTGGGCCAGAGCCGCCTCCAGAACCGGACGCTCAACCAAGAGATCAATGGCCTGCGCCAGATCGGATACCGCCTGTTGCTCGTTTGCTTCCGGATGGAGAAAGCTGAAACGAAGGCCTGAATATTCCGCGGTTCCGGGCGGCTGCAAACCATTTTCCGTCAATATGGTGCCCAGCGCGCCGCTTTCAAGCGCGTCTTCGGCATCGCAGCAATCGAGCAGGGCCTCGAAGCGCGGATCGAGGCCGGGCGTGCGGGCCAGGGCTTCGGCATGGCGGGCCAGTTGCGAAGGCCAGCGGATCAGGCCGGCAAGTACTGCAGCCGAAAGTGCATCGCGTGCCCCGCCGCCTGAGCCTGCGTCGAAACGGCGCTTGAGCCGGTCAATCGATTCGGGGCTGGAGGGGACCGGGGCAGGGCGCCCGTTCCACTTGCCGCGCGGTCCGGAGCGGGTGAACCCGCCGCCCTTCTGTCCGCCGCCCTGCCAGCGATTCTCGCGGCGCGGGAATGCGAACTCGGAATAGCGGTCGAGCAATTCGCGGCGATAGAGGCTGGCGATGTCGGGGTGCTGGATCGCCTCGACATGCTCGATCAGGCGAGCCTTCAGGCCGGCCTTGTCCTCGGGGGTGACAAGGGGGTGCGAATCGCGTTCGAATTCCCAGAGTACTTCGACGAGGCTGCGCGCGCCCTCGAGGATCTCTTCCAGGGCCCTTACCCCGCGCGCCTTGATCAGGTCGTCCGGGTCGAGGCCCTCGGGCAGGCGCACGATGCGCAGCGAATGGGCGGGGCGGAGCAGGGGCAGGGCGCGCGAGATCGCCCGCATTGCAGCGCGCTGGCCCGCGGTGTCGCCGTCGAAGCACAGGATCGGCGTTTCGACCTGGCGCCAGAGCATTTCGATCTGGTGTTCGGTCAGCGCCGTGCCGAGCGGGGCGACGCATTCGCCGATGCCTGCCGCAGCCAGCGCGATGACGTCCATGTAGCCTTCGACGACGATCATCCTGCCGCTCTGGCGTGCCGCAGGCGCGGCGCGGTGCAGGTTGTAGAGCGTGCGGCCCTTGTCGAAGAGCGGGGTATCGGGTGAATTCAGGTACTTGGGGGCGTCCGTCTTCTCCTTGGTGAGAATACGGCCGCCGAAAGCGATGACGCGGCCGCGCGCGTCCTCGATCGGAAGCATCAGGCGCCCGCGGAAGCGATCGTAGGGATCGCGGTTCTCCACCGCGATGCGCAGGCCCGCCTCGATCAGCATCGGTTCGGGGAACTTGCCGAGCGCTTCCTTCATCGCCTGCCGCCCTTCCGGGGCATAGCCGAAGCCGAAACGGGCGACGGTATGGGCATCGAACCCGCGTGTGGCGAGGTAGGCGCGGGCTTCCTCGCCCTGGGGCGAGGACAGGTTCTGCACGAACCAGTCCTGGGCCGCATGCATCACGTCGTGCAGTGTGTCGCGCTTTTCCGCGGCCTTGGCGGCGCGCGGGTCGGGGGCTGGCACGTCCATGCCGGCTTCGGCCGCGAGTTCCTTCACGGCATCCATGAAGTCGAGGCCCTGGTGGTCGGTCATCCAGCGAATCGCGTCGCCATGGGCCCCGCAACCGAAGCAGTGATAGAAGCCCTTTTCGTCGTTGACGGTGAAGCTGGGCGACTTCTCGTTATGGAAGGGGCAGCACGCCTTGTGCTCGCGACCTGCCTTCAGCAGGCGCACGGAGCGGCCGATCAACGCCGAGAGCGTCGTTCGGGACCTGAGCTGGTCTAGCCATTGCGGTGTGAGCACGGAGCGTGCCGCCGTTTCCTGTGAAGCCCGTCAGCTCAGCGCCGCCTTAACCCAGCCGCTGGCCTTGCCCATGTCGAGCTGGTTGCCGTGGCGCGCCTTCAGTTCGGCCATGACCTTGCCCATGTCCTTCATGCCTGCCGCGCCGGTTTCGGCCTTGATCGATTCGATCGCGGCCTTCGTTTCGTCTTCGGACATCTGCGCGGGCAGGAACTCCTCGATCACCACCAGTTCGGCGCGTTCGTCGGCGGCACGTTCGGGACGTCCGCCGTCCTCGAAGAGTTGAATCGATTCGCGGCGCTGCTTCACCATCTTTTGCAGCACCTCGATGACGAGGTCGTCGTCTTCCGGTTTCTTGTCGACGGTGCGAAGCTCGATGTCGCGGTCCTTGAGCTTGGCAAGGATGAGTCGCACGGCGGCAAGGCGCGGCTTGTCGCCGGCTTTCATCGCGGAAATCTGCGCGGCCTTGATCGAATCACGAAGCATTGTTTTTCTTTTGTCCTGAGGTTGGCGATTAGATTAGCGTATAAAACTAGCAAGACGCGCGCCAATTTGCACCCGCTGCCTTGACGCGCTGCACAAGCGTCTCTAGCGCGTGGGCCTTAGCACTAAACGTTAGAAACGCCGTAAACGGAGCGACCCACCATGGCCGACGCCGCATTTTCGCTTGCGCCCAAACCGGAAGGGGCAACAGGCGTGCTTGTCTTGAGTGACGGGCACGTCATCTGGGGTCGTGGCTTCGGCGCTGTCGGCAATGCCGTCGGCGAAGTCTGCTTTAACACCTCGATGACCGGTTACCAGGAAGTGATGACCGATCCTTCCTATGCCGGACAGATCGTCACCTTCACTTTTCCCCACATCGGCAACGTCGGCGTCAACGACGAGGATCTTGAATCCAGGGTCGACAGCGCTGTCGGTTGCGTCGTCCGCGAGGACGTCACGCCTTCGTCTAACTTCCGCGCGGAAGGCGAGTTCGGCGATTGGCTCGCAGCCAAGGGCAAGATCGGTCTTGCCGGTGTCGATACCCGCGCCCTGACCCGCCGCATCCGCTTGTCGGGCGCGCCCAATGCAGTGATCGCGCACGATCCCAAGGGCGAGTTCGATATTCCGGCGCTGATCAAGAAGGCGCAGGAGTGGCCGGGCCTCGAAGGCATGGACCTTGCCAAGATCGTCAGCCGCGAACACCAGGAGGGCTGGGAAGGCTCTACCTGGACGCTCGGCCAGGGTTACGGCCGCTCGCCGCGCGACGAACGGCCGCATGTCGTCGCGATGGATTTCGGCGCCAAGGACAACATCTTCCGCAACCTGGTGAAGGCCGGCGCGCGCGTGACGGTGGTTCCTGCCGAGGCGACGCTGGAGCAGGTGCTCGAGCTGAAGCCCGAAGGCGTGTTCCTTTCCAATGGCCCGGGCGACCCGGCTGCGACCGGCAAGTATGCCGTTCCCGTCATCCAGGGCCTGCTTGAGCGCGACGTGCCGATCTTCGGCATCTGCCTGGGTCACCAGATGCTGGCGCTCGCCGCCGGTGCCAGCACATCGAAGATGCACCAGGGCCACCGCGGCGCCAACCACCCGGTCAAGCGCCTTGCCGACGACGTCGTCGAGATCACCTCGATGAACCACGGCTTCGCGGTCGACAATGCAACGCTGCCCGATACCATCGAAGAGACTCACGTCTCGCTGTTCGACGGTTCGAACTGCGGCATCGCGATCAAGGGCAAGAAGGCGTTCGGCGTCCAGTATCACCCCGAGGCAAGCCCGGGGCCGCAGGACAGCTTCTACCTCTTCGAGAAGTTCGTGGGCTCGCTGGCTTGAAGGCTGGCCTCGCCCTTCTGGTCGGCGCCGCCGGCCTGCTTGCGGGATGCGAAGCGCCTCCCGTCAAGCCGGCATTGAGCGATGCCGATTTCAAGGTTGTTTCCGACAAGTGCGGTGTAACCGCAGCGTCGATCAGCCTGAAGGGCGATGAAGTCTCGTTCGAGCCGCGCAGCCAGGCGGACCGAAGCCGGGCTGCCTGCGTGTTCAAGGCGATCCGCGAACGCTTCCCGGCGGCGCGGATCGGCATTCAGGATGCGGCCGATGGGAAATCGCAGGACACTTCGAACGGAGTGACCTCATGATTACCGGCGTTTCGCAACCAATCGTTTCCTGCGATTACGGACAGGCACATGGTCCGGCAGTCGCAGGGACAAGAACCAAGGTCGGAGCCGAAGACCTGCCCTGACAGGTCCCGGCATCCGGCAACCCGGTCGCCTCAGGGCGGCTTTAACTGTAAGCACACTTCCAAGGCAGGAAACCCATGCCCAAGCGCACAGATATCTCCTCGATCCTCGTCATTGGTGCCGGTCCCATCATCATCGGCCAGGCGTGCGAGTTCGACTACTCGGGCACGCAGGCGATCAAGGCGCTCAAGGAAGAGGGCTACCGAGTCATCCTCGTGAACTCGAACCCGGCCACGATCATGACCGACCCGGACATGGCCGATGCGACCTATGTCGAGCCGATCACGCCCGAGATCGTCGCCAAGATCATCGAGAAGGAACGCCCCGATGCGGTGCTGCCGACGATGGGCGGGCAGACCGCGCTCAACTGCGCGTTGGCCCTGTTTAACGACGGCACGCTCGAGAAGTACGGCGTCAAGATGATCGGCGCCGATGCCGATGCCATCGACAAGGCCGAGGATCGCCAGCGCTTCCGCGAGGCGATGGACAAGATCGGGCTCGAATCCGCACGCTCGGGCGTCGCCCATACGCTCGAAGAGGCCTACGCAGTGCTTGAGCGCACCGGGCTTCCCTCGATCATCCGCCCCAGCTTCACGCTTGGCGGTACCGGCGGCGGCGTTGCCTACAACAAGGCAGAGTTCGAAGCGATCGTCCGCTCGGGCCTCGATGCCTCGCCGACCACCGAAGTGCTCATCGAGGAAAGCCTGCTGGGCTGGAAGGAGTACGAGATGGAGGTCGTGCGCGACAGGCACGACAACTGCATCATCATCTGCTCCATCGAGAACGTCGATCCGATGGGCGTCCATACCGGCGACTCGATCACCGTCGCCCCGGCGCTGACGCTGACCGACAAGGAATACCAGATCATGCGTACCGCCTCGATCGAGGTGCTGCGCGAGATCGGCGTCGAGACCGGCGGTTCGAACGTGCAGTTCGCGGTGAACCCGAAGGACGGCCGCCTCATCGTCATCGAGATGAACCCGCGCGTCTCGCGCTCCTCGGCGCTGGCGTCGAAGGCCACCGGCTTCCCGATCGCGCGCGTCGCTGCAAAGCTGGCAGTGGGCTACACGCTCGACGAGATCATGAACGAGATCACCGGGGCCACGCCGGCCTCGTTCGAGCCGACCATCGACTACGTCGTGACCAAGATCCCGCGGTTCGCCTTCGAGAAGTTCAAGGGCTCCAAGCCCGAACTGACTACGGCGATGAAGTCGGTCGGCGAAGTCATGGCGATCGGCCGCAACATCAAGGAATCGATGCAGAAGGCCCTGCGCGGCCTCGAAACCGGCCTCGACGGCTTCAACCGCGTGCCGGAACTCGAAGGGGCAGGGCGCGACACGATCACTGCGGCGCTTTCCAAGGCGACGCCCGATCGTCTGCTCAACGTCGCCCAGGCGATGCGCGAAGGCTTCAGCGTGGATGAGATCCACGCGATCACTTTCTACGACAAGTGGTTCCTGCGCCACATCGAGGAAATCATCGCCGAAGAGGCGAAGGTCATGAAGGACGGCCTGCCGATCGATGCGGCCGGCATGCGCCGTCTCAAGTCCATGGGCTTCTCTGACAAGCGCCTTGCCACGCTGGCGGTGCGCTCGGTCCATGTCGCGGGCGGTCTCGGCGAGACCCAGGCGAAGCGCTCGGGCCTTCTCCATGACGCCCTGCGCGCCATGGCAGGCGCAACCAGCGAGGACGAAGTGCGCCAGCTGCGTACCAAGCTCGGCGTCCACCCGGTGTTCAAGCGGATCGACTCCTGCGCGGCCGAGTTCGAGGCGATCACGCCCTACATGTACTCGACCTACGAGGCGCCGTTCTTCGGTGAGCCCGAGGACGAGGCGATGCCGTCGGACCGCAGGAAGATCGTCATCCTCGGCGGCGGTCCCAACCGCATCGGCCAGGGCATCGAGTTCGACTACTGCTGCGTCCATGCCTGCTTCGCGCTCGACGATGCCGGCTATGAGACGATCATGATCAACTGCAATCCCGAGACCGTTTCGACCGACTACGACACCTCGGACCGTCTCTACTTCGAGCCGCTCACGGCTGAGGACGTGCTGGAAATCCTGCGCGTCGAGCAGCAGAAGGGCGAACTCGTCGGCGTCATCGTGCAGTTCGGCGGGCAGACTCCGCTCAAGCTCGCCGATGCGCTCGAGAAGGCGGGCATTCCGATCCTGGGCACGTCGCCCGACGCTATCGACCTTGCCGAAGACCGTGAGCGCTTCGCCGCGCTGGTCGAGAAGCTCGGCCTCAAGCAGCCGCTCAACGGCATTGCCCGCAGCCGCGACGAGGCCGTCGCGGTCGCAAACCGCATCGGCTATCCGGTCCTGACCCGTCCCAGCTACGTGCTGGGCGGCCGCGCGATGGAGATCGTCGACAGCGAACAGCAGCTCGACGACTACATTGCCACCGCCGTGCAGGTCTCGGGCGATAGCCCGGTGCTGATCGACCAGTACTTGCGCGATGCCATCGAGTGCGACGTCGATGCGCTGTGCGATGGCGATCAGGTCGTTGTCGCAGGCGTCATGCAGCACATCGAGGAAGCGGGCATCCACTCGGGCGACAGCGCCTGCACGATCCCGCCCTACAGCCTGCCCGACGAGATTATCGAAGAGATGGAACGTCAGGCAGAAGCCCTCGCCAGGGGGCTTGGCGTGCGCGGACTGATGAACGTCCAGTTCGCGGTCAAGGACGGTGAGGTCTACCTCATCGAGGTGAACCCGCGTGCCTCGCGTACCGTGCCTTTCGTCGCCAAGGCCATCGGCCAGCCGGTCGCCAAGATCGCCGCGCGCGTCATGGCGGGCGAAAAGCTGGCCGACTTCCCGCCGTTCAGGCGCAAGCTGGACTACTTCGCGGTCAAGGAAGCGGTGTTCCCCTTCGCGCGTTTCCCCGGCGTCGATCCCGTGCTCAGCCCGGAAATGAAGTCGACCGGCGAAGTCATGGGTATCGACACGGACTATCCCACCGCCTTCGCCAAGGCACAGCTCGGCGCGGGCATGCGCCTGCCGACCGAGGGTACCGCGTTCGTTTCGGTGAAAAACAGCGACAAGCCGTACATCCTGCCTGCCGTGCGCAAGCTGGTGGACGAGGGTTTCCGCATCATCGCCACTTCGGGCACGCAGAAGTACCTCGCCGATGCGGGTATTCCGGTCGAAATGGTGAACAAGGTGGCCGAAGGGCGTCCGCACATCGTCGACAAGATCATCGACGGTGAGATTTCTTTGATCTTCAACACCACCGAGGGCTGGCAGAGCCTGAAGGACTCGCAGTCGATCCGCGCTTCGGCGCTGACGGCCAAGGTCTCGATCTTCACCACAGCCGCTGCGAGCGTGGCTGCAAGCGAGGCAATTGCGACGATTCGCGGGAGCCAGCTTGAAGTGCGCTCGTTGCAGGATTATTATAACTGAAATCGATCTTGCCTCCCCACATCGCTGCAGGTCGGCCCCCGTGCCTCAAGGGACGGGACGGACGAGTAGTCTGCAGCAAGGGAGGCAACAGGAGGAATTATTGATGGCCAGTATAGAAAAGCTGCCCATGCTCGCCGAAGGGTATGAGAGGCTGACCGCAGAGCTGAAGGCCCTGCGCGAGGAGCGTCCGCGGATCGTCGATGCCATCGAAGAAGCGCGCGCGCATGGCGATCTTTCCGAAAATGCAGAATATCATGCGGCCAAGGAACGCCAGGGCCAGGTCGAGGCGACCATTGCCGACCTGGAGGACAAGGTCAGCCGCGCGCAGATCGTCGATCCCAAGACCCTCTCGGGCTCGAAGGTGATCTTCGGCGCGACGGTGACCCTGCTCGACGATGACGACAAGCCGGTGAAGTACCAGATCGTCGGTCCCTACGAAGCGGACGCGAAGATCGGACGCATCAGCTATAACTCGCCGCTGGGCAAGGCGCTGATCGGTCGCCAGGTCGAGGACGAAGTGGAAGTGACCGTCCCTGCGGGCGACAAGTTCTACCTCGTGCAGAAGATCGAATTCATCTGAGCCGTAGGGCGATAACGCCCCTGCCAGTTACGGACATGAAAAAGGCCGGCGAAATCGCCGGCCTTTGTTCGTTTGGGCTTTTCTCAAAGAACCGATCAGCCTTCGGGCAACTCAGGCTCGAGCAAGCGGTGGAGATGCACGATGACGTACTTCATTTCGGCATCGTCCACGGTGCGCTGTGCGCTGGAGCGCCAGGCTTCTTCGGCCGAGGCGTAGTCAGGGAAGATGCCGACGAGATCGACGTTCTTGAGGTCTGAAAATTCGAGGCTGCGCGGGTCCGTGACCCGGCCGCCCATGACAAGATGAAGCTTCTGCATGAGGGAGGACCGCTTTCCTGTTGGGAGGAGCGATCCCTATAATTTTTGACAGGGGCAAGGGCAAGGCTTCATCGCATGCGCGACGGGCCTATCTTCGCTGCTGCAAATCGTTAGCAGTAAGCCGCGCAGGCCGTGTCAGTGTCAGCGCTTTGCCCGCTTCTTCAGTTCACTGGCCATGTCCGCGATCTCGTGCCCCTTTTCGGCGGCGGCTTCACTCACTTTACCGGCCTTCCTGGCGGTGGTCCGACCGAAAGCGCCCGCAGCTGCGACCGCTGCGAGAGCGAGTTTCTCGATGCTGGCGGCCGTGGCGCTGCTGGCCCTTTCAGCGGTGCTCGCCAGCTTTCCGGCGGATTCCCGAGCTTCCACGCCCAATTCCTGCGCCTTTTCGGACGTTTCCCGGCCGAACATGACCGTTGCGGCACCGGCTGCCTCGGCAAGCTTCGTGGCGCGGCCGATGAGCTTGCGACCGGTCTTGCGCGGCAGCAAAGCGCTGGCGGCAACTCCCAAGGCGAGCCCGCCTGCTACAGTGATCACCGGATGCTTCTTGACGAAGCCGACGACCTTCTCACGCGGCGTAAGTTCGGTCTTGGCCGGAGTAAGCGGCACGACGTTATTCGCACCAGTTGCACTGGTCGGGATCTCCGGGGCGTTGGGATCGCTGTCAGTCATTGTCCGCTTCCTTCTTCCATTTCGCTTCCGGGCCGAGCAGGGTGTCGAACCAGGCCTTGATCGGGTTCCTCAAAAACCAAAGCATGAGAGCGGCCAAGGTTCCCCCGACCACGCCGGGATTGCTCTCGGCAACGTCGACGGCCTCGTCGAACATGTCCTTGGCCTGTTCCAGCGACTCATCGATCATCCGACCGGCGATGCCGCGCTCTTCCATGTCGGCCTTGATTGCGCCGTAACGCGTATCGAATGTGGCGCGCGCGGCATCGCGCGCGGCCCTATCCGCTTCGAGCTTGCGGGCTAGGTTGCCCATCGGACTATCCCCTGTTGTCGGAAATGGCAGTCAGCATGTTCCTGAGCCGTGTCCTGGCAGAAAGCGCGCAGAGAGCGGATACGAGGACCAGCGTCCCGGTAACTGCGAGCATGGCACCCCAAGGTCCAAGCACCGGGCCGAGCGCGATGACGGCGCCGACGACCAGTGCCATGACTGCGAAGAACAGCAGGACGAGGGCGACCACGCCGAGCAGCGCGATGCCCTTGGCCTCTGCACTGGCATAGGCTGCGCGCGTCTTCTGGAAGGCGAATTCCGCCTCGGCCAGCACGCGGGCGTCCTGCGCCAATTGGCGCAGATCTTCGGAAAGGGTCACCGTCTCCGCTTCGTCGGGCGGAGGAACGAGGTTGGATTGGGCTTCGGCCATGCTTGTCAATCGGTCTTGCCCGGAGCCATCACTTGCTCTTCTTGAACATGCGTCCGAACAGGAAACCGGCCGCGACGGCCATCCCAACGGCAAGCCCCGGGCTGGTGCGCACGAATTCCTTGGCATCTTCGCCCAGATCGTCGAGCGACTTTTCATCGAGCCTCGTGGCGGCGTCCTGGACCGACTTGGAAGCGGTGCGCACATAATCGCCGTACTTCGGCCCGACCTTCTCATCGATCAGGTGGACATTCTCGTCCATGATCTTCGAAAGGCCAACCATGGCCTGGCTGGTGCGCGCCTTGCCTTCGTTGGCGAGATCGGTGGCCTTGACCTTCGCGTCGGCAGCATAGGCACTGGCCTTCTCGCGGGCTTCGGCCGCGTAGTCGTTGGCCTTGGTCCGCGCATCGTCTGACCGCGTCTTGGCCTCGCTTGACCATTCATTGGTCGCCTGGGTCAGTTTTCCGCGATATTCTTCGGCACGCGCCTGGGCTTCCTTGCCGAGAGCCTGTGCGCCGGCCTTGGCTTCTTCCATCGCCTTGGCAAAGTGGTTCTTGGCGGATTCGGCTTCGTTTCCGGTGGTAGCGGTAGGTTCGGCCATACGTCTATCCTTCCTTCGTTTCCCGTTCGCCGGGACTATCCCCATATAGGCGGTGCGCGTACAGAGTAACACATCTTGCCTATAGATCCCCAACGCAACTTGTCAGGCGGAGTTCCCCTGCTAAGACGCCGGCCAAAGGCGCAGTGTGGCGCCGCAAGGAGGAGTTCAGCTCAAATGACCGCGATCATCGACATTCATGGCCGTGAAATTCTGGACAGCCGCGGCAATCCCACCGTGGAAGTCGACGTCCTGCTCGAAGACGGCAGCTTCGGCCGCGCTGCAGTGCCCTCGGGCGCTTCGACCGGCGCCCATGAAGCCGTCGAATTGCGCGATGGCGACAAGGGCCGCTATCTCGGCAAGGGCGTGCTCAAGGCCGTAGACGCGGTGAACGGGGAGATCGCCGAAGCGCTCGTCGGTCTTGATGCGGAAGACCAGCGCGATCTCGACCTGACGATGATCGCTCTCGACGGCACCGAGAACAAGGCGCGCCTTGGCGCCAACGCAATACTCGGCACCAGCCTGGCAGCAGCCAAGGCCGCCGCCAATGCCCGCGGTCTGCCGCTCTATTCCTACGTCGGCGGCGTTTCGGCCCATGTCCTGCCGGTGCCGATGATGAACATCATCAACGGCGGTGAACATGCCGACAACCCGATCGACTTTCAGGAATTCATGATCATGCCGGTCGGTGCGGACTCGATCGCCGAGGCCGTGCGCTGGGGCGCCGAAATCTTCCACACGCTCAAGAAGGGGCTCTCTGAAAAGGGTCTCGCCACGGCGGTCGGCGATGAAGGCGGTTTTGCGCCCAACCTTGCCAGCACCCGCGACGCGCTCGACTTCGTGATGGCCTCGATCGAGAAAGCCGGCTTCAAGCCCGGCACCGACATCCAGCTCGCGCTGGACTGCGCCTCGACCGAATTCTTCAAGAACGGCAAGTACGAGATCAGCGGCGAGGGGCTCTCGCTCGACCCGGTCGCCTTTGCCGATTATCTGGCCGATCTGTGCGACGCCTACCCGATCATTTCGGTCGAGGACGGCATGAGCGAGGATGATTTCGAAGGCTGGAAGGCGCTGACCGACAAGGTCGGGCACAAGGTTCAGCTCGTCGGTGATGACCTTTTCGTGACCAATCCCAAGCGCCTGACCATGGGGATCGAGCAGGGTCTTGCCAACTCTCTGCTGGTCAAGGTGAACCAGATCGGCTCGCTGACCGAGACGCTCGAGGCCGTCTCCATTGCGAACCGCGCGGGCTACACCGCGGTCATGTCGCACCGCTCGGGCGAGACCGAGGATTCGACCATTGCCGACCTCGCGGTTGCGACCAACTGCGGCCAGATCAAGACCGGTTCGCTGGCCCGGTCGGACCGGCTTGCCAAGTACAATCAGCTCATCCGCATTGAGGAAGAGCTCGGCAACGCGGCCCGTTATGCCGGTGCCGCCGCATTCGGTCGCCTGAGCGTTTGATCGGCCGTTGAATTGGGTCCGGGCGACTGCTCCACATGGGCTGGAGCAGTCGCCCGGCGCTGCCGGATGCGTACAGGTTCTCCCTTCCAAGGGGGGCGGAAAGGGCGGGGGCGCCTGATTTTATCGCGCGGCAGCGAAGTGGGGACTCGGATCGTCCAGCAGCACGACCGAACGTGATGAAGCTGCGAAATATTCCAGCATGGCCGCATAGCCGCGGGCACTGAGCCGGACATAAACCCTGCGGGCATCGCCGGGATCGGCTTCGCGTTGCAGGAGCTGGTGCTTTTCAAGAATGCTGATCCAGCGCAGAGCGGTGGTCGAGGGAACGGCCGAGCCGATGCAGGCGCTTGTCACCGAGACGCGGCGGCGTTCCTTCGCTGCAATGAACAGGTCGAGCAGGATATCCCAGGCCGGTTCTCCGAAGAGAGCGTCCGCCTGGAAGATCTTAGATCTGCGCCGCCTGTCGTCATAGGCCTGTCTGGCCAGCTCCACCCAGATGGGATGGTCCTTGCTGGCGACTTCTCTGAAGCGCCCCGGCGCTTCTTCCATTCCATCCGCCACGAAGGGATCGCCCGCAAGCGGCTGCCCGATTTCGAGTTCGCGCGCCATGGCCAGAAGTTCGTTCGCTATGCCGATCAGTCGAATGGCCTTGGCGCGATTGCGCATTAGCTGGTCTGACATGTCCATCGACAGCGATCACCCATTGCGTGCCGGGATCGCGCAAGGAGCCAATGCTCCCTGCGACACCTAGATCCGCAGCGATTGAACCCATGTTTGCGGACCGCAAAGTCATCCGTGCCAAAGAAACGTTCCGGCTCGGTTTTCTTTCGTGGTGCCGCAACCCGGGGTGATCAATGTCACGCCGTGGCGAGATCGTCTTGCGCAGGTTCGTCCGAAGTGGACGGACTTCTTTCGATATTGAAGGATTCAACGAGCAACGCGATGGCAGCATCGATGTGGGCCGCAGCGACTGGGGCGTCGAGCCTGTCCAGCTCGACAAGCATGTGTTCCAGGGCGGGAATGAGCCCGACAGCGCGATTTTTCCTGTTCATCCAAGCGACCTCCGTGAAACGAGGCTCGTGCCTCGCTGACCTGAGAGACGCCGCAACGCGAGCCGTCGTGGCGCACTTCCGCGCCGTTCGGCTCTGTTGCCAGATGGCTCCAATCAGGATCTTAATTCATTCCGATTTTCGCGTCGAATACAGAAAACCGTCCAAGTTGAAACAGTGTATAGGACAGTGTTTCATAAGTGAACGGATTGTAAGGGGTAGGTTTATATGCGTATTGACCGCCATTTTTAGCGATAATTTGATTATCGTCTTCGCATGAGTTCGAAGAAATAAGTAAAAATACCAGAGCATCGCCGCTTCATTGGAAGCGGCCCGCGATTGTGCAAGGCGGTGCTTCGGCTAAGATCCGACGCCGATGGGCGGCGCCGGAACGTCGCCTGAAGGATCAACCGCCGAAGCGCTCGCGCAGTTCGAGCAGGGCAAGCGCGGCCTTGGCTGCTTCTCCGCCCTTGTCCTTCTGTGCCGGGTCGGCACGAACTAGGGCCTGCTCTTCGTTCTCGACGGTCAGGATGCCATTGCCGATGGCAATGCCGTCCATCGTCAGCGCCATGATACCACGCGCGCTTTCGCCGGCGACGATTTCGAAGTGATAGGTTTCGCCGCGGATGACGACGCCGATTGCGACGTAGCCGTCATAGTCGCCCGCTGCATCGGCCAGCGAGATCGCACCGGGAATTTCCAGCGCGCCGGGGACAGTGATGACGTCGACCTTGTGTCCGGCTGTCTTGAGTGCCTCGCTGGCGCCGGCGACGAGCATGTCATTCAGATGGTCGTAGAAACGCGCTTCGACGATCAGAAATCGGGCCATTTCACTTCGCTCCTTCGGTTGCATGCGCGGGAATGGCGCGTTCGCTCACGATGTTGAGGCCATAGCCTTCCAGTGCGACAAGCGAATGGTGGGTGTTGGTGAGCAGGATCATGTCGTGAATGCCCAGCTCGGCAAGGATCTGTGCGCCTACGCCATAGTCGCGCAGTTCCTCGAGGTCCGGCGCCTGACCGGCCCGCGCCTGGTTCTTGATCTCCATGATGCGCGACATCAGGCGGTTCATCGGGCGGTTGATGATGACGATGACGCCGGAGCCTTCCTCGGCGATCATTTCCATCGAACGGTGCAGCAGCTCACCGCGTTCCTCGGAGGTTTCTCCGAGGACGTCGGAGAAGACCGAAAGCGTGTGCATGCGCACGAGCGTTGGCTTGGCGGGGTCGATGCGGCCCTTGATAAGGGCGATGGTCTCGTCGCCGGTCGCCTTGTTGTTGTAGCTGCGGGCGATCCAGTGTCCGCCGTAGCGGCTTTCGAAGGTCACTTCGTTCTTGGTTTCGACAAGGCGGTCGTGCTTGCGGCGATAGGCGATGAGGTCGCGGATCGTGCCGATCTTGAGATCGTGCATCCTCGCGAAGGTTATCAGGTCGTCCATGCGTGCCATCGTGCCGTCGTCGCGCATGATCTCGCAGATCACGCCCGAGGGATTGAGACCGGCAAGGCGGGAGATGTCGACGGCGGCCTCGGTGTGTCCGGCGCGCACGAGTACGCCGCCGTCGCGGGCGCGCAGCGGGAAGACGTGGCCTGGAGTGACGATATCATCCTTGGTCTTGGTGCCGTCGATGGCGACGCTGACGGTGCGGGCGCGGTCGCCGGCGGAAATTCCGGTAGTGACGCCCTCGCGCGCCTCGATCGAGGTGGTGAATGCGGTTTCGTGACGGGTGCCGTTGTTCTGGCTCATCAGGTCGAGGCCGAGCTGGCTGACGCGCTCGCTGGTGAGCGAGAGGCAGATCAGGCCGCGGCCATGGGTGGCCATGAAGTTGATCGCGGACGGAGTTGCCATCTGCGCGGGAATGACGAGATCGCCTTCATTCTCACGGTCTTCGTCGTCGACGAGGACGAACATGCGGCCGTTGCGCGCCTCCTCGATGATTTCCTCGATCGGCACGAGGACCTGACGGTCGTCGTTCGAAAAAAGGGCGCGCTCGAGCTTGCCCAGCGTGTCGGCCGTTGGATTCCAGTCCGGCTCGGTGCAATCGCGCAGGGTGTTGGCGTGCAGCCCGGCAGCGCGGGCGAGCCCGGCCTTGCTCATGCCGCCCTCGGTCACGAGCTTGCGGACTTGTTCGATTATATTTCCAGACATGGGAATCACCGTTTCACATTTTGATGTGATCGCGATATGAACCTCTCACATCAAACTTCAAGTGGTATTCTGGATGTGAAGGGTTTCCTCGTCGCATTGCGACGCCAATAATGAGGCGCCGGCCCATTGCAGGCGTTATGCGCACCTGTCAGAAATGGCGTGAAAGAGAAAAATTGGGCGTGAGTGTGGTGTCGATAACGGAAACGGACGCGGTCCCGGCGATCTATCGCGCGGCCGGCCGTGCCGAACGGATTGCGCTGATCGCGTCTAGCTATCGCCGCCTGCTCGGCCGGGACCTGATCGCAGCGTGCGACGATGTGGTGGCCGGTCTTTGGCATGCGCCGGTCGCGCTGCTTGCCCATGGCATCGAGCCCGATCCGGTCTTTTTCTTCGGCAATGCCTGCGCCCTGGCGGCATTCGAAAGCGATGTTTCGAGCTTTACGGCGATGCCCTCGCGCCTTTCCGCCGAGGCTCCCTTGCGCGAGGAGCGACAGGCGCTGCTCGACCGGGTCACGGCGCAAGGCTTCATCGATGACTATGCCGGGGTGCGCATCACGGCAAAGGGGCGTCGGTTTCGGATCGGGCCCGCGGTCGTGTGGAACCTGATCGACGAGGAAGGGCGCGTTCAGGGGCAGGCAGCGACATTCGTTCCATGAGCAAGGCCGATCCGCGCGTCGTGGCGGCCGTGATGAGCCAGATCGATGCGGCTCTTGGCGAATCCGCTCGTCGGCCGGTGGTGATTGGGCTGTGCGGCGCGCAGGGGAGCGGCAAGACGACTCTGGCCCAGGCTGTCCTCGCATCCTGCACGGGCAAGGGGGTTCGCGCCGCCGTGCTTTCCATCGACGACATCTACCTCACCCGGGCGGAGCGAGGGGAACTTGCGCGTTCGGTGCATCCGCTCCTGGCCACGCGAGGCGTTCCCGGGACCCATGACGTGGGCCTGGGCCTGCGGGTCATGGATGCGCTGGCAAGGGGCGAGGCGACACGCCTGCCCCGCTTCGAGAAGGCCCGGGACGATCGCGCGGCAATGTCCGAATGGCCGAGTGCACCCGAGGCTTGCGAGGTCCTGATCTTCGAAGGCTGGTGTGTCGGTGCCGCTCCCCAGAGCGAAGAGGACCTCGCGGCACCAGTGAACGGCCTCGAAGAATGCGAGGATGCAGACGGACGCTGGCGGCGCTACGTCAATGCCGCACTGGCAGGAAGGTATGCCTCCTTGTTCGCAAGGCTCGACCGCCTCGTCCTGATCGCGGCGCCGGACTTCGCAGTCGTACATGGCTGGCGACTGGAGCAGGAGCGGGATCTGGCTTGGTCCGCCCCTTCGGGAGGGGCTATCATGGACGAGGCAGGCATTGCCCGCTTCATTAGCCATTACGAGCGCTTGACCCGGCATATCCTCCAGGAAATGCCCGCACGCGCGGATCTGGTCATTCACCTGGACGAGCAGCGCCGTCCGCTTTCCATCGAAAGCGGTCAGTCCGCCTGATGGCGGGCAATGTCACCGCGTCGACGCTTGCGCCCTTCCAGTTCGCTCACCGAAGGAATGGTACTGTCGATCACATCGGCGAGGATTGCCCCGCGTTCGCCCGGGGGACGTTCCGGTCCGATCGTCGTGTCGCGGAAGGTCTGCCGTTCGATCTCGGCGTTGAGAAGCGCGCCGAGCAGCGCGCCGTAAGCGGAGAGGAACAGCCACATCAGGAAGACCACGATGGCCGAGAGCGAGCCATACGTCGCATTGTAGTCGCTGATGTAGGCGACGTAGAGGGAGAAGCCGAAGGACACTGCGATCCACAGCAGCGTGGCAAGCAGCGCACCCGGCGTCAGCCAGCGCCATTTGGCGGGACGGCGGTCAGGCCCATATCGCATGATCAGTGCAAATCCGGCACTGCCAAGCGCAATGGCCGCTGCCCAGGTCAGTGTCTTGAAGAGCATCTGCGTCGAGTCGCCGAGATAGACTTTCGTCTGCGTCTGCAGCCAGGCGAAGACGCCTCCAGCCAGCACGCCGGTCAGCGCGATCATCACGCCGGCGAGCGTCAGCCCGGCCGCGCGCATCATCGTCGAGAAGATGCCGCGTGTTTCATGTTCTTCATTGATGATGTTGAGCGCGCTGATCATTCCGTTGGCCGCGCGCATGCCGCCAAAGATCGCGAAGAACAGTGCTATGAAAAGCGCCAGCCCGGTCACGCCGGAGTTGGTCGAGACGATCTGCATGAGCTGCTGTTCCAAAATATGCGCCGCTTCAGGCGGCACGACCTTGGCGATCCGTTCCATCTGGCTTCTGACGGTATCGACATCGCCGATCAGGCCGTAGATCATCACCGTCGCGGCGATCAGGGGGGTGAGGGCAAGGAAGGAATAGAAGGCCAGCCCGGCGGAAAGCAAACCGAGTTCGTGAAAGCCGCTCATGATCCAGACGCGTTTCAACACGCCGCCCCAGGCCGAAAGCGGCATGGACCAGGGTGAATTTGAGTCAGCGCCTGGCTGCGTCGATGGAGGCGTCGTGCTAGTTTTCATGATCCTGTCGAATCTTACGGGGAACTTTCCCTGTTGCAATGCGATAGGGAATTTCAGGAAAAGCCGTCCGGTCCGGCTTCAAAAGGGGAAGATTCGTCGTACAGTTCATGCCTTGGCTAATGGATCGCAATTCACCTTGTTCCCGGCGGGTGCGCGACCGACGTTTCCTTTCCGCGCCGAGCCTTGCAACTCTCTCGGTGGCGCTTGTGATGACGGCGGGCGTCGCGCATGCGCAGGGCGTGGCCGGTCAGTCCGCTGCGCAGCCAACCGCGCAAGCTGGCGATGCAGCCGTTTCCAATGGCGATATCGATCTGGAAGCCGGAAAGGTTCCCGTTCCCGCGCCTCCGCCTGACGTGACCTTGCCGGAACTCGATCCGGTCATCGGCGACGACGAGTTCAATTCCACGGTTCCCAAGCTCGATGAGGCCGACGATCCCGAACTGGACAAGCCACTGGAATCGATCGAGGCTTTCGAACGTCGTCTGGCGGCGGACCAGGCCGATGCGAAGCCCGGCGAAGGGCAGGAGGCCCCGCTGGGCAACCCGGCGCTTGCAGACCAGGACCAGACCGAGGAAATCGGCGATGCACCGGTGCGCGATGCCGAACTGGCTGCGCCCCTGCCGCCGCTCGAACGGTTCGAGGTGACGCCGGTCGAGTTCGATCAGAATGCCGACGAAGACAAGCAGGATGTCCAGGTCGCCTACAAGGTCAGCATCGAGGGACTGGAGGCCGCTGACGACGAGACGGGCGTCAATCTCAAGAGCCAGTTCAACGGTCTTTCCGCGCTCAGGAAGGGCGATGGCAAGGCCGCCAATATCGCGATGATCTCGGCGCGCCTGACCGAGGACAGCGAGTTGCTGCAGAACATTCTTGCGGCCGAGGGCTGGTATTCGGCGCGCGTGCGCACCCGCATCGATCGCGGCGCCCAGGGTGACGGCCAGCCGCTACAGGCCGTGCTGACGGTCCGCCCCGGCAAGCGTTATGTCTTCTCCGACATCGTCATCAAGGCCGAACCCACCTTGCCGCCCCACCTGATCGAGGACAACGTCGCGCTGAAACCGGGCGAGCCGATCGTTGCAGAGCGCGTGCAGGGTACGGAGGCGCAGATCGCCGTGGCCTTGCCTGAAAACGGCTATCCCTTCGCGGCTGTGGGCGATCGCGACATCCTGCTCGATCGGCAGACCGGCGAAGGGGTTTACACACTGCCGGTCGACATCGGTCCGCGCGGCCGCTTCGGCGGGATCACCACTGACGGCGATCTCGCCTTCGATGCCCACCACATCGAGGTCCTCAGCCGGTTCAAGCGCGGGGATCTGTTCGACAGCCGCAAGGTCGACGACCTGCGCAAGGCGCTGATCGCGACGAGCCTGTTCTCCACGGTCTCGGTCGAACCGAAGAAGACCGGTGAAGCAGCCGGGGAGGGCACCGAATACGTCGATCTCCATGTGAAGCAGGATGCAGGCCCGCCGCGCACCATTGCCGGATCGCTGGGTTTTGCCGCTGGCGAGGGCATCACGGCCAAGGCGAGCTGGACCCACCGCAATTTCTTCCCGCCCGAAGGCGCGCTGATTGCCAATGCCGTAGCCGGTACGCGCCAGCAGGGTGTGGGCGTCACGTTCCGCCGCTCCAATGCAGGCAAGCGCGATCGCACGCTGGAAGTGGTCGCCGAGGCCTTCCACAACGATTATGATGCGTACAGCGCCTATACCGGACGCCTCGCGGCCAAGATCGGGCGCGATTCCACGCCGATCTGGCAGAAGAAATACACTTATGCCTTCGGCGTGGAACTGCTTGCCACTTCCGAGACCGATTTCGACGCGGCTACCGGAGACCGGTCGCGCCGCACGTTCTACATTGCCGGCGTGAACGGACAGGTCGGCTTCGACCGGACCGACAGCCTCCTCGACCCGACAAAGGGATATCGCCTGACTGCGCTGGTCCAGCCTGAGACGACCGTGAACAAGGGATTCAACCCTTACGTGCGTGCGCGACTGGATGCCTCGGCCTATTACCCGATCTCCGATCAGCTGGTGGTTGCAGGGCGGATGCGACTGGGCACGATCCAGGGCGTAGGGCTTTTTGACATTGCGCCGTCCCGGCGTCTCTATGCCGGCGGCGGCGGTTCGGTTCGCGGCTTCGCTTACCAGAAGCTGGGCGAGCAGGCTCCCGACGGCGATCCGGTCGGCGGGCGCAGCCTCAACGAGGCATCTGCCGAGCTGCGCTATCGCTTCGGCAATTACGGTATTGTCGGCTTCGTCGATGCCGGGCAGGCTTATCGCGAGACCATGCCCCAGTTCTCCGACTTGCGGTACGGCGTCGGCATCGGCGGCCGCTTCTATACGAACTTCGGTCCGATCCGGCTGGACGTTGCAACGCCGCTGGCGCGCCGTCCCGGGGAATCGCGGATCAATATCTACGTTTCGATCGGGCAGGCGTTCTGATGGCGGAAAACGACGACATTCCCGCCGAAACGCCCCCTCCGGCCATGGAAGAAGCGGTCGTGATCGAACGGCCCTCGCTGTTGCAGCGCGCCAAGGTGCGCGCGCTCAAGACCGTTGCGCTGATCGGCATCGGCATCGTGGCGCTTGCGGTCCTGGTGATCTTCGGCATCGATACCGGACCGGGGCGGCGTTTCGTCGCCGACCAGATAGCCGCTCTCGAATTCGAGAACGGCATGAAGATCTCGGTCGGGCGGATCGAGGGCTCGCTCTATGGCAAGATGACCCTGCACGATCTGTCGGTGCGCGATCCCAAGGGCGAGTTCCTGTTCTCGCCCGAGATCCACGTCGACTGGAATCCCTTCGACTATTTCAGCAATCACGTGAACGTGCGCAGCGCCACGGCACAGCGCATGATCCTGCGCCGGGCGCCGCAGTTTCGCGAGACGCCGCCCAGTGATGCGCCCTTGCTGCCGGATCTCGATATCGACGTGGGCGCGATGCGCGTCGACAATTTCGTCTTCGAGCCGGCGGTATCGCGCGAGCGGCGGATCATGTCGTTCGCCGGTATGGTGCACCTCGCCGACGGCAGGGCACAAGTGGACGCCAAGGGCGCGACGATCGCGATTGCCGGCAAGGAGGGGGGAGATCGCTTCGATCTCTCGCTGGATGCCGTGCCGAAGCAGAACCGTCTGGGCATCGGCCTGGATCTCGACGCGCCGACGGGAGGCGTGATCGCCTCACTGGCTGGGCTGACGCAGCCGCTGACGCTCGAAGTCGACGGCAAGGGCACATGGGCCGCCTGGAACGGCAAGCTCGCCGCGAACTATGGAACCGGGGATCTCGCGCGGCTGGATCTCACTGCGCGCGACGGAACTTTCGCAATCAAGGGACCGACCCGCTTTGCACGGATGTTCAGCGGGCCGACCGCGAACCTGCTCGGTCCAGGCACCAATGTCGACGTAAAGGCAGCGCTGGCGGACCGGCGCGCGAACGTGTCGGGCATGATTTCCAGCGACGCGTTCAACCTCACCCCCAATGGCCTCGTTGACCTTTCGGACAACAGCTTCGAGGACTTCAAACTGGCTTTCGTGCTGCTCAAGCCTTCTGCCTTGGCGAAGAACCTGAGCGGAGCGGGCACTCGCGCTATCCTGACGCTGGACGGTGCCTTCACCGCGCCCAGGGTCGGCTATCGCATCAGCGCGAGCCGGCTGGTAATGAACGACATGGGCCTGCAGGGCTTCCTCGCAGAAGGCGCCGCGCGGGTTGACGCGGGCAAGATCATGATCCCGGTCTCGGCGCGGGTCGAGCGGATCACCGGCCTCGATACGGTGGCCGGCGGGACATTGCCCAATGTCCGCCTCAACGGCGATCTGGCGATAGACGGGGCGCGCATCCTGTCCGACAACATGCGGCTGCGCTCCGATCGTATCGATGCCGGGCTGATCCTTGTCGCCGATGTCGGCAAGGGGCTCTACACCGGCGCCATCGACGGCAAGATCGACAATTATCGCCTTGCCAGCGTGGGCATCTTCAACATCCGCACCGACATGGACCTCGAAAGCAAGGGGAACGGCTTTGCTCTGGACGGCACGGTGCGGGCACAATCGACGCGCCTGCTGAACGACAGCCTCAAGGGCTATCTCGGCGGCAATTTTGCAGCGGCCTCGCACGTGAATTACGGCACCGATGGCCTCGTGCGCTTCTCCAACCTGCAGATGACCGCGCCGGACCTCAAGGTGCGCGGCGGCCGCGGCTTCTGGTCGCCTGACGGGCGCATTTCCCTCGTCGCCGATGGAACGTCGGATCGCTACGGCGCTATCGGCGTTCGCGTGGCCGGGACGATTGGCGATCCTGACGCCCATATCACGGCGGACAAGCCCAACCTCGGCATCGGCCTCGCCAACCTCGATGCGCGGGTGACCGGCGCGCGGGGCGGCTACAACCTCGCCCTGACCGGCGATACCGACTACGGCCCGCTCAAGGCCGATGTCACGCTGGGCATGGGGCAGGCGATGTCCCTGCAGATCAACGAGGCCAATCTTTCCGGCGTCGCCTTCGCAGGCAAGCTCGGCCAGACCCGCAGCGGCCCCTTTGCCGGTGAGCTGACTGCCACAGGCAACGGTGTGAACGGGGTTCTGACCCTCTCGGCCGAGCGGAAATACCAGGCCATCGACTTCAACCTGCGCGCGCAGGATTCGACTTTCGCCGGCCCTGCGAACCTGACGATCCGTTCTGCCATCATCGACGGGCGCGCGGTCCTTTACGATCAGCCCAGTCTGGTGGCCGACGCCCAGATTTCCGGAACCCGTATGGGGGCGCTTCGCATCGCCGTGGCGCGCGCGCTGATCGATTACCGCAATGGCCGGGGCAAGGCGAAAGCGATGCTCGAAGGCTATAGCGGCGTACCCTTCAAGCTGGCGCTGAACGGTGACCTGCAGCCCGATGTCTGGCGCATCGCGCTTGACGGCAAGGTTCGCGGTCAGAGTGTCAAGACCACGTCGCCTGCCCGGATCCTGCCGAAGGAAGACGGATACGAACTCTTGCCGACCAAGCTGGCCTTCGGCGGTGGCTCGGCCAAGATCGCGGGCACCTATGGCGCCGGCATGAAGCTGCAGAGCCGTCTTGAGAACATCGACATGACCATGCTCAATGCTTTCCTGCCCGGGTATGGCTTCGGCGGTTCGGCGAGCGGCAGTCTCGACTTTGAGCAGGCCGATCCCGCCGCATTTCCTCGCGCCGATGCGCGCCTGACGCTCAACAAATTCACCCGCACCAGTTCGGACATCGTCAGCCAGCCTGTCGACATCAATTTCGTCGGCAAGCTCCTGGCTGACGGCGGCGAGGCGAGAGCGGTGTTCCGGCGCAGCGGTTCCGTGATCGGGCGCATGGTCGCAAGCCTGCGGCCCTTGCCGCCCGGCAGCGGCCCGTGGACCGAGCGCTTGTTCGATGCCCCGCTGGGCGGCGGTATCCGATACAACGGCCCGGCCGATACCCTGTTCTCGTTCGCGGGAATGTCGGGGCAGACCCTCAGCGGCCCGATGGGGCTGGCGGCCGACTTCTCCTGCAAGCTTTCCGATCCCTGCCTGAACGGCATCGTGCGCGGCAAGGACCTGGTTTACGAAAACCAGACTTACGGCACGCGGCTGTCCAAGCTCAGTTTTGCGGGCAAGTTCGACGGCAACCGGATGGAACTGGAATCGCTGAGCGCCAAGGCAGGCGATGGCACGTTGAGCGCAAACGGCTTTGTCAGCCTGGCCGCCGATCAGGGCTATCCGATGGACATCTCGGTCGAGCTGGACAAGGCGCGGCTAGCGCGCAGCAGTTCCATTTCCGCCAGCGCGACCGGCAACCTGCGCCTGAGCAAGCAGGCCGGAGAGGATGCGCTTCTTTCCGGCGACCTGCGACTTCCCGAAACGCGCTACCAGATCGTGCGAGAAGGCTCGGCCGAAGTGCCGCGGCTGACCGGAGTGCGCTTCAAGCCGAGGCGCGGCCCGGAACGCATTACCGGTGACGAGCCCGCTGAACCGATCTCGTCGATGTTCTCCAGGCTACGCCTCGACTTGCGCATGCGTGCGCCGGAGAAACTCTACGTCTCGGGCATGGGGCTTGAGTCCGAGTGGAAGGCGAAATTCACCATCGGCGGTACCAGTGCGGCGCCGACGATGGCCGGCGACGTCGAATTGATCCGCGGTACGCTCGGGTTCGCTGGACGCTCGTTCGAACTGACCCAAGGCGTGATTTCGTTCAACGGCGGAAGGACCATCGATCCCGCGGTGGCGATCACCGCGCAGGAATCGATCGACGATGTCGACGTGACCGTGGAAGTGGGCGGCAGGGCCTACAGCCCGCAAATCACTTTCAGCTCGACGCCCAGCCTGCCGCAGGACGAGGTGCTCTCGCGCATTCTGTTCGGCAGCTCCATCGCCAACCTTTCGGCGATCCAGGCGGTACAGCTGGCATCCTCGCTCAACTCTCTCAACTCAACCGGGGGCGGGCTCAATCCGCTTGGGCAACTGCGCTCGGCCACGGGGATCGACCGCCTGCGCATCCTGGGTGCGGACGAGGCATCGGGCCGGGGCACGGCTCTGGCGGCAGGTCAGTATCTGACCGACGACGTCTATGTCGAACTGATCACCGATGCGCGCGGCTTTACCGCGACGCAGCTCGAGGTCAGCGTGACAAAGTGGCTGTCGGTGCTGAGTCAGGCTGGCGGTTCGGGCGTCAACAGCGTGAACCTGCGCATCAAGAAGAACTATTGATGCGCAGGCTCGCCTTCCTGGCGTTTGCCGTCCTCACGCTAGCCGCCTGCCACAGCGAGCCGGACTTCGATGAGCGCTACGATGCGGCAAGCAAGAAGATCCGGGAAAAGGCGGCGGACATCGACGCGCGCATTGCTGGCACGGGATCCCCTGAGTCCGAGGCCGCATTGGTTGACGACGGAAAGACCTGATCCGAACCTGCAGCGCAACCGAAGTTTTACTTCTGGCGGTTAAGCCTCAGCGCCTGTTCCGGGCGCAAATAGGGGCTTTGATGAAAGAGATTGCTGACTGCGATCGCCTCAACCGGCGGTTGACCGTTCTGCTGCATGGCCGTTGCCGCCAGTCCAGCTGGCAGGTCTTCGATGTCGAGTTGGGCGACATTTCGGAAGGCGGCTGCTGCGTGATCGGCAATGCGGATCGCTTCGCCCAGGGCCAGCATGTTTCCTTGCGCTTCGCGAATTTGCGCAATGTCGAAGGTTCCGTGCGCTGGCTGCGCGAAGACCGGATCGGCGTGGAGTTCCGCAAGCCGATCAAGGCCCGCGTGATCGAGGAATTGGCGGCGAGCTTCGGCCTGCCTGAAACGCGCTCGGCGCTTGCCGGCAATGCCCAGGTGGAATCGGTGCTTGGCAGCACTCTGACCGTCAGCAAGCGATAGGCTGGCGAAGTCTTCTGGCGGGATGGCTGCGCGTGATTTCGAAGAAGAGGGGTGGTGGACGCACTAGGGCTCGAACCTAGGACCCGCTGATTAAGAGTCAGCTGCTCTACCAACTGAGCTATGCGTCCACACGGATGGGCCCGAAGACCCGTCGCGGCAAGGAAGGCTTGGTGGACGCACTAGGGCTCGAACCTAGGACCCGCTGATTAAGAGTCAGCTGCTCTACCAACTGAGCTATGCGTCCACGCTACCTGCCTTGAGGGCCTTGCGGCCCCGCCGATTCGGCGGCGGAGCGGTCCGTATAACGTCTGTTTCGCGGATTAGAAGAGGAAACTTTCAACAATTTCAGGAGAAAGATCCCGGCTTCTGATTCCAGCGGTTTACCGCCATTATCGAGCCGATGCAGATCATGTTCGTCAGCATCGACGTGCCGCCATGGCTCATGAAGGGCAGCGGAATGCCAACGACCGGGGCGAGCCCCATCACCATCATCAGGTTGATCGCAACGTAGAAGAACACGGTGGCCGTCATGCCTGCGGCCAGCAGGCTGGCGAAGCGGTCGGGCGACCTGCGCGCGACCGACAGGCTCCAGAACAGCACGATGCCGAAGACGGCGATCACGAAGAAGCCGCCGATCATGCCCCATTCCTCGGCCATGGTGGCGAAGACGAAGTCGGTATGGGGCTCGGGCAGGTACTGCAGGTGGCTTTGCGAACCGTTGCCGAAGCCCTTGCCGAAGATGCCGCCCGATCCGATGGCGATCTTGGACTGGGTGATGTGATAGCCCGTCCCCAGCGGATCTTCCTCGGGATTGAGGAAGGTGAGGACGCGGTTGCGCTGATAATCATGGAGCAGCGTGAAGAAGGCGATCGGGATCGTGATCAGGACGCCCACGCCCGCACTGATGAACCACCAGAGGGGCAGGCCGGCCAGGAACATGATGATCGCTCCGCCAAAGCAGATTGCCAGTGCGGTGCCCAGGTCGGGCTGCAGGATCACCAGAAAGGCAGGAATGCCGATCAACACCCCCGCAGGCACGAGGCCGCGCCAGCTTCCTATCATCGAGGCAGGAAGCGCTTCGTAGAACTTGGCGAGGACAAGCACGATCGCGGGCTTCATCAGCTCGGATGGTTGCAGCGTCATGAAGCCGAGGTTCAGCCAACGCTGGCTGCCGCCGCCCATGGCCCCGATCGTCTCGACCAGCACCAGCAGCACGATGATGCCGCCGTAGATCGGATAGGCCGCCTGTCGGAACAGGTTTCGGCTGAAGCGCGAAATCACGATCGCCATGACCAGGAACACGAGGAACCGGATCACGTGGCTCAGCGCATAGGGCTGAAGGTGCCCGCCGGCCGCGGAATAGAGTACGGCGCCGCCCAGGCATACCAGGCCGAAGAGCGGGATGAGCATCTGCCAGGGCTGGCGCGCAACCGCGTCGGGAACGACGGAACGGTTCATTGCGTCCCCCCGTTCGTATTCGTGCGGTCGCTGGAATTCGTGCGGTTACTGGAATTCGTGCGCGGGTTCGGATTCTCGGCTGCACCGGCCTCGGCGCTGCCGGTTGCTATCGGTTCAGGACGCGGCGACTGCGCCTCGCGAACGATGGGCTGGCTTTCGCTCTGGTCTTCTTCCGATTCGCGCACCCTGCGGCTCTCTTCTTCGGTCGACACCTTCGGTGCCGTCACGCCGTACTGGGAGACGTAGGACTGGTAGCGCGCATCGAGCCGCTCCTTGGCGGTCCCGCCCCATTCCTTCTCGAATGCGTGCAGCTTCTCGAGCGCGAGCTCTGGATCCCACAAGTAGGTCATGACGTCACGCGCGACGGGATAGGCCGCGCTCGAACCGCCGCCGTGTTCGATGACGACCGCGCAGGCGTAGCGCGGATTGTCGAAGGGTGCGAAGCAGATGAAATGGCCATGGTCGCGATACTTCCACGGGCCGCTCTTGCCGCTGCTGATGTTGAGGCCGACGACTTGTGCAGTGCCCGTCTTGCCGGCAATCTTGATGTCATCGAAGGGCAGGGCGGCACGGTGCGCGGTGCCCGGGCCATTGACGACGTCCGACATGGCCTGGTGCACGTAGTCGAGATGCTCCTGCGAAATGCCCAGCGATGGAATGCGATCCGTTTCATGGCCGTATAACAGCCGCGGCATGAGAACCTTGCCGCTGGCGATGCGCGAGGCCATGACCGCCTGCTGCAAAGGGTTTACGAGGAAGTAGCCCTGACCGATCGTGGCATTGACCGTGTCGAAGGTCTGCCATTCCTTCCCGTACTTCTTCAGCTTCCAGGCCGGATCCGGGACGGTGCCGTAGGACTGGCCCACCACCGGAAGGTCGAATTCCTGGCCCAGGCCCAGCCTGCGGGCCATCGCAGCGATTGGATCCATGCCGATGCGCTGGGCGAAGTGATAGAAATAGACGTCGCAGCTCTGGTAGATGCCCTTGGCCATGTTGACCTGGCCGTGGCCGCGCCGGTTCCAGCAGTGGAACACGCGATTGCCCACCCTGAGGCCGCCGCCGCAGAAGACGCTCTCGTCGGGGTCGAGCCCGGCTTCCATGAAGGAGAGCGCCACCATCGGCTTGACCGTCGATCCCGGTGGGTAAAGCCCGCGCAGGACCTTGTTGCGCAGCGGCACATGGTCGTCGTCCGCCAGCATTTTCCATTCGAGGCGGCCGATGCCGTCCGAGAAGCTGTTCGGGTCGAAGCTGGGCATCGATGCCATCGCCAGGATGTCGCCCGAATGGCAGTCCATCACCACGACGGCGCCCGATTCCACGCCGATGCGCCGCGCCGCGTAGTCCTGCAAGCCGCTGTCTATGGTCAGCTTGATGGTCTTGCCGGGCACGTCCTCGCGCGTGTCGAGATCGCGCACGATGCGCCCCGAGGCCGTCACTTCAACTCGGCGAGCCCCGGGCTTGCCGCGCAGTTCGTGCTCGAAGATCTTTTCCAGCCCGTCCTTGCCCACCTTGTAGCCTGGCGTGATCAGGATGGGATCGTGGTCCTTCTCGTACTCCTCGGCCGAGGCCGCGCCGACGTAGCCGATCAGGTGGCCCACCGAAGGCCCGGTGGGATAGTCGCGCGAGTAGCCGCGCTGGGTGACGACGCCGGGCAGGTCGGGCAGCCTGACGCTGACCGCGGCGAAGCGCTCCCAGTCGAGGTTCGAGGCGACTTCGACCGGCGCGAAGCCGCGCGCCTTGTCGAGCTTGTCCTCGAGATCCTGCATGTCGACGGGCGACAGTTCTAGCAACTTGCCCAGCTGTGCGATGGTGCGTGCGCTGTCCTGCATGCGCTCGGGAATGACGTCGACGCGAAAGTCAGCGCGGTTCGAGGCAAGCGGGGTGCCACGGCGATCGAGGATCCAGCCGCGCCGCGGCGGGATCAGCGACAGGTTTACGCGATTGCTCTCAGCTTCGAGCTTGTACTTCTCGTTCTGCGCTACCGCGAGATAGCTCATGCGCGCGGCCAGCAACACGCCGATGCCGCCCTGCACAGTGCCGAGAACCACGGTGCGGCGGTCGAAGCTGTTGCGCAAGGTGGCCATGCTGACATGGCGCTTGAAGTTGAACTTGAATTTGAACTTCATTTGAGGACCATCAACGGCGTAAGCCGGATCCGGTCGATCTTCGCAACGATAAGTCCGACGAGCGGGTATGAGAGCACTGAAATCACGATCTGCGGCACAATAACATGAATCGGGGCAGCGGCGCCGGCGATGTTCACGAGGGCGAGGCTGAGTACGATATAGGCGACGATCAGCCCGATCGCTACCAGCCACTCGGTCACAAAATTGCGCCAGGGCAACCGGGTTTCGATCACTTCGAGGACGATGGCCGAAAGCGACCAGAGCAGTACGGCCGAGCCGAAGGGCTGGCCCGAGAACAGGTCGTCGAACAGGCCGAGCGGCAGGCCGGCCCAGATCGGGAGCAGGCCGGGTCGCAGCTGCTGCCAGGAAATGAAGAACAGGAAGCCGAGCGGTGGCAGTACCGGCGCCGAGGCGATCATCGCCCAGCCCGGCACCAGCGATGCCAGCATGATCGAGATCCAGGGCAGGGTCAGCGCCACCAGGGGCGAAGGAGCGCGATTGATACGCGGACCGGTCGCAGCGCTGCGTCGCGGTCCCATCATTCGGCGAACGTCTCGCTGTTTTCCCGGGCCGGGGGCGGAGGCTTGGGCGTCCAGACCTTCTCGACCATGACGTAGTCCGTGTCCGACGGATTGCTGAGTACGCGCGCGACCGCACCGTCGCGCACGATCTCTGTCAGGATCGCCATCGGCGTTCCGGGACGATAGAGGCCTCCCGAGCCCGAGGTTACCATGACATCGCCCTTCTTGAGCGGGTTGATGCCAAGGTTGATCAGGCGGATGCGCAAGGTGCCGTCGCCGTTGCCCTGCGCAAAGGCGGGAACGCCGTCGGTAGAGCGGCGGACCGGCACGAGGCTCTCGGTATCGGTGATGAGCAGGACCCGCGAGGTCGAAGCGCCGACTTCGAGGATGCGCCCGACGAGGCCCAGCTTCGAGCGGATCGGCATGCCCTTGGTCAGGCCCTTGTCGCGTCCGGCATCGAGCGTGGCATAGCGCCGCGTGCTGCCGCTGGTCGAACTGGTCAGGCGCGCGGTGGCGACCGCGCCTTCGTCCGATCGCGTCAGGTCCAGCAGCTGCTTGAGGCGCCTGTTCTCGGCGCGGATGGCATCGGCCTCGACAAGGCGCACCTTGGCCTCGGCCAGCTCGCGTTCGAGACGAGCGTGCTCACTGCCGAACTTGAAGAAGCCGGCAATATCGCTGAAGACGGTCTTCGATACCGTGCGTCCCGCAGCCGTTGCCTTCGCCGCCGGTTCGGTGACGTCTGCAGCCGCGCCGCGCAGGCCCGAGAAAGCGCCGGGATTGGCGATGGAGATGACGACGAGTCCCAATCCCACCACGGCGCCGATCGCACCTGCGATGTAGCTGAGGAACGTCGAGTATTGCGCTCTGCGGGAAAAGCCGGAGCGCCGGTTTGCTGGCGGCGCCATGCGCCTTGCACTCCTTCATCGAACGGCCCCGCATCGTGCGCCGGGGCCGCCCGCTTGCGACAGATCAGGCGGACATCAGTACGCCGCGGTAGATCGGGTCTTCCATCGCGCGGCCGGTGCCGAGTGCGACGCAGGACAGCGGATCCTCGGCGACGCTGACAGGCAGGCCGGTTTCCTCGCGAAGGTAGTCGTCGAGTCCCTGGATCAGCGCGCCGCCGCCGGTCAGGACGATGCCCTGGTCGACGATGTCGGCTGCCAGTTCGGGGGCGGTATTCTCAAGCGCGATGCGCACGCCCTCGATGATTGCACCGATCGGTTCGGCCAGCGCTTCGGCCACGTTGGCCTGGCTGATCGTGATTTCCTTGGGCACGCCGTTGACGAGGTCGCGGCCCTTGATGTGGATGGTTTCGCCGATGCCGTCTTCGGGCGTGATGGCGATGCCGTAATCCTTCTTGATGCGCTCTGCCGTGGCGTCGCCGATCAGCAGGTTATGGTGACGACGCACATAGGAGACGATCGATTCGTCCATCTTGTCGCCGCCGACGCGCACCGAAGTGGTGTAGGCGAGGCCGCGCAGCGAAAGGACGGCGACTTCGGTGGTGCCGCCGCCAATGTCGACGACCATCGAGCCGACCGGCTCGGTCACCGGCATGTCGGCGCCGATGGCTGCGGCCATCGGCTCGAGAATCAGGTAGACCTGGCTGGCGCCGGCATTCGAGGCCGCGTCGCGAATCGCGCGGCGTTCGACCGAGGTCGAGCCCGAGGGAACGCAGATCACGATTTCCGGATAGCGGAACAGGTTCTTCTTGCCATGCACCTTGCGGATGAAGTGCTTGATCATCTCTTCCGCGATTTCGATGTCGGCGATGACGCCGTCGCGCAAGGGACGGATGGCCTCGATGTTGTCGGGAGTCTTGCCCATCATCATCTTGGCGTCATCGCCCACGGCCTTGACCTTCTTGACGCCGTTGAGCGTCTCGATGGCCACGACCGACGGTTCGTTCAGCACGATTCCACGGTCCTGTACGTAGACGAGCGTATTGGCGGTCCCGAGGTCGATCGCCATATTCTGGGAGCCGAGTTTGAAGAATCGCGAGAAGGGCGAGGCCATCAGTTATCCGTCGTTTTTCCAGTCATTTGTCGATCACTGCTGGGATCGGATGACAGGCTTGTTGGCATGGAAGGTGGTCCCTTAACCCATCGATTCGGGAAACGCCAAAATTTTGTGTCGAATTGTAGTGGGATTCTTTGGGCGTCCGTCTCGAATTGACAGCGTTTCACCGCTAGAAATGGCCCATGCCCACAATTCGCCGCCTGCCCGAACATCTCGTCAACCGGATTGCGGCGGGTGAAGTTGTCGAACGACCGGCCTCTGCGCTCAAGGAACTCGTTGAAAACGCTATAGATGCCGGCTCCAGCCAGGTGACCGTGCGGATCGCGTCGGGCGGGCTCGACATGATCGAAGTCACCGATGACGGGTGCGGGATGCGGCCCGACGAAATCGCCCTGGCGCTCGAACGCCACGCGACCTCGAAATTGCCGGACGAGCATATCGAGCAGGTTTCGACTCTGGGATTTCGCGGCGAGGCGCTTCCCTCGATCGGGTCGGTGGCCCGATTGACGATAGAGAGTCGCCCGCGCGACGCCGCCGAGGGCTGGAAGCGAATCGTCGATCACGGCGAAGTCGCCGCCGACGGTCCGGCCGCGCTGCCGCCCGGAACCCGGATCAGGGTGGAAAACCTCTTCGGCAAGGTTCCCGCGCGCCGCAAGTTCCTGCGCACTCCGCGTTCGGAATATGCCGCCTGCCAGGACGTCGTGCGCCGCCTGGCGATGGCCCGGCCAGATGTCGGCTTCGTGATGGAGCATGACGGCAGGCGCGTGGTCGCGGGGCAGCCTCGCGAGGAACTGGCTTCGCGCGTCGCCCGCCTGGTCGCCCGTGAACTGGCCGATGACGGCGTGGTGATCGAGGCCGAGCGCGGAACCGCCAGGCTTACCGGGGTCGCCGGGCTGCCCACCTTTAATCGCGGCGTTGCCGATCACCAGTACCTTTTCGTCAATGGCAGGCCGGTGAAGGACCGCCTGCTGGTCGGCGCGGTACGCGGCGCCTATTCGGACATGCTGGCGCGCGACCGTCACGCGGTGCTCGCCCTGTTCCTCGAGATTCCGCCCGAGGAGGTCGACGTCAACGTCCATCCCGCCAAGACCGAAGTGCGCTTTCGCGATCCCGCCTTCGTGCGCGGTTTCCTCGTCGGGGCCCTGCGCCATGCGCTTGAGGGGGCGGGACAAAAGAGCGCGCAGCCGCCATCGGCATCGGCAATGGGCAATTGGCAGGTCGAGCCGACCGCACCCGCAGTTCCGGAGCCGGCTCCCGCTCTCGGCTCGCTCTTTGCCCGGCAATATTCCGCGCCGCGCACCGGCTTTTCCGGATCGCGCCTGTCCGAGGCGGGCACGGCCTGGAAATCCTACGAGGCCGAGGTCATGGCACCGCCTGCCGCCCGCGCCGAGCAGGTCGGCGATGAGCCCGACGAGGCGCTGCACTATCCACTCGGCGTGGCACGCGGACAGGTCGCCGGGACCTACATCGTGGCCGAGGCGCAAGACGGGCTGGTCATCGTCGACCAGCACGCCGCGCATGAACGACTGGTGCTGGAGCGGCTCAAGGCGGCAGGGGCGGAGGATGCCATGGTGCGCAGCCAGGCGCTGTTGCTTCCCGAAGTCGTCGAACTGGAAGAAGTCGCCTGCGATGCGCTGGAGGACAAGATCGACGACATGGCCCGCTTCGGCCTTGTGCTGGAGCGATTCGGCCCTGCGGCCATGCTGGTGCGCGCAGTCCCCTCGGTGCTTGGCAAGACCGACGTCCAGGGCCTGCTGCGCGATCTGGCCGACGACCTTGCAAAGAACGGCGATGCGCTGCTGCTGGGGGAAAAGCTCGATCTCGTGCTGGCGACGATGGCCTGCCACGGTTCGGTCCGCGCGGGCCGTTCGCTGACGGTCGCGGAAATGAACGCCCTGCTGCGCGAAATGGAACGCACGCCGCGCTCGGGCCAATGCAACCATGGACGCCCTACGTGGGTTAAGCTTGCTCATCAGGATATCGAGAAGCTGTTCGGACGAAAATGATGCGCAAGACATTGGCTGTTCTGGTTTTCCTCTCGCTCCTCGCCGGTTGCGAGGAGAAGGATCCGCAAGAGGAAGCCGCGCAGGACGCCAAGGACATCGCCATGGTCGAGCGCATGAGCCGCGAGCCGTTCAAGCCCATCGTTCCCGATGCGATTACCTCGGTCGATATCGATCGCTATGGCCTCGATCGACCGGGCTGTTTCTTCCGCAAGACTGAGAAAGTCGGGAGCGCAGGCAACGCGGACGACAAGCCGGATCCGATCTTCTTCGGTGACAGCGTCGACGGTTTCCTGCGCATCAAGGGCGATCTCAAGCGCTTTGCGGCCAAGACGCAGAGTGCGGAACTGCCCGGCGGTGCGCGCGCGACGTACATCGGGTTGTCGAGCTGGCTGGACATCGTCCGGCTGCCCGACGCGGGAACCGGAGCGGACGGGAATGTCTGGCCGGCCCGCCTGATCCTGCACGATTCGCAGGAACGGGTGGCCTTCATGGCAGACGGCACGGTCGACTGCAGCGCCTGACCGCGCGGTTTTCCCGGCGCCGCGGCGGGGATCAGATCCCCGAAGACACGGCTTTTGCGAACATCCAGAGGCCCATCCCGATCATGAACAGGTTCTCCGTGAGCGAAACGAAGCCGAGCGGGACATTGCCCGAACCGCCGACGCACGCGCACTTGAGTTCGCGCTTCTGGACATAGACCGCGTAATAGACCGAGGCTGCGCCAACCGAGCCGATGAACAGGGCGATGGGAATGGAAATCCACGGCAGCACCTGCGCCGTCATCAGTGCGCCTGCCACCCATTCGAGCACGGGGTAGGCATAGGCATAGGGTACCCAGCGCCGCGCCAGCAGGTCATAGCCCAGGAACATCGTCGAGAATTGCTCGACATCCTGCAGCTTGAGCATGGCCAGCAGCATCATCGAGATCGAAACGAACCATTCCATCGGCAGGAGTGCCAGGACCGTTCCGAGCGAGGCCCAGCTCGCAGCAAGTGCCAGCACGGCGGCCGTGGCAAAGATCGCGATGACCGGCTTGTAGCTCTTCTCGCCGGGATCGCGGACCTTTTCCCCGAAGAACTTGCGCAGCTCCTGGTAGCCGCCGATGCGTTGCCCGGCGATAAAAGTCTGCGGCGTCGTCTCGACCTCATGCCGGGCCTTGAACGCATCGGTTTGCTCGCGCGTCTCGAGCCATCGGTCGTCGATCCGATAGCCATGTTTTTCGAGCAGATGCTTGGACTTCAGCCCGAAGGGGCAGATGTGCTTCTCCATCACCATGCGATAGAGAACGGCGGACTTGTTGGGATCGATCATGGCTGTGCAGTTTCGTCTGGAATTTCAGGTGAACTTGGCTTTTGCTGCCTCGAAACGGCGTCCCGGGTCGGGGATGATGCGGTACCGCGCGACGATCATGCTGAAGACGCCGAAAAGGATCAGGCCGGCGGCTACCGCAAGGTAAAGCGGCGCAATGTCGCGCAGGTCGGTAATGGCATCGCCGAGCGATAGCGCCTCGCGGCTGCTTTCCAGCCAGCCCGAGCGGATCAGCGACCAGCCCATGACAAGGAAGACGAGACCTCGGGTGAAATAGCCGGCACGGCCCAGCCAGCAGGTGTAGCCCGGCGCGCGGGCCGATACCCGTTTCATGAAGCCGAGGGTAATAGCTTCCTTGACCTGGAACAGTGCCGCCGCGACCAGGCCGACGCCGACCACGCCAAGGGCCACGCCGCCAAGGTCGTATGTGAGGGCGGTCGCGGCCATGTCCTGCGTGCGGCTGTCCGCGTGGGCCTTGCTTCCCATCGCGAAGCGGAGCGCGGTCCACGACAAGCCGAGGTAGATCGCAAAGCTGCACATGTGGCCGACGCGCACGGCAATGCCCTTTGCATCGCTACCGTGGCGTTCGGTGTCGAGCACCGCGGTCGAAAGCCGGAAAAGGGCATAGCCGATAAGGCCGAGGGCGGAGATGAACAGGACGGCAGTGCCGCCGGGGATCTCGTGGATATATTCCATCGCCCCGGCCTGGCCCTGCTTCACGGCCGAAGAGCCCGCCGAGGATATGGCGAGATAGCCGAGCAGGGCATAGACCAGCCCCCGCGCGAAGTAGCCCAGCCTTGCCAGCCAGACGAGTTTTTCAGATTTGTCGACCATTCCCGGTGCGCTCCTGTCGCCCTCGCAACAGCAACGCACCGGATGGACAATGGTGCCCCTTTGCGGGGCGAACCGTGCTCAGACGTTGAACTTGAAGTGCATTACGTCGCCGTCATGCACGACGTATTCCTTGCCTTCCTGGCGCAGTTTGCCGGATTCCTTGGCGCCGCTTTCACCATTGCATGCGACGTAGTCGTCATAGGCGATGGTTTCGGCGCGGATGAAGCCGCGCTGCATGTCGGAGTGGATCTCGCCCGCGGCCTCAGGAGCCTTGGCGCCCTTGTGCACGGTCCATGCGCGTGCTTCCTTGGGGCCGACGGTGAAGAAGGTGAGCAGGTCGAGCAGTTCGTAGCCGGCGCGGATGATGCGCGCGAGGCCGGTTTCGTGCAGGCCCATTTCCTCGAGGAAGACCATGCGCTCGTCCACTTCCATGCCCACGAGTTCGGCCTCGATGGCGGCAGAGACGATGACCGCGGTGGCATTCTCGGCGGCGGCTTTCTCGAAGACGCGCTGCGAGAACGCGTTGCCTTCGGCTGCCGATTCTTCTTCGACGTTGCAGACGTAGAGGACGGGCTTTGCGGTCAGCAACTGGGCCTGCCGGAAGACGCGGGCTTCCTCGTCGTCCTTGGGCTGGGTGAGGCGCGCAGGCTTGCCTTCGCGCAGCAGTTCGAGCGCCTGGCCGAGAACCGAAGCGGCAATCTTCGATTCCTTGTCGCCGCCGGTGGCGCGCTTTTGTGCGGCAGGAACGCGCTTCTCGAGGCTTTCGAGATCGGAAAGCAGGAGTTCGGTTTCGACAGTTTCGGCATCGGCCAGCGGATCGACCTTGTTGTCGACGTGCTGGATGTCGTCGTTCTCGAAGCAGCGCAGGACATGGATGATCGCGTCGACTTCGCGGATGTTGCCGAGGAACTGGTTGCCCAGGCCTTCACCCTTGGATGCGCCGCGCACGAGCCCGGCAATGTCGACGAAGGAAAGCTGGGTCGGGATGATCTTGGCCGAACCGGCAATCGCGGCCAGCTTGTCGAGGCGCGGGTCGGGCACGCCGACCTGGCCGACATTGGGCTCGATGGTGCAGAAGGGATAATTGGCTGCCTGAGCGGCCTGCGTCTCTGTGAGCGCATTGAACAAGGTCGACTTGCCGACATTGGGCAGGCCCACGATCCCGCAACGGAAACCCATGTGTTACTCCGAATGAAAATTTCGCCGCCCATAGCGGTCAGGATCGGTCTTGACCAGTTTCACCTAATCTTCACCCCCCGCGACTATCGCTGCCGGGCATGAAACATGCGATCCGTCTGACCCTGCCGCTGGCCGCCGCCCTCCTCCTCGCCGGTTGCGGTGCAAGCCCGGAAGAGCGCCTGACCCGGGCCGAGCAGGCTTATGCCGCACACAACTATTCGGCTGCGCGCGTCGATCTCGCCAGTGTTATCCAGGAAGCGCCGGAAAACGCCAGGGCGCTGGAATTGCTGGCACGTACCTACATTGACCTGGCGGACCCGGTGTCCGCCGGCAGCATGCTCGAACGTCTCGGCAGGCTGGGCAAGCTGCCCGCCGATGCAGCGGTACTGCAGGGCAATGTCGACCTGATGCTGGGCCATTACGACAAGGCACTTGCCGCAGTCGACGGCGACGGTTCGGCGCAGGCCTACAGGGTGAGGGCGCTTGCGCATATCGGGGCCGGCGATACCGCCAAGGCTGCCCAGGCTTTCGCGGCCGGAGAGAAGGCACCGGGAAGCAAGGGGCGCCTGCTGGCCGACTACGCCAGCTTCCAGCTCGACAGCGGCAACGAGGCGGAGGCGCGGCGGCTTGCCGCTCTTGCTGCGCTGGAGAAGCCGCGCCCGCTCAATTCCTACCTCACCAGCGCCGACCTGCTGGCGACCGACAACAACCTCGACAAGGCACTCACCGTCTTCGAAGCCGGGCTCAAGGCCTATCCCGAAAGCCGCGCGGCCCTGCTCGGCAAGATCAGGGTGCTCGATGCGCTGGGCAAGAACGAGGCGGTTAGGCCGCTTGTCGCCAAGGCGCTGGCCGACAACCCTGGCGATCTCGACCTTGCCTACTTCGATGCCCGGCTCGATGCGCTCGCCGGCAAGTGGCGTTCGGTTCGGGACAAGCTGCAGCCGCGCGAGAGCGTGCTTGAGCAGCAACCGCAGGCCAATGCGCTCTACGCCAAGGCGCTGCTCGAACTGGGACAGGGCGAGCAGGCGAGGGCGCGGCTGACGTCGCAGTTGCTGCGCGAGCCGGACAACCGGCAGGTCCGCCTGCTGCTAGGCCAGGCGGAGCTTGCGCTGGGCGATGCATCCGATGCGGTGGAGACGCTCGAGCCTTTCGCCGGCCTGACGGATGCGACGAACGAGGAACTCTCATCGCTTGCCAAGGCCTACAAGGCGGCCGGTCGGTCCGATGCGGCAGCCATGGTGCAAAAGGCGCGCGAAGCGGCCGGGGCCCGGATTGTGTCGCGGCTGGCCTCGGCGGACAGGGCAATGCGCAACAAGGATTGGCAGACTGCCATTGGCGATTACGAGACGATCCTGCGCCAGACCGACGGTAAAAACGTTCTCGTGCTCAACAACCTCGCCTTCGCCTACAGCCAAGTCGGCGCTGAGGCCAAAGCCCTGACCTTCGCGGAAAGGGCGCTCAAGCTGGCACCGGATAATGCCTCGGTCATGGATACGGCGGGATGGTTGCTGCACAGCACGGGCAAGGACCGCAAGCGCGGACTGGCCCTTATCGAGCAGGCTGCCCGCAAGGCGCCGGACAACGCCACCATTGCCGGTCATCTGGCGCAGGTTCGCAAGAGCTGAAAGCAGACAAGGCCCCTCCCGCGGGTTGCGGAAGGAGCCTTGTCGGAACACCTCGGGGAGCTAGACCGAGGTTGGCTGGACCTGCCTGTCAGGCCGTGGCGAGATGGGCTTTGCCACGGCGCGGGCGCCTGCGTGCGAACGCAAGACCGGCGAGTCCAAGACCGAGAATTCCGATTGTGCCGGGTTCGGGGACCGGCGTACCGCCCGAGGAGCTCGAGCTGCTGCTGATGGTGCCCGAACCGCTGGCCGACGTGATGTTGCCTGCGCCAGAGATCGACTGATAGCGCGCGAAGAAGTCCGAGAGCGTGATCGATTCCGGGGCTGCATCGAAGCCGAGGGTCAGCGAACCGGTGCCGGTGTCGCCGGTGAGGACGCCGCCCGAGTTGCCGGCGCAAGAATTGCTGTCACTGCCCTTGAAGCAGACGTCGACGGTGCCGATCCCGTTCGGGTAATTGCTGCTGAGCACCGAGTAGGAGAAGGCGCCGGTGCTGCTGGCATCGACAATGCCGGGATCGACGTCGAAAGCGAAGCTCGAAACGCGCGAATCGAGGCCTCCGCTCGTCGTGTTGCTGACGCTGTAGTCGAAGACGTAGCCGGTCGAGGTGATGCCGGTCAGCGTGAAGGTCGCCGAGGATGTCAGCCCGTTGATTGTCGTGCCGCCGGAAAAGCCGTCGAAGTTGACCGTGAAGGAATCTCCGATGCTGTTCGAATCGAGTGTGATCGCGTCGGCCCAGGCCGGTGCGGCAAGTGTCAGGCTGGCCAATGCTGCCAGGCCGGTAAGCGTCTGCTTCATTGTGGGCATCGAATATTCCCCGCCGACAGGATGGACTTAGCGATAGACGCGGCGGCGGCGCGCATAGGCCATGCCAATGAGGCCGAGGCCAAGGATGCCGACCATGCCGGGTTCCGGCACTTCCGAACCGCCCGACGAGGTGGAACCACCCGAGGTCGAAGTCGAACCGCCAGAGCTGGATTCGCAGGTGGAGTGGCCGCAGCCGCAGTAGTGACTGTGCCTCCAACCGCCGGCCATTGCCGGGGTGCTGATGGTCAGCAGGGCGCCGGCTGCGATGGTTGCGGCGAGCAGGGTCTTGCGGATCATGTCAGGATTTCCCGTATTGCAGTTTGACTTGTTGCCTAACTAAGCAATGGCCGTGCCAAATACGGAAAACAGGGATTTTCGATAGTTAATGGCCGCAAGGGGCAGTCGTGCCTGTAAGCTAACTCGACACTATCAATCGATTTCAGGTGTTTAGTTCGCCGCGCGAGGGACGCGGCTGTTCGGGCAGGTGGCTGTTCGGGCAGGTGGCTGTTCGGGCAGGTGGCTGTTCGGGCAGGCGGCCGGGCAGGTCGTCCGCGCCGGGCATGCCTCTGTAAGCTAACGGGGGCTCGGTCAGTCCTGCAGGCGCAGCGCGACATCGTTCATGAAGCGCGTGTCGTCGCCCGCGGCAAGCCGGTCGGCTTCTGCGGCAACGGCGCCCAGCATGTCGGAAAGCGGGTCGATCTCGGCCTTGGCGTAGTTGCCCAGGACATAACCGGTGACGCGGTCCTTGTGGCCGGGGTGGCCGATGCCAAGGCGCACGCGGCGAAAATCGGGGCCGAGGTGCTGGGCGATGGAGCGCAGGCCGTTGTGCCCGGCATGGCCGCCGCCTTGCTTCACCTTGACCTTGAAGGGTGCGATGTCGAGCTCATCGTGAAAGACGGTCAGGTCGGACAGGTCGAGCTTGTAGAAGCGCATCGCCTCGCCGACGGAGCGGCCGCTTTCGTTCATGAAGGTGGCGGGCTTGAGCAGGAGGATCTTTTCGCTGCCGATGCGGCCTTCCTGCAGCCAGCCCTGGAACTTCTTCTGGACCGGGCCGAAGCCGTGGACGTCGGCGATCGTGTCGACGGCCATAAAGCCGACGTTGTGCCGCTGCATGGCATATTGCGGTCCGGGGTTCCCGAGGCCGACCCAAAGCTGCATCGTCTAACTCCCGACAGCGGAAATGCGCACGGCGGATACGAAAAAGGCCTCTCCCGCGCATCGCGAATTCGCGGCGCGGGAGAGGCCCGGTAATCCGTGGATTACTCGGCTTCGGCTTCCGCCTCGCCTTCGGTCTTGGTCGTGTCGCCTTCTTCGCTCTTCAGAGCCGAGGGCGCAACGATCGTCGCGATGGTGAAGTCGCGGTCGGTGATCGCGCTTTCCGAACCGGCCGGGAGCTTCACGTGGCTGATGTGGATCGATTCGCCTACGTCGAAGCCGGTGACGTCGATCGCGATCTCTTCCGGGATCTTGTCGGCGGCGCAGACCAGCTCGAGCTCGTGACGAACGACATTGAGAACGCCGCCGCGCTTGAGGCCCGGGGCCTTTTCTTCGTTGACGAACGAAACCGGCACGTTGACGTGGACGCTCGCTCCCTTGGCAAGGCGCAGGAAGTCAACGTGAAGCGGACGGTCGGAGACCGGGTGGAAGGCAACGTCCTTGGGCAGGGTGCGCAGCTTCTTGCCGCCGACTTCAACTTCGACGATCGAGTTGAAGAAGTGACCTGTGCCGAGCTGACGAACCAGCTCCTTAGCCTCGACGTGGATGGCCAGAGGTTCTTCATTGCCACCATAGACAACGGCAGGGACACGGCCATCGCGACGCAGGGCACGGGAGGCTCCCTTGCCAGCCCGTTCACGCGTCTCGGCCGGCAGGTTAAGCGTATCGCTCATGAGGACTTGCCTTTCGAAAACTGGATAGATCGCGGCAAGCGGATCGACCATCGACCCGCGCCGTCCCGTCACGCCTCCAGGGATGACCATGACAGGAGGGCGGCCCCCTTATCCGTAAAGGAGCGCATTTGCAAGCCGTATCGCGGTTTGCGGCGGCTATTCGACCCGGGTTACGGTATAGCCGCGCGCGGCCAGCATCGCGGGCAGTCCCTGCGGTCCGGCCATATGGGCCGCGCCTACCGCTACGAAAGGCATGTTCCCGGCCTTCATGGCCTCGACGATCCGGTCGGTCCAGCGCCGGTTGCGTCCGGTGAACAGCACTTCGCGCAGCTCCGGGTCCGCAAGAAGGCCCTTTCGCGTTTCCTTCTCGATTGCGGCCATGTCGCCCTTACGCCAGCTATCGGCAAGATCGGTGTCCGAACTTGCGGCTTCCTTGATCACGGCGGCGAGCAGGTCGCGCTGTTCGCTCTCCGGCAAGGTGTCGAAAAGGCCGAGCTGTTCTTTCGCGCCTTCCAGCTCCACCACCGGTCGTTCCCCAGCCGCGGCGATCACCGCGCGATCCACCCCGTTGCGCGCCGCATCGTCGTCCGCGCCGCTGCGCGCCAGGGTAAGGGCAGCCGCCCAGGTGTCCATCGCCGCGAAATCGCCGTCGCCGTAGCCGGAGGACTTGAGCAGGGCGGCAAGGGCAGGGCGCTGGGGGGGCGCAATCCTGCTGGAGAGCGGAGGCTGACCTTCGCTTCTGGCAAGGCGGGCGAAAGTGGCGGCAACGTCGGCTTCGTCGGCAAGGTTGGCGACTTCGACCATGACCGTGTCGGCGGTATCGAGCGCGCGGCCGACCGCAGGCGTGCGCCACGCCAGCGGCCTCTCGGCGCTATGGATCGTCCCGAAGAGCCACGCCGTCTCGCCCGAGGAGCCTTCGACCTTCCACAGGGCAGGATCGGCCTTCTGTGGCTGGGGCGAACAGGCCAGCAGCGCCAGCGTCGCAAGCAGGGCAAGCAGCGGGCGCAAGGCGGTTTACTGCAGCCGGGTCGAAGGGACGCCCTGGGCGGCGAGCTGTTCCTGTACGCTGTCCTCTCCGGCAAGGTGACCCGCGCCGACCGCCACGAAGACGGTGCCCGGCTCATCGAGGCGGGCCTTGAGCCACTTGGCCCAGGCGGCATTGCGGTTGGTCAGCAGGACCTGCCGCACGCGCCTGTCGGTCTCGCCCGCATTGAGGATTTCGGCCAGTTCCTCGGCGCGGCCCGCCTTCCATGCCGCGATCAGCTTGGCCAAATCGTCGCGCATGGTCGGCAACTGGTCGAGCACTTCGCCGAGATAGTTCTCCTGCGCGTCGGCAGGCAGGCTGTCGAACAGGTCGATCTGATACGCGGCCGTCTCGAGCGCCTCGCGGGCAAGGCCGTGCTCTTTCGCCAGCGCCTCGATCTGGGATTCGACGCCGTTTTCGGACTTGTATCCCGCCTTCTGCATCGGCAGCGACGAGAGCAGCAGGGCGGCGTACCAGGGTTCGAAGCGGTCGAAGGCATTCACCGGTACGCCAAGATCGGTCATCGCCTTTTCATAGGCGCTGCGCTCTTTCTCCGGCAGGGCTTCGCGCAGCGTCTTGCCGTCGGTGCGCACGGCCTTGGTGAGAAATTCCTTCTGCAGGTCGGCGGGCGAATCGATGATCGCCTCGGTCACCAGCAGCTTGGACGAATTGAACGCCTTGGCGACCGGGCCGCTGTACCAGTCGGTTGCCTCGGGCAGAATGTGGATCGTCCCGAAGAGGTAGATCGTCGTGTCATCGTCCGCGATCTTCCACAGGCCCGGCGTCGCGGGTACCGGCTTCACCGCGACCGGGGCCTGCGGGCTCGTCGCAGCGGCGGCGACCGGGGCATTCGCAGAACCTTCGCCAGGCGTTGCCGGCGCTTCGCGCGCGAGTAGCGAAGTCGCGCCGAACAGTGTGAGAATGCAGGCGGAAATGCCCAGCCGGGCTTTGGTTCTGCTGATGATCATGGGCATGACAGTGGCCGACAATGGACAAACGTGCGATTAACGCAAGCCGCCTTGCCAGTTCCTTCAACAGTGTTTCAATGCACATGGTCGGCATTTCGCATGTCATGGCCTGTTGATTTGGCATCCCCGATCCGCCAAAGGCCGCGCAGCCAAGAAATTGACGGAATCTGCATGCCAACCGCCGCCGAACAGCCGCTCAGCTTCCAGGACATGATCCTGACGCTTCATAATTTCTGGAGCGCGCAGGGCTGCCTGATCCTCCAGCCCTACGACATGCGCATGGGCGCGGGCACCTTTCACCCTGCCACGACGCTGCGCGCACTCGGGCCGGAGCCGTGGAAGGCCGCCTACGTGCAGCCCTCGCGCCGCCCGACCGACGGTCGCTATGGCGAGAACCCGAACCGGCTGCAGCACTACTATCAGTATCAGGTCATCCTGAAGCCGAACCCCGAGAACCTGCAGGAACTCTATCTTGCCAGCCTCGCGGCAATCGGCGTCGATCCGCTCGCGCACGACATCCGTTTCGTCGAGGACGACTGGGAAAGCCCGACGCTGGGCGCCTGGGGCCTGGGCTGGGAAGTCTGGTGCGACGGCATGGAAGTGACGCAGTTCACGTATTTCCAGCAGGTCGGCGGGTTCGACTGCAAGCCGGTCGCCGGTGAGCTGACTTATGGCCTCGAGCGCCTTGCGATGTACATCCAGGGCGTCGACCGCGTCTATGACCTGCGCTTCAACAACGAGGGCGTAAGCTACGGCGACGTCTTCCTTGCCAATGAGCAGCAGCTGTCGAAGTACAACTTCGAGATCGCCGATACCGATGCGCTGTTCGCAGGTTTCAAGGCGGCCGAGGCGGAATGCATGCGCTGCATCGACGCGCAGATCCCGCTCGCGGCCTACGACCAGGCGATCGAGGCTTCGCACCTGTTCAACCTGTTGCAGGCGCGCGGCGTCATCTCGGTGCAGGAACGCGCCAGCTATATCGGCCGCGTGCGCGATCTCGCCAAGGGCTCGTGCCAGGCCTGGATCGAAAAGAACAAGGACGAGTGGGAAGCCAAGTTCCCCGGGTGGACCGTATGACCGACTTTCTTCTCGAACTGCGCTCCGAGGAAATTCCTGCCCGCATGCAGGCAGGTGCGCGGGCCGATCTCGAAAAGCTCTTCCGCAAGGAAATGCAGGCTGCCGGTGTTGCCGTGGGCGCAGTTACCGTCTGGTCGACGCCCCGCCGCCTCGCGCTGATCGCGCGCGACCTGCCGCTTGCTACCGAAGCGGTGCGTGAAGAGACCAAGGGTCCGGCCGCCACTGCGCCCGAGCAGGCGCTGGAAGGCTTCCTGCGCAAGACCGGGCTGACCAGGGACCAGCTCGAAGTCCGCGACGTCAAGGGCAAGGACACGTACTTCGCGGTCGTCGAAAAGCCGGGCCGCGCGGTCAGCGTGGTTCTGGCCGAGGCCATTCCGGCCATCGTGCGTGCATTCCCCTGGCCCAAGTCGCAGCGCTGGGGCGCGGCCTCGATCTCGACCGAATCCCTGCGCTGGGTGCGTCCGCTCTCGGGCATCGTGGCGATCCTGGGAGAGGACCTTGTCGAATGCGAGGTGGGCGGTATCCGCTCGGCCTATACGACCAAGGGCCACCGGTTCCACCACCCTGACGAGATCACCATCGGCGGCGCCAACGACTACGCCGACAAGCTGCGCGCCTGCCACGTCATCGTCGACCATGAGGAACGCCAGGACCTCGTCCGCACCAAGGCGCGCGAAGCGGCCGAAGCTGCCGGTCTGACGCTGGTCGAGGACGAAGGCCTGGTGATCGAGAATGCCGGGCTCACCGAATGGCCGGTGCCGCTGCTCGGCCGTTTCGACGAGGATTTCCTCGAGGTTCCGCCCGAGACCATCCAGCTCACCGCGCGCGTCAACCAGAAGTACTTCGTGTGCGAGAAGGACGGCCAGCTTGCCGATGCCTTCGTCTGCACGGCCAACATCGTCGCCAGCGACGGCGGTGAGGGCATCGTTGCGGGCAACCGCAAGGTCCTTGCCGCGCGCCTGTCCGACGCCCGCTTCTTCTGGGAGCAGGACCGCAAGACGCCGTTGTCGCAGCACGCGAAGAAGCTGGAACGCATCACCTTCCATGAGAAGCTGGGCACTGTCGCCGACAAGGTCGAGCGCGTCGCCAAGCTGGCGCAATGGTTGGCGAGCGAAGGTATCGTTCCCGGGTGCGATCCTGCACAGGCGCGTCAGGCGGCCGAACTGTGCAAGGCCGACCTCGTCACCGAAATGGTCGGTGAATTCCCTGAGCTTCAGGGCCTCATGGGCGGATACTATGCCCGCGCCGAGGGGCTGCCCGACGCCGTGGCCGATGCCATCCGCGATCACTACAAGCCCGTGGGTGCCGGTGACGACGTGCCGACTGCCCCGGTGACCGTGGCGCTGGCGCTGGCCGACAAGCTCGATACGCTGCGCAGCTTCTTCGAGATCGACGAGAAGCCGACGGGTTCGAAAGATCCCTTCGCCCTGCGCCGTGCGGCACTGGGCATCATCCGCCTTATCACTGACAACGATCTGCGCTTTGGCGTCGCCGAGGGCGATCTTCTCGACTTCTTCGCCGACCGTCTCAAGGTCCAGCAGAAGGAAGCGGGCGTCCGCCACGACCTGATCGACGCGGTCTTTGCGCTGGGCGGCGAGGACGATCTCGTCCGCCTGCTCGCCCGCGTGCACGCCCTGCAGGCATTCGTCGAGACCGAGGACGGCACCAACCTGCTCGCCGGGTACAAGCGTGCGGCCAACATCCTCAAGAAGGAGGATTGGAGCGGACAGGACGACGGGATCGAGCATACCGGCGACGAAGACCCGCTTGAAAATGTCGACGATCCCGACATGCAGGCTGTCTATGCGGCCGAACTTGCCGAGCAGGCGGCGCACAAGGGGCTTTCCTACACGCCTGAAAAGGCAGAAAAAGCGCTGATCGACGCGCTCGACAGCGCCGAGCCGAAAGCGGCGGCTGCGGTTGCCGCAGAGGACTTCGCAAGCGCCATGGCGGCGCTGGCCTCCTTGCGCCAACCGATCGATGCATTCTTCGATGAGGTGACTGTGAACGATCCCGATCCCAGCAAGAGAACGGCACGTCTCGCGCTGCTTGATCGTTTCCGTGCTGCAGTGCACAATGTGGCGGATTTCTCGAAGGTCGAAGGGTAGGCATTTCAACCCGTTTTGACCGTGTAAACTGTGTAAACCAGAACAGGAAAGTCAGGGGACAGATGAGCAGGCAGGTCTATACCTTCGGTGGTGGCGTGAAGCACGATGACCCGCGTTCGCGCGACAAGGTCATCACCGGCGGCAAGGGTGCGAACCTTGCGGAAATGGCCGGCATCGGCCTGCCGGTGCCTCCCGGTTTCACGATCACCACTGAGGAATGCGTCAAGTATCTGGCCGAAGGCGGCGATTTCTCCGACGCCCTGCGCGCCGACGTTGCCGAGGCCCTGACCCATATCGAGAAGACGGTGGGCAAGGACTTCGGCTCGGCTGCCGATCCGCTGCTCGTTTCGGTCCGTTCCGGCGCCCGCGTGTCGATGCCGGGCATGATGGACACGGTCCTCAACCTCGGCCTCAACGATGACACGGTGGAGGGCCTGTCCGCCACTTCGGGCGACGAACGCTTCGCCTGGGACAGCTACCGCCGCTTCATCCAGATGTATTCCGACGTCGTCCTGGGCGTCGAGCACCACCTCTTCGAGGAAGCGCTCGAGATCGCCAAGGAAGACAACGGCTATCTCAACGACGTCGAGATGACCGCCGACAACTGGCGCGCCATCGTCAGGCAGTACAAGGGCATCGTCGAGAGCGAGCTTGGCCACGCCTTCCCGCAGGACGTCAACGAGCAGCTCTGGGGCGCCATCCGCGCCGTGTTCGATTCCTGGGACTCGGACCGCGCCAAGGTCTATCGCCGCCTGAACGACATTCCCGGCGACTGGGGCACGGCGGTCAACGTCCAGGCCATGGTCTTCGGCAACATGGGCGAAACGTCGGCCACCGGCGTTGCCTTCACCCGCGACCCGGCGACCGGCGAGAAGGCCTACTACGGCGAATGGCTGGTCAATGCGCAGGGTGAGGACGTCGTCGCCGGCATCCGCACACCGCAGTACCTGACCAAGGCCGCCCGGGAGCGCGCCGGGGCCAAGCCGCTGTCGATGGAAGAAGCGATGCCCGCAGCCTACGGCGAACTCGCCGCGGTCTTCGAGCTGCTCGAAAAGCACTATCGCGACATGCAGGACATCGAGTTCACCGTCGAGCGCGGCAAGCTGTGGATGCTCCAGACCCGTTCGGGCAAGCGCACTGCCAAGGCTGCGCTGAAGATGGCGGTCGACATGGTCGGCGAGGGCCTGATCGACGAGCCGACCGCGATCAGGCGCGTCGATCCGATGGCGCTCGACCAGCTGCTGCACCCCACGCTCGATCCCAAGGCTCCGCGCGACCTGCTGGGCAGGGGCCTCCCCGCCTCGCCGGGCGCGGCTTCGGGTTCGATCGTCCTCGATGCCGATACGGCCGAGAAGCGCGCGGAAATGGGCGAGGCGGTCATCCTCGTGCGTGTCGAGACCTCGCCTGAGGACATTCACGGCATGCACGCGGCCAAGGGCATCCTCACCGCACGCGGCGGCATGACCAGCCACGCGGCGGTCGTCGCCCGCGGCATGGGCCGTCCCTGCGTCTCTGGCGCTTCGGGCCTGTCGATCGACATGAAGACCCGCACCCTGCGCATGGGCAACCGTGAGCTGAAGGAAGGCGACATCCTGACGCTCGACGGCGCCAGCGGCGACATCATGGCCGGCGAAGTGCCGACTATCGAACCCGAACTTGCGGGCGACTTCGCTACCCTGATGGAGTGGGCCGACAAGCACCGCCGCATGAAGGTGCGCACCAATGCCGAGACCCCGGCCGACTGCAAGATGGCCCGCCAGTTCGGCGCCGAAGGCATCGGCCTGTGCCGCACCGAGCACATGTTCTTCGATGCCGAACGCATTTCGTCCGTGCGCCAGATGATCCTGGCCGAAGACGAAGCCGGTCGCCGCGCCGCGCTGGAAAAGCTGCTGCCCGAACAGCGCGCCGACTTCCACGCGATCTTCGATGTGATGGCCGGTCTTCCGGTCACCATCCGCCTGCTCGACCCGCCGCTCCACGAGTTCCTGCCGCACGGCGACGAGGAATTCGCCGAGTTGTCCGAAGCCATCGGCATCGGCGTGGCGACGCTCAAGCGCCGGGCCGATGAACTGCACGAGTTCAACCCGATGCTCGGCCACCGCGGTTGCCGTCTCGGCATCACCTTCCCCGAGATCTACGAAATGCAGGCCCGCGCCATCTTCGAGGCTGCCTGCGACGTCGCCGATGCCTCGGGCGATGCGCCCGTGCCCGAAGTGATGATCCCGCTCGTCGCGACCAGGCGCGAGCTGCAGATCCTCAAGAAGGTCGTCGACGATACAGCCGTAAAGGTCTTCGCCGAGAAGGGGCGCACGCTCGAGTACATGGTCGGCACCATGATCGAACTGCCGCGCGCGGCGCTGATGGCCGCCGAGATCGCCGAGGAGGCCAAGTTCTTCTCGTTCGGCACCAACGACCTCACGCAGACGACGCTGGGCGTCAGCCGCGACGATGCCGCGCGCTTCCTCAGCCCCTACGTTGAAAAGGGCATCTATCCGCGCGATCCGTTCGTCAGCCTCGACATCGAGGGCGTCGGCCAGCTCGTGACCATGGGCGCCGAGCGCGGACGTGCCACGCGCGCCGATCTCAAGCTCGGCATCTGCGGCGAACACGGCGGTGACCCGGCCTCGATCGCGTTCTGCGAGAAGACCGGCCTCGATTACGTCAGCGCCTCACCCTATCGCGTGCCGATCGCGCGACTGGCCGCAGCGCAGGCAGCGCTGGCCTGATCTGTCACGTTATCGGGCTGGAAGTCAGCGCTTCCAGCCCGATAACGTCAGGATTTCGAACTTTTCGACCGTGCGCCCGTCCTCGCCGGCGGCGGCGAAAGCCTCACGCGCCCTTTCCAGTGCCTGCTTGCCGAGCGCCGGAGCGTGATCGGCCAGGACATTGCCGCAGCCTTGCGCGCGCAGATCGCCTACGAGCCTGTCAAGGCTGCGGAACGATACCCGGAGCGGGCGCTGGTCGATGACCGGATCGGCGAAAAGCGTGCGTTGCAGCAGTTGTCCCCCCGACCGCACATCGACGGCGGGGTGCATGCGCGCCGCCGGCTGATCGCCGTCTGCCGAAAGCATTACGTCCCGCAAGGTCGGCAGGCAGCCCGCCGAAAGGAAACTCGCAATCATCATGCCGCCGGGCGCCAGCGCCTTGCGGATGTGGATGAGGGCGCCGGGCAGGTCGTTTAGGGTGTCGAGCGTACCGAGGCTCGCGATCAGGTCGAAGCCGTCGAAGGGGAATGGCTGTTCCTCTTCGAAGCCCTCGGCCGGCTCAACCGCGGTGACCTTGACCCCGCGTGCTGCAAGGTTTCGGGCAAGCTCGCCCGTCCAGTCCCCGACGACAAGGGCGCTCGCCGGTTTGAAGCGCAGGAAGTCGAGCCGCTCGATGACGTCTTCGACCATGTCCTCGAGCAGGTAACGCGGTGCATCGGGCCGGTTCTGCAGAGCGAGCATGCGGCGGCGGGCCATGCGGCGCCGGGCCGGGGAGAAAATGCGGGGGGGACCTTTGCTAGCCATCTGCGCCCCCTGCCGCGTGTTCGGCCTGCACGCAACCGGTTGTCGCGCCGGACCGATCGGTTAGCATGAGCCGATGCCGCTTTCCCAAGCTCTCGCGCCGCTGGTCGATTTGGTCTTTCCACCACGCTGCCCGCTCTGCGGCGAGGGCATTGCTGCGCAGACGGGCCTGTGTTCACGGTGCTGGTCCGAGCTTGCGATTCCCGGCGAACCCTCCTGCGCCACCTGTTCGCGACCGTTCGCCGATGGCGTGGGTGAGGGCTCTGTCTGCGCGCCATGCCTTGCCGAGCCCCCGCGCCATGACGGGATCGCTGCGGCCACGCTCTACAACGATGTCTCGCGCAAGCTGGTGCTGTCGCTCAAGCATGGCAATCGCATATCGCTTGCGCCGATGATGGCCGGATTGATGCTGCCGAAACTGCCGTTCATGGACGATAGCTGGCTGATCGCGCCCGTGCCGCTGCATCGCTCGCGATTGTGGAAGCGCGGTTACAATCAGTCGGCAGAGCTGGCGCGCGAGATAGGCAAAGCGACGAAGGCAAGCCATTGCGTGGATCTGCTGGAGCGCAGAAAGGCGACGCCTTCGCTTGGCGGCCTGGGCCGCAGCGCCCGCAACCGTGTGCTGACAGGTGCGATTGGCTTGAACCCGCGCCGCAAAACTGTGGTGAAGGGGGCGAAGATCGTTCTGGTAGACGACGTCAGGACCAGCGGGGCGACAAGTGATGCCTGCGTCTCCACGCTCAAGCGCGCCGGAGCCGGAAAAGTGGTGATCGCCTGCTTCGCGCGGGTGCTGGATGAAGCGCTCGACTTGACCTGACCAGCAGCGGGACCATACGAAAACGCCCGGAGCGGTCAGCTCCGGGCGCCCTCGTGACGAAACTCGTGGACCCCGTTATCCGGTTCAGCGGCGCCCCTGCACGCCGCTTGGTCCGATCCCTCAACTTGGTTCCCTGAACCGTGGCGCTTGTCTGTCAGCGACCTTTGGGTCAGAAGCAGCCCCCCAGCTGCGGAGCTCAAAATCCTACGAAACGCCGATCTTGGAAAGTGCATTTCCGGCAATACGTGGATTTTGACCATCATCTGTGGTTATCGTGCAACATTCACTGCGTTGAACAGGTCGAAAAGGAAATCTACCGCATGTCAGACGTCTCAAGCGCCGAACGCGAACTGGGAACCGCTTTCCTGCCGAAGTTCGATGCGCATGGACTGCTGATTGCCATTGCCGTCGACTCGGTCAGCCGCGAGATACTCATGGTTGCGTACATGGACGAGGAAGCGCTGGCCAAGACCCGCGAAACGGGCCTTGCGCACTTTCATTCGCGCTCACGCGGCAAGCTCTGGCTCAAGGGAGAGACTTCCGGACACTTCCTGCGGGTGCAGGAAATGCGGGTCGATTGCGATCAGGATGCGCTCATGCTGGTGGTCAAGCCGGAGGGCCCGGCTTGCCATACGGGCGCGCGCAGCTGCTTCTACCGCCAACTGGAAGGCGACGAACTTCGCCGCATTGCCGAATGATACCGGTTTTCCGGGAAGGGCCGATCCTGTTACGGCCCTTCCCGGAAGATCTCGTCAGCCAAGGATCTCGTCGAAGAGGTTGACCATCGCGGCCCAGCTCTGGCGATCGGCGCTGGCATCGTAACCCAGCGCGTCCATGCCCCGTGAATCGCTCGCCGGCTCGGTAAAGCCGTGCTTGACGCCGCTGTAGGCATGGAAGTGCCAGTTGGCGCCGGCCGCATCCATTTCTTCCCAGAAGCCCATGACCTGATCGCGCGGAACCATCGGGTCGGCATCGCCGTGGCACACCAGAATACGTGCCTTGATCGCGCCCGGCACGGTGGGGACGCTCGTTCCCAGTGTGCCGTGAAAGCTGACGACGGCCGCGAGGTCCTGTCCGTCACGGGCGGTTTCAAGCGCAGCCTGGCCCCCCATGCAATAACCGATGGCGAACATGGTCAGGCCCTGGGCTTCGGTAAGACCGCGCAGCGCAGAGATCGCGGCGGCGCAGCGCGCGCGGTAATAGGCATTGTCCTCGCGCAGCGCCTTGGCGAGCGGAAAGGAGGCCTCGAAGCTCGCGACCGGTTCGCCGTAAAAGTCGGCAACCATGGCCAGATACCCCAGATCGGCGAGCATCTGCGCGCGATGGGCCGTACCTTCATTGTGGTTGGCGATCGTCGGGAAGACGAGCACCGCAGCGCGCGGCGTGCCCTTAGGGCGGGCAAGCCACCCGGTCAGGTCGACGTCGGCGTGCGAGTAGGAGATGGGCTGCAAGTCACTCATTCGGGGAGAAACTCCGGAACAGACAGGTAGCGCTCGCCTGTGTCGTAATTGAAGCCGAGCACACGGCTGCCGGCAGGAAGGTCCTTCAGCTTCTGGGCGATCGCGGCCAGCGTCGCCCCCGAACTGATGCCCACCAGCATACCCTCGGTCGTGGCGCAGCGGCGCGCCATGTCCTTGGCGTCGGCAGGATCGACCTGGATCGCGCCATCGATCGACTGGGTGTGAAGGTTCGACGGGATGAAGCCCGCGCCGATGCCCTGGATCGGGTGCGGGCCGGGCTGTCCACCGGAAATGACCGGCGAAAGGGTCGGCTCGACCGCATAGGCCTTCATGTCGGGCCACTTGGCCTTGAGCGTTTCGGCGCAGCCGGTGAGGTGGCCGCCGGTGCCTACGCCGGTGATGAGCACGTCGACGGGGGTTTCGGCGAAGTCGGCCAGGATTTCCTGGGCCGTCGTGCGGACATGGACGTCGACGTTGGCCGGGTTGTCGAACTGCTGGGGCATCCACGCGCCCGGCGTGCTATCGACCAGTTCCTTTGCACGTTCGATCGCGCCCTTCATGCCCTTTTCCTTGGGCGTGAGGTCGAACGTGGCGCCATAGGCCAGCATCAGCCGGCGGCGTTCGATCGACATCGATTCGGGCATGACGAGGACCAGCTTGTAGCCCTTGACCGCGGCAACCATGGCCAGGCCAATGCCGGTGTTGCCCGAAGTCGGCTCGATGATGGTTCCGCCCGGCTTGAGACTGCCGTCGGCCTCTGCAGCCTCGATCATTGCAAGGCCGATGCGGTCCTTGATCGATCCTCCGGGATTCGCGCGCTCCGCCTTCACCCAGACTTCATGGTCCGGGAACAGGCGCGAGAGCCGGATATGCGGCGTATTGCCGATAGTGGCGAGAATGCTGTCAGCCTTCATGCTCATGCTCCCTCTGGCGATAATGTGGCTCGAATGTGCGGGCGTTGCGGATCTCGGGAAAGATCCATGCCCAGATTGCGGTAATGACTATGGCAGCGCCGCCGCCGAAAACAACAGCCCCACTGGCACCGAGCAGTGCGGCAGCCACCCCGGACTGCATTTCCCCCAGCTCATTGGAAGCGGAAACGGCGACGCCGGAAATGGCCGAGACGCGGCCCCGCATCTCGTCGGGCGTGTTTAGCTGGATCAGCGAATTGCGAATGAAGACCGAGATCATGTCCGCCGCACCCAGCACGGCCAGAAAGCCCAGCGACAGCCAGTAGTTCCACGAGAGACCGAACGCCACGGTAGCCGCGCCGTAGGCGCCTACCGCAAGCAGCATCTTCACACCGACATTGGTGTTGAAGGGCCGGAATGACAAAAGCAGCGCGACGATGGCTGCTCCGAAGGCGGGCGCGGCCCGCATGGGACCAAGTCCTTCGGGACCAACCTGCAGGATGTCGCGGGCAAAGACCGGCAACAGCGCGGTAGCCCCGCCGAGGAGGACGGCAAAGAGATCCAGCGTAATGCAGCCGAGCAGGAAACGTTCGTGCCACACGAAGTGGAAGCCATGCAGGATCTGGCGCACGGGATGGGTCTTGCGGGCGTGGGCCGAGGGCGGCGGCAGCGTGCGGATGAGCATGATGCTGGCGCTGGCCATGACCATCAGCACCAGCGAGATCCAGTAGGGCAGATCGCGCTCATGCGCGAAGAGAAACCCGTAGGATGCCGGGCCGACGACGGTGCCGGCCTGCCAGGCGATGGAATTGAGCGCGATGGCCTTCGGGATCAGTTCTGAAGGCACGATGTTGGGCGCAATGGCGCTCAGCGCAGGGCTTACGAAGACGCGGGCGCTCCCGTGCAGTGCCGCGAAGAAGAACAGCAGCGGCAGGCTGTGAATCTCGAACATGGTTGTCACGGCAAGGCCACCGGCGATGATCATGTCGACGCACATTGCGGCAGCGGCGACCTTTCGCCTGTCGAACATGTCGGCAACCACGCCCGCAACTGGCGTCAGCAGGAACAGCGGCACGAACTGCACCAGGCCGAGGATGCCGAGCTGCAGCGATGCCTGCGGAATCGACATGCCGTATTCGGCGCGCGCAACATCGTAGAGTTGGTAGCCGATGATGACGACCATGCCGGTCGTGGCGACAACCGCCATGAACCGGGCGAACCAGAACTTGCGGAAGTCAGCGATGCGAAGGGGGGACGACGGTGTGCTCACGCGGGCACCTGTGGCACTGCCGCCGCCCCTTGCCAAGTCGCTCCTTTAAATGTCTCTTACAGCGAGAATTTTGCCGTCAGGCGGATGTCCCGGCCGGCGATCGGCACGAAGTCGCGCGTCTCCGATGCCGCGAGGCGTCCGGTGACGCCGAACAGGTTGTCCGCCGAGAGGATCAGCGAAACCGGGCCATCCTCGCCCATCGGACGCCAGGTGGCGCTGGCATTGACGAGAGTGAAGGCACTGGTGGGGTTCTCGTTGTCAGCGACACGGTCCTGCCTGGCGTTCCACTCGACCTCTGAGCGAAGGGAGAGCACGGAGGAACCGAATTCAAGACCACCGCGCACGCGCAGCGGCGGGATGCGAGGTACCGGCCCGATGTCGACGAGGCGCGCGTGGGTGTAATCCACCCCGGTATCCAGCTTCAGGGAATTGTTCATACCCCAGCGCAGGAAAGTCACTTCGCCTTCGGCCTCGACGCCGCGGAAGCGGGCAGGGGCCTGGAGGTATTGATAGACGGGGAAATCCTCGATGATCTCGCCTGTCGGGGCGGCAGTGATGAAGTTGGCGAAGTTCGTGCCGAAGGCCGTGACCGAAGCGTTGAAATCGCCGCCGCTGTAGCGAACCCCCGCCTCGATGCCGTCGCTGCGCTCGACGGTGAAGCCGGGATTGCCCCGTTCATAGGACTGGGTGGCATCGTGCATGCCGTCGACGAAAAGCTCCTCGGCAGACGGAGCGCGTTCGCCGTGCGCGTAATTGACCGAGACGGTCATGTTCTCGATCGGGTGCCAGGCGATGCCCGCAACACCCGAGTATTGTGAAAAGTTGCGCTTCTCGTTCGTCGGAATGGTGCGGATGCGGGTGTTCTCGTAGCGCAGTGCGCCTTCCAGGTCGAAAGCACCCAGTTCGATGTGCTGCAGGGTGAAGACGGCGAAGCGATCGGTCTGGTTGTCCGGCAGAAGCAGTTCGTCGCCGCTGATGTCGAGCCGTTTGGACGAGTATTGTACGCCGCTGCTGCCGCTCCAGATGCCGCGCCGCGCCTGGTCGGCCTGCGCGCGTACTTCCAGCCCCTTGCTGTGGAACTGGGTGCCGATATTGCCGTCCTCGACTTCGGCGTGCTCATAGTCACCATAGGCCCCGCGCAGTTCCAGACGCTTGAAGAAGCCTTCAAGGTTCAGCCCGGCGCGAAGGTCGACACGGGTCTGCCGCAGGGAGATGGAGGTCTCTCCCGGATCGGTCGAAGGGCGCGGCGGGATGCCGTAGTCGGTGGCCAGTCGTTCGACCGAGACGCCGATGTCGCCGCCTTCGTCGATGAAGGCGATGCCCGCCCCCAGGGTCCAGCCCTTGGCCCAGCTGTTGGGGATACGCCCCTTGCGGTTGGCCTGCGCCGTCAGGCGAGCCGCGCCTTCGGCATCGCCGTCTGCCGCAAGGTCGTCTGCCTGCGTCAACGTCTGCGCACGCAGCTCCGGCGACAGGATGTAGCCGCCGACGCGAAGGTCGTTGGCGTGGTTGTACGAGGCGTCGAAGTGGGTGACGACTCGCGAATCGAGCCGGACGTCGGCGGCAACACCTCCGTTCACACCATCGGCTGCCGTGCCGTAGGAGCCCAGTGCATCGAGGGCGATGAGCTTGTCCGGGACCCGGCGGGGAATGCGCTTGTCGGTGGCGTTGACCGCACCGCCAGCCGGATCGCTGGCATAAAGCAGGACGCGCGGGCCGTGCAGGACTTCGACCCTGTCGACGTTGAGAGTGTCGAGCGAGACGGCATGGTCCGCCGAAACGGAGGATGCGTCGAGCGAACCGAGGCCGTCGAGCAGTACCTGCACGCGCGGACCGTCGAAGCCGCGCAGGATCGGGCGCGATACGCCGGGCGCGAAGCCGCTGCTCGATACGCCGGGAAGGCTGGCCAGCATCTGCCCGATCTGCGGCGCAAGATTGCGGGTGAGCGTCTCGCCCTGAAGTACGACGGGGGCGGAAATGGGGTCGGTGTTCCCGGATATAACACGGCCGGTGACGATGATATCCGGGCCGCTTTCGCTGGCGTGGGTGCTGTCGCCTGCGGGACTGACCGACTGGGGAGCTGCGGTTTCGGCAAAGGTGGGAGCGGCGATGAAGGGAAGGGCCGCGGTGGCAAGGAAGCTGGCGTGAAGCAGCCTGGCGATTCGGGGGGAGGAGTGGTTGCTCATGTTTGTTGCTTAATTGTAATGTTATATTATATCAACATGCGATAGCAGTCGGTGAAGATATAATGACACGCTGCGGCAAGGACCTGCCGCCGGCAGGCGCACTGCATAGCCGGACTGGACACCGCTCATCCGAAACGCGGGATGCGCGGCGGCTCCGGGTAGCCCGATAGTGCTTCTAGAGGTGTGCCGCGTTGCGGCGCGAAATCAACGGCGGGGACGCAGGCGCGGATTGGGCTGGATTGCATCGACCAGCTTGAGGAAGTCATCCACGCGTATGATTCGTTCGAACTGAAAGCCTGCGCGGCCTTCGTGCGACCAGATGAGATGGGCCTCGATCCGGCCGATTACGGGCAAACGCAGTACCACGCGCTCGCCTCGGTCGAGGTTCAGTTCGCCATTGGCCATGAAGCCTTGAGCGGAAACGTTGACGATGTGCAGGCGAACGTCGCCCAGTTGGCGATGTTCGCCGATGACCGAGTGATCCACCGGATGCCGTGCCGCGCGGCGCTTGTCGGTTACGCTGAGCTGTGCTCCGGCACTCATCGTCGTTTTGCCTCAATGTAGTTGTCAAGGCAGACATGATGCATGCAATTGGCAAACAATCCGTAAACCCGGCAAGATTTTGCCGGGTTTACGGCGAGATGCCAAGATTTATACGCCTTTAAGGATGCCGTGCTTCTTCTTGCCGAGGCTGAGCTTGCGGGTTTCTCCGGCAGGCACCGTGATCAGCAGGCCCGGATCGTCCATCGCGGCATCGTCCAGCTTGACTGCTCCTTCGCCGATCTTGCGCTTGGCTTCGCCATTGGAGGCGGTGAAACCCAGCGCCGTGCAGGCCACGCCGAGCCGAATTCCTTCAGCGCTCACTTCTACCGTTGGAAGGTCTTCACCCAGGCCGCCGCCTGCGAAAGTCTGCGCGGCGGTCGCTTCGGCGGCCTTGGCGGCCTCTTCACCGCGGCAGAGCCTGGTTGCCTCGTTTGCGAGGATCACCTTGGCATCGTTGATCGCGCCGCCTTCGAGCGCTTCCAGCCGGGCGATCTCGTCAAGCGGCAGGTCGGTGAACAGGCGCAGGAACTTGCCGACGTCGCGGTCGTCGCAATTGCGCCAGAACTGCCAGTAATCGTAAGAGGAGAGGGCGTCCTCGTTGAGCCAGACCGCGCCCGAGACCGACTTGCCCATCTTCGAGCCATCGGCCTTGGTGATGAGCGGGGTCGTCAATCCAAAGACCTCCTTGCCGTCCATGCGCCGTGCCAGTTCCACGCCATTGACGATGTTGCCCCACTGGTCCGATCCGCCCATCTGCAGGCGCACGCCCATCGTGTCGCTCAGGTGCCGGAAGTCATAGCCCTGCAGGATCATGTAGTTGAATTCGAGGAACGTCATCGGCTGCTCGCGCTCGAGGCGAAGCTTGACCGAATCGAAGCTGAGCATGCGGTTGACGGTGAAGTGCGTGCCGACCTTCTGCAGCATCTCGATGTAGCCGATCTGGCCCAGCCAGTCGTGATTGTTGACCATGACCGCGTCGGTCGGGCCGTCGCCGAAAGTAAGGAAGCGTTCGAAGGCCGTACGGATCGAGGCGATGTTCGCTTCGATGGCTTCATCCGAGAGCATCTTGCGCACTTCGTCCTTGCCGGTCGGATCGCCGATGCGCGTGGTGCCGCCGCCCATGAGGACCACCGGCTTGTGGCCGGCCTGCTGCAGGCGGCGCAGCAGCATGATCGAGACAAGGTTGCCGACATGGAGCGAGGATGCCGTCGCGTCGAAGCCTACATAGCCCGGCACGACCTGCTTGGAGGCAAGGGCATCGAGGCCCTCGGCGTCGGTCATCTGGTGGATGTAGCCGCGCTCGTCGAGCAGGCGGAGCAGGGAAGAGTTGTAGGTCATGGCCTTGCTGTCTGGATGGATGTCTCTTGTTTGGAGCGGGGCGCCTAGCACGCGGCGGGCGTGAAACAAAGCACACAGGCGCACATGTCGCACCGCCAAGGCGCATGATCGCCGGAAACTCGGGATCGGTGGCGAAGCCGATTGCAATTTGCCGGCAGTTCGGCCCTAGTCAAAGCGACCATGACAGACCTTACATATCATCCCGCTCATCCGCCCGCCCATATCCGAAGCGTGGAGACGCGCTTCATCGGCTTTGATCACGAATGGGTCCGGGTTCGCTGGAAAATCCTCGGCGCGGCAAGGCTTGTCGTTCCGCCTTTCGCGGGCAGGGGGAGGGACGATGGGCTGTGGAACACGACATGTTTCGAGCTGTTCCTGCAGACGCCCGGCGACAAGGCCTATGTCGAACTGAACCTTTCGCCGTCGGAACGCTGGAACGCCTACGATTTCGAAGGCCGCCGCGAAGGCATGGCGGAGCGGCCTATGCCGCGCGAGCCTGAATGTACAATGCGCAAGGGCACGGACATGGCCATCTTCGATGCGGCAATTCCGGCCGCGGGGCTTCCTGCGCGGCCCTGGCATTGCGGGCTGACTGCGGTGCTCGAGGAGGAGGGCGGCGTGAAATCATTCTGGGCCCTGTCCCATGCCAACCCGGATGCGCCGGACTTCCACGATCCGGCTTGCTTCACGTTCGAGGTTGCGGCACCGAGCGTGGCATGAAATTCGGTATTGACCGCCTGCTGGCGGACCCAGAACTGCGCAAGCCGCTGGCCGGCCGCCGCGTCGCGCTCATCGCTCACCCGGCCTCGGTCACTGATCGTCTCGTGCATTCGCTGGACGCGCTGGCGGCCTGTCCCGACATCGCCCTGACGGCCGCCTTCGGCCCGCAGCACGGCCTCAAGGGCGACAAGCAGGACAACATGGTCGAGACCGCGGATGAGCGCGATCCGCTTTACGATATACCGGTGTTCAGCCTCTACGGCGAAGTGCGCCGCCCCAGCGCGGCAATGATGGACACGGCCGATGTCTTCCTGTTCGACCTGCAGGACCTGGGCTGCCGCATCTACACCTTCGTGACGACGCTGCTCTACATGCTTGAGGCCGCGGCGGCACAGGGCAAGAGCGTGTGGGTTCTGGACCGTCCCAATCCCGCTGGCCGTCCGGTTGAGGGGACCACGTTGCTGGCAGGTCAGGAAAGTTTCGTCGGCGCCGGGCCCATGCCGATGCGCCACGGCCTGACCCTGGGCGAAATGGGGCACTGGTTCGTTCGCCAGTTCGGGCCGGACGTCGATTACCGGGTCATCGCGATGGAAGGCTGGGCGCCGTCGCAGGCTTCAGGGTTCGGGTGGCCGGACAGTCGGATCTGGATCAATCCCAGTCCCAACGCGGCCAACCTCAACATGGCCCGGGCCTATGCCGGCACGGTCATGCTCGAAGGTACGACGCTTTCGGAAGGCCGCGGCACGACCCGCCCGCTCGAAGTCCTGTTCGGCGCGCCTGACGTGGATGCCAGGGCGGTTCTTGCCGAAATGGAACGGGTGGCGCCCCACTGGCTCGGCGGCTGCGCCCTTCGTGAGTGCTGGTTCGAACCGACCTTCCACAAGCATCAGGGCAAGCTGTGCAGCGCGCTTATGATCCATGCCGAGGGCGGATTCTACGATCACCACGCGTTCCGCCCCTGGCGCCTGCAGGCGCTGGCGTTCAAGGCGATCCGCAACCTCTACCCAGACTATCCGCTCTGGCGCGACTTCCCGTACGAATACGAATTCGACCGGCTTGCCATCGACGTGATCAACGGCGGCCCGGCGCTGCGCGAATGGGTGGATGATGCAGGTTCGCAACCTGGCGACCTCGACGCCTTGGCAGGGCAAGATGAGGCGGCATGGCTGGAAACCACGAGGGACCTGCTGCTTTACGGGGGATAACCGGGTTGCCTTGACCCCTCAGGTGCGTACCTTGGGTCTCGCGAGCAGCGCAAAGCTGCCGCGATGAACGGAGGGGACAATATGCGAGTTGTTTCATTCGCCCTGGTTCTGGCCGCGCTTTCACTGCCCGGCTGCAGCCAGCAACCCACAGCGCAAGCGGCTCAGCCCTTGACGCAAGCCGATGCACAGGCCGTACTCGACAATTTCGCCAAGGCACTGTCGTCGATGGACCTGCAGAAGGTCGACGATATGTACGCCGCCGACGTCGTTGCGTTCGATCCGGGCAAGCCTGAGCGCATCGGCGGTAAAGTAGCGCTCCACGTCATGAATGCGCAGTATGTCGACATGAAGTTCAACCATGTCGAGATGCCCGAACCCAAGTTCCAGATTCTTGGCCCGGACTTGTTCATCGCTTCGGGCACCGCGCACTTCACCGGTACTGAGGGCAAGACGAAGGAAGGCGACGTGCGCTACACCGAGGTCTTCCAGAAGCAGCCCGACGGGAACTGGCAGTCGATCCACGAGCATCTGGACTACCCGCCGAAGACCTGATTCCTGCTGCTGGCATAGCTGGGCGTTCCTCTCCCTCGGCGATGCCGAGGGGGAGGCCGTCAGGATCAACTCTTCTTGCGGGACAGTTCGCGCATGGCAGCATCCAGTCCTTCGAGCGTCATCGGGAACATGGCGTCTCCGAGGATCTCGCGGATCATGCGGGTGCTGCCCGAATAGCCCCACTGCCGCTCGGGCGAAGGATTGAGCCAGACCGTCGCGGGATAGGTCTGTACGATACGCTGCAGCCAGACTCCGCCCGGCTCCTCGTTCATGTGCTCGACCGATCCGCCGGGGTGGCTGATCTCGTAGGGACTCATCGCCGCGTCGCCGACGAAGATGACCTTGTAGTCGTGTCCGTACTTGTGGAGGATGTCCCAGGTCGGAGTGCGCTGAGACCAGCGGCGGCGATTGTCCTTCCACACGCCTTCGTAAAGGCAATTGTGGAAGTAGAAGAACTCCATGTTCTTGAATTCGCTGGTTGCAGCGCTGAACAGCTCTTCCATCAGCTTGATGAACGGGTCCATCGAACCGCCGACGTCCAGGAACAGCAGGACCTTGACCGCATTGTGCCGCTCGGGGCGCATGTGCAGGTCGAGCCAGCCCTGCTTGGCCGTGCCGCGGATCGTTTCCTCGAGATCGAGCTCCTCGGCCGCGCCTTCGCGGGCAAAGCGGCGCAGGCGGCGCAGTGCCACCTTGATGTTGCGCGTGCCAAGTTCCCTGGTGTTGTCGAGATTGGCGAATTCGCGCTTTTCCCAGACCTTGATCGCGCGCTTGTTGCGGCTTTCCCCGCCGATGCGGATGCCTTCGGGGTTGTATCCGGAATTGCCGAAGGGCGAGGTTCCGCCTGTGCCGATCCATTTGTTGCCGCCCTGGTGACGCCCCTGCTGCTCCTCGAGCCGCTTCTTGAGCGTGTCCATGATCTCGTCCCAGGAGCCTAGCGCCTTGATCTTCTCCATTTCCTCCTCGGAGAAGTACCGTTCGGCGATGCGCTTGAGCCATTCTTCAGGGATATCGACCGGCTGCTGGCCGTAGTCCGTGAACACGCCCTTGAAGACTTTCTGGAACACCTGGTCGAAGCGGTCGAGCAGGCCTTCGTCCTTCACGAAAGTCGTGCGGCTGAGGTAGTAGAACGCTTCGGGCGTCTGCTCGATGACATCGCGGTCCAGCGCCTCGAGCAGAACGAGATGCTCCTTGAGCGATGCCGGGATGCCGGCCGCCCGCAGCTCGTCGATGAAGTTCAGCAGCATGGCGATCAGCTCTTCGGCGGAACCGGGGGCTGGCGCGGGAACTGTTCGAGCCGGGGATCGATCACGGCCCATTCAGGCGCATCCTCGATCCAGATTGCGGAAGTGGGAGCGAGCCGGTCGCTTTCCTCGAGGAAGCCGACGCGAAGCACGCAGGCTTTCGGCCGCGAGGAGTTGCGGCCCATGATCGCCGTTCCGCACTTGCCGCAAAAGCCCTGCTCGATGGTGTTGCCGCTGGCCGCCGTATAGCTGAACCAGGAGAGTTCACCGTCCATCGCGATGGCATCGGTCATGAACAGGGCATTGGTGGTTGCGCTGCCTGCGGCCGATTTCTGGCATTGGCGGCACCAGCACTGGCGCACCCAGAGCGGTTCGCCGCTGACCGTCGCGGTAACGGCGCCGCAGTTGCAGCGTCCGGTATGGGGTGCGCTCATTTCAGGCGCCCCGGCGCGACATGAACGCAAGGCGTTCGAACAGCATCACGTCCTGCTCGTTCTTCAATAGCGCGCCATGGAGCGGCGGGATTGCCTTGCTCGGGTCCTGGTTCTGCAGGACGTCGAGCGGCATGTCCTCGCTGAGCAGGAGCTTGAGCCAATCCAGCAGTTCGCTGGTGGACGGCTTCTTCTTGAGGCCGGGCACGTCGCGCAGTTCGTAGAAGATCTCCATCGCCTTGGTGACGAGGGACTTCTGGATGCCGGGGAAGTGGACGTCGACGATCGCCTGCATTGTCTCGCGGTCCGGGAACTTGATGTAATGGAAGAAGCAGCGGCGCAGGAAGGCGTCGGGCAGGTCCTTCTCGTTGTTCGAGGTGATCACGACGATCGGGCGATCCTGCGCCGCGATGTGCTCCCCGGTCTCATAGACGTCGAAGGCCATGCGATCGAGTTCGGCGAGAAGGTCGTTCGGGAACTCGATATCGGCCTTGTCGATCTCGTCGATCAACAGGACGGGCAGTTTCTCCGAGGTGAAGGCTTCCCACAGCTTGCCCTTGCGGATGTAGTTGCGGATGTCGTGGACGCGTTCGTCGCCCAGCTGGCCATCGCGCAGGCGGGCGACTGCATCGTACTCGTAAAGGCCTTGATGCGCCTTGGTCGTCGACTTGACGTTCCAGGTGATGAGCGGTGCGCCGAGCGCTGCTGCGATCTGCTCGGCCAGAACGGTCTTGCCGGTGCCGGGCTCGCCTTTCACGAGGAGCGGGCGACGCAAGAGCACAGCTGCGTTCACCGCGACTTTCAGGTCATCGGTGGCGACATAGCTGCTGGTACCTTCAAAACGCTGCATCGAAACTTCCCAAAATTTTAAATGTCCGATTAAATCCTATTTGGTGCGTCGCAGCATGGCAAGTCTCATTGCAGGTAGGCAAACCGCGCGCGGGGCATGGACATCGCCTTCTGCCCATTGCACAAGTTTGCCCATGGGGGCCGATTTTCTGCGCAAGATGGACTGGTTGGGCCGTGACAGGGCAGTGGCCTACTTGCGGATCATCGCATTTCTGAATGTTGCATCGCTGGTGCTTCTCGTCGCCACATCGCAGGACGGCGTGGATGCCAACGGCTTCCTGCTGGGCAGCGACTTCGTCAGTTTCTGGACCGTCGGCCACATGCTGCAGGACCATGGCAACGTGTATGACGGTGCAGCGCATATCGCCGCTCAGCGAAAGTTCTTTGCCTCGTCCGGAGGCTACACGGCCTTTTTCTATCCACCCACATTTCTGCCGTTCTGCTGGCCCCTCGGATTTCTTTCCTACTTTCCGGCCCTGGTCAGCTGGCTGCTGGCCACGGGAACGCTTTACGTCATCGCAGTGCGTCGCTGGCAGACCGCGTTGCGGTTCGACTTTCCGCTTTGGCTGCTGGTCCTTGCCTTCCCGGCCGTGCCCATCGTCATCACCCACGCGCAGACTTCCTTCATGGTTGCGTCGCTTTTGGGACTGGGGGCGCTGCTGGTGCCCGGCAGGCCCGTGCTTGCCGGAATTCTTTTCGGGCTGGCTACGATCAAGCCGCAGTTCGGCATCCTCGTCCCGCTGGTCCTGCTGCTGACCCGCGAGTGGAAGGTGATCGCTTCGGCCGCCGTCACCGCTATCGCTTTGGCCCTGCTATCCGCGCTGGCCTTCGGGGCTGACACCTTCGAGGGCTGGCATGCGGCAAGCGGGCGGGCGCAGGTAGCCATGGTCGATGGCGCGGTAGGCTTCGGCAAGATGATGAGCGTGTTTGCAGGGGCGCGACTGATCGGGCTCACGCCCGGCCTGGCTTATGGAGCGCAGGCGGCGGTGGGCCTTGCGACGATCATCCTTCTGATCCAGGCCTTCCGGGCAAGACCTTATTCGCCGGCACTGGGCGCGCTCATGCTCGCAGCTGCGCCGCTGGTGACGCCTTTCGTCCTCGATTACGACATGGTGCTGCTCGCCTTTCCGCTGCTCTGGCTGACCAGCCGCGGGATCGCAGATGGCTTCCGCGATTGGGAGAAACTCGCCCTCGCACTTGCCTTCATTGCGCCGGTCTTCGCGCGGCCCATTGGCCTTCATCTCGGCATACCGATCATGCCGCCGATCCTGGGGTTCCTGCTCTGGGTTCTGCTTCGCCGCTATTCCGCCGAAGAACGCCCCCGCGCGCCGATTGCCGTGCAACCCTAGCCCGCCCGGTGTTTTGGGCTATGCAGGAACCTGTGAAATGAACCGAGAGGAGCCGCAATTGGCCGACCGCAAGCAACGTCAGAACCGCAACATCGCCTTGCTCATCGATGCCGACAATGCATCGCCGGCAACACTCGATGCCGCGCTGACGATCCTCGGCGATCTCGGGACCGTCAACGTCCGTCGGGTCTATGGGAACTGGAGCAAGACAGCGCTCAAGGGCTGGTCGCAGTTGGTGCATCGCCATGCACTTGAACCGCAGCAGCAGTTCGACCTGACCAAGGGCAAGAACGCCACCGACATGAAGATGACCATCGATGCGATGGACCTGCTGTACGGCGGTCATGTCGATGGATTCGGCATCATGTCGAGCGACAGCGACTTCATGCCGCTCGCCATCCGGATCCGGCAGAACGGTACCCCTGTTTACGGCTTCGGTTCCACTCGCACGCCCGAGGCTTTCCGCGAGGCCTGCACCCGCTTCATCGACCTGGACGCCATGGTCAAGGACGACGAACGCGCAGAGCAGGGCGAAGAGCCGGCAAAGCCCGAAGTCGACAAGGAACTGGTCAAGCTTCTGGGCGATGCCTGGAAAGCCAGCAAGCGCGACGACGACGGATTTGCCAGCCTCTCCGAAGTCGGTCAGCGCGTCGCCAACCGGTCATCCTTCGATGCCCGCAGCTACGGCTTTTCCCGCCTCTCCGAACTGGTGCAATCCCTGCCCAATTTCGCGACCGAAAAGCGCGATAGCGGGCTGTTCGTCAAACGCGTGCGGTAAAGCCGCGCCAGCCTGACGATCAGGCGTCGATCAGGTCGCGGTCGATTTCGCCGGCGCGGTTCTGGATGAACTGGAAACGGTGCTCGGGGTTGCGGCCCATCAGGCGATCGACGAGATCCTTTACCGCGGCCCGGTCTTCATACTCGGGCGGCAAGGTGATGCGGATGAGCGAGCGGGAATCAGGGCTCATCGTCGTCTCGCGCAGCTGCTGCGGGTTCATTTCACCGAGACCCTTGAAGCGGCCGACTTCCACTTTCTTGCCCTTGAACTTCGTCGCTTCGAGTTCGGCGCGGTGGGCATCGTCACGGGCATAGGCCGAGGTCGAGCCCGCGGTCAGGCGATAGAGCGGCGGTTGGGCAAGGTAGAGGTGGCCGCGCTTCACGATGTCCGGCATTTCCTGGAAGAAGAACGTCATCAGCAGCGTCGCGATATGCGCGCCGTCGACGTCGGCGTCGGTCATGATGATGATGCGGTCGTAACGCAGGTTGTCCGCATTGCAGTCCTTGCGCGACCCGCAGCCGAGCGCAAGGTTGAGGTCGGCGATTTCCTGGTTGCCGCGGATCTTGTCCGAGGTGGCGCTGGCGACGTTGAGGATCTTGCCGCGGATCGGCAGGATCGCCTGCGTCTTGCGGTCACGTGCCTGCTTGGCCGAACCGCCTGCCGAATCGCCCTCGACGATGAACAGCTCGGTCTCGCCGTTGCCTTCGCCCGAACAGTCGGTGAGCTTGCCGGGCAGGCGCAGCTTCTTGGCATTGGTTGCCGTCTTGCGCTTGACGTCGCGTTCGGCCTTGCGGCGCAGGCGATCGTCCATGCGCTCCATGACCGCACCGAGCAGGGCCTTGCCGCGATCGAGGTTGTCCGAAAGAAAGTGGTCGAAATGGTCGCGGATCGCGTTCTCGACGAGGCGGGCGGCTTCCGGACTGGTGAGCCGGTCCTTCGTCTGGCTCTGGAACTGGGGATCGCGGATGAAGACCGAGAGCATCGTTTCCGAACCGACGACGATGTCGTCAGGGGTGATGTCCTTGGCCTTCTTCTGCCCGACGAGATCGCCGAAGGCGCGGATGCCCTTGGTCAGCGCAGCGCGCAGGCCCTGCTCGTGCGTGCCGCCATCGGGCGTCGGGATGGTATTGCAGTACCAGGAATAGGCGCCGTCCGAGTAGAGCGGCCAGGCGATTGCCCATTCGACGCGGCCCAGTTCGAGGCCCTGATCGTTTTCCGGGAATTCCTGCGAACCGGAGAAGAACTGCGCAGTCACGCATTCGCGGCTGCCGATCTGCTCGGCAAGGTGGTCGGCAAGGCCGCCGGGAAACTGGAACGTCGCTTCGGCCGGAACGTCGTCGCTGGCGAGCGAGGGCGAGCACTTCCAGCGGATCTCGACTCCGGCGAAGAGGTAGGCCTTGGAACGAACCAGCTTGAACAGGCGGTTCGGCTTGAACTTCTGGTCGCCGAAGATCTCGGTATCGGGGGTGAAGGTGACGGACGTACCGCGGCGGTTGGGCGCGGCGCCGACCTTTTGCAGCGGGCCGAGCGTTGCACCTCGCGAGAACTCCTGCGCGAAGAGTTCCTTGTTGCGGGCCACTTCGACGCGTGTCTTCACCGATAGGGCATTGACCACCGAGATGCCGACACCGTGGAGGCCTCCGGAAGTGGCATAGGCCTTGCCGGAGAACTTGCCGCCCGAGTGCAGGGTCGAAAGAATGACCTCGAGCGCCGACTTGCCCGGATACTTGGGGTGTTCGTCGACCGGGATGCCGCGTCCGTTGTCGGTGATCGTCAGGCGACCGGCCGTTCCCGGTTCTTCCTCCAGCAGGACTTCGATGCGGTTGGCGTGGCCGGCGACGGCCTCGTCCATCGCGTTGTCGAGGACTTCGGCCGCGAGGTGATGAAGCGCGCGTTCATCGGTGCCGCCGATGTACATGCCGGGGCGTCGCCGGACGGGTTCGAGACCCTCCAGAACTTCGATCGCGGAACCGTCGTAGGATTCTCCGCCCGCAGACGGCAGCTTGTCGAAGAGGTCATCGGCCATGCGTGATCCTATACGGGACAGTGAAATCCCCGATCAAGCATGGCCGTGTTCTTATCCTCAGTCGCCGAAATGCGTGGGCGCGGGGCTGACGACCTTGACGCCGGCCTTTTCGATCTCGCGCACTTCGAGCGCGCGTTCGATGGTGCCGCCGCGAGTGAAGCGGAATGGACCGTCGAGACCGAGGAAGCCGCCGCTCTCCAGCATCTGCGAAGTCGGGAACGGCTTGCCCACCTTCCAGTCGCGCGCGACGCGAAGGGTAAGCAGGACCGCGTCGTAACCAAGGGTGGCGATGCGCGCGGGCTGGCTGCCGAAGCGGGTGCGGTAGCTCTTGGAGAACTGGCCGAAGCGCTGGTCGGACACGGTGGCGAACCACGCGCCGGCAAGGGCGGGCGTGGTCGAGACGGCGCGTTCGCCGCTCCACAGTTCCGTGCCGAGGATCCGGACCTGGGGTTTGGTTCCTCCGGTCCGGAACTGCGTCGCCGCGCGGGCCGACATGTTGCCGCCATCGGCGATCAAAAGCGCGCCATAGCCGTCCTTGGCATGGATGCGCTGGGCGGCGGAGGAGATCGACGCAGCGGTCCGGTCATAGGGCTCCATGGCGATCACTGCGCCGCCTGTATCGCGCACGGCGGCAAGGAGGGCGGTGCTGGCGCGGTCGCCATATTCGCCCCGCGGGATCAGGGCGGCAAAGCTGGTGATGCCGCGCGAATTGGCATAGCGCACCGTGCGCGCGACCGACTGGCCCGGCAGGTTGCCCATGATGAAAACATCCTTGGATGCGGCTTCCTCGTCATTGGAGAACGAGATCAGCGGCACCTTGGCCGGCCGCGCGAAGTTGGCGACGGCCGGGATGTTGTCAGACAGCAGCGGCCCGAGAATCAGCCGGTTGCCATCGGCGACGGCGCGCTTGGCGGCTTCGCCCGGATTGCTGGCCGTGTCGTAAGTCGTCACGCGCAGGTTTCCGGCATTGGTGTCGAGCAGCGCCATGTTGGCCGCATTCGCGATCGACTGGCCGACAGCGCCGTTGGGGCCTGAAATCGGGACAAGCAGGGCGATCCGATGACGGTCGTTGTCCTCCTGGATCACGCTTTCGCTGGGCGATGCGGTGGGCGTGGGCGTGGGCGCTGTCGTCTTGGGAACGATGCTGCAGGCGCTCAGTCCCGCCATCGCTACCGCGGCGAGAAGATTGCGCCTGTTCAGGCGTTTGTCGAACATTGCTTGCCGCTCCCGTAGTCCTTGGGCCATGAGTCTCGCGATGGAACACAGTCTTTCGCCGGGCCTCTATATAGTGGCAACCCCCATTGGCAACCTGAGCGACATAACGCTCCGTGCAATCGAGGTATTGCGGGGAGTCGGTGCCGTCGCCTGCGAGGATACCCGGGTAACGGGTAAATTGCTGCATCACCTTGGAATAAAGAAGCGGATGATCCGCTATGACGACCACGCCGGGGAGGGGGATCGGGAGCGGCTCCTGGCCCTGATGGAGGCAGAGCCGGTCGCGCTTGTCAGCGATGCCGGAACGCCGCTGATATCCGACCCGGGCTATCGTCTCGTGCGCACGGCCCGTGAGCGGGGGATTGCCGTTACCAGCCTGCCCGGGCCCAATGCGGCGATTGTCGGCATGACCCTGTCGGGCCTCGCCAACGATCGCTTCCTTTTCGCCGGGTTCCTGCCGAACAAGGCCAGGGCGCGCGAAAGCGTGCTGCAGGAACTGTCGGGCGTTCCCGCCACCCTGATCTTCTACGAGACCGCGCCGCGGCTCGAAGCCTCTCTCCAGGCCATCGCCGCCACCCTGCCGGGCCGCGAAGTCGCCGTGGCGCGCGAGCTGACCAAGAAGTTCGAGGAATGCAGGACCGGCACGCCCGAGGACATCATTGCCCATTACGCCGCGCATCCGCCCAAGGGAGAGATCGTCCTCATGATCGCGCCGCCATCGGACGATCCCGTCGGCGAAGTCGATGTCGATGCTATGCTGCTGGCGGAGCTTGCCGATTCCAAGGCATCGCAGGCCGCGGCCAAGGTTGCCAAGGCGACCGGCATGGATCGCAAGGAGCTCTATGCGCGGGCGCTCGAACTCAAGTGACGGTTCCGCGATGAACCGCAGGGCCCGGGCCGAACGGCGCGGTCGGCGCGGCGAGACACTGGCTGCCTGGTACCTGCGGCTATCGGGCTGGCGGGTGCTCGCGAGCCGCGCGCGCACGCCGCGCGGTGAAGTCGATCTGGTGGCGCGTCGGGGAAGGGTCCTGTGCTTCGTCGAGGTAAAGTGGCGCGCCCGGGCGCAGGATCTGGACAGCGCCATCGACGCGCACCGCCTGCGCCGCGTGGCCGCAAGCGCGCAAGCATTGGCCCCGCGCTTTGCCAGAGACGGCGACGATATCCGCATCGACGTTCTGCTCATGGCACCGCGCACATGGCCTCGCCGGATCGTCAATGCCTGGCAACCCGGGCGGTAGTTCTGATTTGCGGCGTGGAACCGGAAACAGGTCGCACGCGGGCGAATTTGGGATTAAGCGGACCACGGCAGCAACCCAAGGACCCGATTTTCCATGACGTTACGCATCGCCGTTCAGATGGACCCGATCGAAAGCATCAACATTGCAGGAGACTCTTCCTTCGCCCTGATGCTCTCTGCGCAGGACCGCGGCCACACGCTCTATCATTACGATGTGCGCACCCTGGCTTACGACGCATCCGAAGGTGCCGCCGGAAGGTTGACCTGTTGGGGCGCGCCAGTGACGGTACAGCGCGTCGAAGGTGCGCATTATACGCTCGGTGAATACCGCCTGATCGATCTCGTCGCGGACATCGATGTCGTGCTGATGCGGCAGGATCCCCCGTTCGACCTCGGCTATATCACGGCGACGCACTTGCTAGAGCGGCTTGAAGGCCGAACGCTCGTCGTCAACGATCCCGCTTCGGTCCGCAATGCACCGGAGAAGGTCTTCGTTCTGGACTACGCGCGCTTCATGCCGCCGACTTTCATTGCCCGCCGCATCGAGGACGTACGCCTGTTCCAGCAGCGGCAGGTCGCCGCCGGTCTTGGCGGCGACCTCGTGGTCAAGCCGCTGCACGGCAATGGCGGCAAGGCGGTGTTCCGCGTCCCGGCCGACGGGAGCAACCTGGGCGCCCTTGTCGAGATGTTCCAGAATGCCTGGGTCGAGCCGTTCATGGTGCAGCCGTTCCTTCCCGATGTTTCCGAAGGCGACAAGCGCATCGTCCTTGTCGACGGCGAGTTTGCCGGCGCGATCAACCGCAAGCCCGGCGAAGGGGAGTTCCGCTCGAACCTCGCGGTGGGCGGCTCGGCCGAAGCGACCACCCTGAGCCCGACCGAAGAGGAAATCTGCGCGGCGCTTGCACCGGAACTCAAGGCGCGCGGCCTCGTTTTCGTCGGCATCGATGTCATCGGCGGCAAGTGGCTGACCGAGATCAACGTGACCTCGCCGACCGGGATCGTCGCAATCGACCGATTTAACGGTACCGACACCTCGGCGTTGATCTGGGAGGCGATCGAGCGCCGTCACGCGGCGATGTAAGCTCATGCGGGAAGCCCGCCCGGACTACTCCCGTTCGCGCGGATGGGCGTTGCGATAGACGTCTAGCAGGGTCGCTGCATCGACCCGGGTGTAGATCTGCGTCGAGCCGAGGCTGGCGTGACCCAGGAGTTCCTGCAGCGAACGCAGGTCCGCCCCGGCCCCGAGCAGGTGCGTCGCGAAGCTGTGGCGCAAGGCGTGCGGCGTCGCGCTCGGCGGCAATCCCAGGCTGACGCGGGCGCGGGCGACGGCCTTCTGCACCATGCCTTGCGACAGGGGACCTCCCTTCGCCCCCCTGAACAGGGGATCCTTCCGGTGGTTCTCGTGCGTGACGGGCCACGGGCACTTGGCGACATAGTCGTCCACCGCATCTCGAATGATCGGGAGCAGGGGCACGACCCGCTGCTTTGCACCCTTGCCGGTGACGACCAGCGTATCCCTTAGCGGTAGGACCGAAGCCGTCAGGGACAGGGCCTCGGCAATGCGCATCCCGGCTCCGTAGAGCAGGAGCAGGACCGCCCGGTCGCGCGCGCCGATCCATTCCTCCCGCGCGTCTTCATCGACGGCCACGGCGAGATTGACCGCTTCGTCCGGCGTTACCGGACGCGGAATGCCCTTCTTGATGCGTGGTCCGCGCAGGCGCGGCGGCATCGCGTCGGTCATGCCGGCTTTTTCGCGGGCAAAGATCAGGAAGGCCTTGAGCGCCGAAAGCTCGCGCGCGGCTGAAACATTGCCGATCCCCTGCTGTCGCCGGGCTGCAAGTTGGCGGCGCAAGGCCGCGGCATCGAGGCTGGCCAGTTGCGGCCAGTCGGTTTCGCCAAGCGTGTCGAGCAGGCGCGAAGCCGTGGCGACATAGGCGCGGACGGTGTGCGGACTGCGCCTGCGTCCCTGTGCAAGATGGGTGCCCCAGGCTTCGAGAAGGTCCGCCTTGGCCGTCACGGTTCGACGAGTTCTTCGGGCACCAGTTCGCCGAGCAAGGCATCGAGCAATGGCATACCGTTTTCGGCGACACCAAGCCGCGAGTCCTGCCGCCAGACGAGGCCCTGACCTTCGTAGAAGGCAGCCTTGTCTGCATTGCAAAGCGCTTCCTGGGGCAGGGCAAAGCGTGACGCCATGACGTCAAGATCCACACCTTCGCGCAGGCGCAGGCCCATCAGCATGGCTTCGGAAGCCTGTTCCCTTTGCCCGAGCGGACGTCCTTCGCTGGTGCCGTGGCCCTGTTGGGCGATCGCTGCGAGCCAGTTCTCCGGCTTGCGATGCCGCACCGTTGCCATGCCGCCGCGCCGCCCGTGGGCGCCGGGACCGATCCCGCAATAGTCGCCGTAGCGCCAGTAGGTGAGGTTGTGACGGCTCTCTTCGCCGAGGCGGGCGTGGTTGCTGATCTCGTAGGCGGGAAGTCCGGCGCCAGCGGTCAACTCGCGGGTCAGCGCGAACATGTCGGCGCAGGCATCCTCGTCGAGCGGTTCGAACGTGTGCTGGCGCACCATCGTGGCAAAACGCGTGCCGGGCTCGATGGTGAGCTGGTAGAGCGAGAGGTGGCCGGTGCCGAAGGACAGGGCGCGCGCCAGTTCGGCCTGCCATTGCTCGACACTCTGGCCCGGCCGGGCATAGATGAGGTCGAACGACACCCTTTCGAATTGTCGTTGCGCAACGTCGAGGGCATCGAGCCCTTCGCGGGCATCGTGGAGTCGGCCGAGGAAGCGCAGTGTCTCATCGTCGAGCGCCTGCAGCCCGAGCGACACCCGGTTTACCCCGGCCGAGGCCAGTGCCGCGTAGTTGGCCGCTTCCACCGAGGACGGATTGCCCTCCAGCGTGATCTCGATGCCCGGTGCAAAGCCCCAGAGCCGCTCGGCTTCCTCAAGCAGCCTTGCGACCAGCGCCGGCGGCATGAGCGAGGGCGTGCCGCCGCCGAAAAAGATCGATTCGAGTCTTTCTCCGCCCGCCAGCGCATGCTCGTGGCGCATGTCGGCAAGCAGCGCGTCCTGCCAGTGCTGGTGGTCGACGCGTTCGCGGACATGGCTGTTGAAGTCGCAATAAGGGCATTTTGCGAGGCAGAACGGCCAGTGGATGTAGAGCGCGCGGGCCATCAGCCGATGTTAGCCGCCGAACTGCTCCGCGACCAGCTTGGCGAAAGCATCGGCGCGGTGGCTGATCTTGTGCTTTTCCTCGGGGTCGAGCTGCGCGAAGGTCGTGTCGCGGCCGTTCGGCACGAAGACCGGGTCGTAGCCGAAGCCCATCGTTCCGCGCGGCGGCCACGAAAAAGTGCCGTTAACCCGGCCCTCGTAGACCACGCTGTCACCGTCGGGCCAGGCGATGGCGAGCACGCAGCTGAACCAGCAGGAGCGATCGACTTCGGGACCCTGCTCGCACAGCAGGCCCTCGACCTTGCCCATTGCCATGTACCAGTCGCGGCCGGGTTCTCCTTCGAACCACTGACGCTCGGCCCAGTCGGCGGTGTAGACCCCGGGGCGTCCGCCCAATGCCGCCACCGAAAGCCCGCTGTCATCGGCAAGCGCAGGAAGCTGCGAGGCCTGCGCCGCTGCCCGTGCCTTGATCAGCGCATTCTCGATGAAGGTCTTTCCGGTTTCGGCCGGTTCGGGCAGGCCCAGTTGTCCTGCCGAGAGGCATTCCATGCCGTAAGGCGCCAGCAGCGCGCCGATTTCCTTCAACTTGCCCGCATTGTGCGTGGCAATGACGAGGCGTTTGCTGTCGAGCTTTCGGGTCATGTCACTATCCTGTCGGCACCATGTTTCCCGTCACCTCCGGCCCATGACGGGTTCCCGCTCCCTTCGGTCTGGCCTGAAGGAAAGCGGGGCCCGACTGCGCGGAGGCGACGGCCACTCCAGACGAAGCTTTAGCGCCCTACCGCCTTGGCCTGAGCGGCGAAGATGCGTTCGCAGCCAATGCGGGCAAGGCGCAGGAGGCGCAGCAGGCCTTCCTCGTCATAGGTATCGCCTTCCGCGGTGGCCTGGGCCTCGGCGATCTTGCCACCCTCGATCAGCACGAAATTGGCATCGGCACCGGCCGAGCTGTCTTCGATGTAGTCGAGGTCGAGAACCGGGGTGCCCTCGCAGATGCCGCAGGAAATCGCGGCAACGCGCGCTTCGATCGGGTCCTGGAGGATCTTGCCCTCGGCCATCAGCTTGTCGACGGCCAGGCGCAGGGCGACCCAGGCGCCCGAGATCGAAGCCGTGCGGGTGCCGCCATCGGCCTGCAGGACGTCGCAGTCGAGGACGATCTGGCGTTCGCCCAGCTTCTTCATGTCGACGACCGAGCGCAGGCTGCGGCCGATCAGGCGCTGGATTTCCTGAGTGCGGCCCGACTGCTTGCCCTTGGCCGCTTCGCGAGAGCCGCGCGTGTGCGTGGCGCGCGGGAGCATCGAGTACTCTGCCGTGACCCAGCCTTCGCCCTTGCCGCGCAGGAACGGGGGAACCCTTTCCTCGACCGAGGCGGTGACGAGCACGCGGGTATCGCCGAAGGAGATCAGCACCGAGCCTTCGGCATGCTTGGTGAAACCGGTCTGGATGTCGATAGCGCGCATTTCGTCGGGCGCACGGCCGGAAGGTCGCATGTACTGTCCTCGTAGCTAAGATTGCAGCGGCCCTAGGCGTATTAAGCTTGAGGCTGCAAGCCCAATGCCTAAATTGCAGCGCATGACGACACCACCCATCACCGAATTGACCACGAGGGCGCGCGAGATCTTCCGCCTTGTCGTCGAAGGTTACATCGCGACCGGTACTCCGGTGGGGTCCAAGGCCCTGTCCGGCAATACGGGCGTGAACCTGTCATCGGCCTCGATTCGCTCGGTTCTGGCCGATCTCGAATCGCTGGGCCTGCTGGCCGCGCCGCATACGAGCGCGGGGCGGTTGCCGACCGAGGCGGGCCTGCGCCTCTTCGTCGACGGGATCATGCAGGTGGCCGAACCCACGGCAGAGGAACGCGCGGTCATCGAACGGCGGATCTCGCAGCCGGGGCCCATCGAAGCCGCGCTCGAGGCGGCCAGCACGATGCTGTCCAGCCTGACGTCGAGCGCCGGGGTGGTTATGGTGCCCAAGCGCGAGCCGCGCCTCCAGCACCTGCAACTCGTCCCGCTCGCGCCGGGAAGGGCGCTCGCCGTTCTGGTCGGCGATGACGGCGCGGTCGAGAATCGCATCGTCGATCTGCCGGCATCACTGCCCATGGGCGCGCTGGAAGAAGCGTCGAACTATATCTCGGCCCGGCTGACAGGCCGGACGCTGGGCGAGGCGGTCCGGGTCATGCGCTCCGAGATCGCCTCGGGCCAGTCGGCTCTCGATGCGGCAAGCCGCGATCTGGTCGAACGCGGCCTTGCCGTGTGGAGCGAAGACGTGATGCAGCGGCCGGTGCTGATCGTGCGAGGCCAGGCGAACCTGCTCGATGAGGGCGCCTTATCGGATCTCGAACGGGTGCGTTCGCTGCTCGATGACCTTGAAAACAAGCAGTCGGTTGCCGATCTTCTCGAAATGGCGCGAGAGGCTGAATCGACGCGCATTTTCATCGGCTCGGAAAACCGGCTTTTCGCGCTTTCCGGGTCTTCGGTGATCGCATCGCCCTATCGCGACCGGGATGGCCGCGTTGTCGGAGTTGTGGGGGTTATCGGCCCGACGCGGTTGAATTATGCACGAGTCGTCCCCATGGTGGACTTCACCGCCCAGAGCCTGGGCAAGCTCATCGGATAGCTGGAACCTTAGAATAATGACTGAAGACAAGACTCAGCCGTCACAGGATCAGGCTGTAGATCCCGCGGTGGCCGAAGAACTGAAGGGTGTGCCGGAACATATGGTAGACAAGGGCGCAGACAACGACGTCGCCGAAGACGAGCTCGCGAATCTTCGCGAAGAACTCGAAGTCGCCAAGCAGGACGTGCTTTACGCCCGCGCCGAGACGCAGAACGTGCGCCGCCGGCTTGAAAAGGACATTGCCGATACCCGCAATTATGCTGCGACCGGTTTCGCTCGCGACATTCTCTCGGTAGCCGACAACCTTTCCCGTGCGCTGTCGGCGATTCCCGCCGATCTGCGCGAGGACGAGAAGGTAAAGACCTTCATCGCCGGTATCGAGGCCACCAGCCGCGAGATCGAGAAGGTCTTCGGTACCCATGGCATCACCCGCATTGCTGCCATGGGCATGCCGCTCGATCCCAACCAGCACCAGGCCATGATCGAAGTGCCGTCCGCCGATGCGGAGCCGGGAACGGTCGTGCAGGAACTGCAGGCCGGTTACATGATCAAGGACCGCCTGCTGCGTCCGGCCATGGTCGCAGTGGCCAAGAAGCCCGACTGATACGCGTTTCGCCGCCCTGCCATGGGGATAACCGGGGGCAGGGCGGCGACAGTCCGTGGCACAAATCAGGAACCAAGGGGCTTCCCCTCCGTTGATCAGATAGACCCACGCTGATTTTCGGAGACGTTCCATGCGCAAGTTCATCCTCCCCGTTATTGCTGCCGGGGCTCTCGGCCTTGGTGGCTGTGCCAGCAACTATGCCGGCGAAGGCGCGCTCGGCGGTGCAGCTCTCGGGGCCGGTGTCGGCGCCGTGACTGGGGGTGACGTCGGGACCGGCGCTGCGATCGGCGCGGCCGCGGGCGCGGCGGTCGGCTCGCAGGTCGACAAGGACAAGGGTTGCTATCGCTATGACCGCGATGGCCGTCGCTACTGGGACCGCGACTGCTGATCCCACGGCATAGGATTACCGGAAACAAGGGTGCAAGAGCCGATCTTGCGCCCTTTTTTCTTGCCGGTTTCTATGCCGGTGTGCCGTCGAACGGCAAAATGCCAGTGTAGGACTCCAGTGGGGGCGCTCCCGGAACGGCGTGTCCCCGGCGCAGCAGGAAGACATGCCGGACGATTTCGGCCTGCTGTTCGATGCCGTAACGATCGAGCCTCCAGCCCGGTCTCAGCGCATAGTCATAGCGGCATAGCGGATGGCGCATGAGCGGCAGGTACCAGCGTCCTTGACGCTGCGCCTGCCACACATGCGTCATCTCGTGAATGAAGAGGCCCTGCAGCCTCGTCGATGCGCAGGAGAAATCTTCGAGGTAGAGCGTCGAGCGCGGGTGGAAATGGATGTGTCCGCAAGGGGCCATCACCGTGTCGACCGGCTGAAGGGGGAACCAGCGTCGGCGCCGGATCTTCACCGTCGCAAGGTCGATGGCGTCGCCGAAAACCGATCCTGCGAGGGCAACCTCGCCCGGCGTCAGGCAGCGTTCGCCGCCCGGCGCGCAAGGACCGGCTTCGGCAAGGTCGATCAGTGGTGCATTCCCGCCATGTCGCCGTCCTGCATGGAGCCGCCCTCCATTCCGGAATGGTCCATGCTGCCGGTCATGCCGCTTTGCATGCCGCCGCCCATAGTCTCGATTTGCAGCGGCATCGACAGCTTGTCCCCGTCGGCGAAAGTCAGCGTCAGCTCGGTGCTCTCACCGGTCTTGAGCGTATCGTCGATGTCGAAGGCCATGACGTGATACCCGCCGGGAGCGAAATCCAGCACGCCGCCGGGCGCGATCTCGAGCGAGTCCACCGAAGACATCTTGCCGCCTTCGGTCTTGTGCATCTGCACTTTTCCCGCGCCCGAAACATGGACGCCGACCAGGGTGGCCGGCTGCGGTCCTTCGTTGCGGATACTGAAGTAGACTGCGCCCGGGCGGCCTGCGACGACCGGCAGGATCATGCGGCCGTCGCTGCCGGAAATGCCCGGCTTCGCGTCCGGATTGCCTGAATCGGCAGTTTCGGTCGCATTGCTGGCAGGGGCTTCGGACTGCTGGCATCCCGCCAGCGATGCGGCCACGGCCAGCGCCGAAGCAACTGCCACGGAACGAAAGATTTTCACCTGAGACACATCCTTCCTGGAAACCCTCGAAAAATTAGCGGGGGTAATGCCATTGTGGCGGTCTTGTTCCAAGAAAAACCGCTCCTATATCGCCCCCCGACGACATTGAACGTCATCGAGCCGCGCAAGCCGCCTTGCCTCTAGTCAGGGAGGCGATCCGTGCGGTGTCATCCACTGACGTGAGGAATGGGGATAATGGGAAAAGTAATTGGTATCGACCTTGGCACCACCAACAGCTGTGTCGCCGTCATGGACGGTGGCAAGCCCAAGGTCATTGAAAACTCCGAAGGTGCGCGCACGACGCCTTCGATCGTCGCCTTCACCAAGGACGGCGAACGCCTGATCGGTCAGCCGGCCAAGCGCCAGGCTGTCACGAACGGTGACAACACGATTTTCGCAGTGAAGCGCCTCATCGGCCGCCGCTTCGACGATCCGGTGACCAAGAAGGACACCGAGCTGGTTCCGTACCACATCGTCAAGGGCAAGAACGGTGACGCGTGGGTCCAGGCTGGCGGCGAGGACTACAGCCCGTCGCAGATCTCGGCCTTCACCCTGCAGAAGATGAAGGAAACCGCCGAGAGCTATCTGGGCGAGACCGTCACGCAGGCCGTCATCACCGTGCCCGCATACTTCAACGACGCGCAGCGCCAGGCGACCAAGGATGCCGGCCAGATTGCGGGTCTCGAAGTGCTGCGCATCATCAACGAGCCGACCGCGGCCGCGCTCGCCTATGGCCTCGACAAGCAGGACGGCAAGACCATCGCGGTCTACGACCTTGGCGGCGGCACCTTCGACGTCTCGATCCTCGAGATCGGCGACGGCGTGTTCGAGGTGAAGTCGACCAACGGCGACACGTTCCTGGGCGGTGAAGATTTCGACACCAAGCTCGTCGAATGGCTGGCCGACAAGTTCAAGGCCAAGGAAAACATGGACCTGCGGACCGACAAGCTCGCTCTGCAGCGCCTGAAGGAAGCGGCCGAAAAGGCGAAGATCGAGCTGTCGTCGGCTGCGACGACCGAGATCAACCTGCCCTTCATCACCGCGCGCATGGAAGGCGGCGCGACGACCCCGCTTCACCTGGTCGAGACGGTGACCCGCGCCGACCTCGAGAAGATGGTCGCCGACCTCATCAAGCGCACCATCGAGCCGTGCCGCAAGGCGCTGGCCGATGCCGGCATCTCGGCTGCGGAAGTCGATGACGTTGTGCTCGTGGGCGGCATGACCCGCATGCCCAAGGTACGCGAAGTCGTGAAGGAATTCTTCGGCAAGGAACCGCACACCGGCGTGAACCCGGACGAAGTCGTCGCCATGGGCGCGGCGATCCAGGCCGGCGTCCTCCAGGGCGACGTCAAGGACGTGCTGCTGCTCGACGTGACCCCGCTTTCGCTGGGCATCGAGACGCTGGGCGGCATCATGACCAAGATGATCGACCGCAACACGACGATCCCGACCAAGAAGAGCCAGGTCTACTCGACTGCCGAGGACAACCAGCAGGCGGTCACGATCCGCGTGTTCCAGGGCGAACGCGAAATGGCGCAGGACAACAAGCTCCTCGGCCAGTTCGACCTCGTCGGAATCCCGCCGGCTCGCCGGGGCGTGCCGCAGATCGAAGTCACCTTCGACATCGACGCTAACGGCATCGTCAACGTGTCCGCCAAGGACAAGGGCACCGGCAAGGAACAGCAGATCCGCATCCAGGCTTCGGGTGGTCTGTCCGACGCCGACATCGACCAGATGGTCAAGGATGCCGAGAAGTTCGCCGAAGAGGACAAGAAGCGTCGTGAATCGGCGGAAGCCAAGAACAACGCGGACAGCCTCGTCCACGCGACCGAGCAGCAGCTTGCCGAAAACGGTGACAAGATCGACGCTGGCCTGAAGTCGGAAGTCGAGACCGCCATCGCCGAAGCCAAGACGGCTCTCGAAAGCGGCGACACCGCCGAGATCACGGCCAAGGCCCAGGCGCTGACCGAAGTCGCCATGAAGATGGGTCAGGCGATCTACGAGAAGGAGCAGTCCGCTGCTGCCTCGCCGGAGGCCGCGCCTTCGGGTGACGAGGACGTGGTCGACGCCGAGTTCTCGGAAGTCGACGAAAACAAGGGCTGAGCGTCCTGATGAAAACCGTGGGCGTCACCGGTGCAATGCGCGCCGGTGGCGCCCGGGTTATCTACGGGGGTTAGATACGTGTCAGCTACCGAAATAGATTACTACGAACTGCTCGAGGTCGAGCGGACTGCCGACGACAAGACCATCAAGTCGGCCTACCGTCGCCTCGCCATGCGATATCACCCGGACAAGAACCCGGGGGATGCCGAAGCCGAATCCCGCTTCAAGGCCATCAGTCAGGCTTACGACTGTCTCAAGGACCCGCAGAAGCGCGCCGCTTACGACCGCTATGGTCACGCCGCGTTCCAGCAGGGCATGGGCGGTGGCGGCGGCGGCGGAATGGGCGCCGAGTTCGGCGATATCGGCGATATCTTCGAATCGATTTTTGGCAGCGCCTTCGGTGGCGGTGCCCGTCAGCAGGCCCGTCGCGGCGCCGATTTGCGTTATGACATGGAAGTGAGCCTTGAAGAGGCGTTCCACGGCAAGCAGAGCGAAATCACCATCGAAGTCTCGCAATCGTGCGAGCCTTGCAGTGGCTCGGGCGCCGAACCGGGCACCGGCAAGCGCACCTGCAACATGTGCGCCGGTCACGGCAAGGTGCGCGCGCAGCAGGGCTTCTTCGTCGTCGAACGCACCTGTCCGACCTGTCACGGTCGCGGCGAGGTGATCGAGTCTCCCTGCCGTGCCTGCCGCGGCGAGGGGCGCGTCGACATGCCGCAGACGCTGGAAGTGGAAATTCCCGCCGGCGTCGATTCCGGCACGAGGATCCGACTATCGGGCAAGGGCGAGGCCGGGCCTTACGGAGCGCCTCCGGGCGATCTCTACATCTTCCTGCATGTGAAGCGCCACCGCGTCTTCGAACGCGAGGGGACGACTCTTCTCACGCAGGTGCCGATCACCTTCACCACAGCTGCGCTGGGCGGATCGATCGAAATCCCGGGAATCGATGGGGCGAAGATCGCGCTCGATATTCCGGCAGGTATCCAGTCCGGCAAGCAGCTCCGCAAGCGCGGCGCGGGCATGCCTGTTCTGCAGGGCCGCGGGCGCGGGGATCTGGTGATTGAGATCACGGTCGAAACGCCGACCAAGCTCTCTGCGCGCCAGAAGGAACTGCTGCGCGAGTTGCAGGCAACCGAGACCGGTGACGAATGCCCACAGTCGAAAGGCTTCTTCGACCGGATCAAGGACGTGTGGAGCGACCTGACCGAATAGACGAAGCGGAGGTCCGCAGGCGCTCGATCAAAGCGCCTCGACTTCCTTCCTGATCGTCCTGATCAGAGCAGGATCGGCCAGCAGCCGGTCCTGCTCTTCGTTGAGGATTGCCAGAAATGCGTCCTTCTTGAAGGCAGCCAGTTCGCCCTGAGGGATCGCCTGTCCCTTCTCCAGCGTGGAGGCAATCAGGTCGATCATGCGCTCGGCGCCGTGCAGGCGACCCCACAGGTAGTCGTTCTCGCGATAGGCACGGCTGAAAAAGGCGCCGAAGTTGTAGAACTCTGTCCCGCGCAGGGTATCGGCCATGCCGCCCTTGCGGATGGCATGGCAATCCTCGGGCGAAATCCTGTCGACCAGGATCGGATCGAATTCGGTCAGGCCTTCGCCGCGCAGCAGCGGCAGGGTGACCGTGTCGTAGAACGGGAAGCCCAGGTAGGCGAGCAGGACCCTGCGCCGCAGGGTCGGAGGCATCGCTGCGAGTACTTCGGCGAGCATCTCATCGACCTGCGCATCGACCTCGGGCAATGAGCGCCTTGCGGCAATATGATCGAGTACGGCCCCGGGATCGTTGAAGAAATTGCGGGCTGCGGGCGGGAAGTCCTCTCCCAGATAGTGCAGCGGCTCCCGCTCGATGTAGAGCGCAAGGGCCTCGTAGATCGCCGCCCGGGCATCGTCGCGGTCCTGTTCTGTCACGCTGGGATCGCCCTCCCAGTCCTGCGTCACGCGCCGCGCCAGGAAGCGCAGCCGCCGGATCCGGAAAGCCAGGTCGTGGGCGCGGAAGAAGTCGATCATCGGTGCAGACGTGCCTTCGCGCAGGGCCTGCATGCGGTCGAGGCCGTTATCGGCAAGATAGCCGATGAACCGTTGCACTATCGGCTCGGTCGAGGACAGCTCCTGTTCCGGAACGCCTTCATCGACCATGCGGCCGAGCATCGCCAGAATGCCGCTGAACTTGACCTGGGCGTACCCGTGATAGGCAAAGCCGGCCTGCTGGAATGCGGCCTCCTGCGCCTTGTTACGCCATGCCGCAAGCCGCTTGGGAGTGGGGCGGTCGAGGAACAGGGTGCGCCCGAACAGTTTGTCGACGGTCTCTTCGATCTCGGGGCGCAGGGCCAGCACGATGTCGCGCATCGTGCGCATCTCGCGCGAATCGCGATCGAGTGCCTCGAGGTTGTCGCGGATCGGCTGCTCGCGCGGGATCGATGACAGCGAACCGAAGATCACCGGGAAGAAGCCGGGTATCCGGGTATCGCGCCGCATTCTGGGGCCAATGTGATCGGGGGTCGGATCGATATAGACGAAGCGCCGGTCGACTTCCCGCGCGGCAGGGCGGTCGCGCAGTACGGTCATAGCATCGGCAAACGGCGCATTGACGAGGACGGAGCCGTCGATGAGCGAGACACTGTCTATGTCCTTGCGGCTGAAATGTTCCGGCATGACGCGGCGCAGGAAGGCATCGCGGTCGGGCCACTTGCTGGCGGTTTCGGCCACGAGCTTGTCGATTTCCGCAATCTGCAGCGGCGGAAAGGCCCCGGGGAAGCTCGCTGTCGAACGCGCAGCGAGGACCAGCGCCGGGATCGATGCGAGATCCTCGCCCTTGCCCCGCGACTTGACGTGAAAATCGATGGTCAGGCGATGCTCGCTTTCCAGCACCAGTTCGGGCGAGTGGAGCCGCAGGGTTTCAAGGTGTCCCTTGAAGTCGGTCGCCGTCACGAACAGGTCGAGCGGGTGCCGCGCCGGAAGCAGGGGCTTGCCCTCGGGCGCTTCTGCCATCGCCATCATCGCCCGGTTGATGAGGCGCGAGAAGCCGATGCCGCTGAAGGGCGGCTCGAACCAGCGCGAGCGGATCAGGCGCGAGAGCTTGTCGCGCACTTCGGTGCGGGTCTCAGGGGCGACCGAAGCGCTCACCGCATTGCCGGGGCGGTGGAGGAGGTAATAGACGATCGGACTTGCCCAGAACTTGGCGGCACGCGACCAGGGCTTGGCGTCGGGATCGAGCAGGACGTCGACGTCAGCGCATTCGAGCCACAGTTCGGTCAAGGGTTCGAGCGACTGGCCGGTGTGGATCGCCTGGGCGAGGAAGATGCTGTTGATCCCGCCCGCGCTCGCCCCGGCGACGATGTCGGAAAGAACCCGCAGTTTCAGGTTGCTGCCCTGTTCCAGCCTGCGCAGCAGCCGTGCATAAACGGCCTCGCTGCTCTCAAGGATGCCCTCGTCGGCCCAGAACGCCCGGCTTGCCCGAAGGACCTTCCACAGCTCCTTGGTCACGCCATGCATGTAGACGGCAAGAGAGATGCCCCCATAGCAGACGAGCGTGATCCGCAGTTCTTTCTGCCGCATTCCACATACTTGGCCCGGATCAAGGAGAAAGGCAATTGCGTTCTCATTCCGTTCCGGATAGGCGCAGCCTATGGCAAAGCCCAAACGTCGTTACGTATGTCAGAATTGCGGAAGCGTCGCGACCCGGTGGCAGGGGCAGTGCGCCGACTGCGGTGAGTGGAACTCGCTTGTCGAGGAAGCACCGCAGACGGTCTTTTCTTCCAAGCACGATCTCTCCTCCGGCGGTCGCCCGATCCAGTTCACCCCGCTCGACCAGCCCGGCGAAATTCCCCAGCGACAGGCCAGCGGCCTTGCCGAGTTCGATCGCGCCCTGGGTGGCGGCCTGGTCCCCGGATCGGCGATCCTCATGGGCGGGGATCCGGGTATCGGCAAGTCGACGCTGCTGCTGCAGGCCTCGGCGCACATCGCCAGGGCCGGGCGTGACGTCGTCTATGTCAGCGGCGAGGAAGCGTCCGGTCAGGTTCGGCTGCGGGCTGAACGCCTTGGCCTGTCGAAGTGTCCGATTCGCCTGGCCTCCGCAACATCGGTGCGGGACATCCTCACGACGCTGGGGATGGATGAGCCGCCGTCGCTCCTGGTCATCGATTCGATCCAGACGATGCACTCGGACCAGATCGAGGGGGCGCCCGGGTCGGTCAGCCAGGTGCGCGGGTGCGCCTTCGAACTGATCCGCTACGCCAAGGAAAACAGCGTCACCCTCATCCTCGTCGGTCACGTCACCAAGGACGGCAATATCGCCGGTCCGCGCGTGCTGGAGCACATGGTCGACGTGGTGATGAGCTTCGAGGGGGAACGCAGTCACCAGTACCGCATCCTGCGCTCGCTCAAGAACCGTTTCGGTCCGGTCGACGAGATCGGCGTCTTCGCCATGGAGGGCGACGGACTTGCCGAAGTCGGCAATCCCTCGATGCTGTTCCTTTCTGGCCGCGAGGAACCGATGGCGGGCAGCGCGGTCTTCCCGGCGATGGAAGGGACCCGGCCAGTCCTCGTGGAAATACAGGCGCTTATCGTGCGCCTACAGAGCGGGGCGACGCCGCGCCGTGCCGTCGTCGGGTGGGACAATGGCCGCATGGCCATGCTGCTCGCCGTGCTCGAGGCACGCTGCGGCCTCAATTTCTCCAGTGCGGAAGTCTATCTCAACGTCGCTGGCGGTTATCGCCTTGCCGATCCGGCGGCCGACCTTGCCGTGGCCGCTGCGCTCGTCTCGGCCCTCGGTGACAAGCCTCTGCCGACGGACGCTGTCTGGTTCGGCGAAGTTTCGCTCGCCGGTGAGATTCGGCCCGTGGCCCATTCATCGATCCGACAGCGCGAATCGGCGAAACTTGGCTTTGGCAAGGCTATTGGACCTGCCGGTGGACCACCGCCCGACAAGGGCATCCGGTTTTCCGGTCTGACAATGCTTCCCAACCTCGTTGACCGCATTCTTTCGGATGCTTAATTGCAGTTTACTATGAGTGGCTTCGATATCGTTGTCCTGCTGTTCGTGGGGATCGGGGCCCTGACCGGCTTCTTCCGCGGCTTCGTGCAGGAAATTCTCACGCTGGCGGCGTGGATATTCGCAATTTTCGCAATTCGCATGTTCCATACACCCGTCACCGAAGTGCTCGTCCCCTACATCGGAGAGGGTTCGGGATCGGCGATCCTTGCCTTTGCGCTGCTGTTGCTGGGGCCTTACGTGGCCGTGAGGCTTGTCGCCCGCTGGGCCGGCAGCAAGAGCCGCGGTTCGCTGCTGGGGCCGATCGACCGGGTCCTGGGTTTCGGGTTCGGCGCGGTGAAGGGCGTCATCATCGTCGTGCTGGCCTTCTCGGTGCTGGTTCTTGGATATGATACCGTATGGGGCGTTGCCGGCCGGCCCGATTGGATCGTGACCGCGCGATCCTATCCCTTCGTCAATGCCAGCAGCGAAGCCATGGTGAAGATGATCAACGAGCGGCGCCAGCAGCTCAACGAGGAGGATGCTGCGGTCGCGGTCGAGTAGCCCCAATCGAAGCAAGAGCCACCCCTGTGTCGACCACTGTCCTTTACACCCCCGAGGTCCTTTCGCTGGCGGTCGCGCTTGCGCGCTTTCCGTGGCGCGAGGATTTTCCGCTGCAGGGAGAGGCCCGCTCACGTTCGTGCGGCAGCACGATTGCGCTGGGCCTCGCGGTCGATGAGCGCGGTACAGTCACCGAGGTCGGCGTGCGCAGCCAGGCCTGCGCCATTGGACAGGCTGCGGCGGCGATCTTCGCAGAGGCCGTCGTCGGCATGACCGGGCGCAAGGTGCACGAGGCGGGAAGGGCCTTGGAAGACTGGTTGGCCGGAAAGGTCGACCTGCCGGACTGGCCGGGACTCGAACGCATTGCCGCTGCCCGGGACTATCCGGGGCGACACGGCGCGGTAATGTTGCCGTGGAATGCAGCGATGCAGGTGCTTCCCTCCGCCTGATCGGCGGTTTAAACGCCTGTCGGGGCCCGATAACGCGGACGAGGGGGAAGTTTCAGAAAAATGGCTGACGTACAGCAGCATCCACATGCACCCGAGCCGAGTGCATCGGACATCAAACTCGTCATTGCGGCTTCCTCGATGGGTACCGTGTTCGAGTGGTACGACTTCTTCATCTACGGAACGCTGGCCGGCATCATCGGCAAGACCTTCTTCCCTTCGGGCAACGCGACGCTCGAGACGCTGCTGGTCTGGGCCGGCTTCGCGGTAGGCTTCGGCTTCCGTCCGCTTGGCGCAGTGCTTTTCGGTTTTCTCGGGGACAAGCTTGGACGCAAGTACACGTTCCTTGTCACCGTCACGTTGATGGGCATTGCGACAGCCGGCGTCGGTTTTATCCCTTCGGCCGAGACCATCGGGCTCGCCGCTCCGGCGATCATTCTCCTGCTGCGTATCATGCAGGGTCTTGCGCTAGGCGGCGAATATGGCGGAGCGGCGATCTATGTCGCAGAGCATTCTCCGCCCAATCGCCGCGGCTTCTTCACCGGCTTCATTCAGGCAAGCGTCGTCGGCGGCTTCGTGCTCAGCCTGATCGTGGTCCTGACCTGCAAGGGACTGATGAGCGAGGAATTGTGGAACGCCTGGGGTTGGCGGGTTCCCTTCCTGCTCAGCATGATCCTGCTCGCAGTGTCGCTGTGGATGCGCCTGAAGCTCTCGGAAAGCCCGGTCTTCAAGGCGATGCGCGAAGAGGGCGAGATCGCGGGCAACCCCTTTGTCGAGAGCTTCACTTATCCTGGTAACAAGAAGCGCATCTTCATCGCGCTATTCGGGATTGCGGCAGGTCTGACGGTGATCTGGTACACGGCCATGTTCTCCGCGCTCAGCTTCCTCAAAGGGGCGATGCGCATGGAAGCAACGACGGCGGAAATCATCATCGGCATTTCCGCAGGCCTGGGCATGGTTTTCTTCGTATTGTTCGGTTCGCTTTCGGACAGGGTCGGGCGCAAGAAGCCGATCGTGTGGGGTTACCTTGCTGCGCTGGTGCTGATGTTCCCCCTGTTCTGGACGATCGGCGCTCACGCCAATCCTGCCCTTGTGCAGGCCAATGCGAACTCGCCGGTCGCGGTTTCGGGGCCCGACTGCAGCTACAATCCCTTCGCGTCTGTCCAGGAGAGCGATTGCGGCAAGTTGCTCGAAGATCTGACGGCGGCGGGAATAACCTACGAACTGGCCAATGGCACCGATCTTGAACTTCACATCGGCGGTGAGGCGTTGCCGGTCGCAGCCTATCCCTGGGATGACAAGGAGGCGCGCAACGCCGAGTTGCAAGGCTGGCTGACCGACGCGGGCTACGACCTCGGAGTCGTCAGGCCGACCGTCAAGGATGCCCTTGTCATCGGCGTCATGCTGCTGGTCTTCATGGCTCTGTCAGGCGCAACATACGGGCCGGTCGCGGCACTTCTGTCGGAAATGTTCCCGCCGCGTATCCGTTACAGCTCGATGTCCATTCCCTATCACATCGGAACCGGCTACTTCGGCGGCTTCCTGCCGCTGATTTCGAGCTACATGGTCGCGACCAGCGGGAATCCATACCAGGGTCTGTGGTACACCTGGGGCATCGTCGCGATTGCCCTGGTGGTCGCAATCTGGGGTTTGCGGGGCGGTCCCCCGCGCGATTACGGTGATGATGCTGCCTGAACTGCCCGAGCCGCCGCTGCGGCTGAATCTCGACTGGAATGCCCTTAAAGCCAATTGGCAGGCCCTTGACCGCCTCTCGGGCAAGGCCCGGGCCGGCGCTGCGGTCAAGGCCGACGGCTACGGCCTCGGCGCTCGCAAGGCCACGGCAATGCTGCTCGAAGCGGGGTGCCGCGATTTCTTCGTCGCGCACTGGGCAGAAGCCGCCGACCTGCTCGATATCGTCGATCCCGGCTCGATTTCGGTCCTGCACGGCCCGCAATCGGCCGAGGATTGCGCCTATGGTCAGGCGATCGGGGCTAGGCCTGTCATCAATTCGCTCTCGCAGGCGCAGCGCTGGCTCGATGCCGGCGGAGGTCTTTGCGATCTCATGATCGATACCGGCATGAACCGCCTCGGGGTGCCCATGAGCGAGATCGGCAGCGAACTCCTCGCCCGTCTCGATGTCGATGTCTTGCTTTCGCACCTCGTTTCGGCCGAGGAGGAATCTTCCCTCAACGCCTTGCAGTGCAGCAGATGGCTTGAGGCACGAGAGTCGATTGGCCATCGACGTGCCAGCCTTGCGAACTCGGCAGGCATCGCGCTTGGCGCTGAATTTCATGGAGATCTCACTCGGCCGGGTGTTTCGCTTTACGGCGGAATCCCGCGTACCGATATGGGACGGCTGATCCGGCAGGTGGTCCGCCCTGAAGCGATGATCATGCAGGTGCGCCATGTCGCGGCGGGGGAGACGGTGGGCTACAATGCCACCTTCACGGCAAAGGCGGCGATGCGGGTCGGCACCGTCTCTACGGGTTATGCCGACGGTTACCTGCGCTGCTGGTCCAACAAGGGTCACTTTGAGGCAAATGGCGCAAAACTGCCGGTCCTTGGCCTCGTCAGCATGGACATGACGGTGATCGACCTGACCCATGCAAACGATATCGGCGAGGGCGACTGGGTCGGCGCCGCCTACGATCTGCCAAGTGCATCTGTAGAGACGGGGCTCACGCAGTACGAATTGCTGACCCTGCTGGGCCGTCGTTTCCGTCGCTGACCGCAATTGCCAAGCCTTTTGCTGCGCAGCAATTTGTGTTGCATCGCGACAATGCGGGATGATACCATAAGCTACTGTCTGGACGGGGATTGGTCATGGCTGAAGCGGCGTCGCGCGACGACAACACTGTTATAATCAAAAAATACGCAAACCGGCGGCTCTATAACACGCAATCGTCGAGCTACATCACGCTTGAGCATCTTGCGAAGATGACGCGCGAAGGCGTGGACTACAAAGTGCTCGACGCGAAGAGCGGCACCGACATTACGCACACGATCCTTACGCAGATCATCATGGAGGAAGAATCCAACGGTGAGCAGATGCTCCCGGTGAACTTCCTGCGTGAACTGATCAGCATGTACGGCAACTCGATGCAGTCGCTGATTCCGCACTATCTTGAAGCATCGATGGAAAATTTCCGCGCCAACCAGACGAAGCTGCACAAGGCTTTCGAGGATAGTCTTGGCAACAATCCGCTCGCCAAGCTGGCCGAGCAGAACATGGCGATGTTCAAGGCGGCAGCGGCGGCATTCATGCCCGGCGGCGAGAAGAACGAGAGCAAGCCCGCCGCTCCGGCAGAGGGGGACGACCTTTCCGCGCTGCGCGATCAGATGGCGGAAATTCAGAAGAGGCTTGACGCGCTGGGCAAATAAAGGCCAGCGGGGTGCGTTCCGGCCACGGGGTATCCCGCGGCCGGCCCCGATTCATGCGACGGATGGTCTGTCGCATTGCAGCAAGTCAGGAAGAACGCACCCGTGTCCGCCATTCGCCACGCCCTCTCGACCAAGCGCGAGGACGATTTCGCCCAGTGGTACCAGGAAGTCATTTCCGAGGCTGAAATGGCCGAGGAGTCCGGCGTCCGCGGCTGTATGGTCATCAAGCCCTGGGGCTACGGCATATGGGAGCGTATCCAGCGCCTCATGGACGACATGATCAAGGCTGCCGGCGTCCAGAACTGCTACTTCCCGCTGTTCATTCCGCTGTCCTATTTCGCCAAGGAAGCCGAGCACGTCGAAGGCTTCGCGAAGGAAATGGCGGTGGTCACGCATCACCGTCTTGTCGCGGACGGCAAGGGCGGCCTCGTGCCGGACCCGGAAGCGAAGCTTGAAGAGCCGCTCATCGTGCGTCCGACTTCGGAAACCGTGATCGGCGCGGCGATGGCGCGCTGGGTCCAGTCGTGGCGCGACCTGCCGCTGCTGACCAACCAGTGGGCCAACGTCGTGCGCTGGGAAATGCGCACGCGCATGTTCCTGCGCACCAGCGAATTCCTCTGGCAGGAAGGCCACACCGCCCACGCCGATCGTGACGATGCGATGGTCGAGACGTTGCGCGCACTCGAGATGTACCGTGCCTTCGCCGAAGGGCCGCTCGCCATGCCGGTGATTGCCGGCGAAAAGCCCGAGAACGAACGCTTCCCCGGCGCAGTCGCGACTTACTCAATCGAGGCGATGATGCAGGACGGCAAGGCGCTCCAGGCGGGTACCTCGCACTACCTTGGCACCGGTTTCGCCAAGGCTGCGGGTATCCAGTACCAGGACAGGGAAGGAACCCAGCAGTACGCCCATACGACGAGCTGGGGTACCTCGACCCGTATGATCGGCGGCCTGATCATGACGCACGGCGACGATGACGGCCTGCGCGTTCCGCCGATGGTTGCACCGCACCAGATCGTCATTCTGCCTATGCTGCGCGAAAACGACGAGGATGAAGCGCTTCTCGCCTATTGCGAGGAACTGCGCTGCGCACTTGCCTCGCAGTCGGTACTCGGCGAACCTGTGCGCGTCCTGCTCGACAAGCGTCCGGGCAAGGCCACCCAGAAGCGCTGGGCGTGGGTCAAAAAGGGCGCTCCCCTGATCCTCGAGATCGGTGGACGCGATGCCGCGGGCGGGCAGGTCTCCATGCTGCGCCGCGACCGTTTGTGGAACGACAAGGCCAAGGCCAACTTCATCGGTCTGGCAAAGGATGATTTCGTCGCGCGTGCCGCCTCGGAAATCGAGGACATCCAGTTGTCGCTTTATGCAGAGGCGCGCGCGAAGCGCGATGCCAACATCACGCGTGTTTCCAGCTTCGATGAAGTCGCTGCCTTCTTCTCCGAGGAAAAGCGCTACCCGGGATGGGTCGAGGTTGAATGGGCACGCCCGACCGGCGAGGAACTGGAGGATGTGATCAAGCGCCTCAAGGAGCTCAAGCTGACGATGCGCAACACCCCGCTCAATGCCGAGCCGGTGACGGGTAACTGCATTTTCACGGGACGTCCGGCCGTCGAAAGGATATACGTCGCAAGGGCTTACTGATCGAAAGCAGGAGGGGACGTGTTCGCGGCAATCAAGTACAACCTCGCCAACCTGACGAACTTCTCGGGCCGCGATGCGCGGCCCACGTTCTGGTACTACGTCCTCTTCCTGGTCATTGCGCAGTACGCGCTGGGCCTGCTGATCTCCTTGCCGCTGATGGGCGGCATGATGCAGGGCGTCGTGGAAGGCGTGAAGGAAGGCATGTCCGAAGCCGAGCTGCAGGCACGGATGCTGGCCAGGATGAGTGGCCCTATGCGCTCGGCCATGATCGCCTCCATGGGACTCTATCTCGTATCTTCGGCGCTGCTGGTTGCATCCTTCGTCCGCCGCCTGCACGATTCCGGCAGGCCAGGCTGGATTGCCGCCATCGCCTTCCTCTGCGTGCTGGGCGCACAGGCGGCATCGATGGCGAACATGGACAGGATGGTCGATGCTATTTCGACTTCTGCTCCGGGCAGTCCCGAGGCGATCCTCGCCGCGCAGGGGCCCCTGATCTATGCCACTATGCTGTCCTGGGTCGGCATGTTGATTGTCATCGGTTTCGGCGTCTGGCCATCGACCGATGGGTCCAACCGCTATGGCGAGGAACCGGTTTCCGACTGACACTTGCGAAGCGGGCGAGATGGTGAAAGATTGCGCGCATGCGCAAGATCGTATTCCCGCTCGTTCACATTGCCGTGCTCGGCTATCCCGTTCCTGCCCTGGCGGAGCAGCCGCAGGTCTCGCCGGATCGGCTGCGCGCCGATGTTGCGCAGCTTGTCTCCTTCGGTACCCGGCACACCCTGTCTTCCGACTCCGATCCCAAGCGGGGCATAGGCGCGGCCCGGCGCTGGGCGGCCGATGAATTCCGCCGGACGTCGAAAGCCTGTGGCAACTGCCTTGAGGTGGTTTTGCCCGAAAGCACGGTCAGCGGTGCGCGCATCCCGGCTCCGGTAAGGCTGGTCGACGTTGTCGCGATCCAGCGCGGGACAGAGCGCCCCGATGAAGTCGTTATCGTGCAGGGGCACATCGACAGCCGGGCCTCGGACGTCATGGATGCCGTGAGCGACGCGCCCGGCGCCAACGACGATGCGTCGGGTACCGCTCTCGTGCTGGAAGCCGCCCGCGTGCTTTCGCAACGCAGATTTCCCTCGACGATCGTCTATGCTGCGCTCTCCGGTGAGGAGCAGGGGCTTTACGGCGGCAGGTTGCTGGCGGACTTTGCGAAGAAGCAGGGCTGGACGGTCAAGGCGGTGCTGAACAACGACATCGTCGGTGGCACGCACGGTTCGGACGGGCTTGTCGACGATACCCATGTCCGCGTGTTCTCGGAGGGACCGCGGGCCGATGCGACCGACGAGACACGCGCGGCCGCGCGGCGCTTCGGCGGGGAGAACGACAGCCCGAGCCGCAATATCTCCCGCTATATCGCCGGGCTTGCCGGAGGCGTGCAGGACGATCTTGCCGTGCGTCAGGTCTGGCGTGCCGACCGCATGGGGCGTGGCGGCGATCAACTGCCGTTCCTGGAGCAGGGCAACCCTGCCGTGCGCTTCTCGGTCGCTATCGAGGACTACGAGCACCAGCATCAGGATCTGCGGACCGAGGACGGAGTGAAGTACGGCGATACGATCGACGAGATGGACTTTCCTTATCTCGCCAAGGTCACCCGCCTCAACGTAGCGACGCTCGCGGCACTGGCAAGTGCGCCGATGCCGCCCGAGCCCGTTGCCGATGCCGCGGTGAAGACATGGACCGACGTCCGTTGGAAACCGGTGGCAGGCGCCGTCGCCTACAACGTCTGGCGCCGGCGCACCGATGCTCCGGAATGGGAGGCACAGCCAGCCGTCTCCCGGACCACGCAGACCGCTGTCAAGCTGGAAGGCCTGCGCGGCGACGACTGGCTGCTGGGCGTCAGCGCGATTGCCGCCGATGGCAGCGAGAGCCCGGTCGCAAGCGCGGTTCCGGGCGGCGGTTATGAACCGCTTGGAAGCCAAGAGTGAGGCCGGCGCCATTGTAATCCGGAGGCATCGGGGCCATGGCAAGGAAATGGCTCCCAAGACACGGTCCGCGCCGGGCCTGCCGACGCGCAAGCAGATCCTCGACTTCATCGCCAATTCGCCCGTCCCCGCGGGCAAGCGTGAGATCGCGCGCGAATTCGGGCTGAAGGGGCAGGAGAAGATCCAGCTCAAGGCGCTGCTCAAGGACATGGCCGAAGAGGGCCTGATCGACGGCAAGCGCACGGCCTTCCACAAGATGGGCGGGTTGCCCAAGGTCACTGTCCTGCGCATCGTCGATATCGACGAGGGCGAGGCGATTGCCGTGCCGGATACGTGGCAGCCTGAGGATGCAACTCCGCCGCCGCGCATTCGCCTGGTCGAAAAGGGCCGAAGCGCGCTCAAGATGGGCGACCGAGTGCTGTCGCGCACCGAGGAGACCAACACGGGCTGGCGGGCGTGGCCGATGAAGAAGCTGGCGCTGCGTTCGGAGCAGATGCTTGGCGTGGTCGAGATCGATGGCGGCGGCAAGCCCTGGCTGGCCCCGGTCGACAAGCGCATCCGTCATTCCTCCCCGATCTCGGACCTGGGCGGGGCGGAGAAGGGCGAACTCGTGCTTGCCGAGCCAGTGGGAAGATCGGCCCGCGCATCGGTAAAGGTCACGCAGGTGCTGGGCGAGCCGCTTGCGCCCAAGGCCTTCAGCCTCATCGCGATTCACAAGCACGGCATTCCCAACCATTTCACGCAGGAAACGCTGGACGAGGCGGAGCGCGTCGCGAAGATTCCGCTCAGCCCGGACAAGCGCGAGGACCTGCGTCACCTGCCGATCGTCGCCATCGACCCGTCCGATGCACGCGACCATGACGATGCGATCTGGGCCGAGCCGGACGGGGAAGGGGGCTTCCGTGCCCTCGTCGCGATCGCCGACGTCTCGTTCTATGTGCGTCCCGGCGGTGAAATAGACCGCGAGGCGCGTCGCCGCGGCAACTCGGTCTATTTCCCCGACCGCGTCGTGCCGATGCTGCCGGAGATCCTCTCGGCCGACGTCTGCTCCCTGCGTTCTGGCGAGGACCGGGCCGCGATGGCCTGCCACATGCACATCGACGGGGCAGGCCGGGTCGTCGAATGGCGCTTCACCCGCGCTATCGTGCGGATCGACGAAGTCATCGCTTACGAAGATGCGCAGGCGCGGATCGACGAGGGCAGCGCTGCCGACAACCTCAAGCACTTGTGGGAATGCTGGAAGGCCCTCGCCGAAGCGCGCCACAAGCGCGATCCACTCGAACTCGAACTGCCCGAACGCCGGGTCAAGCTCGACGAGCAGGGCCGGATCACCGAGATCGCCGTGCGCGAAAGGCTGGATGCGCACCGCGTCGTCGAGGACTTCATGATTGCGGCCAACGTGGCCGCGGCCAAGGCACTGGAAGCCAAGGTCGCCCCGGTGGTCTATCGCGTTCACGAAATCCCGAGCCGAGAAAAGCTCGTCGCGCTCAAGGACTACCTTGCGACTTTCGGCAAGAAGCTGGCGCTGGGGCAGGTCATTACCCCGGGCCTGTTCAACCGCATGCTGAAGGACATTTCCGACGAGGCCGAAAAGGCGCTGATCATGGAAGCTGTGCTGCGCAGCCAGACCCAGGCCTATTACGGGCCGCGCAACGAAGGCCACTTCGGTCTGGCGCTCGGTTCCTATGCGCACTTCACTTCCCCGATCCGGCGCTATGCGGACCTGCTTGTCCATCGCGCGCTGGTCGATGCCTACGGCCTTGAGCAGCCCAAGCCCCAGGGCGATATCCCGGCAACTTCGGGCCTGTCCGAGCGCGACCGGGAGGACCTGGGCCGGATCACCGAGGTCATTTCCGCGGCCGAACGGCGCGCGATGGAGGCCGAGCGCGACACGATAGACCGGTATGTCGCGGCTTGGCTGTCCTCGCGCGTCGGGGACGTTTTCGACACGCGCATTACCGGCGTCCAGAAGTTCGGCTTCTTCGCGACGATCATCGGTTTGGGCGGCGACGGACTGGTGCCCGTATCGACGCTGGGCGACGAGCGTTTCGCCTACGACGAGAAATCGCAGGTGCTGGAAGGCGAGCAGACCGGAACGAGCTATGCGATGGGCCAGATCCTGCGCTTGCGCCTGGCCGAGGCGAACCCGCTGACCGGTGCTCTCAAGTTCGAGCTGGAAGAGGGTGGATCAGGTCAGATCGAGCAGCGCGGAAGGCCGATGCCGCTGAAAAAGCGGGGAAAACATTTTGCGGGAAAACGCGGCCGCCCGAACAATATCCGGCATCAGGGACGCAAGAAGCGCTAGGACGAGCGGACGCCGCAACCCCTAGCTGAGGCGCTCGATTTCGGCCTCGTCCAGCGTACCGGGAACCACGAAGACCGGGCAGGTCATCTGCCCGATGCCGGCACCGGTGAAGTGCGCCACGAGCGGGCCCGGGCCGCCTTCCTTCGCGGCACCGAGAACCAGCGCGGATACCTCGGGATGTTCCTTCAGGTATTCGCGCACGACCTTGATGTCCTCGCCCATACGCACGGCGATCACCGGCATCTTCGCACCTTGCGAAAGCAGGTTGCCCGCTGCGGCGGTCACCAGCGTTTCGGCACGTGCACGCGCTTCTTCCTCAATGGTGGCCTGGACGCCGCCGAAGGCATTGAAGGGCTGCGGGGGGACGAGGGCGAGAAGATGGAGCGCGCCGTCGGTCTTGGCTGCGCGCCGGGCCGCGAACTGCAGGGCGACAAGCGCCTCATCGGTTTCATCGACGATTACCAGATAGACCCGCATCTTAGTCCCCTCTTTCCCGAGCTTATCGGGCCATTCGATTGTAGGTGCAAGCCATCAGGAATTCGAATTAGCAATGTGAAGGCGCTTGTATGGACGCGGCAACTTGTCCAAGGAAAGATCGATCCAGAAAATGACCTCCCCAGGATAAACAAGGGACTCAAACGCCTCCATGCCCATCGAGATCAAGATGCCCGCTCTATCCCCCACCATGGAAGAGGGGAAACTCGCCAAATGGTTGGTGAAGGAAGGTGACACCGTAAGCTCGGGCGACATCATGGCCGAGATCGAGACGGACAAGGCGACGATGGAATTCGAAGCCGTCGACGAAGGGACTGTCGGCAAGATCCTCGTGCCCGAAGGCAGCGAGGGCGTGAAGGTCGGGACCGTGATCGCCATGCTTGCGGGTGAAGACGAGGACATCTCGTCCGTTGAATCCGCTCCGGCACCGTCCGCGCCCAAGCAGGGAGCGCCCAAGGCTGCGGAAGAAGCCAAGACCGCGGCCCCGGCTCCTGCTGCCGCCAAGGCCAGCGCTGCGCCTGCCGCATCGAAGGAAGGCCGCGTTCTTGCTTCGCCGCTTGCCCGCCGCTTGGCCGATGCCAAGGGCATCGACATTGAAGCCGTAAGCGGATCGGGACCCAGGGGCCGCATCGTCAAGGCCGATGTCGAGGCCGCGCAGGCGGGAGCCTCCAAGCCGAAGGCCGCCGTTGCCGCAGCGCCCGTCGGTGAAGCTGCAGCTGCTCCCACGGTCGAGATGGCCGACGAAACCCGCGCTCTTCTCGACGCGCGCGTGCCGCACAGCGTCGAGAAGCTCTCGAGCATGCGCAAGACGATCGCGCGCCGCCTGACCCAGTCGAAGCAGGAAGCGCCGCACATCTACCTCTCGGTCGAGATCGTGCTCGACAAGCTGATCGCCCTTCGCGGCGAGATCAACGAGATGCTCGGCAAGCGCGGCATCAAGGTCTCGGTCAACGACATGCTGGTCAAGGCGCTGGCCATGGCCCTGGTCGAAGTGCCCGAGTGCAACGTGACCTTCGCCGGGAACGAACTGATCAAGTACGAGCGCGCCGACATTTCGGTCGCGGTCTCGATCCCCGGTGGCCTCATCACCCCGATCGTGCCCGACGCCAATGGCAAGACCTTCTCGCAGATCGCGCAGGCGACCAAGGACCTTGGTGCCCGCGCCAAGGAAGGAAAGCTCAAGCCTGAAGAGTTCACGGGCGGTACGGCGTCGATCTCCAACATGGGCATGATGGGAATCACCCAGTTCTCGGCCGTTATCAATCCTCCGCAATCGACGATCCTCGCCATTGGGGCAGGTGAAAAGCGCCCCTGGGTCATGGCAGACGGCTCCTTGGGAGTTGCGACCGTCATGAATGCCACCGGAAGTTTTGATCACAGGGCCGTCGACGGAGCCGATGGCGCGCGTCTGATGGCGGCGTTCAAGGCCTATGTCGAAAACCCGCTGAGCATGGTCGCCTGATCGCATGGAACCCCGGCGCGATCCGGTCATCCGAGTTACGGCCATGCCGGCCGACGCCAATGCCTATGGCGATATCTTCGGCGGTTGGCTGATGAGCCTGATGGACATGGGTGCGGGCCTGATCGCCGCTCGGCATTCCCATGGCAGGGCCGTGACGGTGGCGATGGACGGGATGCAGTTTCACCTGCCGGTCAAGGTGGGTGACGAAATCTCCGTCTATGGCGAATTGTGCCGCGTGGGCCGATCCTCGATGACTATCGGGGTCGAAGCCTGGCGGCGCCATCGCCACGAGGAAGAAGAAGTAAAGGTTACGCAAGCCGTGTTCACCTTCGTTGCGGTGGACAACAGCGGCAAGCCCAGGACGATCGAGCCGGGCCGCAATGAGCAGGAGATTTGAAGCAGTGGCAGATTCTTACGACGTCATCGTTCTCGGTTCCGGCCCCGGTGGCTACGTCTCGGCGATCCGCTGCGCGCAGCTGGGTCTGAAGACGGCCATCGTCGAGCGCGAGCTGCTGGGCGGCATCTGCCTTAACTGGGGCTGCATTCCGACCAAGGCACTGCTGCGCTCGGCCGAAGTGTTCCACCAGATGAAGCACGCCAAGGCCTATGGCCTGGCGGCAGAAAACATCACCGCCGATCTCGATGCGGTGGTGAAGCGTTCGCGCGGAGTTGCCTCGCAGCTCAACAAGGGCGTGACGCACCTGATGAAGAAGAACAAGATCGCCGTCCACACCGGCACCGGCAAGGTCGTTGCCAAGGGCAAGCTGGCGGTGACCGATGCTGACGGCAAGACGACCGAGCTGCAGGCAAGGCACATCATCGTTGCCACCGGCGCGCGGGCACGCGAGCTGCCTTTCGCCAAGGCCGACGGCAAGCGCATCTGGACCTACCGCCATGCGATGACGCCTTCGGAAATGCCGACCAAGCTGCTGGTCATGGGCTCTGGCGCGATCGGTATCGAGTTCGCCAGCTTCTTCAATGATATGGGCGCCGACGTGACCGTAGTCGAAATGCTCGACAGGATCGTGCCGGTCGAAGACGCTGACGTTTCCACCTTCCTCGAAAAGGCGCTGACCAAGCAGGGCATGACGATCATGACCGGCGCCGGCGTCGAGGCGATCACCGCCAGCGACAAGGGCGTGAAGGCCAAGATCAAGGGTAAGGACGGCAAGGTCACCGAGCACGAATTCAGCCATGTCATCTCGGCCGTCGGCATCGTGCCGAACACCGAAGAGATCGGCCTTGAAGGCGTGGGCGTGAAGCTCGATCGCGGTTTCATCCAGATCGACGATTACGGCCGCACCGGCGTGGCCGGCATCTGGGCCATCGGTGACTGCACGCCCGGACCGTGGCTGGCCCACAAGGCGAGCCATGAAGGCGTTACTGCTGCCGAGGCGATTGCCAAGGAACTGGGCAACAAGGACGTCCATCCCCATCCGCTCGACCGCAACAACATCCCGGGCTGCACTTACTGCCACCCGCAGATCGCGTCCGTCGGCATGACCGAGGCCAAGGCCAAGGAAGCGGGCTACGAGGTGAAGGTCGGCAACTTCCCCTTCATCGGCAACGGCAAGGCGATTGCGCTGGGTGAGCCGGAAGGCTTCATCAAGACCGTATTCGATGCCAAGACCGGTGAACTGCTCGGCGCACACATGATCGGTGCGGAAGTGACCGAGTTGATCCAGGGCTATGTTGTCGGCAAGACCCTCGAGACCACCGAGGCCGAGCTGATGAACACCGTGTTCCCGCACCCGACGCTGTCGGAAATGATGCACGAGGCAACACTGGCCGCTTACGGGCGCGCGCTCCACATCTGATCGCGTTTGCGCGAAAGAACAGGATGACAGGGAAGGGGCGGTCCTGCGGGACGCGCCCCTTTTCTTTTGGGCCTCAGGCCGTCTGGGTGGACTGGACGATGTGTTCGAAGACCGCGATGTGGAGCGGTGCTTCGAACTCGCAACCGATGGCCGCATCGCGTTCCCAGCAGATGCGCGCGGTCAGTAGCTGCATTCCGGGAATGCGGATGCGCAAGGGCAGCTCCGGCCGGGCCTCGGGAAACCATGCAATGCGAAAGCCGCCCGGAGAAAGGTCTTCGAGCCGGGCCATTTTCCAGGGCCGCGTGCCTTGCCGCACCTCGCACAGGATCGTGACGCCCACCCGCTCGGAACGCTGAGCGTGCGGCCGTTTCGAGCCGGTGATCCTTTCGTGGTGCAATCTGGCCTCCTGTCCTGGCGGAAACCATTGCGTCTCAGGAGGTTACTATCAGGTTAGCATGGTTACCGGGCAGCGCCGGGATCGTGCTTAAAATGCTGTAAGGCAATCAGCTCGCGACTTGCGGTTCGACCTGAGCACTCCGCCACAAGTATTCGAAATCAGGTGAGCACCTTGGCCTTGACCGCTTCGCGGATCGCATCCGGCACGCCTGCATCCTCGATCGTCGCCGGGGTTTCGAAGCTCTCCCCGTTTACGATCTTGCGCAGGACATTGCGAAGGATCTTGCCGGACCGGGTCTTGGGCAATTGCGGCACCAGATATGCGGTCTTGAGTGCAGCCACCGCGCCCAGTTCGGATCGCACCGTGGCGATGACTCGCGCAGGGATGGTTTCGTCGTTCTCGGCGCCCGCTCGGGCCACGACGAAAGCGATCGGGATCATCCCCTTGAGCGCATCGTCCGCACCGATCACCGCGCATTCGGCAACCCCTTCGACTGTCGCAACGATCTGCTCCATCTGACCGGTGGAGAGCCGGTGTCCGGCCACGTTGATGATGTCGTCCGTGCGGCCCATGATATGGAGGAACCCTTCATCATCGAAGTGCCCTGTATCGCCGGTTTCGTAAAAGCCGGGGAACGTGGCGAAGTTCTTCTCGTAGCCTGGCCTGTTGTTCCAAAGCGTCCGGAACGCGCAAGGGGCGAGCGGCTCGCGCATGGCAACGGCGCCGCTCTGGCCGTCCGGAACCGGGCTCCCCTCTTCGTCGAGAATGGCGAAGGCGTAGCCGGGCACCGGAAAGCCGGCGCTGCCGCGTTTGCGCCGCGTATCGCCGAGGCCGAAGCAACTGGCGATGGCGGGCGCGCCCAGCTCGGTCTGCCACCAGTGGTCGATGACGGGCAGTCGGGTATGCGTTTCGGCCCAGCCGATGGTCTCGGGATCGGCGCGTTCACCGGCGAGGAAGATGGCTTCAAGCGCGCCGGTGCCGATGTCCTTGAGGAATGCCGCAGCTGGATCTTCCTTGCGGATCGCCCGGATGGCGGTGGGTGCAGTGAAGAACGTCTTGACGTCATGACGCACGATCGTGCGCCAGAACGAGCCCGGATCGGGAGTGCCGACCGGCTTGCCCTCGAACAGAACGGTGGTCGCGCCTACAAGCAGCGGACCATAGACGATGTAGCTGTGGCCAACGACCCAGCCCACATCGGACGCGGCCCAGAAGACGTCTCCCGGCCCGATCGCGTAGATCGCCTCCATCGTCCAGACGAGATTGACAGCATGACCGCCATTCTCGCGCACGACGCCCTTGGGGGTGCCGGTCGTGCCGGAGGTATAGAGGATGTAGAGCGGATCGTCCGATGCCACCGGAACGCAATCGGGGATCGCTGCGTCTGCCGTCGCGGCGCGCAGCTCCGCCCAGTCGAAGTCCCGGTTGCGGCGCAGCTCGGTAGTCAGAAGATCGCGCTGCAGGACGATCACGCACTCGACCTGGTGGGCGGCGCTGGCGAGCGCCTCGTCGACCAGGGGTTTGTAGGCGATGATCCGCTTGCCCTCGATCCCGCACGAGGCGGTCAACACGACTTTGGGCGTGGCATCGTCGATGCGCTTGGTCAGTTCGTGCGCCGCAAAGCCGCCGAACACGACCGAATGGATCGCCCCGAGGCGAGCACAGGCGAGCATTGCGAAGGCCGTTTCGGGCACCATCGGCATATAGATGACGACGCGATCACCCTTGGTGACGCCGCGGCTTGCAAGCATGGCAGCGACGCGTCCGACTTCTTGAAGAAGCTCGCCGTACGTCCAACTGCGGACCGCGCCGGTGACCGGGCTGTCGTAGATCAGGGCCGTGGCATCGCCGCGGCCTGCCGCCACGTGGCGATCGACGGCATTGTAACAGGTATTGAGCGAGCCCCCGGGAAACCAGCCCTGTTCGGGATCGTACGCGCGTGCCGGCTGCCTGTCCCAGTCGATCTTTTCGGCTGCCTTTGACCAGAAGGTCTCGGGATCGTCGATGCTGGCTTGCCAGGTTTGCCGGTAGGCTTCGCTCATTGGCCTCTCACTTGTTTTTCCATAAGTTATCTGAAAGTCTTGGACAGGATTATCAGGTTTGGATCGCCTTCGAACGGTTCGGGATCAAAGCCCTTTTCGCGTTCGAGTTCGATGGCGGCATGATTGGCCCTGTCCTCGATGGAAATGGCACGGCGGCAGCCCCTTGCTGCGGCCTGATCGGCAAGGAAATCGAGCATGGCCCAGCCGATACCCTTTCCGCGATGGCTGGCGCAGACCGAAATAGCGATTTCTGCCGTATCGAGGGGCCCGTCACAGGCCATGAGGCCCGAGGCGACGATCTGTCCGCTCGCCAGATTGCAGGCGATCCAGGATTCGGTCCGGAAGTGATCCGGGTGCACCAGCGGTTCAAGCTGTCCGCGGCCGATCTGGCGGGCACCCGACATGAAGCGGAAACGGCGGTCCTCGTCGGTGACGCGTTCGAAGAAGGCTTCAAGATCGGCTTCATCGGCTTCGGTTACGGGGCGCACTTCCAGTTCGATACCGGAACGGGTTTCAAGCTTTACGCAATCGTGGAGAGACATTGAGACAGACTCCGTCTGGAGGTGGGGGGCGGCAATCTCATATGTCGTCGTCGACGCCCGCACCTTGATCGAGAGCAATCTCGGCAAGGCGCGGGCGCTACTTTCATCGGATCAGTCGATATTCCGGCGGAACGTCTCCGGCAGGAAGAACAGTCCGATCAGCAGAGTCGCAACGGCGACCACCACAGGATACCACAAGCCGTAGTAGATATCGCCGGTCGCGGCGACCATCGCGAAGGCCGTGGTCGGCAGGAAGCCGCCGAACCAGCCGTTGCCCAGGTGATAGGGCAGCGACATCGAGGTGTATCGGATTCGGCTCGGGAACAGTTCCACCAGCATGGCGGCGATCGGGCCATAGACCATGGTCACCAGCAGGACGAGGTAGAACAGGATCGCGACGACCGTGACCTTGTCCATCTGCTCCGGATCCGCTGCCGCAGGGTAGCCCGCGCCGGCAAGACCGGCCTTGAGCTGGTCCTGATATGCGGCGATCGCGGCGGCGCGGTCTTCACCCTGCATATCGGCCGGGTTGGGCGCGACCATGACGGTATCGCCGATCGCGACCGAAGCCAGGGTGCCCGCAGGGGCGGCCTTGTTGGTGTAGTTGATACCGCTCTTGGCAAGGAAGGCCTTGGCGATGTCGCAGCTCGAGGAGTCGAACTTGTTCTTGCCGACCGGGTCGAACTGGAAAGAACATTCCGCGTCGTGGGCGGTGACGACCACCGGAGCATTGCGGCTTGCAGCGGCAAGGGCAGGGTTGGCGGCATCCGAAAGCGCGTGAAAGGCCGGGAAGTAGGTCACCGCAGCCAGCGCACAGCCGCCCAGGATGATGTACTTGCGGCCGATCCGGTCGGAGAGCCAGCCGAAGAACACGAAGAACGGCGTACCCAGCGCAAGGGCGATGGCGATCAGGTAGTTGGTTGTGGCGCCGTCCACCTTGAGGATCTTTTCAAGGTAGAACATCGCGTAGAATTGCCCGGTGTACCAGACGACTGCCTGGCCGGCGACGGCGCCGAACAGGGCGATGAGCACGAACTTGAGATTGCCCCACTGGCCGAAGGCTTCCGTGATCGGGGCCTTGGATGTGGTGCCTTCATCCTTCATCTTCTGGTAGACGGGGCTCTCGCTGAGCTGCAGTCGAATGTACATCGAGACGACCAGCAGGATCGCCGAAAGCAGGAACGGCACGCGCCAGCCCCAGCCCGCGAAAGTATCCTCGCCCATGCCGGTGCGCACGCCCAGCACGACGAGCAGGGCCGCGAAAAGGCCGAAGGTCGCGGTGATCTGGATGAAGCTGGTGTAGAGGCCGCGCTTGTTGTCGGGTGCGTGCTCGGCCACGTAAGTCGCCGCGCCGCCGTACTCACCGCCCAGCGCCAGGCCCTGGATGATGCGCAAGGTGACGAGGATGATAGGCGAGGCGATGCCGATGGTATCGTAACCCGGCAGCAGGCCGACCGCGAAAGTGGATAGGCCCATCAGGCCCATCGTCACGAGGAACGTGTACTTGCGGCCGACAAGGTCGCCGACCCGACCGAACACGAGCGCACCGAAGGGGCGGACTGCAAAACCGGCGGCAAAGGCGCCCAGTGCCAGGATGAACCCGGTCGTCTCGTTGACGCCTGAAAAAAAGACCTTGGAAATGAAGCTGGCAAGCAGTCCATATAGATAGAAGTCATACCACTCGAACACGGTGCCGAGCGACGATGCCGTGATGACGAGCTTTTCGCGGCCCGTCGCCTTGTGATGCTTCGGCAAGGCGTCATAAGTCGTAGCCATTGCTCACTCTCCCAAATGGGCCCAACCGTTTTTGTCCGGCGGGCAAGGTATATCCTCAGAAGCTGTACTTTGCTGCGAATTCGACGCGGTCGAGGGCGCCGTCATTGCCGTTGACCAGCTTGCGCTCGCCGTGGCGGTACTCGAGGCCAAGGTCGATGTTCTTGACCGGCGAATAGAAGAGGTTGGCTGCGCCGCTCCACGCCCGCTTGTTGAAGCTGGCGATGCTGGCGAGCGGGAGGCTGCCTGCATAATCGACGTCCTGATAGCTGCCCATCAGGTTGATGCGGACCTTGGGGGCAATCGCGATGCGCGCGGCAACCATGGCGGCCAGGACGTTGACGTTCGCAAGGTCGTTCGTCGCCGGATCGTAAACGGCGTCGGGAGCGAAATTCAGGCCGATGTAGCGGCTGGCGTTGTGCCCATAGGTAACCAGCGCGCGCAGGTCGCTAGACTTGCTCTGACCGAGCCAGAGCTTTCCGCCGGCGCTGATGCCCCAACCCATCGCATCTGCCGCAGTCCCCGCGCTGGCGACGCGGACCTGCCGTACGAGGCCTGCAATCGAGACTTCCCCGCGCTTGCCGGTCCATGCGAGACGGGCGGCGAAATCGGGGATCCTGTCGTCGCCGTTCTCCGTAAGGGCAGGCGAGCCCAGCGTGGCCGTGCCCGATTCCGGCTCCTCGATGGAGGCATGCAGGGTCAGCCCCTTGCCGACCGGTGCACTGTAGCGCACGAGCGGCTGGCGCACGAAGACCGTACCTTCGGTCGTGCCGACGAAGTCGGTGCTTTCGGGCAAGGCGCCCGTGTACTGGAACGTCGACCAGTCCTGACCGATGGTGATCCTGCCGACCTGCATCCAGGCCCGGCGCAGGGCGAGGTTGTAGCCATTGGTTGTGCGCTGCGACCCTTGGGTACCCGGCGCGGTCTGGAAATCGACCTCGACAAGGCCCTTCACGCTGTGACCGCCCACGTCGGTTGCAAGGTTCAGCCAGAAGCGCGACTGCTTGGCAGTGAAGTCCTCGACCCTCTGCGAGGGCCCGCTTCCGGTGGGAATCGCCTGGGGCAGGTAGAAGTCGCGGCCCAGCGAATTCGTGGCCACTTCGCCTTCGCTGAAGCGGCTCGTGGAGGCGATCATCTTGATGTAGCCGCCGAGCTTGATCGTCGTGTCGCCCGACTTGAAGCCATCGGCCTGTGGCTTGCTCTCAAGGGCTGCAACCTTGGCGGCGGCTTCCTCGCTTCTGGCAATGGCTGCGGCAATCGCCTGCTGCGCTGTCGCCTCGCTCTCGGCCTGCTGCTGATGGGCCTGCGCGAGGTCGGCGCGCAATTGCGCCATTTCCGCCTCCAGCCGTTCAAGCCGGTCTTCGAGCAACGCCTCGCGGTCGGTTGCGGCAGGTATTGCGGCAGTCGATGCGGCATGGGCTGCCGCATGGGCAGCGCCAGGCGCCACCAGAAAGCTGCCTGCAAGCAATATGCTAACTAGCAATCGCGATTTGAAAGTCCCACTTTTGGCGTGGTTCATGATCCTCTCCTTCCCGAGCCCGACCTCTCCGCTTTTCAGGAGATGTTCCGGAACCTTCACAGGATCGGGCAGGGAGGGTGCTTGAACCATCCTGACCATGGTCTAACGGTTACGACCAAGGTCTAATGTCCCCGCGCAGGGGTCTATGTGCTACAGGTTCGTGGAAAGCCGGGTTTGCCGGACAAACTCCACGGAGAGGAGAATGAAAGACATGGCAGAGACCGTCTATCCCGTCCCCACCGAATGGGCTGGAAATGCCCTGATCGACGACTCCCGCTATCAGGAAATGTACCGTCGCTCGGTTGAGGACCCGGAAGGTTTCTGGCGCCAGGAAGCGCAGCGGATCGACTGGATCAAGCCGTTCAACGTGGTCAAGCAGACCAGCTTCCACGAGTCCGACTTCGGTATTTCGTGGTTCACCGACGGCACTCTCAACCTCTCGGCAAACTGCCTCGACCGTCACCTTGCCGATCGCGGCGATGCCATCGCGATCCTGTGGGAGCCGGACGATCCGAACAAGCCGGAACGCCGCATCACTTATCGCGAATTGCATGAACAGGTCTGCCGGTTCGCCAACCTGCTGAAGTCGCGCGGGGTCAAGCGCGGCGAGCGCGTCACCATCTACCTGCCGATGGTTCCCGAAGCGGCAGTCGCCATGCTCGCCTGCGCGCGCATCGGCGCGATCCACTCGATTGTCTTCGCCGGCTTCTCTCCCGACGCACTGGCAGGCCGCATAACCGACTGCGACAGCCGCATCGTCCTGACCTCGGACGAGGGCCTGCGCGGGGGCAAGAAGGTCCCGCTCAAGGCTAATGTCGATGCCGCGTTGGCCCATTGCACCAGCGTCGACACCGTGATCGTCCTCAGGCATACCGGCGCGGACGTGCCGGTGACCGAAGGCCGGGACATCGACTGGGCCACCGGCGTCTCAGCTCAGTCGGGCGATTGCCCGCCCGAGGAAATGAACGCGGAGGATCCGCTCTTCATCCTCTACACCTCCGGATCGACGGGCAAGCCGAAAGGCGTGCTGCACACCACCGGCGGATACTCCGTCTGGGCTTCGATGACGCATGAGTACGTCTTCGACTACCGCCCCGGCCAGATCTACTGGTGCGCAGCGGACATCGGCTGGGTCACCGGCCACTCCTATGTCGTTTACGGACCGCTGATGAACGGCGCGACCACGGTCATGTTCGAAGGCGTACCGAACTATCCCGACGCCTCGCGCTTCTGGCAGGTGGTCGACAAGTTCGATGTCGAGATCTTCTATGGTGCCCCAACGGCCCTGCGTGCGTTGATGCGTGAAGGCGACGAGTGGGTGAAGAAGACCAGCCGCAAGTCGCTGCGCCTGCTGGGGTCGGTCGGTGAGCCGATCAATCCCGAAGCCTGGGAATGGTATCACCGCGTCGTCGGCGAAGACCGTTGCCCTATCGTCGATACCTGGTGGCAGACCGAGACCGGCGGCGTCATGATCAGTCCGCTGCCCGGCGCCACCGCGCTCAAGCCCGGCTCGGCCACGCGTCCGATGTTCGGCGTGAAGCCGATGCTGGTCGATAACGAAGGAAACGAGATCACTGGCGCAGGCGACGGCTGCCTCGTCGTCACCGATTCCTGGCCCGGACAGATGCGCACCGTCTGGGGCGATCACGAGCGTTTCTTCCAGACCTATTTCTCGACCTTCAAGGGTTACTACTTCACCGGCGACGGCTGCCGCCGTGACGAGGACGGGTATTACTGGATCACCGGCCGCATCGATGACGTCATCAACGTCTCGGGCCATCGCATGGGCACCGCCGAGATCGAGTCCGCGCTCGTCGCTCACGCCAAGGTCGCCGAAGCGGCGGTTGTCGGCATGCCGCACGAGATCAAGGGGCAGGGCATCTACGCCTTCGTCACCTGCAACTCCGAAGTCGAGCCGGACGAGGCACTGCGCAAGGAACTCGTGCAGTGGGTACGTCAGGAAATCGGACCGATCGCCACGCCGGACGTGATCCAGTTCGCGCCGGGCCTGCCCAAGACCCGCTCGGGCAAGATCATGCGCCGGATCCTGCGCAAGATCGGCGAGAACGATTTCTCCAACCTCGGCGATACTTCGACGCTGGCCGATCCATCGGTAGTCGACAATCTGATCGCCAACCGGCCGCAACCGGCAACGGCCTGACGCATCCGGAAGCATCGAGGGGTGGGCCGCAGCGTTCTCATCGCCGACGACCACCCGCTCTTCCGCCAGGCGTTGACCCTGGCGGTGGGGCAGGTGGCTCCCGATGCCCGGATCGTCGAGGCAGGAACGCTGCCGGCAGCATCGCGCCTGGCCTGCGAACTCGATGACCTTGCGCTGGTACTCCTCGATCTCAAGATGCCCGGAGCGGTTGGCTTCTCGGGCATTGCCCTGATCCACGCCGAAAAGCCCGAGGTCCCGATCCTCGTCGTGTCGAGCGCCGAAGGGGAATCCGCGGCCGAGGAAGCCCGCGCCTTCGGGGCCATCGGCTTCCTGCGCAAGGACAGCGATCTCGTGAAAATCGAAGAGGCCGTTGCCAAGGCGCTGGGAGGTCATGCGCCCGCAGGCAGCAGCACGCCGCGGGGCGACGCCGAACTCGAACCTATCCGCAATGAAGTGGCGGGCCTCACCCCCATGCAGCTCAAGGTGCTGCTGGCGGTTCTCGATGGGCAGCTCAACAAGCAGATCGCCTACGGCCTCGGCATCACCGAAGCGACCGTAAAGGCGCACATGACCGCGATCATGAAGAAGCTCGACGTTCGCAATCGCACGCAGGCCGCCTTAGTGGCGCGCTCGCTCGGATTGCATCTGCAACACTGATCCCACCGACATGATCGCCGCACGGGCGAGGAAGGCCTCGATCACTTCGGGCGCGACGGGCTTTGCATGGACCGGCACGCCGGAGGCTTCTGCCATGGCCCGGATCGAACTGCCCGCTTCGGCCGTGAAGATCGCGGCAGGCAAGCCCTTGCGCAAGGTGCGCAGTTGCATGATCAGGCTCAGGCCGTCCTCGCCGTTGTCCAGCCGATAGTCGGCCAGAACCGCGTCGACCTCGTCGACATGGGCCAATGCCCCGGCGATGTCCCGCACTCCGATTGCGCGGTGCCCAAGGCTCTCGACCAGTTCCACGGATGCCTCGACAATGCGGCTGTCGTTGTCGACGACAAGAACCGTCAGTCCATGACCGGGCGCGGTTGCAGGGGCGGTATCCTTCGGTTCCTGGAGCGGGGGATCGCCAGCCTCGCGTGCTGTCAGCAGAAGGCTGAAGCGGCTGCCATGCCCGGGCCGGGCATCCACTTCGATGCTCCCCCCCAGGACCCTGACGATGCGTTCGACGAGCGCGAGCCCCAATCCCAACCCTTCGACATCCGTCGTGCCCAGGCGGGTGAACTCACGGAAGATCACGTCCGACTGCTCCGGCTCGAAGCCCACGCCGCTGTCAATCACATCGATGCGCAGCATGTCTCCCCGCCTGCGCACCCCGACGAGCACGCCGCCGCGCTGGGTGTAGCGCAGGGCGTTGGACAGGAAGTTCTGCATCACCGAGCGCAGCAGGCCCGGATCGGTCTCGACATGCCCGAATAGCGGCCCCGTTCTGAGCGTGAGGCCCTTGGCTTCGGCCGAAGGCTGAAAACTCGCAACCAGATCATCGAGGAACGGGCCAAGGGCGACCGGCTCGGTCTCGGGCGTGACCCCACCGGCATCGAGGCGGGAGATGTCGAGCAGCGCGCGCAGCAGCTCTTCGGCAGCGACGATCGCGCCATCGACACGACCGACGAGCGGCTTTTCCTTGTCGGGCACCGACCTGCCAAGCGCGGCTGTAAACAGGCGGGCAGCATGGAGCGGTTGCAGCAGGTCGTGACTGGCGGCGGCGAGAAACCGTGTCTTGTCTCGGGTGGCCCGGGCAAGCAGGCGATTCGCCTCGCTCAATTCGCGCGTGCGCGCTTCGACCCGCTCTTCGAGCTGTTCGAGGGTCTGCTCCAGTTCGTCGCGGATGCGAGCTTCCTCGGTGACGTCGGTGAAGGACATGACGTATCCCCCGCCCGGCATCGGGCCGCCCACCGTCTTGATGACCCTGCCATCGCTGCCCCGCCGCTCGAAGCTGTGCGCCCGCCCTTGTCGAAGCGGCTCTAGCCGGCGTTCGACCAAGGTGTCGATATCGCCCTCGCCGAAATGGCCGCGCATGGCATTGTGCCGGATCAGCTCCTCGATAGGTGCGCCGACGCGGACCATGCCCGCAGGATAGTCGAAGATCTCCTCGTAACCTGAATTCCACGCAATCAGGTTGAGTTCGCCGTCGACCACGCTGATACCGGCGTCGACGTTCTCGAAAGTGGCAGCCAGCAATTGGCGCGAGAAACGCAAGGATTGTCCGCCTTCATCGAGCAGGCGGGTGACGTCGGACAGATCCATGCGTCCGCTGGCCAGCGCCGATGCAACCAGTGCCCGCGCCGAAGACGCGCCGACCACGCGGGCAATCAGGTCCTGGGCCTTGCGGGCATTCCTTGGCGTCACCTGATCTTGCGGATCGGAGCCGGAGAACTCCCGCTCCGCCCGCTCTTCGCCCACGAAACTGGCCACGAACCGGGCCAGTTCGCCAACGTTGGAGACACGGCCCGGCGTGGCGAAAATGCGGGGCAGACCTGGCGCCGGGATCTTGCGCGCGGCGACCAGGGCATAGACGGCGACGTCGACGCCAAGGCTCCAGACTACCCCGTGGACGAAAGCACTCGCCCGGCCAATTCCGAAAAGCCGGTGCGGGTCGATGACGGTCCCGGAAAGGGCGTCGAGCCAGGGCTGCGGCATGATCGGAGGCAGGGCCAGAGTGTAGGCCCACAGCACCAGTCCGATCCCGAGGCTTGCCCGCGCGGCGACAGGATCGCGCCCCTTGCCCAGCGTACCGAGGATCAGATGCGGCGAGAACAGCGCCATGGCGGCAAAGGCCGTCAGGCCCATCGACGCCAGCGACTGGCTGCGCGAAATCAGCAGCGCGAATGCCAGTGCGAGGAGCATTACCCCTGCAACGGAGATGCGGCGCATCCCCAGCATTCGCGCGCCGATGGCCCCGGCCGGACGGTCCTTGCCCGAACCGATCACGGCGCCCGCGAACAGGTCGTTCGAGATCATCGTTGCCAGCGCAGTCGTATCGACGATCGCCATCGAACTGGCAGCGCCGATCCCGCCCAGCAGCGCCGCGGCGAGAATCAGTTCCGATCCCGCCGAAGCGGGCAATTGCAGGACGTAGAGGTCGGCGTCGATATCCTGCGGGAGCAGTGCAATCCCCGCCAGCGCAATCGGCACGATCAGGACGGCCATGCCCAATAGGTATGCCGCGAGACCGAAGCGTGCCCGCACGAGATCGCGCTCATCGCGCGCCTCCACCAGCCCCATGTAGAACTGGCGTGGCAGGGCGATGATCGCGAACGTGGAAACCAGCGCGATCAGAGCGATCTCGAAGGTGAGGTGGGTGGGAGAAAAGCGCTCTCCCAGCGTTTCTACAGCTCGGGTGAACGATGCAGCCTCGGCGCCGGAGAGGAGCACCAGTGCAAGCGCGGCCACGGCGAACAGGGCAACGATCTTGATGATCGAATCCAGTCCGATCGCGTAGAGCAGGCCTTCGCTGCGGCCTGCCAGCTCGAACCGGCGGGTGCCGAAGAGCAGCGCGAACAAGGTGAGCAGACACGAGGCCACGATCATCGATGGCACCATGATATCGCGTCCGGAAACGATGGTCAGGGCATTGCCGATCGATCGCAATTGCAACGCCAGGTAGGGAATACTTCCCAGCAAGGCGATGAGCGTGACCATCCGCGCCACACCGGTATCGTGACCGAAGCGGGCGGCGATGAAGTCCGATACCGTCGCAGCGCGCTCCTCCCTGACCGCCGCCGAAAGGCGCGAGAGGAAGCCGGGGGCAAGCAGCAGCAGGAGCGCAGGGCCGAGGTAGATCGGCACATAGGCCCACCCGCTGCGAACCGCGCTGCCGACCGCGCCATAGAAAGTCCAGCTCGAACAATAGACGCCCAGTGCCAGCGTATAGGCGTGGTGGCGCAAGGCGGGACGGCGTGAGAACAGGGCGCCGCGCGCCTCGACCAGGGCGGCCACTGCAAACAGGACGAGGATGAGAGCAAGGGCGGCAAAGGCCGATGAAGCCAGGCTCATGCGCGCAGGCCCTGCGCCCCTGAGGCTTCAGCGAGTGCAGCTTCAGCAATTGCCACGCGACCCAACCGGACCTCCGGACCCAACTCCCTGCAGAAGTCCTAGCCGGTCGATCCACCCTTGTCAGGTGCAACTTGCGCCATGCACGCCGTCAGCTGGGAGAAAGTGGCGGACAGGGTGGGATTCGAACCCACGGTGAGCTTGCACCCACGGCGGTTTTCAAGACCGCTGCCTTAAACCACTCGGCCACCTGTCCGTCGGCAAACGCGCATAGAGCAATGTCCGGGGCTTGCAAGACCTTGCATGGTGCCAAATGGAATTTGGCTTGCGGTTACTGTCCACCGGATCGTGACGGACGCCATTTGCAACCGGCCATGTTTGTGCGAGTTTCAAGAAGATGAAACGCCCATCGCTTACAAAATCGTTCCTGTCCAAATGCCTTGCTGGCGCAATCGCCGCGCTGCCTGTCATGGCACCGGCGCCGCTGCACGCACAGGTGCAGGGCGAGAGTTTTTCGGCATACCTTCAGACGGTTGCCACCCACGCCCGGCAGCAGGGGGTAAGCGAGGCGACGATCACGCGAACGCTGAGTGGGCTTACGCCCAACCAGCGGGTCATCGAGCTGGATACCGCGCAGCCCGGCCGTCAGTCGAGCCCGCCGCCCATGGCCCCCTATATCGCGCGGCACGTGGGCTCGAGCATCGTTTCGCGCGGGCGCTCTCGCTATGCGCAGCTCTCCGGCATCCTCCCCGCGATCGAGGCGCGTTACGGCGTTCCTGCTCCGGTACTGTTCGCCATTTGGGGGCACGAGACCAACTATGGCAGCTACGTCGGGGATTTCGACCTTGCGCGCTCGCTGGCAACGCTCGCCTGGGAAGGCCGCAGGCGCGACCTGTTCGAGGGCGAACTGATCGCATTGCTCAAGATGATCGACCAGGGCGTGCCCTCCTACAAACTGAAGGGCAGTTGGGCCGGCGCCTTCGGCTATCCGCAGTTCCTGCCGAGCGTGTACCTGCGACTCGCCGTCGATGGCGATGGCGATGGCGACCGCGACATTTTCTCCAGCCCGGCCGACACCATTGCCTCGATCGCCAATTATTTCCGCGATGCCGGCTGGCGGAAAGGGCAGCCCTGGGGCGTGCGCGCTTCGGTACCCAGCGGCTTCAATGTCGGCGCCTCCGCCAGCAAGCTTGCCGCCCCGACATGCGAGCGCGTGCATGAGCGCCACTCTCAGTGGAAGACAGTGTCGGAGTGGCGTGCGCTAGGCGTCGCCCCGCTATCGCCGATCGGCAGCGACGTCCTGGCATCGCTGTTCCAGCCCGATGGTCCCGGAACTCCTGCCTATCTGTTAACCGGGAATTATCGGGTCATCCTCCAGTACAACTGCTCGAACTACTACGCATTGTCCGTGGGGTTGCTTGCAGATGAGATTGCCCGTTAACCATGCCCTGCCGCTTGCGGCGCTGATCTTGCTTGGCGGTTGCATGACCGCTGGCGGCGACAGGCCGATACCGGTTTCCGCGACACCCGCGAATGGCCCCGCCGCCGACTATCCGGTCGTCGTCGGGGAGCCGTTCACCATAGGCGATACCACCTGGCCCCCGACGGACCAGATGAATTACGACGCGGTGGGCTATGCCGGCGTTGCGGGCGAAGGCGTCGTCGGTGTCACCGCCGCCCACAAGACATTGCCGCTTCCCAGCTATGCGGAAGTCACCTCGCTCGAAACCGGCAAGACAATCCTCGTGCGGGTCGAACGCCGCGGCCCTATGGTGAACGATACCCTCGTCGAACTGTCCCGCGATGCAGCCTCCGAACTGGGCATCACGGCGGGGCAACGCGTTGCCGTGCGCTTGCGCCGGACAAATCCGCCGGAATCCGACCGGGCTCTGCTGCGTCAGGGCGAGCAGGCATCGGAGCGGATGGCAACGCCCGAAGCGCTGCTCAAGGTACTTCGCCGCAAGCTTGCGGATCAATCGCCGCTGCTTACGCCGCCGCCGATGCCTCCCGGTGCCGCACCGGACACTGCGAAGTCGGGAAGCCAGGTCCCCTCCGTCATGGCGGTTTCGGTTCCACCGTCCGAGCCGATTGCGCAGACCCAGCCCGTTCCCGAACCGAAGGCAGAACTCAAGTCAGGCCAAGTCGCAAAGGGAGATCATGTCGTGCAGGTTGCCGCGTTCTCCGTGGCGGCAAGTGCGAGGGCGGTTGCCAGCAAGCTCAACGGCCACGTGGCCACCTGCGGCAAGTTTTCCTGCGTGCGCATGGGCCCTTTCGCAAACCGTGCACAAGCTGCCGCAGCGCTGGAGAAGGCCCGGACGGCAGGCTATAGCGACGCACGAATCCAGCGCGCGGACTGACCGAATGAACCAGCTTCGCGCGCCGAGTGCCCCGATGGCCGCGCGGGAGAATACTGGTCTTGAAGTCGTTTCTGAAGTTTGCCGTCTCATCTCTTGTCGGCGCATCTCTTCTTACCGCCCCGGCGGCGGCCCGCGCGCCCGCTCCGCCTGCCGAGCTGAACTCGATCCCCGTTAGCCTGCTGGTCGACATCGGTTCGGGCCAGGTGCTCGTCCAGCGCCGGCCCGATGTCCCGTTCCTTCCGGCTTCCGTAACCAAGGTCATGACCGCTTTCGTGGCTTTCGAAGAGATCGATGCCGGGCGTCTTGCCCTGAACCGAAAGTTCCAGGTCCAGCCCGAAACGAGCCGGGAATGGTTCGCAAAAGGTACGACCATGTACCTGACGCCAAACGATCATCCGACAACCAAGGATCTCCTCCACGGGATCATGACCGCTTCGGCCAATGATGCCTCGATCGTACTTGCACAGGGCTATGCAGGTAGTGTTGCCAAGTGGACCGCCCGGATGAACGCTGCGGCGAAGAGCCTGGGCATGAGCCGCAGCCACTACAATACGCCCAACGGCTGGATGGACGAAGGCCACACTTACGTCACTGCCAGCGACCTGGTGAAGCTGGCCGATGCGATGATCACGCGCCACCCGCAGCTCTATCGGGAGTTCTCTGGGCGCAAGCACTACTTCTGGCGCGATGTCTCGATGCGCAGCCACGATCCGACGGTTGGCGTCGTGCCCGGCGCGGACGGCATCAAGACCGGCTATACCCGCGAGGCCGGCTACAATTTCCTCGGGACCGCCCAGCGCGACGGACGCCGCCTTGTCATGGTACTGGCCGGTTCGCCAACTCACACGGTCAGGGACAAGGCCGCGCGAGACCTGCTCGAATGGGGCTTTTCCCAATGGCATGCGCGGCATCTGTTCGAACAGGGCCAGACGGTCATCGAGGCCAAGGTTCAGGACGGCGATGCCCGCGAGGTGCCTCTCGTCGCCAACCGCGAAGTCCATGCAACGCTGCCCAATGGCGAGGGCAACCAGCCGATATCGCTGTCAGTCCACTATCGCGGGCCGTTGCAGGCGCCCTTGCGCAAGGGAGAGCAGGTCGGCGAACTGGAAATCAAAGTGGGCGATCTCGCTCCCGGCAGGATCCCGCTCTATGCAGGACGCGACGTCGGAAAGGCCGGGGCGCTGGACAGGCTGGTGAACGGGATTATCAACATCTTCTCATGACAGCTGGACGTTTCATTGCACTCGAGGGCGGAGAAGGGGCCGGCAAGTCCACGCAGGCCCGCCTGCTGGCTGAGGCCTTGCGCGAACGCGGGCTGGAAGTCGTCACCACGCGTGAGCCGGGTGGGACGCCCGGTGCAGAGGCGATCCGCGAACTGCTCCTCCACGGTGACGGCGACGGGTGGAACCCGCGCGCCGAAGCACTGCTCTTTGCGGCCGCGCGCTCCGATCACGTAGAGAAGCTGATCCGACCTGCCGTGGAGCGCGGCGCCTGGGTCGTATGCGACCGGTTTCTGGACTCCAGCAGGGCGTACCAGGGCGGCGGCGGCGGATTGTCCGATGCGGACATTCGCGAATTGCATCGCATCGGCAGTGGCGGCCTCCTTCCCGATCTTACCGTGCTCATCGAAGTGTCGCCCAGTGTGGCGAGTGCCCGGCTTTCCTTGCGTGACACCGAGGGAACCGACCGGATCGGCAGCCGTGACACCGCTTACCATGCGCGGGTCGCCGCCGCTTTCGCAGCCTTTGCCGAGGCTGAAACCGCCCGCTTCGCCCGCATCGATGGCGACAGTAGCCCGCAGGATACGCATCAGATGGTCCTGAATGCCATTGTCCCGCTGCTGGACATGCGCACATGAAGGCGGGCAAGCCCTTTATCGGTCAGGACTCCGCCTGGGAGGAATGGCTCGCGGCAATTTCGTCCGAGCGCATGCACCACGCCTGGCTGCTGACTGGCGCGAAGGGTCTGGGCAAACGTGCCTTTGCACGTGCCGCCGCCGGGGAACTCGTCCGTGAACCGGGCGGGAAGCTGCCCGATGCCGATGCCCATCCGGACATCCATATTCTCGAGCACCTGCCCTCGAACGACGACGAGGCCAAGAAGAAGGCCGAGGGCAAGCCTTACCAGACCAAGCGCAACATCACGATCGACCAGATCCGGCAGATGCAGCAGCGCCTGACCACGCGCCCGACCTTGGGTGAACGCCGGGCGATCATCATCAATCCGGCGGACGATCTGGAAAAGAGCGCGGTCAACGCCTTGCTCAAGAGCCTGGAGGAGCCGCCCGTCGGTACCTATTTCCTGCTGGTCGCGCACCAGCCCGGGCGTCTCCTGCCGACGGTCCGCTCGCGCTGCAGGATCCTCAGATTTGCGCCATTGACACCGGAGGAACTCGATGCGGTCATTCGCCGCGACGTCCCGCAGGCCAATGCCGAGGAGCGTCAGGCCGCGATCCTTGCATCGCACGGATCGCCCGGCGTCGCGCTGAACTTCGTCGAGCAGGACCTTGGCAACATCCACCAGCTCATGATGCGCATCCTGCGCGAAGGCGATGCCGACTTTCACTTGCGCGGCGCGCTTGCCGAAGAAATGGGCGCACGCCCCTTGCGCGAACGACAACTGGCCGCCCTCGAGCTGGCCCGCGCCGTTCTGGCCAACGAATTGTCCACCGGTCCCCGTGATCGCCAATTGCGGATTATCGACGCACACGGGACGCTGACCAGGCTCTCGACGCAGGCTCCCACCTACAATTTCGACGCCGGCCTCTTGATTATGGAAATTGGCGGGTTGCTGGCTTCCGCTGCGATGCCTAGAGAAGCGGCTCGCTAGCAACACCTGAAGAGAAAGTGCGACGCCGCATGGGCGAGCCCTATTACGTCACCACCGCCATCAGCTATCCCAACGGCAAGCCGCATATCGGCCATGCCTACGAGGCGATCGCTACCGATGTCATAGCCCGCAACCGCAAGGCTGAAGGCTTCGACGTCCGATTCCAGACCGGAACGGACGAACATGGCCTGAAGATGATGCAGAAGGCGCGCGACCTCGGCGTGACGCCGGCTGCGCTCTGCGACGAAATGTCTCGGTACTTCAGGGATATGTGCGATGCATTGAACATCGGATACGATGTCTTCATCCGCACTACCGAGCCGCGTCACCACGAGGCGACACAGGAATTGTGGCGCCGCATGGAAGCCAACGGCGACCTTTACCTAGACCGCTATGAAGGCTGGTACTCGATCCGCGACGAAGCCTATTACGACGAGAGCGAACTCGTCGCAGGCGAGGGCGGCGAAAAGCTATCCCCGCAAGGCACGCCGGTTGAATGGACTGTCGAGGAATCGTGGTTCTTCCGCCTGTCGAAGTACCAGGACAAGTTGCTCGAACTCTACAGCTCCGGTGATTTCATCAAGCCGGAAAGCCGCCGCAACGAAGTGACGCGCTTCGTCGAAGGTGGCCTGCGTGACCTTTCGGTTTCGCGGACGAGCTTCGACTGGGGCATCAAGGTTCCGGGTAGCGAGAACCACGTCATGTACGTCTGGGTCGATGCTCTGACCAACTACCTGACCGGCCTCGGATTTCCCGATGAAAACGGCGACTATTCAAAGTATTGGCCGGCAAACCTGCATGTGATCGGGAAGGACATCGTTCGTTTCCATGCGATTTACTGGCCCGCCTTCCTGATGAGCGCTGGCGTGCCGCTGCCGCGCCAGGTCTTCGGGCACGGCTTCCTGCTAAACCGCGGACAGAAGGAATCGAAGTCGCTCGGCAATGTGACCGATCCGATCGGACTTGCCGAAACCTTCGGTGTCGATGCCCTGCGCTATTTCCTCATGCGTGAGGTGGCATTCGGACAGGACGGTTCCTACTCGCCCGAGGCTATCGTCACGCGCTGCAATGCTGAGCTCGCGAACAGCTTCGGCAACCTTGCCCAACGCAGTCTATCCATGATTTTCAAGAACATGGATGGCATAGTTAAGGCCGGATTACCGCAAACCGAAGCCGATGCGGCGCTCTTTGCATCGGTCCGGGAAGGCATCGCGGGACTGCGCAAGAGCTTCACCGACCTCGCCTTCAGTGACGGTCTCGAAAGCTGGATGCGCGCCGTCTTCGCCTGCAACCAGTACGTTGACGAACAGGCCCCATGGGCGCTGCGCAAGACCGATCCCGAACGGATGGAAGCGGTTCTCATGGTTCTGTTCCAGGTCGTGCGCGATCTCGCCATCGCCGTACGTCCTGTGGTGCCGACAGCGATCGACAAGTTGCTCGACCAGATGGGGCAGGGTGCAGATGCGCGCGACTATGCCGCGTTGGAGGCAGCCGACTGGTTCACCGCACTGGCTGCTTCGGGTTACAAGGTGGACAAGCCGCAGGGCGTATTCCCGCGGCTCGAACTGCCTGAGGAAGCCGCCGCCTGATGCTGATCGATTCCCACTGTCACCTGGAATACGAAGGTCTGGTCGAAGATCAGCAAGCCGTTCTCGACCGTGCCAGGCAGGCGGGCATTCGTGGCTTTCTGAATATCTCGACGCGTCAGTGCGAATGGGATCGGGTGGTCGCCACGGCCGCACGCGAGGATGACGTCTGGGCGTCGGTCGGCATTCATCCGCATGAAGCCGATCAGCATGCGGACTTGGGCGAGGGAGCTCTGCTGGAGGCGACTGCGCATCCCAAGGTCGTCGCCATCGGTGAGACCGGTTTGGACTACTACTACGACAAGTCCGACCGCGATGTGCAGCAGGCCCTGTTTCGCACCCATATCGCCGTTTCGCGGCAGACCGGCCTGCCGCTCATCATCCATACGCGAGATGCGGAAGAAGACACCGTGCGCATCCTCGACGAGGAAATGGGGAAGGGGGGCTTTCCCGCTCTCATCCACTGTTTCACTGCCTCGGCCGATTTCGGACGCAAGGTTCTCGACCTGGGCCTGACGATCTCGCTTTCGGGAATCGTAACTTTCAAGAATGCCAAGGACTTGCAGGAGTTTGCAAAGGTCATTCCGCAAGACCGATTGCTGGTTGAAACGGATTCGCCTTTCCTTGCCCCAGTGCCACACCGCGGCAGGAAATGCGAACCTGCCTACACTGCCGATACGGCGCGCTTCGTGGCTCAGTTGCGAGAAATTCCGCTCGAAGAATTTGCTGAAGCAACTACCTGTAACTTCTTCGCATTGTTCAAGAAAGCCTCCGCGTGAGGGCCATTATTCTCGGCAGCGGAACGTCGACCGGTGTTCCCCGGCTTGGGGGCGAACACGGTGCGGACTGGGGCCTTTGCGATCCAGATGAGCCGAAGAACCGCCGCACACGGGTGTCGGTTCTTCTGGAAAGCGATGCCGGTGGACGCATTCTTATCGATACGCCGACCGACTTGCGCGCCCAGCTCCTCGCCAACGACATCCATCGTATCGATGCGGTATTCTGGACCCACGATCATGCCGACCATTGCCACGGCATCGATGATCTCAGGCCGCTTCGTTATGGTCGTGCCGGACCGATCCCGGGTTTCGCCGCCTCGGAGACCGTCCGCCGCATGCGTCAGCGCTTCGGGTATGTCTTTGCTGGGCAGCACGGGTATCCGACACTTGTGAGCCTTGATAATCTCGATAACATCCGGCTTTGCGAAGGCTTTCGCGTAGACCATGTCCAGATGCCGCACGGACCGGCGCAATCGACAGGATTTCGATTTGATTGTGACGGAAAAACAATAAGTTATGCGACGGATTTGAGTGAGATCACCAGGGGAATGATCGACCTTTTCTACAAGTCGGACGTCCTGATCGTCGATTGTCTGCGCCGTGAGCCGCATCCCACGCATGCGCATCTTGCGATGTCACTTGAACTTGCTGAAGCCTGCCGGGTTGGCTCGACGGTTCTCACTCATCTCGATAAGAGCATGGATTATGCGACACTTTCTGGGGAAGTTCCGGAAGGTGTCCAGGTGGCATACGATGGCATGGTGATAACGGCATGAGCACGGAAATGGTCGTCTCGATCATTTCCGTGCTCGGTGCATTGATCCTCGTGACAAGTAATGCACGTTTTCGCGAACTTGGCACGCGTCGCAAGATCCGGCTCGGATTGATCTGGGTCGCCATCATCATCGGCCTTGTGCTGTTCATTCAGGTCACTGGGCTGCGAGTAGAGCAGTGAGTGACTCGCCGTGATGGAGTGACGGCAATCACGCACAATGCTGCCGCTAAACCGATCCTAATTTTACATAATATATATTATCATCTCTAATGTCGATCAAAGCCGGATGCGCAAACGATGACCGAAACCCGCCACGCTCACCTCGATCGCTTGCTTTCGATCATGAGCAGGCTGCGCGATCCCCTGACCGGCTGTGAATGGGATCGTGCACAGAACTTTGCGACGATTGCACCTTACACGATCGAGGAAGCGTACGAAGTTGCCGATGCCATCGAGCGTGAGGATCTCAATGCCTTGCGTGACGAACTCGGCGATCTTCTGCTCCAGGTCGTGTTCCATTCGCGCATGGCCGAGGAAGAAGGACACTTCGCTTTCCCCGATGTTGCCGCCTCGATTGCGGATAAGCTCGAAGCACGCCATCCGCATATCTTCGGAGACGATACTTCCGATGAAAGCCAGACAGACCGCTGGGAGAAGCTGAAGGCGCAGGAACGGGCCGCCAAAGGTGCGGACAGCGCAATCGATGGCGTTGCCATGTCACTCCCGGCGCTCATGCGCGCGGAGAAACTGCAAAAACGGGCGGCTCGCGTCGGGTTCGACTGGCCTGATCCGAGCGGTGCGGCCGAAAAGGTCCGTGAAGAGATGGCTGAGTTAGCCGAGGCTTCAGACGATCACATGTTGGAGGAAGCTGGAGACCTCCTTTTTGCCGCAGTCAATCTGGTGCGGCTAAACGGCATTTCCGCCGAGGATGCCTTGCGCGCAGCCAATGCGAAGTTCGAACGCCGGTTTCGCGCAATGGAGCATCTTTCGGCATCGGAAGGCCGGAATTTCAGGGATTTGGACCTCGATGCTCAGGAATCATATTGGCAGAAGGTCAAGGCTTCAGAGCGCCTGAAATCGGCCTAGTTCGCGCTCTGCAAGACGAACCTGCAACCGCAATAGCGGCCCCTCGCTGCCCTCGCCTGCATCATCTTCCGAAATGACTTCACCTCTCGCGTGCAGGAAGGCAAGCCTTTGTCCATCTGCTGCAGGAATCAGGAAGGAATAGACCTTGGAATCTGCGGTCAGCGCATGGCTGACGACTTCCAGCAGATTTTCGCAACCTTCGCCGGTGACTGCCGAAATTGGGACAATCGTCTCGTCTTTGCGGTGAGCGATGGCTTCATGCAGCTTTTCGGCATGTTCCGGGCCCAGGAGGTCCCACTTGTTCCAAAGCTCGATGATCGGAATTCCGGGCTCGGCGCCCTCCTCCACGTCGTCGTCCACCACGCTGCCGAGCACTCCGAGATCGCCCAGGACATCGAGGACCTGCCGCTTCTGGGCGTCCGTATCCGGATTGGCGATGTCGCGGACATGGAGGATCAGATCGGCCGCCGTGACTTCCTCCAACGTGGCGCGAAACGCCGCGACAAGCTGGGTCGGCAAGTCGGAGATGAAGCCCACTGTGTCAGACAGGATCGCCTTTTCAACGCCCGGCAGGCGAATGGCGCGCATCGTGGGGTCGAGCGTTGCGAAAAGCAGATCCTGCGCCATGACTCCGGCGCCGGTCAGGCGATTGAACAGCGTCGACTTGCCGGCATTGGTGTAGCCGACCAGGGCAACGATCGGCCAAGGCGCTTTCTCACGACGGTCGCGATGAAGGCCTCGGGTGCGTCGCACCTGCTCGAGTTCGCGCCGGATTTTCGCCATCCGGTCGCGGATCATGCGGCGGTCGGCCTCAATCTGTGTTTCGCCGGGGCCGCCAAGGAAGCCGAAGCCGCCGCGCTGGCGCTCGAGGTGAGTCCAGCTGCGCACGAGGCGGCCGGCCTGGTAATCGAGGTGCGCGAGTTCGACCTGCAGACGTCCTTCTGCCGTTGCAGCACGCTCGCCGAAGATTTCCAGGATCAAGCCCGTCCGGTCGATGACCTTGCGCTTGAGCTTTTCTTCGAGATTGCGTTGCTGGATCGCCGACAAGGAGCCGTCGACGATGATCAGTTCGGCCTCGTTCAGTTCACAGGCCGTGCCAATGTTCTGAATCTGGCCTTCACCGAATAACGTGCCGGCGCGCGGCTCGCGGATCGGAATTGCCACGGCATCGGCAATGACAAGCCCGATCGCCAGTGCGAGGCCCTTGGCTTCTTCAAGACGCGCTTCGGGGTCGAGATCGCCCTTCCCTCGCATCTGCGGATAGACGACGAGGGCACGCGCCCCGCGCGTGACCTCGCCCTTGAGTTCGTCGTTCAAATCAGTTCAGCTTCACGCTCAATCTTCGGATTCTTCTTCATGCGCCTGAAGATCGACCGGAGTCACGGGTTGAATCGTCGAAACGGCGTGCTTGTAGGCCAACTGCACATAGCCCTCGCGTTCGAGCAGCATGCAGAACAAGTCATAAGCGGCAACGCGCCCTTGCAGCATGACCCCGTTGATCAGGAACATGGTGACCTGAACGCCGGCGCTGCGAATGCTGGAAAGGAACACATCCTGCAGGACGCGTGTCTTCTTGGAAGCATCGCCGCCACTGGCGAATTGACCGGCATCGACCGGGGTCGACGGCATGATCGTCGAGATCGCATGCTTGTAGACGAGCTGCGACTGACCATCGCGGCGCAGCAGGATCGAGAAGTTATCGAACCAGGTGACGATGCCCTGAAGCTTCACGCCCTTGACCAGGAACATGGTGACCGGAGTCTTGTTCTTACGCAGAAGATTGAGGAACTGATCCTGAAGATTCTGCCCCTTTCCTGCTGAAGTTCCCGCACTCACCGGGGGCTTCTCCGGTTCGGAAGCTGCTGCTGTTGCAGGTTTGGGTCGCGCAGTAAGCGTACGTCCAGCCATGTATTTGCTCCATCTTTTTGGCGGCCGCTAATGCGGTCCGCGATCTGGCCGTGGGATCCCCACGACCGTTACCGAATCAAAACCTACCCAGTTGCTGCAGTGCAGTAAATGCGAAAATATGTGTCAGGGCTATTACATTTCGTCCTCAGTATCGCCCTCGCGTCGCTCGGACATGCCGAGAAGCTTGAGCTTGCGGTGCAATGCCGAACGTTCCATTCCGATGAATGAAGCCGTCTTCGAGATGTTCCCCGAAAAACGCCGGATCTGGACTTTGAGGTACTCCCGTTCGAAGCTCTCGCGGGCTTCGCGCAAGGGCGCGCTCATCATGACCGAAACGCCGGCATCGCCTTGCGCGCGGTTGTTGAAGATTTCGGGCGGCAGCATGTCCACCTCGATCGTCTCGAGCTTCTCGCGCGGGGCCATGATGACGGTCCGCTCGACTACATTACGCAATTGCCGCACGTTGCCGGGCCATTCGTAGGCCTGTAGCGCAGTCATGGCCTCGCCTGTAACCTTCGGCGGGGAGACTCCCTGTTCATTGGCGTAGCGGGCGAAAAAGTGGTCGACCAGCGCGGGAATGTCATCGCGCCGCTCGCGCAGCGCCGGAATCGTAACCGGCACGACGTTGAGGCGGTAGAACAGGTCTTCGCGGAAACGGCGCTCGGCGATTTCCTTCTCCAGATCGCGCGAGGTCGAGGAAACCACGCGCACATCGACCCGGATCTGCCGGGAACCGCCGACGCGCACGAAGGCCTGGTCTGTCAGCACGCGCAGGATCCGCGCCTGGGTCGACAGCGGCATGTCGGAAACTTCGTCGAGGTAAAGCGTGCCGCCATCGGCAGTTTCAAGAAGGCCAGGTCTTACAAGGGCCCCTTCCGCTTCCTCACCGAACAGCTCCTGTTCGAAACGTTCAGGGGTGATGCGTGCGGAGTTGACGCTGACGAAGGCGTTGCTGGCGCGCGGGCTCCAGGCATGAAGCAGCCGCGCGGCCACTTCCTTGCCGGACCCGGCCGGCCCCGTAATCAGTAGGCGGCTGCCAGTGTTGGCGACACGCTTGAGCGTCGCCCTCACCTGATTGATGGCGCTGCTCGATCCGGTGAACTCCTCACCCGTCGGGAAGTCCTGCTTGAGCTGGGCATTTTCACGGCGCAGCCGCTCTGTCTCGGTCGCGCGCCCGACGAGGTGGAGCAGCTTTTCAGCTTCGAAGGGCTTCTCGATGAAGTCGACGGCGCCGCGGCTGATTGCCGCCACGGCCGTATCGATATTGCCGTGACCGGAGAAGATGATGACGGGCAGTTCCGGTTCGCGGACCTTGATCGCATCGAGCACTTCCAGCCCGTCCATCGGGCTGCCATGCAACCAGACATCGAGGAGCACCAGCGAAGGCCGGCGATCGTCGATAGCGGCCAATGCCGACTCGCTGTCGCCCGCCGTGCGGCATTCATACCCTTCGTCGCTGAGCACGCCTGCGACCAGTTCGCGGATGTCGCGTTCGTCGTCGACGATCAGGATTTCTAGAGCCATGAACTCTTCTTCTTTTTTTGCAGGAACTTGAATGGATAAATTGGCAGTGTCACTCAGCTGCCTCCGACTTGCGGCTCTGCGCGAGAGGATCGGTGGCGAAACGCATCGTCACTGTGGTTCCGCCACCTTCGGTCGGTGTGAACTGCATTTCGCCGCCATGCTCCTCGATGATCTTGTTGACGATGGCCAGGCCGAGGCCGGTGCCCTTCTCGCGGGTCGTTACATAGGGCTCGATGATCCGTTCGCGGTCCTGCGACAGGCCGATACCGTTGTCGGCGATGCGCACAACGATATGGTCCTCATCCGCGGTTACCGCGACGGCGACCTTGCCCAACCAATCTTCGGGCGCATCTTTCGCTTTTGATTCAATGGCCTCGATCGCATTTTTCAAGACGTTGGTCATCGCCTGGCCGAACTGGTGGCGATCGCAATCGATGGTTCCGATCCCTGGATCGCTAGAGAACGAGAACCTGATGTCGGGACGCGCGACTTCCTGCAGGAAGAGCGCCTGGCGCGTAAGGGCGACAGGATCCTCGACGCGGAAGACGGGCTTGGGCAGGCGCGCGAAGGAAGAGAACTCGTCCACCATCTTGCGCAGATCGCCCACCTGGCGGATTATGGTGCGCGTCAGGTCTTCAAAAAGTTCAGGATTATCAACGATCTGCTTGCGATATCTGCGGCTAAGCCTTTCAGTAGCCAACTGTATAGGGGTTAGCGGATTCTTGATTTCATGCGCAATCCGGCGCGCGACATCGGACCAGGCTGCAGTTCGCTGGTCGAGCAACTGTCGCGTGATGTCTTCGAAAGTGATGACATGGCCGGTGGCATCGCGGCTTGTCTTCACGGCAAGGGTAAGCAGTTCGCCATTGCGATTGTATTGCACGATGCCGGCTGCCCCGCCCTTCTCCACCAGATCGGCAAGGCTTGGCGCCAGTTCCGCCAGTGCCATGCCTTCCGGCACTTCCTTGTCGCGATCAGTGAGCAGCTTGAGGGCCATGCTGTTCATCAGCAGGATCCGATCCTGCTCATCGAGCGATATGATGCCCGAAGTGACGGATTCGAGAACCGCCTCGATAAAGACGCGTCGTTCGTGAAGCTGTCGATTGACGCCCAGCAGCGCTTGGGTCTGCTTCTCGATCTGGGCGGTCATGCGATTGAACGCGCGGTTCAAGAGCCCGATCTCGTCAGCGCCCGTTCGTCCTTCAATCCGCAGCGAGAAATTGCCGCTGCCGACGCTTCGCGCGGCATCGACCAACTCGTAGAGCGGTTTGACCTGCCGGTCCGCGAACCTGAGCGCAAACCACACGGCCAGTCCGACAAGCGCAAGCGAGGCAACGAACAGCGCCACGTTGAAGCGCAGTTGCAGGACGCGGGCACGATTGGAGAGGACCTCGTAGGCCTGCACGATGTTCTCGGCGTGCTGCCCCTGACTGAGCGAAACAAGGTCATTGCTTCGCGCTGCATAGAGGTAGACGCCGGAATCGCGCTCGATGGGCACGACGGCCACGATCTTGTTTGCATTGGACGTGACCACCATCGGCTCGCCCTTTTCGAGCCGTTGCAGGACGTCCTCGCCAATGCGCTTGTCCTCGGAATTGCCTTCAGGATCGACGATGATCGGCGTGCGCTGGTTGCCGTCGGGGCCGACCTGGATGATCGCCGAAAGGCTCAGGTTCCGGCGATAGACCTGATCGGCATAGAAAGCCTGGAATGCCGGGCTCGCGATAGGGTACTCGCTGAGCATCGTGCGGGCGTCTTCGGCCATCGCAACGGATTCGTAGCCGACGTCGCGCTGGGTCTGTTCGTAATAGCCCCGGGCGAGCTTGTTGGCGTTCTCCAGCAACCCGCGAGAACTGTCAGAAAACCAGAATTCGACGCCCGACTGGAAAAGCCAGGAGGCAAAGACCACGACGAGAAGCGTCGGAACGGCTGAAATCAGCGAGAAAATGAACACGAGGCGCACGTGCATGCGCCCGGTGCCGCCGATGTGCTCTGCAGCCCTGCGCAAGGCCATGCGACGACCGAGCAGGACCAGGATAGCCATGGCCGGTACCAGCGTGCCGATCAGCAACGAGGCCGTGAGGTTGGACGGAAGGAGCTGTCCCTTGTCCGCCCCGTTGTTCAGCGCAAACCACGTGGTGGCGGTCATGATCAGGAACGCAACGACGGAGAGCACCTCCATCATCGCGAAGAAGTTCGCCCGGCGCGCCCCGACCTGCATCCGACGCCACCAGCGAGGCCATGCGCGCTTCTTTGCGGATTCCTCGATCATCGTTGCGCCGTTACAACACTACTGTTGCGGCGTCGCAAGAGGCTTTCCACCGATTTCGACTTATAGCCGACGGGTAAACGCCTCCGGATCGATATCCAGTTCACTCAGGCGTTTGCGCAAGGTGTTGCGGTTGATCCCCAGGGCATGAGCAGCGCGCAATTGATTGCCACCGGTTTCCTTCAGGATTTCCGCGAAGAGCGGACGCTCGAATGCGGCCATGGCGGATGCATAGATCGAGCCGTCGGCAGGCCGTTCGGCGGCAAGCCACTGCGAAACGGCAGTGTCGATATCGATTTCGCCTCCGCCCCCTGCCGTCGCGCCTGTCTGGGCCCCCTGGCTATCGGCGGCGAGCAGCGGAACGATGCTTTCGACGTCGATCGCATCTTCGCGCGCCAACAGGGCGAGTCGATAGATGAAGTTCTTGAGTTCGCGGACATTGCCGCGCCAGGACTGCTTGCGCAGCAGTTCTGCCGCCTCCTGCGTCAGCTGGCGCTTGGGAAGCCCCTCATTCGCGGCATGCTGGAGGAAGTGGCGGGCGAGAACCTCGATGTCCTCGGGTCTGTCGCGCAGCGGCGGCATGCTGATGGGCACGACATTGAGACGGTAGTACAGGTCTTCGCGGAAGCGGCCGGCGGCGATTTCCGGCTCCAGGTCCTTGTTCGTCGCGGCTATGATCCGCGCATCGAGCTTGATCTCCTCGCGGCCGCCGACCCGGCGCACGGTGCCGGATTGCAGCGCGCGCAGCAGACGGGTCTGCGCCTGCATCGGCATGTCGCCGATCTCGTCGAGGAACAGGGTGCCGCCGGCGGCCTGCTCGAACTTGCCTTCATGCCGGGCGACGGCGCCGGTGAAGGCTCCCTTTTCGTGGCCGAACAGTTCGCTTTCGATCAGCTCCGCAGGAATGGCCGCAGTATTGACCGCGATAAACGGCCCTGTCCGCCGGTTACCCAGCTGATGGATCGCCTCTGCGACAAGCTCCTTGCCGGTGCCGGACTCGCCGAGGATCAGCACGGTAAGATCGTTGCGCAGGACGCGCGTGATCATCCGGAACACCGACTGCATGGCCGGGCTGCGCCCCACCAGGGGGAGGCCGTCGCCCAGCGGTTCGTCCCCATCGTGGACATTGCCCTGCCCGTTGCCTGCCGCCTGCCTGACAGTGCGGGCGAGTTCATCGATGTCGAAAGGCTTGGGGAAATACTCGAAGGCGCCGGTATCGGTTGCGCGCACGGCGGTATCGAGCGTGTTTTGCGCGGAGAGAATGAGCACCGGCATGTCGGGCCGCAGCGAACGCACCCGGCCGATCGTCTCGATGCCATCGCCATCGGGCAGCATGACATCGGTTACCATGGCGGAAAACGTGTGCTGCGAGAGCAGGCGATCGCGTTCCTCGATGGTCTGGCAGTGCTTCACGTCGAAGCCCTCGGCCTCGAGCGCCGCGGTGATGACGATGGCGATCGACATGTCATCTTCGACAAGCAACACGCTCATGCGCCGGTTCTCCACTTCATCAGTTTCTTGCGGGTCTCGCGGGCGAGCGGCAAGTGAAGCCTGAAGTGCGTCAGCCCCGCCTCTTCGTCGCGCTCATGGGTGATGCGCCCATTCATGTCTCGCACCAGCTTGCGAACCAGTGGCAGACCGAGCCCCTGCCCCGACTTCTTGGTCGTCACGAACGGTTCGAAGATGTGGTCGCGCATTGAAGGGTCGATGCCCGGGCCATTGTCCGAAATGCGCAGTTCTACCGGCAGACGCACCGGCTTGCCGGAATCCGTCGTATGCAACTGCAGGCCGCTTGCGAAGCGCGTTCGGATCGTGACCCTTGGGTCATCGACCTCCCGGCACGCCTCCATGGCATTGGAAACGAGATTGATGATGACCTGGACAAGCCCGTCCGGACTGCCGAGTACCGCCGGGAGCGACGGGTCGAATTCCTCGATGAGCCGGACCGGGCTTGGCTGGGTTGCAGAGGCTGCATCGATCACGTCGATGGCGCGGCGCGCGGCCTCGTGCAGGTTGCAGGGTTCGACCGGCGATGTCGTGCGGCGGCTGAGTTTCTGCATCTGGTCGATGAGATTGGCGATGCGGTCGACTTCCGAGGTGATCAGGTCGGTCAGGGCCCGGTCGCGTTCATCGACCTTGCGGGCAAGCAGCTGCGCGGCGCCGCGAATCCCGGCAAGCGGGTTCTTGATTTCGTGGGCCATGATTTCCGGACCGCGCAGGACGGCATTGTCGATCCCGCCGGAATCGTCCCCAAGCGCATCGGTGGCGCTGTTGTCGTGGATCGTCAGCACCTGCCACCCGAGCGTATCGGCCACGGGCGCGACATTGATGTCAATCCGGCGGGCGCCGCGCCCTTTCAGCGCCACAACGACTTCGCGCGCGGAAACCGGCGTCTCGAAATCGTTGAGCCGTTCGAGCAGCCGCGGGTCGGAAAACGACATGACTTGAGCAAGAGTACTGCCGACCAGGCGGCGCAGCGACTGGCCGAAGAACTGTTCCGCCGCCGGGTTGACCGAGGCGATCCGCAAACCCGGCTCCAGCAGGATCACGGCATGAGGAAGGCTAGCCAGCAGCCGGTTGGCCTCAGGCAGGACCGTCCGGGAAAGCAGGCTCATGCGGCCTGCCGCTCCCGGTAAGGGGCGTAGAATTCGGCCAGTTCGCGCAGAACTTCGTCCGGATCGGCGATGAAGTTCACCTTGTTGCGGAATTCCGCCGATCCGCGCACGCCCTTGATGTACCAGCCCAGATGCTTGCGGGCCATCTTGACACCGGTATCAGCGCCGTAATGCTCGAGCATCTGCTCGTAGTGGCTGCGGATGATCTCGTATTGTCCGGCGACATTGGGATCGGCCGAGACGGGCTGTCCGCGCCACCACTGCATGACCTGTCCGAGAAACCATGGCCGACCGTAGGATCCGCGCCCGATCATCAGGCCGTCGGCGCCGGACTGCTCAAGGGCCGCCGCGGCATCGTCGATGGTGCAGATATCGCCGTTGACGATCACCGGGATCGAAACCGCGTCCTTGACGCTGCGGACAAAGGCCCAGTCGGCCTCGCCCTTGTACATCTGGTTGCGGGTGCGGCCGTGGACCGTGATCATCTGCGCGCCGAGATCCTCGGCGATCCGGGCCAGTTCCGGCGCGTTCAGGCTGTCGTGGCACCAGCCCATGCGCATCTTGACGGTGACCGGCACTCTCACCGCCTTCACCGTCGCCTCGATCAACCGGGTTGCCAGCGGGACGTCGCGCATCAGCGCCGAGCCGGCATCGCCGTTCACAACCTTGCGCACCGGGCAGCCCATGTTGATGTCGATGATCGCAGCGCCCCGGTCTTCGACCAGCTTCGCCGCTTCGGCCATCTGTTCAGGTTCGCAGCCGACGAGCTGCATCGAGACCGGATCCTCGATCTTGTCCCACATCGCCTTCTGGATCGAGACCCGCGTTTCGCGGATCGCTGCCGGGCTGGCGATCATCTCGGTGACGTTGAGTCCCGAACCGAACCCGCGCACCATCCTTCTGAAAGGCAGGTCGGAAACGCCCGTCATCGGAGCGAGCACGACCGGGCAGTCGATCGTGACGGGACCGACCTTGATGGGCTTGAGCGCCGGGGGCTGGGGCAATTGGGTCATAAAACGTGCACTACTGCCTAAAAAACAGGCAGCGCATAGTGGATTGCCCTCATCACGGCAAGCGATTACCGGCAATCGCGATGTCACAGGACACTTCATCCACTCCCGCGAATATCGGGCAAGGCCCTCGCGTCGCGGCCATTGTCGTTGCTGCCGGCCAGGGAATCAGGGCTGGCCAGTCCCTTCCCAAGCAGTTTGCGAACTGGCGCGGCAAGCCAGTCGTGCGCCATTCCGTCGAAGCCCTGGCGCAAGCCGGCCTTGCCCCGATCCTGGTCATGGTTCCGCACGGTGGCGAGGAACTGGCGCGGCAGGCACTGTCCGGCATCGCAGGCGTGCAACTCGCCGTCGGCGGCAAAACACGGCAGGAATCGGTTCGGCTCGGTCTCGAAGTCCTGGCTGCCGACAAGCCGGAGCGGGTCCTCATCCACGATGCAGCGCGCCCCGCACTGTCCCCTGGTGTCATTGGCAGAATCCTTGAGGCTCTCGACGTTTCGAAGGCCGTTATTCCGGTGCTGTCCGTGGTGGACAGCATCGCCCATTGCGAGGACGGGGCCTCCGGACCGGTGATGGGCGCCCCTGCCCGCCGCGAAGCGCTGCGCCGGGTCCAGACGCCGCAGGCTTTCCACTTTCCCGAGATCCTGGAAGCTCATCGCAACTGGACAGCCGCCACCGATGCCGGTGACGACGCCCAGGTCGCGCAGGCCCACGGCCTCGAGATCGCGCTCGTCGAAGGAGACGAAGCCTTGCACAAACTGACATTCGCCTCCGATTTCCAGCCTTCGGCGCCTCCAGTCCGGGTCGGGACGGGCTATGATGTCCACCGCCTCGTCGAAGGCGAGGAACTCTGGCTCTGCGGCATCCGGATCGAGCACAGCCACGGCCTGTCCGGTCATAGCGACGCCGACGTGGCGATCCACGCCCTCGTCGACGCCCTGCTCGGCGCGATCGGCGCGGGCGACATCGGCCAGCACTTCCCGCCCAGCGATCCGCAGTGGCGCGGGGTGTCGTCGGACAGATTTCTCACCCATGCGGGCAAACTCGTAGCCAATGCGGGCTATTGCCTTGGAAATGCTGACATCACCATCATATGTGAATCACCGAGGCTCGGACCGCACCGCGATGCCATGCGCTCCCGCCTCGCCGACATACTGAACGTCGATCCCGCCGTGATCGCCGTCAAGGCCACTACGACGGAGAAGCTCGGGTTCACCGGGCGCTCCGAGGGCATTGCCGCGCAGGCCGCCGTCTGCCTGTGCCGCATGTGAAGGGACGATCATGAGAAAAGGTACGAAAGCTGCGGTGAGCGCGATGGCAACGATGCTGGCCCTTGCTCCGGGCATGGCCGCAGCCGCGCAGCCCGTCTGCCTGAGCAAGACCGAAGCCCGCTCGCTGCTGACTTACGCCCTGCCGCAGGTCATCAGCGGGACAGGTAAGCGGTGTCAATCGCAGTTGCCCGCCAGTTCCTATCTGCGGACCCACGGCGCGGAACTGCAGGCGCGGTACGCCGCGCAGAAGAGCCGTTACTGGCCCGATGCGCGTGCTGCCTTCCTGAAACTCAGCAGTGCAAAAGACGCGCAGTTCGGTGAACTCACCCGCAAGCTTCCCGATGAGTCGCTGCGGCCGATGGTCGATATCGCCGTCGAAGGGATGGTTGAGCAGAACATCAAGCTCAAATCATGCGACAAGATCGATCTTGCGCTGGATCTGCTGTCCCCGCTTCCGCCCGAGAATACCGCTGGCCTGATCGCACTGTTCGTCGAAATCGGCGCGCAAGCGGGCCGAAGTGCCGCGCAGGCCGCCGACAAGCCGGCAAGCCTCGGCGGCTTTGCCATCTGTGAGAGCTGACATGGGCAAGAACGTACTTTTTCCGCAAGACCTCTACGATCTCGCAGAGCGCGTCATAACCGAGAACAAGGCGATCGGGCGTATGGTCGCCCTTGCCGAGAGCTGCACGGGCGGACTTGTCTGCGCGGCATTGACCGAAGTTCCCGGTTCGTCTGCCGTTCTCGATCGCGGGTTTGTGACCTATTCGAACGAATCCAAGCAGGAGCTGCTCGGCGTTCAGGACGACATTCTCGAAACTTTCGGCGCCGTTTCGCCCGCAACCGCTTGGGCCATGGCGCAAGGTGCGATCCGCGAGAGCCGGGCCGATATAGCTGTCGCCATCAGCGGCGTTGCGGGTCCGGAAGGTGGCTCTGACATGAAGCCGGTCGGAACCGTCGTCTTCGCCTGCGCCATTCGCGGCGAGGAGGAAGTCAACGCCGAACAGAAGCTCATCGAGGGCAAGACCCGCGCCGAGATCCGGCATCAGGCGGCCATCGTCGCTCTCGAACTCTTGCTCCCGAAGGTCGACTGAATCCGCGGATGCCTGCGGCCTGCGGACATTTCGGTTACCTAAAGTTATTCAGTGGGGCCAGTGAGTCACTTTAGGTAAGGCAGATTGGTTACCTTTCGTAACTCAAGTTACTTTTCGCAACTTCAGGAGGCCTGGGGCTCGCCGTAAAGCTCGTGGGCCCGGGTCTCGAAAGCCGCGACCATCTTGCGAAAAGCCTTGTCGAAGTACTGTCCGGCGAGCTTCTCGAACAGCGCATTGCGGAACGAGAAGCGCACGTCGAACTCGATATCGCAACTGTTCGCATCGACTGGATGGAAACGCCAGACATTGTCGAGATCGCGCATCGGGCCATCGACGTAGTGGACCTTGATCTCCTCCGCCCGCCGCTTTTCGACCCGCGACGTGAACTTCTCGCGCAGGGCCTTGAAGCCGACCAGCATGTCGGCGACCATTTCGCTGCCGTTGTCCGACTTGACCCGGGTGGCGACCACCCAGGGCAGGAATTCCTGGTATCGCCCGACATCGGCGACCAGATCGAACATCTGCTCGGCACTGTAGGGTAACCGGTAGACTTCGTGGATTCCGGGCACGTTCAGGCCTCGCCCATCATGGCATTGTCTGCGCGGGACATTACTTGCGGCCCTTGGCCAGCCTTGCTTCGCGTGCCGCCCGCATTTCGGCGAAGTCCTCACCGGCGTGGTAGCTGGACCGGGTCAGCGGCGACGCGGCCACCTGCAGGAAGCCCTTTGCCCGCGCGATGGCGCCATAGGCGTTGAAGGCCTGCGGCGTGACGAATTCCTTCACCTCGGCATGCTTGGGCGTCGGCCGCAGGTACTGCCCCATGGTGAGGAAGTCGATGTCGGCGCTGCGCATGTCGTCCATGACCTGGTGCACTTCGAGGCGCTCCTCACCCAGGCCGAGCATCACGCCCGACTTGGTGAAGATCGAGGGGTCGTGGTTCTTCACTTCCTCCAGCAGGCGCAGCGAGGCGTAGTAGCGCGCTCCCGGACGGATCGTCGGGTAGAGCCTCGGCACCGTTTCGAGGTTGTGGTTGTAGACGTCGGGACGCGCAGTCACGATCGCTTCAACCGCCGGACGCATCTTGCCGCGGAAATCCGGGGTCAGGATCTCGATGGTGGTCGAAGGCGTGTTCTTGCGCAGTTCCTCGATCACCTTGACGAACTGGCTGGCACCGCCGTCGGGCAGGTCGTCGCGGTCCACCGAAGTGATGACGATGTGTTCCAGCCCCAGCTTGGCAGCCGCCTCGGCGACGTGCGCCGGCTCATCCAAATCCACACGGCCGGGCATCCCGGTCTTGACGTTGCAGAAGGCGCAGGCCCGCGTGCAGGTATCGCCCAGGATCATGACCGTCGCATGCTTCTTGGTCCAGCACTCGCCGATGTTCGGGCAAGCGGCCTCTTCGCACACGGTGTTGAGCTTGAGATCCCGCATGAGCTGGCGGGTTTCGCCATAGCCCTTGCTGGTCGGCGCCTTGACCCGGATCCAGTCCGGCTTGCGCTGCCGCTCGGGTTTCGGTTCGGGCTGCGGAACAGAGGAGAGATCGTTCATGGGGCCCAGATAGTCTCAAGTTTGCGCCCTTGCCAGCCCGAATATCCGGTTTATGGGATGCGGGCGCAAACAAGGAGCTCCCCATGACCGAGACCAGTGATCATGTCCTCGACCACCTTCTCGACGGCTATCGCCGCTTTCGCCAGACCGGCTGGACCCCCAATCGCGAACGCTGGGAACGCCTGCGCGAAGGCCAGCAGCCGGAAGTCATGATCATCGCCTGCTCGGACAGCCGCGTCGATCCCTCGCAGATCTTCGATGTCGACCCCGGCGAGATCTTCGTTGTGCGCAACGTCGCCGCGCTTGTGCCGCCGTTCGAGACCACGCCCGGCCACCACGGCGTCTCGGCAGCACTCGAATTCGCGGTGCAGGTACTCAAGGTCAAGGAAGTCGTGGTCATGGGCCATGGCATGTGCGGCGGCTGCAAGGCTGCATTGACCCAGGAACTGCACGGCAACGAGCCGGGTGAAGGCGGTTTCGTCGCCAACTGGATCTCGCTGCTCGACGAAGCACGCGGTCCGGTCGCCGACGAGTTCGGCACCGAAGGGCGACCTGCCGAGCGCCAGATGGAACAAGCTGCCGTCAAGGTCAGCCTGGACAATCTGATGACCTTCCCCTGCGTGCGCCGCAAGGTCAAGAACGGCGAGCTGACCCTGCGCGGGGCCTACTTCGCGATCTCCGACGGTATCCTGCACTTGATGGACGGCGAAACCGGCAAGTTCGAAGCGGTTTCCTGAGAATTGCGCCATTGTCCCGGGTGGACATTCGTTGTCCACTCGGGGACAGGAGGCGGACAGGACAAAAGAAAAAGGGCGCCGGATCGATCCGATCCGGCGCCCTTTTCTTCTGGATCGCGGACCCGCCCTGAAGCAGCCCGGACCAGATCAGGACTGCGGTGCGGCCGCGGCAGCAGGAGCGGCTGCCGGCGTCGACTTGCTCGCGGCATAGGCCGACCACAGCTTGGCGACGGGCGCACGCGAACCGCTCACCTTGGCGAAGTTGGCCTGCGCCTCGGCGTATTTGCCCTGCATCGCCTGCGCCATGCCGAGATGCATCGCAACGGCATTGGCATCCACGCCCGGCTTGCCCATCGCCATCGTGTAGAAGGTTTCGGCCTTGGCCGGCTGGTCATAACTGAGAAACACGTCGCCGGTGCCGGCCACTGTCGCACCGGTTGCGCCCGGCTTCATCGCGTCACGCTCCTGCGCGGCCAGCGAGGCCTTGTCTGCCGAAACGCGCGTTTCGGTATTGGCCTTTTCGCCCGCGAGATCGGCATTGCTGATCTTGCCCTTCGAAATGCCGTCATTCATGATCTTGAGCGCTTCACCCGGATAGGCGCGCGGATCGACGTTCTCGATATACTCGAGGTAGTCGCGCTTGTCCTTCATGGCGCCGGTTACGTACATAAGGCGCATGAGGTCGAGGTTTTCCTTGCTCGGCAGTGAAGCGAGCTGGCGAACCACCGAAATTGCTGCATTCCAGCTTTCCGGATTCGGGTAGTACTGGCCCAGCATCGCGGCGTAGTCAGCCGAAGCCGCGAGCTGCTTGGCGTCGTATGCGGCCTGCAGTGCGGTGCGGATCGAAGTCTCGTTCGGCTTGGCGCCGCTCGCCTTGGAAGCTTCCAGTTCCTTGTGCACGATGGCCAGGGCCGCCTGCGGATTGTTGGAACGCTTGTACGAATCGGCGAGAACGGCCTGGAGCATGCCCTGCGGATCGCGGTAACCGCCATCGTAAGCTGCCTGAAGCCAGCGCGCCGCTTCGGTGTACTGCTTGTCCTGGTAGGCAGTGACACCTGCAAGATACTGCACCTGACCGGCGGTTTCCGGGCTCATTCCGCCGCTTTCGGCCATCATTACGAGGCCGCGGTGCTGCATGGCGACATCGTTCATGAGGATGCCGACGTTGCGGGTGAGTTCACCCTGCTTGAGCTTGTCGAGCGGCTCGGTCGCGGCTGCATCGGCGGTCTTGAGCTTGGCCAGGATGCCACCCATCGCGGCGTCCACCTCGGCACGGGCGGCGGCCATTTCGGCGTCGGTCTTGGCGGCACGCGCCTTGTCCGCAGCGGCCTTCACCGCCGGATCGTTCTGGGCTTCGGTGACGGTCTTGTCGATTTCGGCCGCAACGGCTGCATATTCCTTCGAGAACGAAGCCTTGGCTGCCTTCTTTTCTTTTGCGGCAACCGTGGTCGGGGCAGCGGCGACAGCCATGCCACCGGCGAGCGCCATGGCAAGGGCAACTCGGGAAATCAGGAACTTGCGAGCCATAAAGGCCAACTCCTCTCAAGTCATCAGACACAGTGACCCTCACCCTCAAGCGGGGTCTCGAAAATGCACGGCGCAGGTACTGACGGGGAAATGCGCCTTTGGCAACCTCGCTCTCGAACTAGAGGCCCGCCGCTTAACGCTGTTTGAATGCGACTCACCGCAAGCGTTCAGACAGGCCCCGTCATTCGCCCGACGCGTCCTTTCGGTGTTTCAACCCATAAGTGTGGAAAAAGATGCACTCAGCGCCTTCGCATGGGCTGATTCAGTGGCATTCGCCTGGCGCATGTCCTAGTGCCGAACATCACCTTTCTCATCGAAGCAACGAACGACACAGCGCGTGAGCGACGACATCGACACTCTAGAACATACCGGCCCCGAGGGCGAGTACACCCGCATCGACATCGTCGATGAGATGAAGACGAGCTACCTCGATTACGCGATGAGCGTGATCGTGAGCCGCGCGCTTCCCGACGTGCGGGACGGCCTCAAGCCGGTGCATCGTCGCATCCTGTGGACCAGCCACGAAAACGGGTTCGTTTCCGGCAAGGCCTACCGCAAGTCGGCGCGTATCGTCGGTGACACCATGGGTAAGTATCACCCCCATGGCGACGCCGCGATCTACGACGCGCTGGCGCGCATGACGCAGGACTGGTCGATGCGCCTGCCGTTGATCGACGGCCAGGGCAACTTCGGCTCGATGGACCCCGATCCGCCGGCATCGATGCGTTATACCGAGGCGCGCCTTGCCAAGGTGGCCGACGCGCTGCTGGCGGACATCGACAAGGATACGGTCGACTTCCAGCCCAACTACGACGGGGCGGAGAACGAGCCTCAGGTCCTGCCCGCACGCTATCCGAACCTGCTGGTCAACGGCGCCGGCGGCATCGCGGTCGGCATGGCCACGAATATCCCTCCGCACAATCTGGGCGAAGTGATCGACGGCTGCTTCGCGATGATGGACAATCCGGGCATCACCTCGGAAGAACTGTTCCAGATCATTCCGGGGCCGGATTTCCCGACCGCTCCGCTGATCCTCGGCCAAGGCGGCGCGCGCAACGCCGCGATGACCGGTCGCGGCTCGATCATGATGCGCTGCCGCCACCAGATCGAGGAAGCCCGCGGCGACCGTCGCTCGATCGTGCTGACCTCGATTCCCTACCAGGTCGGCAAGTCCAACCTCGTCGAGAAAATCGCCGAGGCCGCCAAGGACAAGCGGATCGAGGGCGTTTCCGACATTCGCGACGAATCGAGCCGCGAAGGCATGCGCGTCGTCGTCGATCTCAAGCGCGACGCCTCGCCCGAAGTCGTGCTCAACCAGATCTGGCGCAACACTCCTGCCCAGTCGAACTTTGCCGCCAACATGCTGGCGATCCGTGGCGGACGCCCGGAAATCCTCTCGCTGCGAGATATTCTGCAGGCCTTCATCCAGTTCCGCGAGCAGGTCATCACCCGCCGCACCAAGTACGAACTGAACAAGGCCCGCGACCGCGCGCACATCTTGCTCGGCCTCGTCGTCGCGGTTTCGAACCTCGACGAAGTCGTCGCAATGATCCGCGGTTCGTCGAACCCGGCCGATGCCCGCGCGAAGCTGCTGGCCAAGGAATGGCCGATCGGCGATATCGCGCCTTACATTCGGCTCGTCGAGGCGATCGAACCGAGCGCTGAAGAGGATGGCGGGTCCTATCGCCTGTCCGAGACGCAAGTTAAGGCGATACTTGAACTTCGCCTGCACCGCCTGACTGCGCTGGGCCGCGACGAAATCGGCGACGAACTCAAGGAGCTTGCCATTGCGATCGAGGAATATCTCTCGATCCTCGCCGATAGAGTCAAACTTTACAACGTGATGCGAGAGGAACTTCAGGCAGTACGCGATGCCTATGCGACCCCGCGCGTCTCCGAGATCACCGCTGCCTTCGACGGGATCGAGGACGAAGATCTGATCGAGCGCGAGGACATGGTGGTGACTGTCACCATGGACGGGTACATCAAGCGCACGCCGCTCTCAACGTTCCGCGCCCAGAACCGTGGCGGCAAGGGCCGCGCCGGCATGGCGACCAAGGACGAGGACGCGGTGACGACCATGTTCGTCACCTCGACCCACAACCCGGTCCTGTTCTTCTCGACCGCGGGCAAGGTCTACCGCCTGAAGGTCTGGAAACTTCCGGAGGGTGGTCCGACCACGCGCGGTCGTCCGATCGTCAACCTGCTTCCGGCACTCGACAAGGACGAGACGATCCAGACCGTCCTTGCCCTGCCCGAGGACGAGGCCGATTGGGGCAAGCTCTCCGTCGTCTTCGCCACCTCGAAGGGCAATGTCCGCCGCAATTCGATGGACTCCTTCTCGAATATTCCGACCAACGGCAAGTTCGCGATGAAGTTCGACGAGGATGCCGACGATCACCTGATCGGCGTGGCCCTCCTCGAGGCGACCGACGATGTCCTGCTCGCCACTCGCCAGGGCAAGGCGATCCGCTTCGCCGGCGACCAGGTCCGCGAATTCACGAGCCGCACATCCACCGGCGTGCGCGGCATGACGCTCAAGGGAGACGACCGCGTCATTTCGCTGTCGATCCTCCACCGCGTCGGCACCGAATCCGAAGAGCGCGAGGAATACCTCAGGTACGCTCCGTGGAAGGGCGAGAAGGAAGGCGAACCGGATCTCTCGGCAGAGCGCTTCGCCGAATTGCAGGAACGCGAGCAGTTCATCCTGACTGTCTGCGCCAACGGCTACGGCAAGATGTCCTCGGCCTACGAATATCGCCGCACGGGACGCGGCGGCCAGGGCATCACCAATATCGACAATATCGCCCGCAACGGGCCGGTCGTGGCGAGCTTCCCGGCCAGCCAGGCCGAGCAGCTCATGCTGGTGACCGATCAGGCCAAGCTGATCCGCCTGCCGCTGGAAACCATGCGTGTCATCGGCCGCAATTCCGCCGGTGTCAGGTTGTTCAATGTCTCGGCCAACGAGCACGTCGTCAGTGCCGTGCGCCTCGACGAGGCCAGCGAAGAAGACGAAGTCCTCGGCGAGGCAGTTGACGTGGCAGACGGCGCGGCGCCGGAGGCACCGGAAGCCCCCGAGGCTCCGGAAGCCGGAGAATGACGGACGAAAGGCCGATGTCCACCGAGACATTGGCCTACAAGATCCTGACCGGGGCCGAGATGGCACAGCTGCTCGAAAACGGCAGTTTTGCAGGGGCGCCGGTCGATCTTGCCGATGGCTTCGTGCATTTGTCCGCCGCGGGACAAGTCCAGGGAACGCTGGACAAACACTTCGCCGGACAAGAGGACCTGCATATCGCCTGCGTCGACCTTGCGGCGGTCGCCAACGCGCTCAAGTGGGAAGTCTCGCGCGGAGGCGCGCTGTTCCCGCACCTTTACGCACCATTGCCGCTCAGCGCCGTTACCGCGCACGGCCCGGTCCGGCGCGATACTTCGGGATGCGTCATCCTGCCGGGGCTCGACTGACCTTTATCGGCGTGAGCGCAGTTCCACGGTCACGCCGGTGGAAAGCATCAGGTTGCCGAAGTAGAACAGCGGCCAGGCGAAATGCGCCATCCACAGCTCACGCTGCATGAGGCCCTCCGCTGCGATGGCAAGCAGGTTCGCGGCCATGATGACCACAGCCCCTGCCCCCACCCGGTAGCGCGGAAAGGTGCTCGCCCAGGCGCTTGCGGCCATGCCGCCAACGGCAACCATGAAGACGAGCGCGGTAATGCGCATTTCGGGCGATGCCAGGAGAAAACCGATCACCGGCGTGATCAGCAGGATCGCGGTGACGGCGGCTTTCTGCGACCCGGTCAACTGCGCACGGCGATGCGAGGTAAAAAGCCCGATCCCCAGGCCGAAGCCGATGATGATCAGGACGATCGAGGCGTAAGGGAGATAGTCGTAAAGGGCCGTTCCGACCCCTTCGCATACCAGCATTCCCGCCAGCATTCGGGTGTCGTTGCCGCGATGGCGCAGGACGGCGTAGACCGCGAGAAATAGCAGAGGCGCGGCTTTCAGGCCAAGCAGGTAAAGGCCCGGAAGCCGGCTGTTTTCCAGCCAGATGAAAGCCAGCGCGGCAAGCACGCTGCCCAGCAGCCAGGGCCTTCTTTCGATGAGTGCGCGCCTTGGCATTCGCTGGGTCTTCCTGTCCGGGGCCGAATTCGTCGACTGCGCTTGTCACGGTTTTGGCCTGCCATGCAATCCCCCTCGTCCCGGCACGCCCAACTTGCATTCCCTTTCGCTGCGCGCAAAGAGCGGCTAGGGGCCTTGGCCCATGACAGCACAACCCGAATACGACGTTCACATTATCGGCGGCGGCCTCGCAGGCAGCGAGGCGGCCTGGCAACTCGCGCGGCGCGGCCTTCGCGTGCGCCTGTCAGAAATGCGCGGCACGGGAGAGCGCAGCCCGGCGCACCAGACCGACGGCCTGGCCGAGATGGTCTGCTCCAATTCCTTCCGTTCGGACGACGACGAGAAGAACGCGGTTGGCCTGCTCCATCACGAGATGCGCCGCTGCGATTCGGTGATCATGGCCGCGGCTGCCAAGGCGCAAGTGCCCGCAGGTTCGGCGCTGGCAGTCGACCGCGAGGTATTCTCCGCCGAAGTCGAAGCCCGCCTCCAGTCGCTGCCGACGCTCGACATCGTGCGCGAGCGCATCGACACCCTGCCCGATAGCGGCCTGACCATCGTTGCCACCGGGCCGCTTACGGCCGAAGCGCTGGCCGGCAGCATCGGCAAGGCGACCGGCTCGGATAGCCTCGCCTTCTTCGATGCCATCGCTCCGATCGTCTACCACGACACCATCGACATGGACATCTGCTGGAAGGCCTCGCGCTGGGACAAACCCTCCAAGTTCGGCGGGGAAGCCAAGGACTACATCAACTGTCCAATGGACAAGGACCAGTATCTGGCCTTCCACCAGGCCCTGCTCGACGGCGAAAAGACCGCGTTCAAGGAGTGGGAAGCCAACACCCCCTACTTCGACGGTTGCATGCCGATCGAGGTCATGGCCGAACGCGGTGTCGACACCCTGCGCTTCGGGCCGATGAAGCCGGTGGGGCTCGACAACCCGCACTGGGCGACCGAGGAACATCCCAACGGGCGCTGGGCCTATGCCGTCGTCCAACTCCGCCAGGACAACAAGCTGGGTACGCTGTGGAACATGGTGGGCTTCCAGACCAAGCTCAAGCATGCCGAGCAGGTCCGCCTGTTCCGCACCATTCCCGGGCTCGAAAAGGCCGAATTCGCTCGCCTGGGCGGCCTGCACCGCAACACCTTCCTCAACTCGCCGGTCCTGCTCGACCGGCAGCTGCGGCTCAAGAGCGCGCCGCACGTTCGCTTTGCCGGGCAGATCACCGGATGCGAGGGCTATGTCGAAAGCGCCGCGGTCGGTCTGATGGCCGGCCTGATGACCGCTGCCGAACTGGGTGGGCTCGAGTGGCAGGGACCGCCGCCGACGACGGCGATGGGCGCCCTGCTCTCGCACATTACCGGCGACGCCGAGGCGGAAAGCTATCAGCCGATGAATGTGAACTTCGGCCTGTTTCCGCCGCTTCACGAGGTCAAGAAGAAGCAGCGCAAGGAAGCCTATACCGAGCGGGCCAAGGAAGACATCGGCGCCTGGTTGCAAACGCTGGCCCCGGCGGCCTGAAGCGCTTCAGCACGAACAACGCGGTTTGGGACCGGACCGGCGCGGCGGCGCCGTGCGGCGGAACTCCTCCGGCGTCAGCCAGTCGTTGCCGTTGACGTCGGCATGGTCGAACTTGTCGACGGTCGTGACGGCCCATTCCTCAAACGTGAGCAGATTGTTGCCGTCCTTGTCGAGCCTGCGGAATCCCGCGGTCCTGGTCGACAGCATTTCGTTGCGGGTGATGCGTCCGTCGCTGTCATGGTCATAACGGGCAAAGCGCCGTTGCTCGCGGCTGAGTTCGGTCGCTTCGGGCGGTTCCGGGCCGACCAGATCCTCTATCGCCGCGCTTGGAAATTCGTCGGGCTGCGCCGTAGCTTCCTCAGGCGGCGGGGCGCCCTCCTCCACTTCGGCGCGGCCCTGCATCCAGAACAGGCCGAGCGAGACAAGCAGTAGCGCAGCCAGCGCGCCCAGGACCAGTCTGTTCACGAACGCCTCTGCATCACCCCGCGATGCCTAGTGCGATGGTCTCCGCCTTTGAAATTACAATCTGGTCAGCAGGTCAAAAGCCCAGAATACCGAGCCGCATGGCCTTGAGCAGCGCCGTGGGGGACTGCGCGGCTTTCTCATCGCCCCTGGCCTGCCGAGTTTGCGCAAGACCGTGCAGCACGAGTAGCGGCCGCAGGGGTCTTGAAACGCGCGGGCTGCGCGTCGCGTCCTCTGCGATCATGGCACGCATGGCCTCAGTCTCGCTCTTGTCGCGCAGGCGCGTGGCGAGGTCGGCCATCGCCCATTTTCGGCCGATCGTGGCGCAAGCCTGCGCCTCGCCCGGCCTGCCGAGCGCGGAGGCCAACGCGGCGAATGCGGCCCCGCGCCCCTCTACCATCTGACCCAAGGCTTCGGGCGGCAAGGGCGCATGCCCGGTCAAGGCTTCCCAGCCATCGACGAGCGCCGAGAGCGCCTTGTGCTGGCCGTCCCAACTGCGCAGCGCGGCCAGCAAGGGTTCGCCCGCAGGCCATTCGGATGCATCGCGATCGAGGCTCTCGCGCCACCAGGCAAGGCGCAGCTGCGCCAGCATCGGCTCCTTGGAATGGCGCAGCAGCCCGGCCAGACGCGTATCTAGCGCGAACAGGGCCAGCGTGGGCAGGCGCGCCGAGCCTGGGGCATAGGCCAGCGCCAGTCTCTGGCTCAGCGGCAAACTGGCAAGCAAGCTCTCTTCGATGGCGTTTGCGGACATCGGTCGCGGGGGGGAATCTTGTGACACAGCGCCTCTCTAACCTGCGAGGCCGGTTGTGCAAGTGCGCCCAAATGCAACGCCATTTAACAAGGGTTAACTAAAATGTTTCATTCAATGCAAATCTCGTTGCCCGAGATAGTGAATATTCGATTGAGGCGCCTTGAGGATATTTCCGATGTTCCGACGGATCCGCTGCCTGATGAAAAGCCTGCTCTCCGCAAGGAGCGGCAACGCCATGATGATGGTGGCGCTCGGCATGCCCGCCCTCATCGGAGCCATGGGCTATGGCGTCGACACAGCCCAATGGTACATGTGGCAGCGCGAGTTGCAACACTCGGTCGACCAGGCCGCAATCGGCGGCGCATGGGCGCTGGCCTACAGCGACGATGCCGATTACGAAACGCGCGCCAAGCAGGAATTCAACGCCAATCAGAAGATCACCGCCTCCTTCGCGAGCGCTCCGACGATCAGCCTGGCGAACTTCGATGGCGGCACGGCGAACAGCGTTCTGGTAACGGCCACGGCGACGAAGAAGCTGCCTTTCACCGGCTTGCTGCTCAACCAGTCGGCCACCGTGATGGCGCGCGCGCAGGCCCGCTTCAAGGAAGGTAACAAGTTCCATGCCTGCCTGATCACCCTCAAGCAGGACGGCACCACATTCCAGATCGGCGGTAACGCACACGTCATCGCCAATTGCGGCTTGGGCGCCCTTTCATGCAGCGACGATGCCATCACTATCGACGGCAGTGCGACGGTCGAGACCACCTCGATTGCAGCATGCGGTACAGTGGACGTCCCCGAGAGCCTCCAAGGAACGGTCACAGAAAATGCCTCTGGCCTCACCGACGTCTATTCCGACATTCCCATCCCGGAGCCGGATTCCAGCACTGCGGACCAGACAAAGGCCAAGTACTGCGATGGCAATGGCAACAAGGCGATCGCCAATCTTTTTCCCGGCAAATATGTCGGCGGCTATACCGCCAAGTGCGCCACGACTTTCAACTCGGGCATCTATTTCATCGATGGCGGCACCCTGGACCTGTCCACCAACGCAACGGTCGTGGGAAAGAATGTTCTGTTCGTGCTGCGCAAAGGCGCGCAGATCAAGCTGGGCGGCGAAGGGGCGACGGGCTCGATCACGCTGACGCCGATGCAAGCTGCCGACTTCCAGAGCACGCCTTATGCGGCCGATGCGGATCGCCTTTCGCAGATGCTGTTCATGGAGGACAAGACCGATGAGACCGAGCCTGCCTCGCACCAGATCAACGGCAACACCAATCTGAACATCGAGGGCGTGCTCTACCTTCCCAACGGTGACGTCCAGATCAACGGCGACTCCGGCACCACCAGCAAGCTGTGCTTCCAGATCTCGGCCTATACGCTCGACATTCGCGGCAGCGCCTACCTGCGCACCTTGTGCGACTACGACGACAGCTCGCTGCTCGGCACTTCCACTCCCATTGTGAGGCTCGTGGCATGATCGGTCATGGCCTGCGCCGCATGGTCCGCGACCTGAAAGGCGTGATGGCGGTTGAAACCGCCATCGTCGCACCGGTTATCGTGCTGATGGCACTCGGTACCTTCGAGGTCGGCCGGATCGTCTCGCGCCAGCAGGAATTGCAGAGCGCAGCGAGCGAGGCCGAAGGCATCGTGCTGGCCGCCGCAGCCGGTTCTGGCACATCCTCGGACACAATGAAGAGCGTCATCAAGGACTCGCTCGGTCTCGCCGACAACGAGGTGACCCTGCAGCAGCGGTTTCGCTGCAACCTCTCCAGCCAGTTGACTGCGGATGCATCCACCTGCGACACCGATCAGCCGATCTATCAATATGTCCTGCTCGACGTGACCGATACCTACACGCCGATCTGGACCCGCTTCGGCGTGGGCAAGGCCCTGAACTATCGTGTCGAGCGCACGATCCAGGTGCAGTGATGGGAGGCTTCTTCTCGCAGCGGCGCCTTGCGCGCTTCCACCGGGACGAACGCGGCGGTGTTCTCGTCGAGTTCGCCCTGCTCGCGCCGCTCTTCTTCACGCTGCTGATCGGCGTCCTCCAGATCGGGATGCAGATCCAGAACTGGAACGCAATCCGCAACCTCGCCTCGGATGGCGCGCGATTTGCTGTGGTCGAGTATCAGCGAGGCCATGCCAGCCAGGCCGACCTGATTTCAACGTGGATGCGCTCACGCGGGGTCGGTTCGCGGTACAATCTCAATACCGACCGACTGGGCATTACCGTAACGTCGCAGACGAGCCGGATCGCCGATGCCCTCGAAATGCAGATCAGTGTCACTTACGATGCGCCGGATTACCTGGCCTTCGTCCCGGGCAACCTGCTGCAGATCACGTACAAACGGCCGGTTTTCCTGCTCAAGGACAGCTGACCACCCTTCCCTTCTGACAGCGGGCTGCATCGATGCAGCGTCCACGCCATGAAAAAGGGCCGCCGGGATGATACCGGCGGCCCTTGTCATTCCTGGCCTGAAAGCCTGCGGGCTCAGCCCTGGTAGCAGACCTTCTTGACTGCCTCGACGATGCGGGGCGTGTCGATCAGTGCGGCCTTTTCAAGGTTGGCCGCATAAGGCAGCGGCACGTCCTCGTTGCACACGCGCAGGACGGGCGCGTCGAGATCGTCGAAGCCTTCTTCCATGCAGATCGCAATGACTTCCGAAGCGATCGAGCAGACCGGGAAGCCTTCCTCGGCAACGACGAGACGGTTCGTCTTTGCGAGGCTTTCCAGGATCGTCTGCTTGTCGAGCGGACGCAGGGTGCGCAGGTCGATGACTTCGGCATCGATGCCTTCGCCAGCCAGCTGTTCGGCGGCTTCCAGCGCCAGGCCGACGCCGATCGAGTACGAAACGATGGTGACATCCTTGCCCTCGCGCATGATGCGCGCCTTGCCGATCGGCAGGACATGGTCGTCGAGTTCCGGCAGCTCGAAGGAACGCCCGTAGATCAGTTCGTTTTCAAGGAAGACCACCGGGTCTTCGCTGCGGATCGCCGCCTTGAGCAGGCCCTTTGCGTCCGACGCGTCATAAGGCGCGATGACCACCAGACCCGGAACGTTGGCATACCACGGGCCGTAGTTCTGCGAGTGCTGTGCGCCCACGCGCGAAGCAGCACCGTTCGGGCCGCGGAACACGACCGGGCAGCGCATCTGGCCGCCGGACATGTAGTTCGTCTTGGCCGCCGAGTTGATGATGTGGTCAATCGCCTGCATGGCGAAGTTGAAGGTCATGAACTCGACGATCGGACGCAGGCCGCCCATCGCCGCACCGGTGCCGATACCGGCAAAGCCGTATTCGGTGATCGGGGTGTCGATGACGCGCTTGGGGCCGAATTCCTCGAGCAGGCCCTGGGTCACCTTGTAGGCGCCCTGGTACTCGGCGACTTCCTCGCCCATCACGAAGACGCGTTCGTCGCGGCGCATTTCCTCGGCCATCGCGTCGCGCAGGGCCTCGCGAACGGTCGAGGTCTTCATGTTGGTGCCATGCGGCACTTCCGGATCCTTGCGCGCAGGGGCCGGGGCTTCTTCTGCCTTGGCAGGCTCGGAGGAAGCGGGCGCCGGAGCCGGAGCTTGCGAAACGCTTTCGGCCACGGCCGAGGCATCCTCGCCTTCACCGGCTAGGACGGCGATCACGGTGCCGACCTTCACGTTCTCGGTACCTTCGGCAACGACGATCTTGCCGATCGTGCCTTCATCGACGGCTTCGAATTCCATCGTCGCCTTGTCGGTTTCGATCTCGGCAAGGATATCGCCGGAGGAGACTTCGTCGCCCTCCTTGACCAGCCACTTGGCAAGCTTGCCCTCTTCCATCGTCGGCGAGAGCGCGGGCATCTTCAGTTCGATCGCCATCAGTAACGCTCCACCAGGACGTCGGTATAGAGTTCGGACATATCGGGCTCGGGTGAATTCTCTGCAAAGTCGGCGGATTCGGCGACCTGGGCGCGAACGCGCTTGTCGATCGCCTTCAGTTCGGCCTCGTCCAGGCCCATTTCCATGAGCTCGGCCTTGGCATGCTCGATCGGGTCACGCTTGTCGCGCACGCCCTGGACTTCCTCGCGGCTGCGATACTTGGCCGGGTCGGACATCGAGTGGCCGCGATAGCGGTAGGTGTTGAGTTCCATCAGCACGGGGCCGTTGCCGCCGCGCACATGCTCGAGCGCGACTTCGGCGGCCTTGCGGACCTCGAGCACGTCCATGCCGTCGACCTGCATGCCGGGGATGCGGAATGCAGTGCCGCGACGGTAGAAGTGCGTCTCTGCCGACGAACGGGCGACGGCCGTGCCCATCGCGTACTGGTTGTTCTCGATCACGAAGATGATCGGGAGGTTCCACAGGGCCGCCATGTTGAAGCTCTCGTAGACCTGGCCCTGGTTCGCCGCGCCGTCACCGAAGTAGGCCATCGCGACGCCGCCGTCTTCACGGTACTTGTGCGCGAAAGCGAGACCGGTACCGAGCGAGACCTGTGCGCCGACAATGCCGTGGCCGCCGTAGAAGCGATGCTCGACACTGAACATGTGCATCGAGCCGCCCTTGCCCTTCGAGATACCCGAATGGCGTCCGGTCAGTTCGGCCATGATGACCTTCGGATCGATGCCGTAGGCCAGCATGTGGCCATGGTCGCGATAGCCGGTGATCACCGAGTCCTTGTTGCCGTCGAGCGCGGACTGCAGGCCGACAGCGACAGCTTCCTGGCCGATGTAGAGGTGGCAGAAACCGCCGATCAGGCCGAGGCCGTAAAGCTGGCCGGCCTTCTCCTCGAAACGGCGGATGAGCAACATCTGCTCATAGAGCTTGAGAAGTTCTTCCTTGCTCGCCTTGTAGCGGCGATCGGCCGCATGGGCTTCCTGGAGGCTGCGCAGGACAAAGTCCTGGTCCTCTGCCGGCGACCCGTTCGAATTTGCGCCGGGCTGGGCGTCAGTCTTGGCTTTGGGCAATGAGGCTCCCCATCGTCGATGTGATCAGTTGCGGGCGGTATAGGAAAGAGGCGGGCAAAGCGAAAGCGCCCGAAAGGGAAAATACGAATTCCGGAACAAAAATTATTGCCTGCCGGTGAGCTGGCAATGGCCGCTCAGGGGATGAGCATCACCATTTCGTCGGAACGTGCGACGTTGAGGTTGCCGCGCAGCAATTCGCCGGCAAGGTCCGGATCCACGTGCTTGGGATCGAGCAGCTCGACGCGATTCTGGATTCGCGCGCGCTCGAGCTTGAGTGCGGCAAGATCGGCATGGCGCTGTTCGAGCAAGCGCTGGTTTTCGCCCCAGGCGATAAGCCCGCTCGGACCGGCGATAACGAATGCGCCCATGAGCAGAAGAACCGCAAGGGACAGGCCCTGCACGAGTCGCTCTTTCGCAATGTTGGGTTCCGGGCGCATGGTCCTCATGGGAATCGATAGAATCACAAGTGATTCAGCGTTGCAAGCACTATTCAATACGCCTTAACGCATAGCGCGCACAGCGCTCGCCTTCCCGTTCCTGCATCGCGATGCAAGGAATGATGTTGATAAGTCCTGCTGCGAAGCCCCGATCAGCGATGGGCGACATCCCCACCTGGGGAAATCTCCGGAGTATTGCCGATCGCCTTGTTGACGGTGACATAGCTGACGGCCAGTTGCCCCTCGTTGTCGGACAGCTCCCGGCGGGCCTGGATCAGCGCCCGTTTCGCGTCGATCAGGTCGAGGTAGTTGATCGCCCCGCTGTCATAACGCGCTTGTGCGATGCCTAGGGACGACCGCGTAGCCCCGAGCTTTTTCGCCAGGCTTTCATGCTCTTGGCGCGCCGCCATGGAGCGGTTGAGGGCGTTGTCGATTTCCTGCCAGGACTTGAGCACGGTAGTCTGGAACGCGACGGCGGCCTCGCGCTGCTCCAGCTTGCGCAGCTTGACGACGCTGCGCCGCCGTCCACCATCGAAAAGAGGGAGATCCAGGCTGGGACCGATGGACCAGTTGCGGCTGGCCCAATCGAAGAGGTTCTGGCTGCGGTAGGATTCAAGGCCGAAGCCACCGCCAAGCCGGATGCTGGGATAAAGGTCCGCCACGGCCACGCCGATGCGTGCGGTTGCCGCATGCATGCCGGCCTCGGCGGCCCGGACATCGGGGCGCCGCAGGGCGATTTCCGACGGCAGGCCAAGCGAAAGATCGGGCGGTAGCTGGACTGTTTCGCCTCCGCGCGGAACCAGCGTGTCGTTGAGGCTACCCGGCGTCTTTCCGAGCAGCAGCGCGATTGCGTTGGCGTGCGCTGCCTCCTGCGCCAGCATTGCAGGGAGACGCGCCTCCATGCCGTGCAGCGTCACATCCTCGAGGTCGAGAACGCCGTGGCTGTCGAGACCGCCATCGACGCGGGCCTTTACCAGCGAAATCCGATCGCGCAGCAAGGCAATGTCCTCCCGCAGCAAGGCGATGTCACGCTGGCTGGTGCGCAATTCGAAATACGTCGAGGCCACTTCGCTCGCCACGCTGAGGCGCGCCTGATCCAGCAAGGCGCCTTGCTGTGCGATCGTAGCATCCGCCGCTTCGATCGACCGCCGCACCTTGCCCCACAGGTCGATCTCCCACGAGGCATCGAACTCGCCGCGATAAAGCGTGAAAGGCTGGGAGAGCAGTTTGGCCAGGGCATCGCGGTCGGAACCGATGGCATCGAACAGTCGGGTTCCCGCGCCATATTCGCTCTGTCGCTGGCGGCTGACGTCCGCACCTGCGCCGACTTGCGGGATTCCGGCCGAAGAGGTGACCGAACGCTGGATGCGCGCCTGTGCAAAATGCAGGGCTGCGGTCTCCAGATCGGGACTGGCCGCAAGGGCCTGAGTGACCAGGTCGTCGAGCACCGGATCATGGAACGAGGTCCACCAATCCGCGGGCATTGCAGCATCGGTGCCTGGCGCTGCGACCAATGACGGGTCCGCGCTGCGCCAGCTCGTCCAGTCCTGCGGTGCATCGGGGGCAGAGCTCACATAATCCGGGCCGACCGTGCAGCCGCCCACTGCTGCGACCGCTATGGCGATGCCGACTGTCCGGCTCGGGCGGGGGAAACTCGGTTTTCGGGACATGGCAGGCATCCGAAGATCAGGCGAGGCGGTGGCGAAACAGCCAGGCAGCCAGCGGCAGCGTCACGCTTGCCACCAGCACGAGGGGAATGAAATCCATAGCGACATCGGCCAGCCCTGCGCCTTCGAGATAGACGCGCCGAACCAGATCCACGCCGAAACGCAGCGGATTGACGTATGTGGCCAGCTGCAGGCCCTCCGGCATGTTGCGGATCGGGGTCAGCAGACCGGAAAGCATGGTCAGCGGCATGATGACGAGGAACGAGTAGAGCATGGCCTGCTGCATGTTCAGGGCCAAGGCCGAGAGCGACATGCCGATGCCCACCGCGGCACCGGTGAAGCTGAGCAGGCCGAGATAGAGAAGCCAGGGCGAACCGCTCATCGGTATCCGAAACCAGAACAGGACGATCATCAGCACGATCGTCGACTGCGCGATCCCGACAAGGATCGAAGGCAGGGCCTTGCCGACCAGAATCTGCAGCGGCGAAAGCGGCGTGACCAGCAATTGATCGAACGTCCCCTGCTCGCGTTCGCGCGCAACCGACAGGGCCGCGAGCAGCAGTGTCTGCAGCATACTGAGCGTCGCGATCATTGCCGGCATGATCTGCCACCGCGAATTGAGGTTGGGATTGAACCACGCCCGCCGCTCAATCGTGATCGCAGGAGCCGCCCCGTGCGCTGCATTGAAACGCTGCGCAATGGCATTGAGGTAGCCCGCCGCCGTCGCCGCTGTTGAGGAATTGCGGCCATCGAGGATCACCTGGATCGTCGCCGCCTCGCCCCGTGCCAGTCTCTGGTCGAAATCCGCCGGGATGGTGATAGCCAGTAGCACCTTGCCCGGATCGATGACCGAGGCGATCTGGTCGGCCGAAGCAAGCGTCGCTTCGCGTTCGAACACGCCGGTTCCGTCAAGCCGGGTCACGAACTCTCGGGCGGCCGCGCCCCTGCTCTGGTCCAGCAAGGCATAGGATACATTCGTCAGGTCGAAGGTCGCCCCATATCCGAAGAGCATCGTCTGGAAGAACGCCGGGGCCAGCAGGATGATCCGGTTGGCCGGGTCCTTGAGGATCGCCAACACTTCCTTGCGGCAAAGAAAGGCGATCTGGGCGATATAGGCGATCACGGATTGCATGGCCTCAGTCCAGCGTCTTGCGCAGGGTCCTGCGCGTCGCGAAAATAAGAACGAGGGCGTATGCAGCCAGGATCGTGCAATTGCGCGCAACCATCATCCAGTCCGTCCCGGCGAGGAACAGCGACTTGACCATGCCCATGAAATGCGTGGCTGGCAGCAGCTGGGCGATGACCTGCACCGCGACAGGCACGTTGCGAAGGTCGAAGATGAAGCCCGATAGCATGAGCGCGGGCAGGAAGCTGGTCAGCAAGGCAACCTGACTCGCTGCAAACTGGTTGCGCGTGCGGCCCGAGATAAACAGGCCGAGCAGCAACGAGACGGCCAGATAGAGCGCCGAGGCCAGCACGATCGCAAACAGCGATCCGCGAATGGGCACCTGAAACAGGAACCGGGCCGCCAGCAGGCAGGTTGCCAGGTCGATCAGCCCCACGGCCATGTAGGGCAGCAGCTTGGACAGCACGATCTCCAGCGGCCTGACCGGTGTCACGAAAAGCGCTTCCAGCGTGCCGCGCTCCCATTCGCGGGCGATCAGCAGCGACGTCAGGAACGCCCCGACGAGCGTCATCACGAGCACGATCAGCCCCGGAACGAGATACCAGGTGCTGATCCCCGCTTCGTTGAACCAGGTTCGCTGCATCAGGGTGATCGATCCGCCCCGGCCGGCCGCCCCTTCGCGATCCACGCGGCGCAGCATGGCGTTCGACACGGAAGCCGAAACGTAGGCATCAAGCGAGGTTGCCGTCGTTGAATCGATACCATTCAGGACAAGCTGAATGCTGGCGCCCCCCGCAGCCCGACGCCTCGAGAAATCGATCGGGACCCGCACGATCGCGTCGACTTTACCCGACTGCAGCATGGTTTCGGCCCGAGCCATCGTGTCGACGTAGACCGGCGAGAGATAGTGCGAGCCCTCGATTCCGGACACGGCTTCGCGCGCCGCGGCAGAGTTGTCATCGAGGACGAGCGCGACCGGCGCATCGCGCACATCGAACGACAGCCCGTATCCGAACAGCAGGATAAGGGCGACCGGCAGAAGAAGTCCAACCATCAGGTTGCTGCGATCGCGCAGCATTTGGCGGATTTCCTTGCGGGTCAATGCGGTCAGGCGGACGGAAAACTCGGAACGCATCACGCCGCCGCCTGTTCGCTCGACGCGCGTGCGCGCGCCTGCTCGACAATCGCGATGAAGGCCCGGTCCATGTCGTCGGCTTCGCCGTTACCGGCCTGCTCACGAACTTCGCGCGGCGTACCAAGAGCCAGCAGGTGCCCGGCATCCTGGATCGCGATGCGGTCGCAATATTCGGCCTCTTCCATGAAATGGGTAGTGACGATGATCGTTACGCCTTCATCGGCAAGCGCCGTGATCGTGCGCCAGAACGCGCGCCTGGCCAGCGGATCGATGCCGCTGGTCGGTTCGTCCAGGAAGAGGATGTCCGGGTCATGAATCAGGCCGGTGGCCATCGCCAGACGCTGCTTGTAACCGAGCGGCAGAAGACCGCAGGTTGCAGACGCATCGAGATTGAAACGCTCGAGCGTTTCACGCACCCGCCGGCGCAGCATCTTGCCGCGCAGACCATAGGCCCCGCCGAAGAATTCCAGGTTCTCGCGCACGCTGAGGTTCGAATAGAGCGAGAATTTTTGCGCAACATAGCCGATGCGCACCCGCGCAGCGGCGCGGGCGGTTCGCAGGTTCACGCCTGCCACATCGAGTTGACCGCTGGTCGCCGGCAACAATCCGCACAGCATCCTGAACGTGGTCGTCTTGCCCGCACCATTGGGGCCCAAGAGCCCGAAGATCTCCCCCTTGCCGACATCGAAGGAGGTATTGGCAACAGCGGTAAAGTCGCCGAACCTGCGCACCAGATCGCGCACGCGGATCATGACTTCGCGTTCGGTACCCTTGTCCTGGCCAAGCGGAACCTGCGCAGCATCCGAGGTCGCTTCAGTAAGCGGTGGCGGCTTGTGGGCTTCGCCGGGCGTCTCGTGCTGGCGCAGCAGGAACATGAAGGCATCTTCCAGTTCAGCGGGGCGCGGCTCGACATGGGCGCCTTCGAGAAGTTCCGAGATCGTTGAAAGCTCATGACCGGAGTCGCGGATCAGGCGCACGGCGCCGCCGCGCGGCACAGCATCCACGATCCGGTCCCTGGCATCGATGAGGCGGGCCTGGAGGTTGCGGGCTAGCATGCCCGCGGCCGGGGTGGCGATATAGGTCAGACCCTCGGCCTTGCGACGCAAGTGCTCCGCAGTTCCTTGCGCAAGCAGGCGTCCCTTGTTGAGGACGAAGATCTCGTCGCACCGCTCGGCTTCATCCATGTAGGCAGTGCTGACGATCACACTGAGTCCCTCATCCCCGATCAATTGCTCGAGAATTTGCCACAAGTCGCGCCGCGAGAGCGGGTCGACGCCGACGCTGGGCTCATCGAGCAGCAGCAATTCCGGCACGCGCACAAGCGTGCAGGCGAGCCCCAGCTTCTGCTTCATCCCACCCGACAGATTGCCCGCCGGCCGCTCAGTGAAACGCGCCATGTCGGTCATTTCCAGCATCCTGGCGAAGCGCTCCTTGCGCTCGTCCAGCGGAACGCCGTGAAGGTCCGCGTAGAGATCGAGGTTCTCCTGAACCGACAGATCTTCATAAAGGCCGAAGCGCTGCGGCATGTAGCTGATGCGGCTCTGCACCTCCTGAGGGCCACGCCGCACATCGATGCCCAGAACCGAAAGGCCTCCGGCGTCCGGCGCGATCAAGCCGGCCATCATGCGCATCATCGTCGTCTTGCCGGCACCGTCCGGACCGACCAAGGCACTCAGGGTTCCGGGCCGAACCTTGAGGGAAACGTCGTCGATGGCATTGAACGGAGTTCCGTCTGGCGCCGCGAAAGTCTTGCGCAAACCTTCGCTGACGACGGTTGCGACGGTCTCGCTCACCGCGCCGGACCTGCCGCGATCCGCACTGTCACCGGCTGGCCCAGTCGCAGGCGGTTCTGCGCATCTTCCACCCGCACCCGCACTTCATAGACGAGGCTCGTACGCAGTTCCTCGGATTCGACCGACTTTGGCGTGAATTCGGCGACCGACGAAATATACCCGACCTTGCCGGAGACCGGCTGGTCGGGGAAACTGTCGCTGGTCACCCGAGCTGCCTGCCCCGGCTTGATGCGGCCCAGGTCTGTCTCATCGACATAGACCCGGATCCATTTCGGACTGGTCAGCGCCAGCTCGTAAATCGGCCTTTGCGGCGATGCCATGTCGCCCACTTCGAGCAGTCGCGTGCGCACGACTGCGTTTTCCGGCGCGCGCAATTCGCCTTGCGAGATCTGATGTTCGAGCAAGGCCAACTGGGCCTGCGTGCCCTTCAACTGTGCCTGCGCGGCGGCAACGTCTTCGGCTCGCGGGCCTTGCTCGGCCAGACGCAGTGCTTCCTTCTGCTCCCTCGCGCGAGCCGCGGTGACTTTCGCGGCATTGCGGGCGCTGTCGATTTCCTGCCGACTGACGCCGCGACCGTCCGTCCTGTCGGAAATGGCTTCCATCCGCGCCAGATCGTCGGCCGCGCGCTTCGCATCGGACATCGCTGCAGCAAGGCGTTCGCCAGCCTGACGGATCTCTTCAGGCCGCGATCCGTTGCGCATGCGCAGCAGGTTCTGCTGGCTTGCCGACACTTGCGCCCGGGCCTGTTCGGCCTGCAGCGACAGCGTCGTCGTATCGAGGCGGGCCAGCACGGTGCCGGCCTCGACCGCATCGCCCTCGTCGACGTTGAGCTGCTCGACCCGGCCATTCCCTTCGAACGCGAGTGAGACCTGGCGAATATCGACATTGCCATGGAGGACCAGTTCGTCGCCATCGGCACCATGGTGTCCCTGCGAGAGCCAGTACCCGAAGGCCATGACCACGATGAGCCCGACGATTGCGGCAGCGATCTTTTTCATGCGGTCATCCGATTGCGGTTCGGGTTGTCTGGCATCGCAGACCTATCATCTGATGCAAGGCTTCGCGATGGCAGTGCCTTAACTTAAATTGAATTTAAATTGTATGTTCGCTATTGTCCAGTCGCGATGAGCCGAATGAAACAGAGCGATCCGCAAGACGAAAAAGCGCCGAAACGTAACACGCGCGTCGACGGGGCGAGAACGCGCGCGAGGATCATCGAGAGCGCCGGACGGCTGATCGGCGCCAACGGATTTGCCGAAACCACCAGCAAGGCGATTGCCACCGCGGCGGGGGTCGACCTGGCATCGATCAACTACCACTTCGGCAGCCGCGATGGGCTCTACAAGGCCGTGCTGGTCGAAGCGCACCGGCGCTTCATCACGCTCGACGAACTGCAGGCCATCGCCGGTGATGAAGGTCCGCCGCAAGACAAGCTGCGTCGCTTCCTCGACAGGCTTGTCACACGCGCCCTCGCCCCCAAGGACTGGAACGGCAATGTCCTTGCCCGGGAACTGCTCTCGCCCGGTTCGCACATCGAGGTTCTGTTCGAGCAGGAAATCGGACCAAAGTTTCGAGTACTGTCTTCGGTCCTGAGCGAAATAAGCGGAATTTCCGCAGGCGACCCGGCCCTCGTGCGCTGTGCCATCAGCGTCGGCGCTCCTTGCGCCATGATCTTCGTCGCCCGCCGCAACGAAAATCCCCTGTCCCGCCAGATCGACGCCATGGGCAAGGACGAGCTCGTCGATCACCTCCTGAGCTTTGCCCTTGGCGGACTTCAGGCGATCGGCCGCGACCACGACAAGCCGGTCTCGCGATCGGACTGATGCCAAGCCGAGCAAGTCCGCTTGGGATTCTCCGCACCTCCTGCTAGGCGCGCGGCCATGTTGACGATCCGCGAACTGTCCGTGCGCCTTGGTGGGCGCACTATCCTTGACCAGGCCACTGCAACCATTCCCCATGGCGGGAAGGTGGGGCTGATCGGCCGCAACGGCGCCGGCAAGTCGACGCTGGTCAAGGCGATCATCGGCGAGATCGAGCCTGACGGCGGCGGCGCCGAAATGCCGCGCCGCGCGCGTCTGGGCTATATCGCCCAGGAAGCCCCGAGCGGCACCCGCACGCCATTTGAAGCCGTGCTGGAAGCGGACGCCGAGCGCACTGCGCTGCTGGCCGAATCCGAAACCTGCACCGATCCCCATCGCCTTGGCGACGTACACGAGCGCCTGATCGCCATCGACGCCTACAGTGCGCCTGCCCGCGCCGCGCGCATTCTGGTCGGCCTCGGCTTCGATGAGGAAATGCAGTCGCGACCGCTCGACAGCTTCTCGGGCGGCTGGAAGATGCGCGTGGCCCTTGCCGCGCTGCTGTTCTCGGCCCCTGACGTGCTGCTGCTCGACGAACCGTCGAACCACCTCGACCTTGAGGCAACGCTCTGGCTGGAAAGCTTCCTGCAAAGCTATCCCGGCACGCTCATCGTCATCAGCCACGAGCGAGACCTGCTCAACACCGTGGTCGATCACATCCTGCACCTGCAGCAGGGCAAGCTCACGCTCTATCCGGGCACTTACGACAGCTTCGAGCGCATCCGCGCCGAGCGCGTGGCGCAGGCCGAAGCGGCGCGTGCCAACCAGGAAGCACAGCGCAAGAAGCTGGCCGACTATGTCGCGCGCAACAGCGCTCGTGCTTCCACCGCCAAGCAGGCGCAGTCGCGCGCCAAGATGCTGGCCAAGATGCAGCCGATCGCGGCGATGAGCGAGGATCCCTCGCTCAGCTTCGACTTCCCGAGCCCGGACGAACTGCGCCCGCCGCTGGTCACGCTCGATCTTGCCGCCGTCGGCTACACGCCGGGCGAACCGGTCCTCAAGCGGCTGAACCTGCGGATCGATCCGGAGGACCGCATTGCCCTGCTCGGCCGCAACGGCAACGGCAAGACCACGCTTGCGCGCCTGCTCGCGCAGCAGTTGGAACCGATGGAAGGCGCAATTACCTTCTCCGGCAAGATCCGGATCGGCTACTTCACCCAGTACCAGGTCGAGGAACTGCCGAGCGGATCCACTCCGCTCGAGCTGATGACCCGCGCGATGGCCGACAAGCCGCCGCTGGCCGTGCGCAACCAACTGGGCCGTTTCGGCTTTTCCGGGGAGCGGGCGACGGCGGAAACGCATACCCTGTCCGGCGGCGAGCGCGCGCGCCTGGCCCTTGCCCTCGTCACCCGCGATGCACCGCACCTGCTGATCCTCGACGAGCCAACCAACCACCTCGACGTCGATGCACGCGAGGCACTCGTTCAGGCGCTCAATGCCTTCGAAGGCGCGGTCATCCTCGTCAGCCACGATCGCCACATGGTCGAATTGGCGGCCGACCGGCTGGTGCTGGTCGATGGGGGCACGGCCAGGCCCTACGACGGATCGATGGAGGACTACATCGACTTCGTCCTCGGGCGTAACCAACCCAAGACCGAAGACAGGCCCGGCGCTTCCGACGCCAAGCCGCAGCGCAAGGCGGGAGCCATCGCCCGCGAAGAACTCAAGGCCGCGCGCCGCAAGGTGTCGGAAGCCGAGACGCGCTTGTCGCGCCTGCAAAAGCAGCTCGACGAACTCGACAATGCTCTCGTCGAGCCTACCAAGGCCAAGGGAGAACTTGCGCGCCTGGGCATCGGCGAAATCGGCAAGCGGCGTACGGCGGCGGCAGAGCAGCTTGAGGAAGCGGAGATGGCGTGGCTGGAGGCCAGCGAAGCGCTTGAATCGGTGATGGGGGGCGCAGCATGAGCGTCGCCTTTCGCCGCGAAAGCGACGAGGAACATCTCGAGCCCAAGTTCGAAGTACCGATCCCGCCCGGGCCGAACCTGGTCACCGCCCATGGCCTGGAGCGCATTCGCTCACGCATTGCCGAGCTGGAAAGCCAGGTTCCCGCAATGACCGAGGAAACCGAGCAGAAAGCGGCCAAGCGGGACTTGCGCTACTGGCGTGCCAGACTGTCGACCGCGCAGGTTCAGCCCGTCCCTTCCGGCGAAACGGTCGCTTTCGGTTGCCGGGTAACCTTTGTCCTGGCCGGCAAGCAGCGCACGATCGACATCGTCGGACATGACGAAGCCGAGCCAGCGCAGAACCGTCTGGCTTTCACCGCGCCGCTTGCCCGCGCGATGATGGACGCGCAAGCTGGCGAATTCGTCGATTTCAACGGGAAGGAAGAGGCTATCGAGATCGTCTCGATAGCGCCCCTCGCCGCAGGATAACGCCTTGGGGAGACTTCAGTCTCCCCGGCGATCCTTGCGCTGCTTCTTGCCGAACTGGCCTGCAGCGCCGCCTTTGTGTCCGGTCGGACGCGGCTGGTGCCGTTTGCCCTCGCCGCGGGGCGGACCGCCCTCGCCTCGCGGATGGCGGCGCGGACCGCCTTCTTCGCGGCGGCGCCCCTTGGCGACATCGCGCGGGGTATCGGGCGCCAGTTCGATCAGCACACCGGCTTCGTCGTCCGCGCCTTCGCGCGCAGTGCGCGCCACGGACTTGGCGAACTGGTCGGACTGCTCGCTGGGTATCTGGAAATAAGTCTCGTTGGCGGAAATGCGGATTGCGCCAACGGCGTTGCGGGTCACGTGACCGCGGCGGCACAGCAGCGGCAGGATCCACCGTGGATCGGCGTTCTGGCGTTTGCCGATATCCATGCGGAACCAGACGACGTCATCGAAACCGGGACGCTGGCGCTTCTGCTGCCCGTCCATCGAAGAACCGATAAGTTCCTCAGGCTGCGGCATCCGCTCGCGGAAACTGCGAACCAGGGCTGCCGCAAGGTCTTCGGCGCTGGTCTTGCCCAGCAGTTCCTTGGCGATCTCGCGATCTTCCTCGTCGAACTCCACCGGCTGCATGATCTGCTCGATCAGGCGCTCGCGGTCGTTGCGGCGGATCTGCTCGGGCGTGGGCGCTTCGATCCATTCGGCCTGGACGCGCGCACCGCGCAGCATGGATTCGACACGTCGACGGCGCGGGAACGGCACGGCGATGACCGCCGTACCCTTCTTCCCGGCGCGACCGGTGCGGCCCGAGCGGTGCTGAAGCGTCTCGGCATCGCGCGGAATTTCCACGTGAATGACAAGGCTTAGCGAAGGAAGATCGATGCCGCGCGCGGCAACGTCGGTGGCGACGCAGACACGGGCCCGGCGATCGCGCAGGGCCTGCAGCGCATTGTTGCGCTCGTTCTGCGAATGCTCGCCGGACAGGGCAACGGCCGAAAAACCGCGCTCGGTCAGCGTCGCGTGAAGGTGGCGCACATTGTCGCGCGTGGCGCAGAACAGGATGGCGGTCTCTGCCTCGTGCAGGCGCAGCAGGTTGACGACCACGCGCTCGATGTCGGCCGGCGCGACAGTCACAGCCTGGTAGGAGATATCGCCGTGGCCGCGCGACTCGCTCATCGTCGAGATGCGCAGCGAGTTCTTCTGGTAGCGGCGGGCCAGCGCCTCGATCGGCTTGGGCATCGTCGCCGAGAACAGCAGCGTGCGCCGATCCTTCGCCGTGGCATCGAGGATCTCCTCGAGGTCCTCGCGAAAGCCCATGTCGAGCATCTCGTCGGCCTCGTCGAGGATTGCGACGCGCAATTGCTCGAGGTCGAGCTTTCCGCGCTCGAGGTGGTCGCGCAGGCGCCCGGGGGTGCCCACGACGATCGTCGCGCCCTGCTCCAGCTGCTTGCGTTCGCGAACCGGGTCCATGCCGCCAACGCAGGTCACAATGCGGGCACCGGTGCGGGCGTAGAGCCAGGTCAGTTCCCGGCTGACCTGCAGGGCTAGTTCGCGGGTCGGGGCAATGGCAAGCGCCAACGGTGCGCCGGGCCTCGTGATTCCCTCTCCTGCCAGGAGCTCATCCGCCATGGCCAGGCCGAAAGCGACGGTCTTGCCGGAGCCGGTCTGCGCCGAGACGACGAGGTCGCGGCCTTGCGCTTCGGCTTCGACGACAGCCGCCTGAACGGCAGTCAGCGACTCGTAGCCATGCGCTTCAAGCGCCTCTGCCAGTGGCTGGGGAACCCGGGTAAATGTCATAGAAATACAATATCCTGCCGCAAAGGCGGCCTGGCTGAGAAGGGATGACGGGATGCGCGGCTCTACGGCCGGAATTTGCCTCCCCATAGAGGCATTCGGCAAAATATGCGCGATTCATTTTAGGCAAGGTGCAATTAGTTTTTGGAGAAGGCGATAAATTCCGGCCCAAACCGCCCGCGCGCTACTCCCAGCCGCCCCCCAAAGCGAGAAAGATGGCGATCTGGTCGTCGACCAGTCCCGCCTGCGCACTGGCGTAGTTTGCCTCGGCCTCGGCCAGGGAGCGTTGCGAATCGAGCAAGGTCAGGAAATCGCTGCGTCCGAAGCGGAACAGCTTGCCAGCCTGCTGCGCGGAAAGCGCAGCGCTTTTGCGCGCTCGTCCCAGTGCAGCTGTCGTGTCGCGATCGCGCGCGTAGGCCTCGAGCGCAGTCTCGGTCTCACGCAAGGCGGACAGTACGGTCGAATCGAAGCCCGCGATATCGGCTTCCACTTGCGCATTGGCCTGATCGATCGCAGCGCGCACTGCCGGTCGATTGGGGAACGACCAGCTGATCAACGGCCCGAGGCTGAAGCCGAACGAAGTTGGGCCGCCGATATTCTTGAGCGGCCCGGACACCCCCAGCGAACCGCCCAGGCTGACCTGCGGATAGAGGTCTGCCGTCGCAACGCCGATGCGCGCGGTATCCGCTGCAATGGTCCGTTCGGCCTGGCGGATATCGGGACGCCGCCGAATCAGCGACGCACCATCTCCCACCGGCATCGCCTTCGTGAGACTGGGAAGCGTGTCGCACAGCTCGACTTCCCTCGGATACTCGCCGGGCGGGCGTCCCAGCATCGTGGCGAGCAGATAAAGCGCGCTGCGGCGCTGCGCGATGAAACCCGGCAACTTTGCCTCGCTCGCGTCGACTTGCGCTTGCGCACGGCTGACATCGAATGCCGTCCCGCGACCACCCTTTTCAAGGCGACGGGTGGCATCGAGAGTCTGTCGCTGCAAGGCGACGATGCGCTTCGTGGCCGCGAGACGGAAATTCGCGCCGCACACGTCTGCGTAAGCCTTGGCCGTAGTGGCTGCGACGCTGACACGCACGGCATCGCGGGCCGCGGCCACCGCGTCTCGGTCGGCCTCGCTGGCTTCGATGGCACGGGCAATCTTGCCACGCAGGTCGAGCGGCAGGGCCAGCGAGATACCGGCGTCGTAATCGACGACACCTGGGAGCGAGTAGCCGGTCGAAGACGGCCGTGCGAGACTAGCGCCGCCGGAAATCCCGGTGCTCAGAGTGCGGTTGGCCGCCGTCCCGCGGATGACAGCTTCCGCCCGCTTCAGGTTGGCATCGGCCGCGCGCAAGTCGGCATTCGCGGCCAGGGCTTCCTCGACCAGACCATCGAGAACGGGCGAGTCATAGAGGCGCCACCAGCGCTCGGGCAGCGGCTGCTGGGAAAAGGCGACGTCGCTCGCCGAAACGAAAGCGCCATTGGCGCTTTCGCTCGTCGCGACCGAATTGGACGGCGGCGCGTAATCAGGACCGGCAGTGGCGCAACCGCCAAGCAGCAGCGCGGCCGCGATGGGCAGGCACTTGCGCATCACTTGAGGTCCTTGTCTGCCGGCTGGATCGTGACTGTGGCGGTACGCCCGACGATCAGTCGCAGGTCCTTGGGAACCTGCGTAAGACGCACGCGCACCGGGATGCGCTGCGCCAGCCTTACCCAGGTGAAGGTCGCCTCGACATTGGGCAGCAGATTACCCGAATTGCTTCGAGCGGTGTCGCTGATACCGGCAGCGATGCTCTCGACGATACCCTTGATCTTGCGATTTTCGCCCATCAGCACCACCGTCACCGGGGCGCCGACGCGGATGTAGGGCAGCTTGGTTTCCTCGAAATAGCCTTCGACGCGGATGCTGTCACTGTCGATCAGGGCCATGGCCTGGTTGCCCGCCGCCACGAAATCGCCCGGATGCAGGTCGAGATTGGTCACAGTTCCGTTGACCGAAGCCTTCACTTCGGTGCGCGCAAGGTTGAGCTTTGCGGCTGCGAGTGCGCTCTGCGCTTCGGCAAGCGCTGCTTGCGCGGTTTCGACAGCCGCGAGGTTCTGCTCGTGGGTCTCGGTCGCCACAAGATCGCCAAGTGCGATATCGCGCCGGGCCACGCGCCGGGCCTGGTCGAGCGTTGCCCGCGCACTTGCAACGTTGGCCTGCGCCTGTGCGGCAGCCAGCGAGTAGCGCGGCCTGTCGAGCACGAACAGGAGGTCGCCCCTGCGCACCTTCTGGTTGTCCTGCACGGCCACCGACGTCACCAGGCCGCTGATGTCGGGCGTCACGCGCACCACGTCGGCGCGCACGCGGCCGTCACGGGTCCAGGGGCTGGTTTCGTAATGCCGCCACAACCAGATCGCGACGATTGCCGCGATCGCGACGATGACGATGGTGGCAAGGCTGGGGGCTATGCGCGAGAGGAGACGTTTCATTGGGGGAAACCGATCAGGGGAGCCGTCACGGCCAGAAGACCAAGGACGAGAATGAACAGACAGACGTCGACCAACGCACGGTAGGCGACGAAGCGATAGAAACCGAAATCGTTGGCGAAGCGGACGATCACCGCCGTCAGGATCGCCGCGACGATCGCGAGGACGAGCAGCGTGGGAACGAACACGCCGTAGATGGAAAGCTCTCCTCTCATGCGGGCAACTCCTTCATGGGCTCTGCTGCAGGGAAAAGATTGCGCCGCAGGCTGATGAGGGCAAGGGCGCCGGAGCGCACGAACTGGGGGTTATCATCGCCCAGCACTTCCTTCAGGGCCCGGTCGATATCTGCCAGCAGGTCTGGCGCGGCGGGCTTGTCACGTTCGGGCTCAAGCTTGCGGTAATATTCGCCGACATCGCGCAGGACCTTGGTCACCGGAGCGGCCTTTTCCGCGGACATCGCCAGGCGCAGGTCGCGCAGCTCGCCGATCGCTACGCCGGTGCGCAAGTCGCGCAGGGCATCGTAAAGGGGTGAGCCGGGCGCCTTGCCGCTCATGGCAAGGCGCGGTGCCAGTAGCGCAATGCGGTCCAGCATGCGGTTGATCCAACCGTGATAGTCCGCGGGGGCCATGAGATTGCTGCGCTCGGCAATGTCCTTCCAACCAGCCCGGATGGTTCGCCGGATTGCCGCTTCGATACCGGAGGATTGCAACAGGCGGATCATCGTTATGGCAAAGACGATCCCCACGAGTTGGGCGAGCGCCCCGTCCACGTAGCTGCCGAAGCGGCTGACATATGTAGGTGCGATCAGTAGCGGACTGCCCAGACCCAATAACATCGGCAAGGCGAATCCGCCGTAGCGCGGGGATGACATCAAGGCCCCCAGTAGAAGCAATGCCGGTGCCAGTGCTGCGGCGAACTCGGGGAAGCCATGCAAGGCAGGCAGGATCGCATAGCCATAGATGGCGCCAATGACGATGGCGATGAGGGTGCCGATGAAGAAGGCACGCAAGGGAGCCAGCGGATCCGGTGCGGCCGAAAAAAGGGCGGAGAAAACGCCGGCAAGCATGACGCCGGCATATGCCTCGGTCCATCCGCTGCCGATCCAGAGCGCCGAACCGACCACAATCGTGACGAAAGCGCCGATCGCCCCCCTCGTCGCGCCGCCGACATCGTAATGCAACTCTCGGCCGCGCCGCCCTTCGAGGAGTTCGGCAGCGCGTGCCGAGACCGGCTTGCGATCCAGGGAAGAAAGCTGCTCGGACAGGTCACGGCAATCGCGGTGCGCCCTGATCAGGGTCGAAAGGCGCGAAACGAGGCTGAGCAGCATGAGTCCGTGCCAGCTCGAATCCGCTGAGACGACGGGCTCAAGCTCGGCGCAGCGCGCCTGCAATTGTCGGGCCTGTTCCTCGCGATCCGCCTGAGCGAGCCAGTCGAGGTTCCGCAACCACGCGCGCACATCGTCGAGCAGGCCTTGCACATCGCCCGGAATCGATCCTTCGGCGTCCAATTGCTCGATCCGGTCCGTCACCGCCGCGCCGAGCGGCATGATCAGCGAGAGCTGGTCCTGCAGCGCGCGCACGGTGCGGATACGCGGCGCCGTGCGTGCGGTCTCGAACGGCAGGTGGATCGAAAGCTGGTGAAGTTCCGTGATGTCCTGCGCCAACCTGCGCCTTTCGGCATCGACGGAGGGATCTGGGCTCGGCTGCAGCGAATCCGCCGACCAGCGTTCGGCGTCGAGCAGGATCGTAGAGACCCTGCGCAAGAGGAAGGCGGAGATCGACTGCGGCAGGACAAGGCCATGCACGAGGCTGCCGCACAGGATGCCAATGGAGATTTCCTGAAGCCGCAAGCTGGCTGTCTCGAAAATGGCGCCGGGCGTATCGACGCTCGGCAGCACGATCAGAACCGCGGTGTAGCCCGCTAGCACGAAAGCATAGGCGCGCGGCGTGCGATCGAGCAGCGAGACGAACACGCAAAGCGCCAGCCAAAAGCCGATTGCGCCAACCAGGAGCACCGGCGAATTGACGAGACTGGGCACCATGATCACGCTGGCCGCTGCGCCCACGAAAGTGCCGATGACGCGAAACAGCGCCTTCGACAGCACCGCTCCTGCAAGCGGCTGTGCGACGATATAGGAGGTGAGGAATGCCCAGTACGGCCGTTCCAACCCGATCTGGATCGAGATATAGACCGCCATCATCGCCGCGATGTAAGCCTTGAGCGAGAATACCGCGGCGTCGATTCCGAAGCGCTTCATCATAGACGGTCCGCAGTCTCTGCGATGCGGACGGACAGGCGTTCGAGCACCTTGACGACTGTCGAGAGTTCATCGTCGCCCAGCTCTGCGAGCAATTCACCGCGCACCGCCACGAGACGCGCATCGATCCGCTTGCCAAGATCGATGCCCTTTGCGGTCAGTCTTACGTGCTTTGCGCGGCGATCCTGCTCATCGGCACGCCGCTCGAGCAGTTCGGCTTCTTCCAGGCGGTCAAGCGTGCGGACCAGCGAAGGCTCGGTGATACCGATGCTTCGTGCAAGGTCGCCCTGACGGACATCGCCGCCCAGGCGCAGGAGATGGACAAGCGTCCAGCCTGCCGAATTGGAGATGTCGAGCGACGCCAGCGCAGCATCGCCCAGTTGTTGCCAGGCGCGCGCCACCGGCCCGATCCGGGTCGCCAGGTTCCGTTGCAGCCGCTCACGTTCGTTCATGACTAATAATTAGCACGCTAACGAATAAGCTCAAGCGGCCCTGCGCCGTCCATTTCGCAAGCACGCTTTCACAAAACGCAACATATTTTATACGGATTTGAAGTTCAGCGGCAATCCGGCAGCAACCATGACAACTTCGTCGACAGCTTTTGCGACGGCCTGATTGAGCAAACCCGCCTCGTCCCGGAAGCGTCGGGCCAGTGCGTTATCCGGAACGATACCCAGACCGACCTCATTGCCGATCAGGGCGATGGGCACCGGGCAGGTGGTGACCGCATCGATCAGGCGCTCCCGCCCGTCGGCAATGGAATACTCAGACAACATCAGGTTGGTCAGCCACAAGGTGAGGCAATCAACGAGCAGCGCATCGCAGCGGCCTGCCATCCCGACAATCGCCTCGGGCAGTGCGAACGGCGTCTCCCACGTCTCCCAGCGCTCGCTGCGTCGCGCGCGATGCTGGGCGATACGCGCCGTCATTTCCGCATCGTGAGCCTGCGCCGTGGCGATATAGCCAAGCCGCCCCGGCAAAGCTTCAAGTCGCTCCTCGGCATAGCGGCTCTTGCCCGAGCGCGCGCCACCCAGCACCAGCAGGCGCTTCATCGCGGCGCACTCCCTGCAAGTTCGAGCAATCCGGGAATATCGACATGCACTTCGAGCACTTCGGCGATTTCGTCGAGCGCCATGTCCACCACATGCGACTGATCGAATGCACCGCCCTGCGCCCCGATTCTGCCCAGAAGCGACTTGCGCAGACCGGGAGTGCCCAGGAAACCGTGGCAATAGGTGCCGAGAACGAGGCCGTCAGCGCTGATCGCACCGTCGCTGCGTCCGTCATCGAACTGCGCGAAAGGACGGATGCGTCCCGGCCCGTCGGTCACGCCCATGTGCATTTCATAGCCACCGATTGGCTCATCGAGAGCCGTACCGCTCACGGCTTCAAGGCTTTTGACGGTTCCGATCTGCGTATCCACATCGAGAAGCCCAAGCCCGGAGACTTTCGAAGGGGCGCCCTCGATGCCGATCGGATCGGCAAGACTGCGCCCCAGCATCTGATAGCCGCCGCAGATGCCCAGGATCATGCCGCCCCGGCGTCGATGTGAAAGGATGTCGATGTCCCAGCCCTGCTCCCGCATGAAGGCCAGGTCAGTGATTGTCGCTTTCGAACCGGGCAGCACAACGAGCGATGCCTGCGCCGGGATCGGCGTGCCCGGCGGGATCATGGCAAGGTCGATATCCGGTTCTCCGCGCAAGGGATCGAGGTCATCGAAATTCGCGATGCGCGGAAGGATCGGGCAGGCGACCAGCTTGCGTCCGGGCCTTGCTCCCTGCCCGCGCTCGAGCACGACGGCATCCTCACTGGGCAGGCGCGCTGCGGCCGAAAGCCATGGCACGAGCCCATAGCCACGCCACCCGCTGCGCTCGGCAATGGCGTCGTAGCCATCCGAGAACAGTGCCGGATCGCCGCGGAACTTGTTGATCAGGAACCCGCGGATCATCGCCGCGTCTTTGGGTTCGATGACATTGCGCGTGCCCACGACCGCCGCGATCACCCCGCCCCGGTCGATGTCGCCGACCAGCACCACCGGCACCCCGGCCGGCCGGGCAAAGCCCATATTGGCGATGTCGCCTGAACGCAGGTTGATCTCGGCCGGAGACCCTGCACCTTCGACGACCACCAGATCACACTGCGCCTCAAGGCGCCGGTAGCTTGCCAACACTTCGGGCAGAAGATTGCGGCGCCCTTCGCGAAAGTTGCCCGATCCAAGCGTGCCGCGCACCTTGCCGTGGACGATCAGCTGGGACGTGCGGTCGGCCTGCGGCTTGAGGAGGACCGGGTTCATGTCGACGTGCAGAGGCGCACGCGCTGCGATGGCCTGAAGAGCCTGGGCACGGCCGATCTCCCCGCCTTCGGGCGTGACGGCGGCGTTGTTCGACATGTTCTGCGGTTTGAACGGCAGGACCCGCAAGCCCCGGTTCGCCAGTGCCCGGCACAGTCCCGCCACGAGAACCGACTTGCCCACGTCGGACCCGGTTCCCTGCAGCATCAAGCCAGCCATGCAGCCCCCAAGGCGATAATTCCCAACAAGGCGCATGCGCGCCGGTAAATCGCCAAGGCGCGGGCAAGCGCCCCCGCATCGGCTTCGCCCCCCTGCCCGATCCAGAGCTTGTCCGCCAGCACCCCATCGTAGGCGATCGGCCCGGCAAGTCGTACCGACAGGGCGCCGGCCATGGCCGCTTCGGGCCAACCGGCATTGGGAGAGGCATGGCGGGCATGATCGCGCCAGAGCGTGGCCCATCCCCGCATGGCGACCGAGCAAAGCAGAACCCCGGCAATGCGCGCCGGCACGAGGTTGGCCAGATCGTCGCTCCGCGCGGCGGCCCAGCCGAAGTGCGTATAGGGCGTCTCGCGGTGGCCGATCATGCTGTCTGCCGTGTTGATTGCCTTGTAGGCCCAGGCTCCCGGCAGTCCGAGGACGAGCAGCCAGAACAGCGGCGCAACGACGCCGTCGCAGAAACTTTCCGAAAGGCTTTCGATGGCCGCACGCGCGACGCCGGCCTCATCGAGCGCGGCAGTGTCGCGGCCGACTATCCAGCCGACGGCCTCACGCGCACGCGCGAGGTCTCCGCGCTGAAGGGCGCTAAGGATCGGGCGAACGTGATCGTCCAGGTTGCGCGCGGCCATGGCAGGCCAGGCGAGCAGGCACAGGATCGGCCAAGCCCAGGCTCCCGCCAGCTGCCGCAAGGTCTGTTCGATCAGCCACGCGCCGCCTCCTGCGAAAGCGAGCAAGGCACAAACGGTGACGATTCCGCCGATCCGCCGATGGCCGTTGCGGACAAGCGTACGATTGAACCGCCCTTCGCACGCCCCGATGAGCCAGGCGAACATGCCAACAGGGTGGCCGAAGCGGCGATGCAGGCGAGCAGGCCATCCCAGCATGCTTTCGATGGCCATGGCGCAGAATGCGATGGGCTCAGCCATGCGGAAGGGCCCGGTCAAGGCGCCGCAAATCCCGCGAGGAAGCCGGGATGCCGATCCGCAGCCAGTCGGGAAAACGCTCGAAAGGCCGCACGAGGATACGGTTCTGCGCCAGGTGCCGGAAGAGGAGTTCCGCGCTGCGCGTCTCGACGAGCCGGAACAGCGGACAGGCTCCCTTTGGCTTCAGGCCATGTCCTGTCAGGACCGCATCGAGCGCTCGCGCCCTTTCGAAAAGGGCAAGGCGCGTACGCGCGATCCACGCTGCATCCTCGTAAGCTGCCGTACCTATGGCGAGCGCGGCAGCATGGACCGGCCAGTCCCCGATAGCTTCGCGCATGGCGGCTATCAGGTCACTCGGTCCGAGCACGAAACCAAGCCGCAGTCCGGCAAGACCGAAGAATTTGCCGAAGGAGCGCAGGACGATCAGCTGCCGGCCATCGTGCACGTGCGGCGCGACGCTCTCGCTCGGTTCGCAGTCGGCATAGGCCTCGTCAACCACGAGCCAGCTCCCTTCAGCGGTCAGCCGATCGGACCACCCGAGTATGTCGTGACCCTGCCGCAGGCGACCATCGGGATTGTTCGGGTTGGCGAAGATCAGGGCGACCGGTTCAACCGGGACTTTCCCAAAGTCGGCGGCTGGACCGTAGAAGGCCTCTTCATGGCTTGCGTACGCCGGTTGCAGCGCACGCCCCTGTAGACCGAGCAGGCGGGCGACCAGGCGGATCGCCAGCTCGCTTCCGCCGATCGCGCAGCAATGACCGGAATCGACCCTGAAGTGCGCCGCGGCCCGCGCCTCGAGTTCATTGAGCGCGTCGGGTTCGGGCAATCTGGTCCAGTCGGTCGCCGGGACGGATGCTGCGGGCCATGCCTCAGGATTGATGCCCGTGGAAAGATCCAGCCAGTCCTTCGGACGTCCGCCGTAGCGACGGCAGGCCTCGTTAAGCCGCCCGCCATGCCGCACGGCCTGCACGGCGCTCACGTCAGGACCAGCGCTGCTAGAAGGATTGCTTCGCACAGTTCTATCCCTGCGCCATGACCGTCGCCCGATATTCCGCCGAGCCTGCGGCGGAGCCAGATGGACCATATCGGTATCGCCAGGACCATCACCGCGAAGGCAGGCTCCCACAAAACGACAGACAGTGCGGGAATGGTCCAGAGCGCAAGATCCGAAACCCGCACCCCGGCGCCGAGACGGCTGCCCAGTCCTTCGTGCAGGGGCGGAAGCATCCTTGCCCAGAACAGGGGGGCGATGCGCGCAAGTCCCGGCAGGATGCAGAGCAGCGGTAATTCAGCGAGGCTAATATGTTGCAGCAATGCGAACTTGGCGAGCAATTGCAGCACGACGACGACGACGCCGAAGCTGCCGACACGCGGATCGGCCAGCACTTCGGAAAGCCGCGCTGGATTGCCATGCGCGGCACCGGCCGCATCGGCCACGTCGGCCAGTCCGTCGAGATGCAATGCGCCCGTCACCGCCACCCAGGCCACCAGTGCAAGCAGTGCCGCCAGCCAGGCGCCTTGCAGCGATCCCAGCCACCAGGCGCCTGCCACGACCGCGCCGACAACCAGCCCCACGAGCGGGAAATAGCGCAGCAGCGCGGCGAAGTCCGCCTCGTCGGCCTTCACGTTCGGCAGGGGCACGCGCGTGGTGAACTGCATGGCGAGAACGAAGCGGCGGATCATGGCGCGGTCGTCTCAAGCGCTATGACCTGCCCAGCACTCTTGCTTCCCGGCCATACCCGCAGGCTGAGCAACGCGCCGTATGGCAGGTCGAATGCCCAGACGCCGCGATGATCGAGCCCGGTGAGGCAGGAGACCGCAGCACGGATCGAGCCGCCATGGGCCACCACGAGGCAATTATCGCGGATATCCGCCAGTGCTTCTCCCACGCGAGAGACGAGAGCCGACCATGTTTCGCCTTGCGGCGGAGGATAGGCATCCGGATCGTCCCAGAACCGGGCAAGCGCGTCACTGTGCACTTGCTGCGGAGGCTGGCCGTCCCACGCACCGAAATCGAGTTCACGCCAGCGCGGGTCGATTTGCGCTGCGAGGCCGCGCTGCGCCGATATCTCCCGAGCCGGAAGCCATGAGCGGGCAAGGTCCGAACACCGAACCTGCTTGCAGGCAACAGCGCGAGCACGTTCAAGGCAGGCTGTGATGCCGCAAGCCAACGGCGGCTCGTCGAGGTGGCCGAGCATCAGGCCGGGTCGCTGCGGAGCTCCGTGCCGCATGAGGTGCAGCATGAAGCTCGTCATACAACGCCTGCGACCCTGGCTTCGGCAAATGTCGCCATGCCGTTGTGCGCAGCAATTGCCGAGCGCACAAGCTGCGCCGCCACCGCTGCACCGGTGCCCTCGCCCAGCCGCATCCCCAGTTGCAGCAGGGGGGCAAGGCCAAGCCAGTCCAGCAACCTGGCATGGGCTGCTTCCATGGAGCAGTGAGCGGCAAGGCAGTGCGCTGCGAAACGCGGCTGATCGACCACCAGCGGCGCTATGGAGGCGCAGACGATGAACCCGTCGAGCAGCACCGGAATGCGCTTGATCCGGGCAGCGAGAATGGCCCCGGCTATTGCAGCAATCTCGCGCCCTCCCAATCGGCGCAAGGTTTCGAAAGCATCGGTGCAGCGGGCACCGTGAAAGGACAGGGCCTGTGCAACGACGGACTGTTTGTAGGCGATACCGTCCCTGTCGAGACCCGTTCCGGCACCGACCCACTCGGCAGCTTTGCCATTGCAGGCCTGCGCGCACAGAGCGGCTGCGGGCGTGGTGTTTCCTATCCCCATTTCGCCCACGAAAAGCAGGTCCAACCCCTCTTCGACGACCGCAGCCCCCGTATTGAGCGCGGCCAGGCAATCTTCCTCGCTCATGGCAGGCTGCTCGACGAAGTCCGCCGTCGGACGGTCCAGCTCGATCGGCACGATGACCAGTTCTGCACCGCAAGCGCCGGCCAGGGCGTTGATAGCCGCCCCGCCCGCCGCGAAGTTGGCGACCATCTGCGCGGTCACTTCGGGCGGATAGGCACTGACCGCCTTTGCGGCGACACCGTGGTTGCCGGCGAAGATCGCCGCACGGATGCCCTCCAGCACCGGTCGTTCCCTCCCCTGCCACGAGGCCATGAAAATAGCGATGTCTTCCAGTCGACCGAGCGAGCCCAGCGGCTTGGTCAAGGCGTCCTGGCGCAACTGTGCGGCGGCCTGCGCGACCTTGTTGGCCTCGGGCAGATCCAGGAGCGCTGCGGCAAAGGCTTCGCGGCTTTCGAACCGGATCATGTGCACAAGAAGCCTTCTGGCGGGGTGCGGGTGATGAAGTGCCCCTTCACGCCCTGCGGCCAGCTGCGATAGGGGACGACGCCTTCTTCGCTTTCGGCATGTTGCGCAGCATAGCTGAGAATCGCGTGCGCGGCCTCACGGTCAGGGGCGAAGTCTCCCAAGACATATCCCATCTTGCCGGGCGCCCGGATATGCACGGTGCAGAAACGCTTGCAGGCGAACAGGCACGGCATTTCCTGAACGCTAACGGCGGCCAGCGCTGGATCGCCTGCCTGCACCTCGCGCATCACGGAGGCCAACCGCGCACCGCCGCGCTCGCCGTGTTCGTCCTCACGTTCGGTTTCGGCATGGCGACAGGTCGAGCAGACCACAACCGAGGCGTTTGCGTCGACTGCACGCAGCATCAGCGTAACGCTCCCGAGCGCGGACGACAAAATGACATCAAGAGCATGGCGGCGCTCCCTCCTTGCAAACGGCTCCAGCCCCACCGGAATCCCAACCGGCGAGACGATGACTGTCGTTGCGCGAGGGGTGACCCCGCCATAACGGGGCCCTCGAACACCCGGTGCGCCCTGCCCGGATGAAGAACGACTGCGGCAGGCAGGTCTCCTGGCTCACGGGTCAGCGCCGCTCCGGCCGCCTTCTCAGGACCGGCTTGGGGTCCCAATGGCGAAATGGCCGGATGGCTCGCCGCTTACAGTTGCAGGGGCAGCCCGGGACTTGCACCCGAATTCCCTTTTGATCCCCTTGCGGGGAACCTGTCGCAGCCCGGCAAGTATCGCGCAGTCATGCCCTTCGCAAGCGCAATATGCTTGCAGGCAGACTTGCCCTGGCCTATCCGCGGGGCCGTAACGGGTGCCCGCAAGGGCTTAATCGGGAAGTCCGGGCAGCGAAGTCTTCGCTGCATCTGCGGCACTGCTCCCGCAACTGTGACCGGTGAGCGCATCGCCACTATGCCATTGAACGGGCACACCCTGTTCGAGAAGGCGGCGAAAGGCGCGGCGATCCGGAAAGTCAGGAAACCGGCCCGCTACCGTCGTTCCTTCGCGCGGGCGGGATGAACCGGGCGGACGAGGGCCTCGCATCCTGCGGGCAATCCCTTGGCAAACGACAATCGTGCGTGCGTCGAAGAGGAAACCCGAGTGAATGCCAAACTTGCCGGACTCTCCTTCGCCCCGCCGCATGCCACCCCCGAGAGAGGCCAAACCGCTATGACCGATACCGAAAATCTCGCCGAAGAAGACCGCCGCCACAAGGAACGGACCCGCAAGCTCAAGTCCGTAGTCGATGCGCGCATTGCTGCAGCCAGGATCGACAAGGGGCTGGTGCTCGTTCTTACAGGAAACGGCAAGGGCAAGTCCTCCAGCGCCTTCGGCATGGTGGTTCGCACGCTGGGCTACGGGCGCACGGCGGCGGTATTCCAGTTCATCAAGAGCAAGGTCGACGTAGGCGAACGCGCTTTCCTTTCCGTGCAGCCGGGCGTCACCTGGGAGAACTGCGGCGAGGGCTTCACCTGGGAAACCCAGAACCGCCAGCGCGACATTGCCGCTGCGCAGGCCGGGTGGACCAAGGCAAAGGCCGCGCTGGCCGATCCTGAGATCTCGCTCGTCGTGCTCGATGAACTGACGTACCTCATCAATTACGGCTACCTCACGCTGGAAGAAGTCCTTCCTGCGATCAGGAACCGGCCGGAGATGCAGCACGTGGTAATCACCGGGCGCGCGGCCCATGCCGAATTCATCGAACTGGCCGACACGGTAAGCAGGATCGGTGACGAGAAGCACGCTTTCCGCAATGGCATCAAGGCGCAGCCGGGGATCGACCTCTAGCCAACGGCAGCGCACTGCAAGCAGAAATGTCCTCGCCGCAAGCCCCTATACCTGCCGGACGGAACTGTTAGGTTCCGTCCCGGCGATCGCGCGAGTCCCTGACTGAAGGGGCCATCGCCGCGACAAGATCGATTGAAGCTACCCCGCGGAGAACCCTATTGCGCCGCCTTTTCCTGTCCGTCGGCCTTGCCGCACTGACACTGACGACCGTTTCCCAGGCCAGCGTTTCCCAGGCCAGTCCGCCCCCTGCAGCAACCGTCGAGCAGACCGCACGGTCCGAAGTACCGGAGCGCGAACAGGCCGGGTTTGCAAAGCATGCAATGGTCGCGGCGGCCAATCCCCTGGCGGTGAAGGCAGGGGTGGACGTGCTGCGCAAGGGCGGCTCGGCGGTCGACGCCGCAGTGGCGATCCAGGCGGTCCTCGGCCTTGTCGAACCGCAGAGTTCGGGGATCGGCGGCGGCGCCTTCATGGTCTACTACGACGCGAAGAGCCGCAAGGCGACATACTACGACGGGCGCGAAACCGCGCCTGCCGGCGCGACCGACCGCCTCTTCCTCGACGATGACGGCAACCGACTGCCTTTCTTCGATGCGGTTCTTGGCGGCATTTCAACCGGCGTGCCCGGGGCCGTGGCCATGCTAGACATGGCCCATCACGATCACGGCAAGCTCGCCTGGGCGGACCTGCTGAAGCCGGCCCGCAATCTTGCCGAGGACGGCTTCATCGTCAGCCCCCGCCTTGCGGGCATGATCCGGATGGAGCGCGCACCGCAATCCTCCGCGCCCGATGCCGTCGCGTATTTCTCCAAGCCGGACGGCACCCGCTATGCCGCGGGGGACCGCCTGCGCAATCCGGCCTACGCCCGCACCTTGGAGCGGATCGCCAGGTTCGGAGCCTCCGGCCTGCTGACCGGCCCTGTTGCCGCTGACATCGTCAGGCGCGTGAGCGAGGGACCGCGCCCAAGCACGATGACGTTGGCCGACCTCGCCGCCTATCGCCCGCGCTCCGGCCCGGCGCTTTGCGAACCCTACCGCGTTTACATGGTCTGCACGCCGCAGGCACCGTCCGGCGGCCCGGGACTGCTCATGGCGCTGGGCATTCTCGACCATACCGATATCGGCAAGCGCAATGCCAAAGATGAAAAGGCCTGGTTCGAGTTCGCGCAGGCAAGCCGGCTGGCCTATGCCGACCGCGATCGCTACGTCGGCGATCCGGCCTTCGTCGAAGTACCGATCAAGGGCCTGCTCGATCCGGACTACCTGGCAGCGCGCGCCGAACTGATCGGGGAACGCGCAGGCCCGGTCAGCTTCGGCCATCCGAAGGGCGCACCTGCTGTCGGCCCCGACGCTACGGTCGAGCCCGGCGGGACAAGCCACTTCATCGTCGTCGATGGCGAGGGCAATGTCGTCTCGATGACGACCACGGTGGAGAGCATCTTCGGTTCCGGACGAATGGTCGATGGGTTCTTCCTCAACAACCAGCTTACCGATTTCTCGTTCTCGCCCACCGATAAAGACGGAGCGCCAGCAGCGAATGCCCCCGCCCCCGGCAAGCGACCGCGCTCGAGCATGGCACCGGCCATCGTCCTGACGAAGGACGGCCGCTTTCATGCCGCTGCCGGATCGCCCGGCGGGACTTCGATCCAGGCCTATAATCTCAAGGCGCTGGTAGCGATGCTGGACTGGCACATGTCTCCGCAGGACGCAGTGGCGCTGCCCAACCTTGTCGCCAAGGGCGATACCTTCCGCGCCGATCCGTTCCCCGAACCGATCATGACCGGCCTTGCTGCACGCGGCATGCCGCTCTCGACCTCTCGCAGCGAGGAGTCGGGAATTCAGGCGATCGTGGTCCAGAACGGCGGCTATGAAGGCGGAGCCGATCCAAGGCGCGAGGGCATGGCGCGGGGCTTTTGAGGCAGGTATTCATACCTCCAAATCCCCGCGTTCCAGTTCGAGACGCAGCGTCAATTTGAGTTAACAGACCGGCGCTTTTCCTTTAGTTTACGGCTACGGGGGAAGTGCCATGATCCTTGAATGCCAGAGCAAGAAGACGATCCGCCCAGCGATGCTCGGCGCGGTCGCTCTGGTCATGGCCCAAGCCGCACCGGCAATGGCCGGTGAGGACGGCGTCAATCGCATGGCCGTGGTCGACACCGGGACCGCGGGAAGTTGCCTGACCGCCGGAGCCATCGTCAGCGACCGCGCCGCCTGCGTCACGTCGCCCCACCCTGCCCCGTTCGCCGCTGCGCAAGCTCCGCCTGCACGCATCACCGTCGGCCGCGCCGTCGATCTCAGCGGGCAGGAACCGGTCCGCTATCTTTCGTCTTCCGCTTCGCTCGATCAGAGCCGATCGGTCATCATGTCCTCCAGCGGACGATTCCGGGACACGGTACGCCTGCTGACGCCGCCACCGGGCACTGGATCGGGCGGTGCGCCCGAAGGAATGCCCCTGCGCTCAAGCAGGCTGTCGAGCGGCTTCGGCCTGCGCATGCATCCCCTGCTCAACCAGGTGCGCATGCATACCGGCGTCGACCTTGCTGCGGCCATGGGTGAACCGGTCCATGCCACTTCGGCGGGTGTCATCATGTCGGCAGGATGGCAGGGCGGCTACGGTCTAGCGGTTCGCATCAACCACGGCAAAGGGGTGGAGACGCTCTATGGCCACCTCTCCCGCCTGAACGTCAGCCCGGGCCAAACGATCAAACCGGGCGACGTCATCGGTTTCGTCGGCTCGACCGGCCGGTCTACCGGACCCCACCTGCACTACGAAGTGCGCAAGGACGGGCGTCCGATCGATCCTTCTTCCAGCTTGCACAAGTAACCCCGTCTCCGCCTCAGAATGCGGAAGCTGCGGTGATGAGCGCGCCTGCAGCTATGGCGATGCCATATGGCAGCTTGTCGAAATTGTCGTCCGAGCCGCGCCCGCCGATCGGCTTGCGCATGATCCGGCGCACGGTGAACCAGACGAGGAAGAGGACAAGCCCTGCGATCGAAACCGAGAGAAGCAGGCGCGATGCCTGCGACCACGCGAACCAGCCGGCGCAACCGGCATAGAACTTGGCATCCCCGCCACCGATCATGCCGAAGCGGAACAGGACCATGCCTACCACCAGCGCAACCGCCAGATGCAGGCCGTGGCTACCCACGCCGCCCAATCCGGCTTCATAAGCGGCAAGGGCAAGGCCAGTGGCAGCCGTCAACAGGCAAAGCCAGTTCGGGATGCGCCGCTGTACTGTGTCGGACCAGCTCGCATAGAAACAGGCGGGAACCAGCACCACCAGTTCCGCCCAGAAAATGACATTCATCTAATCGGTTACCCTGCGAGCGTCAGCGCGAAGTCGGAAAATCGATCCGCACGAGCGGCTTGAATCCGGCCCTATCGGCCCTGGCGGTCTTCGGCGTATCTGCGTCGGTTGCCCCGCCAGAAGCGTCCGCCTTGCCCCCCTCGGCCTTGTCCTTAGCGTTATCCTGCTTGCGGCCATCATCGGAGAACTCGATGCGCACCGCCGGCCTGAACGTGTCGAGCTTGCCCCCGCGCACGCCCACGACCGGCAAGGAACCGCGTCCCGCCTGGCTCTCGGCCTGGACCGAGCGGATCATAACTTCGCCGCGCGAAATGCGCTGGAGCGTAGCCCCGCTTGTCGAGGGTGCCGTCTGCCGTGCAGGCTCTTCGGCTGCGGCGACCTCAGGCCTCGCTTCCTGCAACTGGATGTCGTGCGCCCCCGTCAACGTGCGAGCAGCGACTTGCGCGGCAAAGTCTGCTTCGTGCCTTTCGGCCAGCAGGGTCGAGCGCATCAGGCGAGCCATGTTGGCCTGGTACATCGCATTCTTCGGCTCGACGGCAAGCGCTTCGGAAAAGAAGCGGTGCGCCTGCTCGAACTGGCCTAGCCGCACATAGGCGACGCCCATCCCGTTGGCTGCGGGACCGATCTGGTCGCCAGCTGCAAGCGCCTTCTGGAATTGCTCGATAGCCTGGCCCGTCCGGCCTGCAGCCAGATGCGCGCGTCCTTCGGCCACTGCCGCGGCAGCACTGTCGGCATCTGCGGTGCGCACCTGAACTTCCGGCTTGGCTTCGTGGCGAAGTCCGAAGAACTCGAGCGCCCGCCCGCACCCGCTCAACGACATCGCCATCAGTACGACGCAAGCGATGCGTGTTCCTGTCTTGCTCAACATGTCAGCCCCCACTCATCACTGGAAGAATAATTCGCACGACCCGGATGGCCGCCGGAAGCATTAGCGTGCCGATCATCGACGGCAGCATGCAGGCCACGAGAGGAATGGATATGAGAACCGGAATGCGGTGCGCTTTTTCTTCGGCACGCATCCGGCGCTTCTCTCGCATTTCCGACGCGTAGACGCGAAGCGTCGTCGCTATGCTTGTACCCAGCTTGTCGGACTGGATCAGCAGCGTTGCGAATGATCCGATTTCGTCGATCCGCGCCATGGCAGCCATGTTGCGCAGCGCGGACTCGCGCGTGGCACCGGCACGCAGTTGCAGCGTCGTGGTCACCAGCAAACGCGAAACCAACGGGTGCGAAGTCACCATTTCACGCCCGACACGATCGAACGCTGCCTCAAGGCCCAACCCCGCCTCAACGCAAACGAGCATCAAATCAAGCGCATCGGGAAAGCCATTTAGCACTTCCTGGCGCCGTGAAGCGGCTCGTGCTCGGACATAGATGTTGGGAACGTAGAGGCCCATTACGGCGCTGAAAGTTCCGATAATATAGAGCTTCATATAGCTCACATCACTGCCCGCAAGCAGCAGTGCCCCGATCAGCGCAGTCGGCAGGGCGATCACAAGTATCAGGCGCACTAGCGTATAGATGCGAGCCGCAGCGGGAGATTCAAAGCCGGCCGCCTGCATCTGCTCGGTCAGCGCATCGGACTTGGTATCGCTGAGATTGAGCCCCGCCCTCTCGATTCGCGCCACCAGCCGCGACCAGGCATCTTCGCTGGATCGGCGCAAACTGGATGCCGAGTGCGAACTTATGCTTTCCCGACCGATCACTTCCAGCTTCGTGCGAACCCGGGCCCGCTTCGAGGTGGCGAGCATGACGGCGAGCGCCACACCGACCACCAGGGCGAAGATCAGGAGCAACAGGAAGTTGCGGATCAGAGCGTTGTTGGCGACAAACTCGACCATATTTACACCTTCAGGTCCGTCAGGCGTCGAATAGAATAGACCCCTACGCAGTAAAGCAGGAAGAGCGCGGGAAAACCGATGACAAAGATGGGATCCTGAGCAACGTCGAGGTAGAATATCGGGTTGACCAGGAACATGCCAAGCAAGGTGAAGACGGGCAGGACGGTGAGCATCCAGCCTGTCATGCGCCCTTCCGAACTCAGCGCACGTACCTTGAGGTAAAGCGCTGCACGCTCACGGATGACCTTCGAGAGATTGTCGAGAATTTCAGCCAGATTGCCGCCCGTCTCGCTCTGCACCGAAACGCACACCACGAACATGCGGATGTCCTCAAGGTCCCAGCGCTCGGCCATGGCCGCGAAAGCATCGTTGAGCTCGGCGCCATAGGCCACTTCGTCGGACACAAGGCCGAACTCGGTGCCCACAGGATCGGACATTTCTTCAGTGATGATGCCGACGGCCGAGGCAATCGGATGTCCAGAGCGGAGCGAGCGTGAGAAGATGTCGAGAGCCACCGGGAACTGCTCTTCCATTCTCTTGCGGCGCTTTTCCGCCTTGCGGCTGATCAACATGATCGGGAGCGCAATCGTCGCACCGAGGCAAAGAACCAGGGCAAGCTGGACAACGCCCAGGGTGATCGTGATGCGAAGGACGAAGAGAACAAGCAGCAGCAGACACAGCGAGGCGATAAAGGCAATGACCATGCGCAGCAGGATTTGCTTCGCCTCAGTCCGCATCGCCGCCATCATGACCATGCGAATGAAATTGACATACTTGCGCTCGAACCAACCGGCATCCGGAGAAAGGTGCGGGGGGGCATTCTTCAGCAGGTTATAAGCCACCGCCTCGCGCGATAGCCCCGCCCGCAGCATTCGCAGACGTTCGTTAATTCCGGACCGCTCCGATCGCCGGTCCCAGGCAAATCGCAGGAAGATCTGCGAGATCAGGAAAACCGTTATGAATGCCGCGATCAGGACGAAGAGTCTGATGAAAAGTGCAGTCATGACGCGTCGAACGCAGCAGAGTGGCGGAACAGATCGGGATCGAGGTGGATGCCCTGCTCGGCCAATTGGCCCGCGAACTTCGGACGAATGCCGGTAGCCTCGAAATGGCCCAGAACGTTTCCGGCGTCGTCGCGCCCGGTCATCTTGAAGCGGAAGATCTCCTGCATGGTGATCGTGTCGCCTTCCATGCCGGTGATCTCGCTGAGTGAGAGCAGCTTGCGCTTGCCGTCCGAAAGGCGTCCGATCTGGATCACGACGTTGATGGCCGCCGCGATCTGTCCGCGGATCGAACGGGCGGAAATATCGATGCCGCTCATGCCGACCATCTGCTCGATACGAGAGAGTGCATCGCGCGGTGTATTGGCGTGGATCGTCGTCATCGATCCGTCGTGGCCAGTGTTCATCGCCTGCAGCATGTCGAAGGCTTCACCGGCACGGCATTCGCCAAGGATGATGCGGTCGGGACGCATGCGCAGGGCGTTCTTGACGAGCTCGCGCTGCGTGACCTCGCCCTTCCCTTCGATGTTGGCCGGCCGCGTTTCGAGGCGGGCAACGTGCTCCTGCTGGAGTTGAAGTTCCGCCGAGTCTTCGATGGTAACGATGCGTTCACGCTCGTCGATGAAGGAGGACAACGCATTGAGCATCGTCGTCTTGCCCGAGCCGGTGCCGCCGGAAATGATGATGTTGCGCCGTCCGAGCACGATCCCGCGCATCACTTCAGCGACCTGCGGGACGATACTGCCGATCTCGACCATGCGCTCCATGCTGATCGGCTTCTTGGAAAACTTGCGGATCGAAAGCAGCGCGCCATCGATGGCCAGCGGCGGGACGATCGCATTGACGCGCGAGCCATCCTGCAGTCGGGCGTCGACGAAGGGCGAGGACTCGTCGATGCGACGGCCGACCGCGCTCACGATTTTCTGGATGATCCTGAGCAGATGGCGACCGTCCTGAAAGCGCGTGGTCACTTTCTCAAGGACGCCGAAGCGTTCGACGAATACCGAATCCGGACCGTTCACGAGAATATCGTTGACCGTCTCGTCCTTGAGGAGCGGCTCAAGCGGCCCGAGGCCGAGGAGCTCGTCGAGAACCTCTTCACACAGGGTCAGGCGCTCGGCGCGGTTCAGCATTTCGCTCCGCTGCTCGAGGATCTCGGCTACGATGACCGAAATCTCGTTGGCAATCGTCTCTCGCGACATCTTGTCGAGCGCGGCGAGGTTGATCTGGTCGAGCAACTGCCGGTGGATCTCTATCTTCAGGTCGAGCTGGCGCGAGGCTTCGCGACGCTCCGGTTCGAAGAGCGGCGCAGGCGTCAGCTTGTCGAGCGACATCCTGGATGCCGCGCTTGGCGGATCCTGGACTTCCGGCGTTCTGCGAAGCTGCCACATGATCAGTCCTCCCTCTTGAGACTGCTGTCTCTCAGCAGCTGACCGAGTCTGCGGACGTCTGCCATGAACTTGCTCTTGCGGTGGACAGCACTCGCCAGCATTCCCTGGTCCTGCGACGTGCTGACAAGAGGCGATTCCAGCGCAACCTTGCCCAGAACCCGGTGGTTGAGCGTGCGGGAAACATCATCGAGATCGATGGTCTTGAACAAGCGGTTCTCGACCCGGTTGACGACGATTTCCACGGCGGAACTCTCGATCCCGACCGACGCGAACAGTTCCAGCCGGCGACGCGCCTGGCGCAGGCTTGCAATCGAAAGCTCGCATACCAGGATGATCGAATTTGCAGCCAGGGCCGCAGACAATGTCCAGTTCGTCCAGTTGGCAGGAAGGTCGAGAACGACATAACCGAAGCGCTGACGCAGCAGATGGATGACCCGCAGCAACTGGTCGATATCAACCGATTCAAGCGGCAGGATCGCCTCGGGCGCGGTAATGACGGAAAGCCCTTCGCCCGCCTCGCCGATGATTGAAGTCAGTAGATCGTCGTCAAGGCGGTCGCCCGCTTCCAGAAGGTCGTTGAGACTGCCTCGGGCGTTGACTCCAAGATAAATCCCGACGTTGCCGAACTGCAGGTCGAGGTCGACGATGACAGCACCGGCGGCGCCTGCATGCTCGGCAAGATCCGAAGCGAGGTGCGTCGCGATCGAAGTCGCACCGCAGCCGCCGATGGAACGCGCGACCGCCACCAGCGGTGCCAGCTTCTGCGTCGAGCGGGGCCGCGTATCGCGCCGCACCGAAGCTTCGAGCACCACCTGCATGAGTTCTTCGGGTTCGAGCGGCAGCGAGACGACATCGCTTACCCCCTGTCGCACCAGCGTCCGTACGAGCGAGACGCTGGCATCGCCGATCGCCGCGATAAGCGGAACGTGGACATAGTGCTCACGAAGCGACGACAGTCGCCGCATCGAGCCTGCATCGCGCGGATCGACTTCCAAAACGATCTGGGTGGCTTCACCAATCACCGCGTCGGGCACCTGCTCGGCCGGATCGAGCTCGTGCGCCCGCACTCCTGCCGGAAACCTGCCCCCGACCGCGGCATTGAAAGCGGAGATGTACGGTCCGCTGGCAATGACGAGGATGTCGGTGTCGCTCTTCAATGTGCCTTCCCTTATCGATTGGGCGAGTTGTTCATGAATTCCCATTGAAGTCACCTAATTGGACACAGTTCCGCTGCCATCTTCCATGGTCAGCGCATACGCGAATGATGGCAGAGGAACGGAAACCTGGAACAGCAGCGTGGTCAGCGGCGTGTACGTCATGTTGCGCAGGCTGACGGTTGTCAGCGGTGCAACGTCGGGGCCGTTGGGATCGCCCGAGAAGCCCAGACCGGACCAAGCGTAAGTGACCACGACGTTGCTCGCCGTGATGTCGCCGTCGATCTGCGCCATGCGCGTGACGAGCCGCGTGAAAGCCGCATTGTCGGCTGTAAGCGGAAAGCTGCAGGTGCCGCCGCTGGCGCAAGTGCACGAAGCCGTCGTGCCGTTGCTCTGGCAGGTCACGCCAGGGAAAGCCGTCTGATCGACGACGGTCCCCTGGGGCACACCGCCTGAGACAGCGAAGCTGTAGGTCTTGAGGCCACTTGCAACCATGTCCGTTGCCACGGCCCAGCGGGCGCCGGTCTGTGTCGCCTTTTCCGCCTGATTGATGTTCCAGGCATAGAGCCCGACATCGATTGTGCCGATCAGGGCAATCAACAGGATGGGAAGGACGAGCGCGAACTCCGCTGCGCTGGCACCGTCTTCGTTCCGGATAAGATCGAAAAGACGCATCATAGGCCCATCACCGGACTTTGGGCGGAAGCCTTGAGCCTCCAATCCGTAGTCACCAGTCCAAGCGTCCCGAACAGGGAAGGATAGGCGACATCGGCGCTGACCTTCACTCTGGGCGCGTTTTCTCCGATTGGAGCGTAAATACCTTTGTTGCCCGGCTGACAATCGGCAGAAATGGTCACATCTGAATCGACCCAGCCATAAACGCTTGCCGTGCCCCCAGAAATCTGACCGGTGCGCGCTAGGTTCTTTACCGCAGTCGCATTACCAGTAAAGCCAGTCGAACAATCGTACTCGCTGAATGGCAGGCGCCCGGCGTAACGGGCGGCGTCACGCACACCCTTCACCACGCGATGTTCGCACATGATGTAGTATGCGCCCTCGAATGTTCCGAAGATCAGGAGCAGGACCAAGGGCAGGATCAAAGCCATCTCGGCTGCTGCCGCACCGGATTGGTTCCGCATGATGGCATGAAAACCGGGCATCGTCACTTCACCAGATAGGGAACGTCGCGGCGGATCTGCTGCGCCGCCGTGCTCCCTCCCCCGCCGAGCTGCGTCGCCCGCACGATTTCAACGTAGACGTCGCTCTTCTCGGTATACTTCGATGCACCCGTTCCGCGCGCAGCCGAGGGTTCGACGAGAAACACATCGACCCAGGACTGGACATGGACGCCCGAAGTAGAACCTGTCACCCCTTCCGCCTGACAATTGATCACGGCCACCGAAATGACGCGGCGATCTGGCGCGGCCCCATTCACCGGCACTCCGGGCGGCTGGCAATAAGGCTGCGGCCGCGAAACGATGGAACCATCGCTCTGGTTCTGCAACCGGCTTGCCGCGTTGTCGGCTTCGTACTTATAGACCTGATAGCGCGTCGGCGTTGAGGTGCCGAAAGCTCCCGAAATGCTGAATGTTGATGCGTAATTCTGCGAATTGGTCTTGAAATAGGCGTTGCGGTCCCAATTCCCGTCGCCGATCGTACCGCCGCTGCACGAACCGGTGAGGCTGACCGCGTGACACATGTCGCGCGGATAGCCCATCGGCGATGTGTTCGCGATCTCAGTATCGCTCAAAGGCGTCGTGGCAGAGGTTGGCCGGTAAGGATGCGGCGCTTCCACCCAGCCATTGCCGCCGCCATTGGCGATCCCGCAATTGCCGGCCCCGCCCTTGTGCATCAGGTCCTTGCGGCTGTTAGCCGATGGTGGGCACAGGCCATTTCCGTTACCGCAAGCCTGATTGAGGCCATTGTCGTAGATGTCGAAACGCGTGTTCAGGGCGTCGAGCACGCTGACCTGTTCGCCGGGCTTGGTGGTGACACTATCGACTCCCACGCAATCTCCGGGAATATCGACGCGTCCGAGGGTCTGTGCCGTTGCCTGCGCGCCGTTACCGGCGTTTGTCTGAAGATAACCGAAATTGCCCGGCCCGTAATTGCCGCCGCCGTCGTTGGCGATCAGGCGCATTCCCTTGCCGACATAATTAGACACGGTGAAGGTCGGATCGGTCGTTTCCGCCGGATTGCACATGAAGACGGGTGGAACCTTACAGATCGAAGATCCCAGCCCGGCCATGGCGCTGGCGTTCAAAGAGCCGCTCAGCAGCCCCGTCACCGGTGTCAGGGCATAGTCGACGGTGCGGACAGCGACATCGACTTCGATGAAATGTGCATTCGCGTCGCTGGTCGCAGCAGTCGTGGCGTCCTTGTTCTGCCAGAACCGGACGCTTCCGGTCGCATCGCAGGCCGTTTCCGACGGAATGGAAATCGAATGATCGGTGCTGGCCAGCAGGGTCGTGTTGGTGACGAGCGAGATGGCCGCAGTTGCAGCGCGCGAACAGGCACCGGTCTTGCCGTCCAGTTGCGATGCCCCTGCAAGGGCCGCCTGGTCGGCACCGTTCTGCAACTCGCTGTCCATCGTCGACAAGCGGGCGTAGTCGAACCCGACCCCCGCGACCGCAATCAATCCCATGAGGGCAAGGGCATATGTCGCCGCAACCGCGCCGTTTTCATCCTCTTTCAGAGTTCGGAAAACATCGCGCTTCATGGCTGCGTCCCCTGCCCCCCGTCAGTTCGATCCGCCGCCTGACGACATACTCGAGGTTGTCGTCATGCGTTCAGGCTGCTTGACCTTGCCTTCGCGATAGCGCTCCACCGCATCTGCGGCGTGATCGCCCGAGGTTTCAGGGATGGCCGTGTCGTAATGCGGATCGGGATCGATGACCTGCGCCATCATCGTCTGACGATTGGCTTCACCGAAGTTGTCCGGCCCGCCCATGTAAGGCGGAGTATCGGTTGTCGCGCAGGCCGAAAGTCCGGCGACGAGAAACAGCGCCGCGGTGAGCCCGGGCAGCATGGACTTCTCAATATTCATAGCCGTCCCCCTTGTCCTGCGTGTCGGCCTGGTCACCCGCCGGTACCGCCGGAGCGACGGGCTGCGGGCTATAGGGCTGTCCCAGCAGGAACGTGTTCAGTTCACCCGGATCGGCAACGCGATCGGTGGGCAGGCGGACCTGGCTGGGCTTGATCGGCGCAACGAGCCTTGGCGTCACCACGATCAGAAGCTCGGTTTCGCCCTTCTTGAAGCCGCTGGAACGGAACAGCGAACCGATGATCGGCAGCGATCCGAGGATCGGCACCTGCTTGATCGTCGTCTCGAAGTCCTTCTGGAGCAGACCGGCGATGGCAAAGCTTTCACCGTCGCGCAGTTCCAGCGTGGTGCTGGCCCGGCGTGTACGCAGGCCCGGGATCACGATATTGCCCACCGTGATCGATGCCGTTGGATCGAGCGCGCTGACTTCCGGCTCGACGATCATGCTGATTGTCTTGTCGCCAAGGACCGTCGGCGTGAAGCCCAGGCTTACACCGAAGGGCTTGAATTCGACAGTGATCGCCTGGTTGCCGTTACCGCCACCTGCACTGCTCTGCTGCGCAACCGGAACCGGGAATTCACCGCCGGCCAGAAACGATGCCTTTTCGCCTGAAAGGGCGACCAGCGTCGGCTGGGCCAGGGTCTTCGCCAGTCCGCGCGATTCCAGCGCATTGAGCGTGGCATCGATGTTGAGCTTGCCGATGGAGAATCTCTGCCGGAATATCCCGAAGGCATCTGTAATCGCAGAAAGTTGCAGGATTCCCTCGCCGGTATCCGGGTCGGGAACCAGTTGTGAGCCCAAGCCGGTCACCGACCGAAACTTGCCGTTATCCGAGTTCGCAAAGGCGCTTACGCCAATATCCTTGCCTGCGGTCCGGTTAACCTCGGCAAAGCGCACTTCCAGCATGACCTGCTGGCTGGAACCCATCGTGACAAGGTTGATCACCTTGTCACCGGCAAAGGCCTTGGCGAGCTGGGCTGCGCGGTCGGCAGCGCCCGCGCTGTTGACCATGCCGGTCAGAACAACGGAGTCGTTGGAGATCCGGGCATCGATCTTGCTGCCGGGGATCAGTTCGTTGATCTGGTCGCTGAGCGCCTCGACGTCGGGACCGACGGCAATGTCGATGATCGAGATTACCCGGCCTGCACTGTCGTAAAGCGTCAGGCTGGTCGTGCCCATCTTCTTGCCCAGCACGTAGATCGAACGATCCGTGACCGGCAGGATGTCGGCAATGTCAGAGCTGCCGACCATCGCTTTCGCGATCGGTCGGTCGGCCGAGACGACCTGGCTCTTGTTGAAGGGCACTTCCAGCGTGCCCGCATGAAGTCCCCCGGCAGTGAGAGCCTGGGCCCGCGCGGTGTCGGCCGATCCGGCAAGGCCGGCTCCCGACATCGCCACCAGGGCAAGGGCAAGCGCCGTACGCGTCGTGCGATTAGTAGCCACGTTGCACCTCATACTGGCTGGGTTCGCTGCCACGGAAAATCGTCATCATCGGTCCGCTCCTGCGCGGCGCGCTCGTCGCAGGCGACATGACCGACCGTGAGATCGGTGCAGCCGGAGCTGACGGCGCGCGGCTCTCCCGCGAGGCAATATAGAGCTTGCGGGCTGTCAACTGGTTCGGAAGGACGGTTGATGCCGCGGTAACGGTTTGATCCGTAGCATTACGTAGAGCAAGGCTGAGAACACCAAGCTGCTGGGCCAAGGCCAGCTTCTGCGCGCCGAGCGTATCGACCTGCAGAGTGGCGGTCTTGCTTTCGGCCTTTGGTTCGGTGCTCTTTTCGCTTGCGTCGACATCTATGGCGAGAACAGGAACGGTCGAGAGAACGACGTCCGTCATCTTGTCATCGGCCGCAGCACCATCGCCAGGGATCTTGCGCGTCAGCAGGACGTCAACCGTGTCACCGGGACGAATAAAGCCGCCAGCGGCGGCAACAGCGCTGATCGGAACAGCGACGGCATATTGTCCAGCGGGCAGGTTGGCCGACAGGGTTGGGCGGGAAGACAGCTTCGATGCCAGAACGGGTTCGCCAGCGACGATGCTGCGCAAGGTCGCGTTGCCTTTACCCGCTGCGTCGGCAATCGAAGTGAAGGCCCCTTCAGGGATCGAGTTTGAAGGCCAATTTGCAAGCCGGACGTTCTGATCGTTCAGAACAGTACCGAAGGGCAATTCTTTCGTTGCCACGACAATCTGGCTCAGATTCTGCTCTCGCGCGATCTTGGCCTGTCGTTGTTCGACACCCGAAAAATAGGAATTAGCCAATAATACGGCAATCAAGCCTAATACTACTGCTATTCCTATGAGAATGATATTGCGCCCCTGCATTTGAGCGCCCCCCCTTTTTGCCCTCAGGAAATGAATGAGCGGCCTCGCCCCTTATCGGGACGAGGCCTTAACATATTAGCAGGTGCCAGTGGTGCTCTTGATGCAAGTCGTTGCATCATTCATCGCGCCCGACACGGCAGTGCCGAGGTTATAGGCAGCCAGCGCAATGCCGGTGCCGACAAGAGCAAGAATGAGAGCGTATTCGGCAGCCGAAGCGCCAGCTTCATCATTAACGAAATTACGGAAAAACTTGATCATAGCGCACTCCTAGTCAACATTTTGCGGTCCCCCAGCCCCATGGCTGCCCGCCTGACTAATGTTTCCAGGGCTCCGGCATCTATTTCCGGCTAACCCACCGTCCGTGAGAGAGTACACTGGAACCAACGCGACCTATTGTTCTTATAGAACCGTGACTTGCATCGGTTCCTATGCGTAGGTTCCCTCACAGGGCACGCTTAGAATTGATCAGGAAGGTCAAGTTGGTCAATTAAAAAGCTAAGTGTATTTTTTATCTCCGTAAATCAGTAGCTTACGAAAGTTAATTGTTGAAATAATTGGTTAATTTCCAAGCACTTGTGGGGATTCGGCATCAACCCGGCGCGATTCGAAAACGACTCACCGTCCATTGGTCCATCGGAATTTTACGCCTGCTTAACCAAACCGGACCATGTTAAAGGAGGAACGGAAAGGGAAAAATCGAACATGTGGCAACCGCAAACATCGGACAGTCGCAAGGTCGAATATTTCAAAGGAGTGCTGTTCTCCTGGTTGAACACCAGGAGCGTGGCTGCCGTGAACTTTTTCCATTCGCGCATGGAACGGATCATTACCTATTGGCTTGGCACGATGTTGCTCTTTGCCCTGGCGAAGGTTGCCATTGCATCGAGTGGGGAAACGCAGATCGCAAATCTTGCCTCCATGATTTTCCCGTTTCTTGCCGTAACCATGGCACCGGTTCTTGCGTATCGTATCGCCGCAACGTGTTTTCCGCTGCGCGACCTTGCATGCCAGCCATCGGTACGATTTTGTCGCTATGGTCAATGGCGGCAACTGGATTGTCTGGAAGCGCGCCGGATACCGGCCTTCGGTCCGACGGGATTCATGGCGTCCCTGATCGCCGGAATGTTGCTCAACGTGCCGTTCCGGACGACCGAATTCATGCTGGCGATGCCGGCGATGCCGGCAAGCGCGCCAACATGGGCCACCACGATGGTAGGAATGATGACATTGGATGTCGTCACCCTGAACTTCTTCTACACCATATGCTTCGTCATGGCACTTCGCACTGCACCTTTGTTCCCGCGAATGCTCGTTTTCACCTGGCTTCTTGACGTGATCATGCAGTTGCAGATTGCAGAAAAGGTCACGCAAACCGGCAACCTGCCCGCATCCGTTGCGACGGCGTTGCATTCGTTGCTTTCAGGCAACATCGAAAAGGTCCTGATCAGCGCAGTGATCTGGCTGCCATACCTGATCCTGTCGGAGCGGGTTAACGTGACATTTCGCCATCGTACCCGCACAAAGCACGCAGCACTTGCAGGTTAGCAGCCCGCCTCTCTACACGCGGCGCATGAACCTGTGAAAAGCCCTCATCCGGCTGACGGTAAACTCGCTTTCCTGCAACTGCGCTGGATCGATCGCCAGAGGCTCGTCGGCTATTCCGCGATTCTGCTGATAGCCTCTCTACCGAGCTTCCTGCACTTCTACGGCCAAGCCACGGGAGATGGCGGAAGCGACTTTCTGGCCTTTTGGTCGGCCGGCAAACTGGTCCTGGCCGGGGCAGCCGATACCGCTTACGATATCGCGTCGACTTTCGCCGTACAGGCCACCGTCGGCTGGCACGACGTCTTCGCTTTCGTCAATCCTCCACCCTTCCTGTTCATTGTCGCTCCCCTTGGCCTCCTCGCCTACAATCATGCGTGGATTGCCTGGATTTGCGCCACATACGGGTTCTGGCTTTACAAGACGCGCAACGCCGAACCGGCGTTGAGCTGGCCAATCGCAGCTTTCCCCGGGGCCCTGGTTTCGGCATGGCACGCGCAGACCGGTCTGCTGACAGGCGGCCTGCAAGCAGCCATCGCCACCAGTCTGGAGCGCAGGCCCTTCGTGGCGGGGCTTTGGACCGGCACGCTCATCATCAAACCGCACCTGGCGCTGCTTATGCCTGTTGCCTTCGTGGCTTCGCGCAACTGGCGCGCTTTCGCCGGTGCTGCGTGCTCGAGCACAGCCCTATTATTGCTGGCATGGATGATCTTCGGCACCGGGACGATGCTGGCATATCCCGAAAGCTGGCAAGTAAGCCGCGTGTTGATGACCAGTTCCGGACCAGAGTTCTTCCTGCGTCAGACCACAGTCTATGCTGCCTTTCGTGCTGCCGGTAGCGAAATACTCGCGGTCTGGGCACAAGGCGTGACGAGCGTCATCCTCATATGCCTGACCTGGAAAGTTTGGTCCTCGAAGGTCTCCGTTGACGCAAAACTCGCCTTCCTTTTCGCCGCCAGCGCCTTGGTGACGCCGTACCTTTTCAACTACGATCTCGCGTTTCTCATTCTGCCTTGGCTATGGTTGGCGAGGCAACCGAGGACACGCCTCTTCGGAGCATGGAAGCGTACGCTTCTGGCTCTCCTCTATCTTGCGCCACTGGCTTGCCGTGCGCTTACATTTCCCCTCGGGGTCAACCTGACGTTCGTCTATTGCCTGCTGCTCATTGGACTGATCTGGCGATGCATTTCCTTCGAAACGACATTGCCGGTAACGCAGCCTGACCCCCAACATCCTTAATATCCGCTAACCACGGGGATAAACGGCATATTGATGCCGCTGCGGCAAGAATTTGCCGTATGAAGTGGTCCCATCTCGTTGCTGCGGGTGTGCCGGTCCTCGGCCTTCAGCTCGCGATTGCTGCGCCGGCGCAGGCTTCGGCCTCCGTTGTGCTGGGGCTGCCGCTGGTTGCCGTGGCGGGGGTGTCGGGCCTTTCCGGCCTTCCCTCATCGCAACCGGACTCCTTCGCCAGCGTTTGCGAGGGAGCTGCTTCTGCAGGGCTCATGGCGCGGGCGGCGGAACCTGTGACCAGCAAGGCGGCAGCGTTGCTGGGCGGCGCACCGAGCAGGCTTGAACTGATCTCTATGCAGCAGTCGTCTCGCACCGGGCAATCGTCGCAGGCGCTGGTGACGGCGCCGATCGCACCGGCTGCCGGGGGACTGCGCTGCGCAGCCCTTACCCAGTCGCGCACATTGCCGGCGATCTACTCAGCGACGAGCCGCGCCTCGGCCGATCCGGAGAATTTTCTCGGCAGCGCCCGCCTGCCGCTGCGCCATACCACTTTCGATGCGCAGTGGGACCGGGTGCGCCGCGCCGGATTGCCTGGCCGTGCCGTCGCCGCCATGGCCGCGCGCTCCGGCGCCGGGGCGAGCGAAATGACGTTGGCGGCGGTCAATGCCTGGGCCAACCGGCATATCCGCTACCGCGAGGACAGCGAGATCTACGGCAAGTCCGACTACTGGGCGACCGCCGGCGCGACCCTCAAGCGCGGCGCCGGGGACTGCGAGGACATCGCGATCTTCAAGATGCAGGCGCTTGCCGCACTGGGCGTGCCGCGTTCCGACATGTACCTGACGATCGCGCGCGATACCGTGCGCAACGCCGATCATGCCCTGCTCGTCGTGAAGCTGGAGGGCCGTTACTGGGTGCTCGACAATGCGACCGACAAGCTGCTCGACGGCGTAATGAGCTACGACTACCGGCCGATCATGTCGTTCAGCACCAGCGGCAAGTGGCTGCACGGCTATACCCGCCAACCGGAACAGGCCCCGACGCTTATTGCCGCACGCTGAACGCTGCCGCCCAGCGTGAAAATCAGCGCTCGGTGAGAGCCTCGTCGAAGGCGCGCAGGACCGGCTTGAACAGGTAGGTCAGGATGCTCTTGCGCCCCGTCACGATTTCCACGTCGCAGATCATGCCCGGCATGATCGGCAGCCGCGTCCCGTTCTTGACGATGAACGCCTTGTCGGTTTCCACCATCACACTGTAGTAGGCCTTGCGCTCGACGTCGTCGTAGATGCTGTCCGCGCTGATGTTGCGCACGCGGCCCGTAAGCCCGCCATAGATGGAGAAGTCGTAGGCGGTGACCTTGACGTTGGCAGGATCGCCCACCTTGATGAAGGCGATGTCCTTGGGATCGACGCGCGCTTCCACCAGCAGCTTTTCGCCCACCGGCACGATCTGCATGAGCTTTTCGCCCGCATTCACAAAGCCGCCGACCGTGGTGACCTGCACATCGTTGATGTAGCCGGTCGCGGGCGCGCGCAATTCGTTGCGCTCTAGGCGGGCCTCGGCGCCCTTGATCGTCTCTTCGTTGACCGCGATCTTGGTGGTGATCTCGCTGCGCTCGTTGAGCGCCTCCTGCTGGAAATCGAGGCGGGCCTGCCGCAACTGCGCCTCGGCTTCGCGGATCGCCGCCTGCGCCCGGCCGACGCCCTGCCGCGCCGCGGAGAGCCGCCCCTGCGTGTCGACAAGATCGCGCTGGGCAGTCAGCAGTTCGGTCTTGGGGACGATGCCCTTCTGCGCAAGCGGGGTGAGCATGTTGACCTGGTCCTGCGCCAGCTTCGCGCTGTTCTGGAGCGAGGCGACCGTTGCCTGGCCCTCCTGCAGATCGCGGCGACGCTGATCGACTTGCGCAACAAGGGCGTTCTGGCGGCTCTGCGCGGCGGCGCGGCGCACGTCGGCAAGGCGTGCTTCCTCGGCGCAGATCGTGCCTTCGCCGCAGGAGCTTTCCGTGCCGGTGCCCTCCCCTTCCAGACGATCGGCCCGCGCGGCAAGGCGCTCGTTTTCTGCCTGCAACTGACCCAGCGCGGAAGACGACTGGGAATCGTCGAGACGGACGAGCAACTGGCCCTTCTTCACCATCTGGCCGGGCCGCACGAGGATCGACAGCACCGTGGCCGGGCTGGCCGCCTGGACGAGCTGGGCCTTGCTGGACGGCACGACCTTGCCCATGCCGCGGGTCACTTCGTCGACGCGGGCAAGCCCGGCCCAGACGAACAGCACCAGCAGGGCAACGCCGCACAGGACAATCAGCCTGCGGCTGGCATCCCAGTCGTCGTAACCGATCCGCTGCCTGAAAGACGAAATCATGGCGTTCATCGTGCGAGCACTATCCTTGGCGGTGCGGATGCCGTTTCCATCCCCGGTTCGACAGCCTGCGAATGGGCCAACGTGCTGGCCGCGATGGCGGACTGGTACTTCGAGCTGGCCGAAACCGGATCGGGGATCGAGAGGCGCCATTGCTTGGTCGTATCGATGCGCCCGCCGACGTCGTTGGCGGCATGGCGGTCGGTGACGGCCGGCGGGACGGTCAGGCCCGGCGCCGGTGCGGGCTCGACCAGCGGCTGCGATGCGGCAATCAGGCGCGCGCGCAAACCTTCGTAATCGAGCGCCGGAATGCGCTCGACCCCGCTGTAGGCGCTGGTGAACAGCGCACGCTGGCCCCACTTGCCGTGGAGGCGATAGAAGATGTGGCGGCCGATCTTGTCGATCTTGGCGAGGGTGAAGGCCCACTTGGGCAGGACGTAATCGGCGTGGTAGTTGGTAGCGGTGCCGACGCTGGCCTCGACGCGCCCGGCAAGGGCCTCGCGCGCGACTTCCTGAGCCTCGGCCCAAAGCGATGCCATGGGCGCGCGAAGCAGCGCACCGTCGCAGGTGAAGCTGAACTGGCACCCGGTCGTGCGCTGCGAGCCCTCATAGACGACGCCGCAGACGCTGTTCGGATAGGCGGGATGGCGCACCCGGTTGAGCACGACCTGTGCCACGGCCCGCCTGCCCTCCAGCGGTTCGCGGGCGGCCTCGTAATAAACCGCCTGGGTCATGCATTTCAGCGCCGTGCGATAGGCAGCACCGGAAGTGTCGTGCAGGACGAAGCTGGCCGCGCTTTCCACCGGGAGGCCCGAGACGGCGATCGCGGCATTGCGCTGTTCGGCCTCGCTGCCTTCGACGAGGATCTGCGACTTGTCGTCCACCGTCATGGCTTCGACTTCGCGCAGTTGTTCGGCAGGTACGATGACTGGCGCCGGTTCGTTCGCGCCAAGGCCGAAGATACTGCGCAGCCCGGGAACCTGCGTGCAGGCGACGAGGCCAAGGAGGACGACGCCGCCGAGCGCCGCCATCATCGCGCGCCTGGCGCGCACCGGGGCAGCGTGCGCACGTGTGCGCTGCATTCCATGCCCTACGATAGAGGCAGCTGCGGCGTTCACGATCTGGCTCCCATGCCTGCCGACGCAATGATCTCGTCGCGCGGACCGTCAGCGACGATCCGCCCCCTGTCCAGCACGATCAGGCGGTTGCAGATCGAGAAAAGTGCCGGTCTGTGGGTCGCGACAACAAGTGTCTGCGAAGGTGACAGGGATTGGGACAGGCGCTCGACGAAAAGTTGCTCGGTCTGGCTATCCATGGCGCCGGTCGGCTCATCGAGGAACAGCAGTCGCGAGGGCTTCACCATGGCCCGGGCAAGCGACAGGAACGCCCGTTGCCCGCCGGAAAGCTGGACGCCGGATTCGCCGACCGGACGATCGAAACCGCTGGCATCTCGCGAGAGAAACTCGTCCGCCCCCACCTGCCGCAAGGCGCGAAGAAGGTCCTCGTCATGCACGATACCGGCCCCGATCGCGAGGTTGTCCTTGATCGAGCCGCTGAACAGCACGGCATCCTGCCCCACGAAGCGATAGGCGTTGCGCAGGTCCTGCGGCCGGTATTGGCGGCTGTCGATCCCGTCGATCAGCATGGAGCCGGCGGTGGGCTGGTAGAGACCGCAGATCACCCGGCCCAGCGTCGACTTGCCCGAGGCGACCTTGCCGATGATGGCGATGCGGTCGCCCTCTTTGATCGTCAGGTTGATCCCGGCGAGCGAGGGGATCGAGGCCTGCGGATATGTGAATTCGAGATCCTCGGTGCGGACATTGGCACTGCGCACTTCGGGGGTCAGCGAAGTGCTGCCCATCGTGCGCTCATCCTCTTCGAGCCAGACCTGCTGCAGCGAATCCAGCACCTTGCGCGCCTGCTGGCTGCGGGTGAGCAGAAAGGCCAACTGCGCGGCGGGAGAAAGCGAACGGGTCGAAAGCATGACGATGGCGATGATCGAGCCCATCGTGATCTTGCCCGCGTCGAACAGGTAGTATCCGCCGATGACAAGGCTGATGCTGGTAACTTGCTGGAAGGTGGAAGCCAGCGAGATCGCCGCGGAACTGACGTCGCGCAGACGGCGCTGCGAATGGGCACCGGCTTCGGCAAGCTGACGCCAGCGGCCGAGCATCACGCCTTCGCCCGACAGGCTCTTGAGCGTTTCGATGCCCGAGATCGATTCCACCAGGAGCGTCTGCTGTAGCCCGTTGTCGACTTGCGCATCGAGCGCGGCGCTGCTGACCTTGCGCTGCAGGCGCAGGCCGAAGATCGCCATGCACGCCGCCCCGATCAGCGGCACCATCGCCAGCCAGCCCGCGATATAGGCGATCACCGCCAGGAACAGGACGAGGAAGGCCATGTCTGCGACAAGGACAATCGTCGTCGAGGCGTAGAAATCGCGCACCAGCGAGAATTCGGAGACGCGCGCCACGAGGTTGCCGGTGTGGCCCTTGCGCCCGGCGAGCGGGGAGGACAGCACCTTGGAATAGATCTTCTGCGACAGCTTCAGGTCGAGATCGCGCCCGATCTGGTCCAGCACGCGGGTCCGCGCACGCCGGATCATGAAATCCATGGCAAAGGCGATCAGTACGCCTGCCGCCAGCACCCACAAGGTGGCCTGCGCGCGGTTAGGGATGACACGGTCGTACACGTTCATCGAGAACAGCGGGTAGGACAACGCCAGCACGTTGACGATGACGGAGGCCACCATCACCGGCCAGAACTGGCCGCGCAGCTTGTACAGCTCGCTCCAGAACCAGTGGCTCTTGGCCCGCTCCTGCCAAGGCGCCCCAGCTTCCCGCGCGCTCGAGGAATCTCCGAAGACGGTGGCCATCCAGCCATCGTAGCGTTCGGCAAGTGCCGCTACCGGCTCCCAGCTTTCACTGCGGGTTTCCGGACGCCAGACCCGAGCATCCGCGTCCTTCACCTCGTGAATGACGGCGACCTGGCCCTCTTCGAAGGAGACGATGGCCGGGTAGAACTCCGGCTTGGTCGGCAACCTGGTGCGACGCGAGGCGTCGCAGTTGAGGCCCAGCAGCTCCAACGCCGCTTCGGCCTGGTGACGCGGCAGGTAGCCTTGCGCATTGCGCGCCAGCGAGGAGAACATGACCGGCGCGCAGGAGACGCCGGCCTTTTCCGCCATGCGGGCAATGCACGCGACGAGAAAGTCTTCCTCGCCGCGCTTCACTTCCGTTGCTTCGAACATTACGCTCATCCAGGGGGGCGAGAACCGCCCCCGTTAGCCACTGCCGTCAATCGCCGCGCCGCCATGCGCAGGGTCAGGGATAGGTGCGGTACTGTGTCTCGGCCGGATTGGGCGGCCCGTAGTGGAAGCGGTCCCGCTCGTTCATACCGGCCCCGGCACCTGCCGGCACGTTGATCGTGGTGAGGAAGCGATTGGTCGCGGCCAGCACCTGATAACGGGCGAACATTTCCGAGAAGCGCGCGGTTTCGAGCCGGACCTGCACGTTGTAGCGCGTGTTCTGCGCATCGAGCACGTCGAGCAGCGAACGACGCCCGACGTTGAACTGGCTGCGGTAGGAGAGCAGCAGGTCATCCGACACGCGGCTCTGGTTGCCCAGCTGTTCACCGATGCGCCCTTGCGTCTGCAGGGTGGTCCAGGCGGTCTGGACGTCCTCTTCGGCTTCGCGGGTCACCTGGTAGAGCCGATAGCGCGCTTCGCTCGCGCGGCGCACCATCTCCTGGTAGTTGGCGCGGTTGATGCCGCCGTCGAACACGTTCCAGCGCAGGAAAACGCGGGCCTGCACATCCTTGGTGGAACCGCGGAAACCGTCGATGTCCTCACCGGCGCGGCCGTTCAGGTCCACGCCGATCTTGGGGAAACCGTCGCCGCGCACGCTGTCGGCCAGTGCCCCTGCAGCATCGACGTCCGCCGCCGCTTCCTTGACCAGCGGATTTTCAGTGCGGGCCATCCCGACCGCCTCGCTGAGGGTGGCCGGCAAGCCTTCCGCCAGTTCGGGCGGCATCGTGACATTGTCGATGTCGAGACCGGTCAGCCGACGCAGCTTGATCTTCGCTTCCGTCAGGTCCTGCTCGGCTTCCGACTGGCGGACGAGCGCGGCCTGCAGTCGTTCTTCCGATTGCTGCTGGTCGGCGATCGAGATCGATCCCTGTTCCACTCCAGTTGTCAGATCGTTCACCAGCGAACGGTGAAACGCCACGTTATCCTCGCTCGCGGCAACGATGCGCTGCTGGAGGAGGATATCGAGGTACTGACGCGCGACCTGAAGGGCGATGTATTCAGAACGTTCGACCACCCGAAGCGAGGCACCGTCGACGCGCGCTGCCTGGCGCAGCAGTTCTCCGCGACGGCGACCGAAGTCGAGGGCAACCCATTCCGCACGCACTTCAGCGCTCAGCGGGTAGAGTTCCTGCCCGGCAATGCCGAGCGAACGGCGGGTCCTGTTCTCAAGGTGGCGCCAGCCTGCCGATGCCTCGACATCGACGCGCGGGGCATAAAGGCCCTGCGCCTGCTTGCGCTCGAACTGGATGGCCTCGGTATTATACTGGGCCTGCGCCACTTCGGGGTTCGAATTGACCGCCACGACTATGGCATCGCGCAGGCTCACCGGGCCGGCCGACTGCGCCAGCGCCACCGAAGCCGTTCCGGACAAAAGGACCGCAATCCCCGCCGCGATGGTTCTACCGTACAACATCTTCACACCTCTCCCGGTCACTCGACCGTAATCTCAACGCGGCGGTTCTGGAGTTCGCGAACCCCATCCGCCGTCGGCACACGCGGGTTGCTTTCACCGAACGCCTGCGTGGACAAATTGGCCGTCGTGCCATGCGACACGAGGTAGTCGCGCACGGCATCGGCCCGGCGCGTCGAAAGCCCCATGTTATAGCGGTCGCTTCCCGAACGATCCGTATATCCGTCTATCCGGATCGCAGCCCCGCCGCAGCCTGCGGTCGAAGACACGGTCGAATCGAGGATCGTCGCCGCGTCGGGCGAAATCATGCTGCTGTCCCAGTCGAAGAACACGATGTAGGGCCCGGGCAGGCACGGTGCCTCGGCGACCGGCGGCTGCGGGGCAGCGGCTTCCTGCGACACCATCTGCGGCTGGGTCATGCGGCGATAGGCCTCGTCGCACTTGCCGATGCTGACGGGGTCCTTGGTCCCGCTTTTCAGGAAACCCATGGCAATGCCGCATTGCGCCTTGGCCTGCGAAGCCCACATGTAGGCCGGCGTATCGGCCGAAACGACGCTCGCATCCCCGGTCTGCGCCAGAGCCGCGTCGTATCGCGTGCGGATCTCGCTCTTGAGCTCCCCCTTGCCCAGCGACATCAGGTCCGATTGCTGGTCCTGTGCCGAAGCCGCCACCGGGACCAGACATCCAGCCAGCGCGAATGCCGCCAGAGGCCCCTTCCAATTGCCCGTCATTTTCATCCCCTCGATATCCCGGGTCGCGTCAGGCGACCGTCGTCGAATGTGCTTCCATGGCTGCAGCCATTGCAGCCATCTCAAATCCACCGGCCAGACCCGCCGCGTGCAGGCCGTCGAGGCCGCCGCCGGCGAGCATGGCGCCAAGCACGTGATCCAGGCCGTCCGCCCCCATCGTCTCGGCAATCGCGGGAGCGCCGTGCGCGCCTTGATGCCCGGCGAAGTGGTCGATCAGCGAGTCCACAGCATGGTGCCCGGCGCTTTCGGCAATCGCTTCCTGCACGGCAGGTAGATTCCCGGAGCCATGTTCGCCCCCGTGCCCGCTCCCCTGCCCGGCTCCGGTGCCATTGCCCTGGTCATTCGAACCACCGGCCTGCTCGCCCTGTGCGGCGAGCAGCAATGCCTGCATCAGCCCCGAGTCAGCGCCGCCGAACAGAGCCGGAGCCGCACTCGCCTGGACGTGGCCTTCCTCGCCGCCGCCAATCGGCTGCACGGAGACGTCCTGATGCTGCACCACGTCACCCAGGCCATGCCCGGCGCCCTGCTCCGCTGCGTGCTGCGACGGGTGGCTTTCGGGCTCGCTGTCCTGGTGAGCCTGCTGGCCATCCTGCAGGAATGTCACCGGCGGCGTCGCCGGAGCATGTTCCGGCACTGCAACCGTCACTTCGGGCAGATGCGTCTCGAAAGTCTGCATCGCCGCGGCAATCGCCTCTATCGCGATTGGCGAGAGCGGCATCGCATGGGCCGCACCCGACATCATGAAGCCTGCCGCAGCCGCAGTGATCGTCGCCATTTCGGCGGTGCGTGCCGCAGTCTGGCTCTCGACGCTCGCCGTTGCGAACGAGACGTCGGCCAGTGCGTAAGTGGCACCCTTCATGGTGTACTCGCCGGTCGCATGGACGATTGCATCGCCATCGGCTTGCGACGACCCCGGGCCTTCCGCAGTCAGCTCGATCGAAGTGATCCCCATCTGCGCCAGCGTCTTGAACTCGCCCGCATCGACAACGCCGTTGCTGTTCGCATCCTGCCAGACGCCGAACTCGCTGTAGCTCTCATCGGCTGCCGTCAGCTTGCCGTCGCCATTACTGTCGTAAGCCAGGCGCAGGCCCTCGAGGTCGGTTTCCGCTCCCGCGGCATCGTCGGTGAAGACGATATCGAGGCCGTGCCCGGTATCGTGGGCCAGCAGGCCGTCATCGGCGCTGACCCAAGCGGTCTGCACAAGTCCGCTGCCATAGTCGTGCGTGACTCCGGCATCGAGCCCGACGAATTCGACGCCGTCGCCATCGAGATCTAGCGCCACCGGAGGCGTCGTCGTAACTGCCGTGATCGAGAGATTGGACTGAGCCGAAACGTCGCCGTCGCCGTCCACCACTTCGACCGGAATGGTGAAGTTGACCGGGTCATTGGTCAGCGTGCTCGCGCCAAAGTCGCCGATCTGGAAGGTGTCGCCGCCAGCCCAGGTGTACTCGACGCTGTTGAAGCCGTCGCCCGTGAAGACCGCGATCTGCGTGCCGGAGAGGCTGGCGCCCGATGCACCTGCGACACCGGCAACGTCGACGGAACCATCCCCGAGAAGCGTAACCGTGAAAGTATGGCCATTGACGATGTAGTCTGTCGCCGTCGTGGTCGGGATAATGATCGGATTGCCGCTCGCATCCTCGTAAGGGACACCCTGATAGGCAATCGAGACACCCGTTATCGTGTCCTTCACCCCGTCGCCGACAACGGTGTTGCCGTCGGGGTCATCAAAGGCTGCGATGTTGACGGTCGATCCACCGCTCGACTTGAACAGGGCAACCGCACCGTTGACGGTATAGTGACCATCGAAGACATGGTCCCGGTTGGCCGCCGTATCGTAGTCACCCTGACCGTCTGCCGGATTGCCGCGCAGATCGGTGACGAAGTCGACCCGGAAGGTCTCGTTCGAACCGACCGAAGCGCCCCCGCCGATACCGCCGGTATTGGCGGTGGAGTTGATCGTGCCGTCGTCGGCGTTGTTGATCGACGGTGTCAGCAGCAGATCCTGGCTGTTGTTGTCGATCGGCGATCCCACCGTCTCGCCCACCGGAATGAAGCCCGACCAGCTGTTGTTGCCGCCCACGAAATTGTAGCCGCCGTCATTGAAGTCGATGGTCTGGATCGAGTCGATGGTCCCGTCCATGTCGACCGTGTAGGTGGCCGTCGTAGGGTCCAGCGTGACGGTGAAGATCTTGTCCGCGCCGGCATAGGCTTCCAGCACCGTATCGCTAACCAGCGTGTAGGTGATCGATACGAAGTTGTGCGTCAGGCCGCTGTCCGCCCCGTCCAGTGACGGTGCGAAGCGCACAGTGCCCGCCCCGTCGGCCCCGTAGTTGTCGATCACCGACATGTCGGCATCAAGGTCCGCAGGGGCTGAGACCGGCGCCGCGCCATTGGTCACCTGGATCGCCTCGGGCACGACGGCATAGGGCGTGTCGTCGACAACATCGATCGAGATAGTGCCTGTCGTCGTGTTCCCGTTGGCGTCGCTCGCGGTGTACGTGAAGCTCTCCGCGCCGAGCGCCGTCGACACGCCGTCATTAGCCGACGGCGTCGTCGTGACGGGAGAGGTCAGTGTGTAGGTAAAGGCGCCGGTGCTGTTGTTGAGCACGAGCGTGCCGTAAGTCCCGACAACCGTCGTCTCGTTCCCACTGACGGATCCTCCGGCGATAGAATAGCCGCTCGCCCCCGTCACGGAGATGGCGCCACTCGCGGTTTCGCCCGTATCGGAAGGCATCGAACCGGTAATCGAACCGGCCGCAACATCCGCGCCAGTCTGGGCCGTATCGAGGGCCTTTTCGTAAACCGTCACGCTCTCGTCATCACCGACCAGCGAAACATCGGTGAGGCTGATCGTCAGCGTCGTGGTCGAGGTATCGCCGTCGCCATCGGTGATGGTGTAGACGAAGCTGTCGGTTGCGCCGCCGGCGATCGCATTGGCCGTGCTGTTGTAGGTATAGCTGCCGTCGGCGCCCAGGATCAGCGTGCCGTAGGTGCCCGCGATGCCAGCCCCGCCAAGGTTGCCGGTAACCGGCGCCGACGTGTCGGTGCCGGTGGCAAC